>SVOT01000014.1 GCA_015066225.1 Oscillospiraceae bacterium
ACGAAGACTTTACAATAAAGTCATTGATAGGCTGTGTTTTGATTGGAATAGGAACATTAATAATGGTTATGTAATTACATATAGAACATAAACTTTCAGTTTGGCAAAGCGACAAATCCCAATTTATCGAACTAAAAACTACAGGAGCTGACTGAAAAGTCAGCTCCTTTTCTTTGTATTATGCAGTAAAGTTTTTTACATATATGTAACTGTGGAAATGTGGCGGAAAATATGGTATAATGTTTTTGCAATAAGGCTTTTATGAGACGAGGGGTGCGAAAATGAAAAAGTTTAAAATCCCGATTATTATAGGCTTAGTACTTATAATTCTCGTTGTTGTTAATCTGAGATTTGATTTAATCGATAGAATTATCGTGCAATTCAGCAGTGAAAAATACGCTGAATATGTTTCTGAGATGGATTATGAAGAAGCACTGTTAAAAGAGCCTGTATGTATCAAGGATATGGCATCAGAGGACAGGGAGCTTACAGAAACAGAGCTTGATAAAATTATAAAGCCCTATGATTTTCACACACAGCTTAATGAAAAATATAATTTATCAGATATAGCAACTGCTGACAGTGATTTTGATAAGGCTGTTCAGATTCTTGAATGGCTTACAAAGCACACATATTACAGCGGTATGCAAATGAAAATGCTGAATGATGACACCCTTGAAATTTTGGAGTATTCCTTTGATAAGCCTTTTAACCGTGCCATTAACTGCCGTTACAGAGCAATAGCCTTTGCAGATTGCCTTGTGGCTGTGGGTATAAAGGCGTTTCCTGTGGCTATGGTATCTTCGGAGTTCACAGGCTCTCATTTCACTTGCTTGGTTTACATATCCGAAGAAGATAAATGGTGCTCCTTTGACCCGTCCTTTGGCTGCTGGTTCACTGATGAAGAAGGGGAACTTTTAGATATATTTGAAATAAGAGAGCTGTTTTTAGAGAACAAAGAGCCTGTAGTTAAAGGATACAGCTTTAACGGTAAACAGGAAAATTTTGATGTTTATATGAACAGTTTTTTGAAATTTTGCGTTTCAAATCTCAGCACCTGGGCAGATAATTCAACTGACAGAAGGTCAGAAAATACCTTTTCAGGAAGAAAGCAGTTTAGTTCTGCTATACCGGAAATAAAAAATATTTCACAATGAAAAATAATTGAAATGATAATTAGTTTGACAAATAAGAATCTGATAATGCGAGCGATTGATATATGAAAGATAAAAATTACTTTTTAACTAAGGCTCAGGAGAATTTTCCTGAACTGAAGTTTTCTGTTCTTGCTCCCGATATAACCGAGTTTAGCGGTTCAAACGGCGACAGTATTCTGCTTGACCTCGGGCAACACGCTGTGGGTCATTTTTCGTTTGCTTTTGACAGAGTTGATGTTTTCGTTGATGCTCCTGTTCGTTTGGTTATTAAATTCGGCGAAGATATGAGAGAAATCAATGATGATTTTTCTGAATACAAGGGTGTGCTTTCAAAAACCTGGTTGCAGGAGGAAATAATCAATCTTGATTTTCCGCAGAAAGTAACCATGCCCAGAAGATATGCTTGCAGATACATAAAAATAACGGTGGAAAAAACCACCCGACCGATAAGGCTTTTTGATTTCAGCTTCCGTGCATCGACAAGTGCCGATGTATCTGTGCTGAAATCTGCGAACACGGCAGATGCTTTACTGAATAAAATTGACTGTGTAGCGACAAGCACTCTCAAGGAATGTATGCAGAATGTTTTTGAAGACGGACCCAAGCGCGATCGCCGTCTTTGGATTGGTGACCTTCGCCTTGAGGCTCTTACAAATTACTATACATTCATTAATCTTGAGGTTGTAAAACGATGCTTGTATCTTTTTGCGGCAGGGAAATGTAATGAATCGGGCTTCTTGCCGTCCTTTGTTTATGAAACCCCATACTACCATTCCGGTGCAACTCATATTGAGGATTATGCACTTTTATACGTTGTGAGTGTTTGTGATTATTTTGAGCATACAGGCGACAGGGCTGTTGTAGATGACCTTTTGGGAGTTTGCAAATTACAGCTTGAAAGCTTCAGCGCAACACTTGACAAAAATCTGATTGCAACAAAGCAGGATGGTTGGTTTGCTTTTATTGACTGGTGTCCGGGGCTTGAATGTATGACTGCATTGCAGGGTGTATATCTTTATACGCTTGAGCGTTTTGCAGAATTGCTGAAAGCAATAGGTGATGATGAGTATGAAAAATACTCCGCTCTCATTCCCGCGGTTCGTTCCGCTTCAAAAGAGCATCTTTATGATGAAGGCAAAAAAGTGTTCGCAAATCCTTCGGATAACGGTCAGCTCAGCGTTCATTCCCAGGTCTGGATGATTCTGGGCGGAGTAATAACCGGAGAAGAGGCAAAAAGGCTTCTTTTTTCCTGCCTTGATAACGAGAATTTCAAGCAACCGGTCACACCATATATGCGCCACTATGTTATTGAAGCTATGTTGAAGCTTGGCTTGAAGGATGATGCGGTGCGGTATTTGAAAAAATTCTGGGGCGGTATGGTGGAGCTTGGTGCAGATACCTTCTGGGAAGCGTTTATTCCCGATGAACTCGATTTTTCACCGTACAATGACAGAATGATAAACAGCCTTTGCCACGCCTGGAGCTGTACGCCGTCATATTTTATTCGTAAATACGGGCTGTAATTTGAACGGCTTTATAACAATAAATTCCGATTTACAGAGGTGTTTTTTGGCAATAACAGTTTATGAACCAAGAGGTATTTGTTAAATGATTTGTTTGCTTGTTTTCCCCATAACGCAATCTGTAATAATTTTACTTATAAAATCAACTGAATCCCTGCAATCATCTTCAAGCCAATCGGCAACAATCGCCGTAATTCCCGTGAGATAAAATTTCATAATATATTTTCTTTCGTTTTCGGGGAAGCTGAAGCGTTTGAGGACAGGGTTGAAAATGTATTCAAACATTCTTTTATAGACCGCCTCAAAATTCATTGAACCCAGATGCTTCAGGGAGGTTTTGAAAACTCGTTGATTTTCCTTGATATAGGTCAGATACGGCAAAATATATTCGGGGGTTATAAATAAAAGCTCCTTTATATCGCAATTTTCAAAATCCCATTTAATATTTTTCTTGTCAACCGAAAAATAACCAAGAAAGCCGTCTGTGATATATTGGGTAACCTCTTTTAACAAATCTGACGTGTTTTCATAGTGCAGATAAAAGGTTGAGCGATTAACACCCGCTTTTTCACAGATTTCTTTTATTGTGATGTATTCAAAATCCTTTTTCTCAAGAAGGGCTATCAAGGCTTTATCCATTTTAACTGCCGTGTTAAAATATTTGCTTTCGTTTTTGTTCATAGATTTTTAAACAATTATTCCTCGCTTATTTGTTTTGCAAGCTCAACAATTTCAAAAGCGTATTTCTGCTTTCCTTTTTCAAGCATTTTTTTATAGATGGGGTAATTAATGCCGCAACAGATGAAGCCGATTATACCGATTACAATGCCAAGCACCATGTGCAGTGTTGTTGTGCCGATAACGTTCATTGAAAGGCACATTCCCAGACCCGCAACGAGGCTTGATATGATGCCAAAGGTGTATGTGAAAATTGTTGCGGGTGTTTTTGCTTTTTTGTCGAGCTTGCGAAGTGCTACTATTTTTGAGTTGTCCTTGGGTGCGTATTCCTTTGCTATTGATTCTGCATATATTTTGTCTGTGTTCATTTTGTGAACCTCCTTTTTTTATTTACAAGCTTATTTTAACCGGGAGGCAGCCAAAGCTGAACAACATGAATTTTAAAATGTGTTGATTTGAAAAAAATTAGTCTTTATCGGGCTGCTGGCCGTCATGGGCAAGCCACATACATTCTGTGAGCTCCATATTTGTGAAGGTTGCTTTGAATGAAGAATTCTCAGGACTGCAGGCATAAACACCAAACTGTATTTTACCTCCGCCATTCCACATATGGCACACACGCATCTGTTTGAAAACGGTGCCGTCTTCAGAGCATTCGATACAGTAGTCATCCTCGCGGCGACTGAAACGGTACCACATAGATTTTATATCTGCACTGATTTCTGTTGTTGCCCAATCAGAGTAACCGTTGTTTGTTACAACTGAGCCGAGGTGCTGAAAGCTATCGTTTTCATATTCTATGGAGCCCTTGAGCCAATTGTCGGAATCAAGGTACATAACGATGCCGCATTGGTCAAATCTATGCTTGCTTTGGAAATGGGTTTTAACAACAAAAGAAAAGAATTTTTCATCTGTTTCTATCTGCAACACAGGAGCGTTATCGTTTCTGAAGTGGTAATATGTCCTTTGCCACAAATCAGTGTGAGGACTTGTAATTATTTCTATCTTATTCTGTGAAAGAGAGTAATCCGAAGGCTCTCTTGTCCACTTGAATTTGTTTATATCAAAAATCATAGTAACACCACCCGGAATTTTTATACAAGCATTATAGCATGTATGACAGCATATTTCTATAGCTCTGTGTACATTACAGCAGAACGCCTAAGAAGGCAATACCCCGATGTAAGTCATATAACATATTGAAAAATCTTGCCACCTGTTGATTTTTGGGATATAATAGAGAAAAATTTTTGGGGTGAAACAATGGATAACAAAAAATGGTTTAAGGATGCGGGCTACGGTATGATGGCGCACTGGGGGCTTTATTCGCTCCTGGGTGGTGAATACAAGGGCAGGCGAGTGCTTGACTACGCCGAGTGGATTCAGAGCTATATGCCGATTCCCAATGCGGAATACGAGTGCCTTGCGAAAATATTTAACCCCGTTTATTTTAACGCTGATGAATGGATTCGCCTTGCAAAGGACAGCGGAATGAAATATTTCGTTTTCACCTCCAAGCACCACGACGGTTTTGCAATGTTCAAATCCCTTGCGGATTCCTACAATGTGGTGGATGCCACACCATTTGGCAGAGATGTTGTGGGCGAGCTTGCCGAGGCTTGCTATAAGCACGGCCTGAAGCTTGGTCTTTATTATTCACAGGAGCTTGACTGGCACCATTTCCACGGCGGCGGCTACGACCGCTTCAGCGGCTGCTCGGGCACGTCGTGGGACAATAACTGGGATTTCCCCGAGAGAGAAAAAAAGGATTTTTCAATCTGCTTTGAGGAGAAAATAAAGCCGCAGGTTACAGAGCTTCTCAAAAACTACGGCGATTTGTGCCTTATGTGGTTTGACGTGCCCCACACCATAACAAAGGAGCAGAGCCTGGAGCTTAACCACCTTGTTAAGCAATATCAGCCCGATTGCCTTATAAATTCAAGAATCGGCAACGGCGCTTATGATTACGTTTCTCTCGGTGACAACGAATACCCCACAGAGATGAAGTGCGAGGAGGATGCAGACCCCAACGCACTTGACGGCTTTAAATATTCGCCCTATGGGCTTTATGAAACGGCGGGAACGCTGAATTCCTCCTGGGGCTACAAATACTATGACCAGAATTGGCTCAGCGCGGAGGAAATAAAGGCGAGAAGAGAAAGGCTCAACTCTATGGGAATCAACTATCTTCTCAATGTGGGTCCCGACGGTCTCGGCAGAATACCGTCATTTTGCACCGAGGCGCTTCTGAAGGCTAATGATTTCAAAAAATAAGGCGGAGAATTTATATGCGACCTAATATTATTTTTTATTTTTCAGACCAACAGCGTTGGGATACTCTCAACGAGGATATTATGCCGAACGTGTGGGAGCTTGGCGAGGAGGGGCTTCTTTTTGAAAATTCATTTACCTGCCAGCCTGTGTGCGGGCCTGCACGTGCTTGTCTGCAGACGGGTCAATATGCCACGCAGAACGGCTGTTTCCGGAATGCAATCCCTCTGAGAGAGGGCGAGAAAACTCTTGCAGACCATTTTAACGAAAACGGCTATGACACAGCATATATCGGCAAATGGCACCTTGCCTCAGACCTTTTGCCGGGTGTGGGCTGCCATTGTGAAAAAACAGCCGTGCCGAAAGAAAAACAGGGTGGCTACAAATACTGGCGCGGGGCAGACGTGCTTGAGTTTACCTCCCACGGCTACGACGGTTACGTGTTCGATGAAAACGGCAACAGAATTGATTTTGAAGGCTACCGCGCAGACTGTATAAACGATTTTGCTGTTGAATACATAAATAATCACAGCGGTGAAAAGCCCTTTTTTATGTTTGTTTCACAGCTTGAGCCCCACCACCAGAATGACCACGGTCATTTTGAGGGCCCAAAAGAGAGCGTTGAGCAGTACCGCGACTGCAAAATTCCGGAGGATTTGGCATTTCTCAAGGGTGATTACAATGAAGAATACCCCGATTACATCGCCGCTGTAAACCGACTTGATAAAAACGTCGGTAGGCTGGTGGGGGCTCTTAAAGAAAAGGGGCTTTACGACAACACGGTAATTATCTACACCAGTGACCACGGTTGCCATTTTAAAACACGAAACGTTGAATACAAGCGTAGCTGTCACGATTCCGCAATACACACGCCACTTGTTTTCGGCGGTGGTGCGGTGGCAAGAAGGGCGGCGACGGATTGTCTTGCTTCCCTTATAGACCTGCCACCGACGATTCTCGACCTTGCCGGAATAGAAATCCCGAAAAGCTATTCGGGCAACGTTTTGCCTGTTGAAAAAGATGATGTGCCCGAGAGGGACTGTGTTTTTGTTCAGATTAGTGAATCACATATAGGCAGAGCTGTGAGAACGAAGAGTTGGAAATATTCCGCAAGGGCTATCGGCTCAGGGTGGCACAAGCCGAGAGCCGTGCACTATTTTGACGATTATTTATATGATTTGAAAAATGACCCCTGTGAGAAAAACAACCTTGCGGGCAACGAGAATTACAAGAAAATTCTTATGGAAATGCGGGCGCTTCTTTCAAGAGAGATGGTGAACGCAGGCGAGAAAAAGCCCGTGTTTCACAAGGCATTAAAAATTAAAAGGTATTAAAAAAGAAAGAGTAATCTGAAAAATCAGATTACTCTTTCTTGTATTTATTGTTTATTGCTTAGCGCCGTTGTCGAACATTTCAAGAGCCTTTACGCTTGCGGCGTAGCAGTTTGCAAGACCCTCAAGGTTCATATTGTCGTATGTATCACGTCTTGTGTGGTAATAATCCTCAAGCTTGTGGTTGAGACCTGTGATGCCTGTTGCCTTGAAGCCTGCTTTGGCGAAAGCGGCTGAGTCTGTTGCACCGCCAAGAGGGGGAACCATACCCTTTTTGCAGGGAACGTCGATTGCAGCGGCAGCCTCCATAAAGAGGTCTGAAACGTCTTTATCAACCTTTACGGTGCCGTTAAGGTCACGGTAGTTTGTCATAAGGTATTTGGGGTCGTGGATTGTGTCGTAGGAAATAATGAAGGTGGAAACGTCGTCGAACTCGCCCTTGTGAGCCTCGCACCAAGCCATTGAGCCGCGAAGACCTGCCTCCTCAGAGCCGGAAAGGATAACGCCGACCTCGGTGTTTTCGAGCTCTATTCCCTCGTCCTTGAGAGCCTTGAGGATTGCAATGCCCATATAACAGCCGGAAAGGTTATCGTTTGCGCCGTCAACGACCAGCTTGCTGTTCCACATAAAGAACATACCAATCATAAAGGGAACAAAGAGCAGGCACCAGAATGCCATTTTTGCAGGTGTTGATGAAAGGTCAATAAGACCGAATGAAACGCCGTTCTGTGCCACATAGATGATTGCGGCAATAAGGTAAAGAAGGGCACCGATTGCGGAAACAATAATGTGACCCTCAAAGAATACACCGCCCAGACGGTAGTTCACGGGCCATTCCCAAGCGGCGTCGGGGTGACCGTTGAAGAAAATCCGACGTTTAACCTCGCCTTTACAGCTTTTGATTGCGGTAACGTTTGTGCCCTCTTTTTCGGGGAACATAAAGTCAACAACCTTTTTATACATTCCGAACTGGAAAATGCACAGTGCAAATGCCAGAGCAATAAAGATAGCGCTGATTAAGGGGAAAACAAAGAAAAGGGCAATAGAGGAAAGAATAAGCGTGAATGAAATATAAATCCAGCCGAAGAATGAGCCGGGGTTTTCTTTGAAGTGCTCAATCTGAACACGGTCACAATCGCATTCGTTTTTGAGAACCTCTGCCATATATTCGCAGGAGGCTTTCTCACCCGGGCTGCCGGGGTCACGCTTGCCGAAGGTTTTGATGATATGTGTAATGTCATCAATCATATATTGAGCGTATTTGTTTTTCTTTTCAATTAATGTTGATAAATCCATTTTTTACCACTCCTTTATACATTATATTTTATAGAATTTCAAAATAATGTCAAGAGAAACGTGAAAAAAACGTGAATTTGTTGTTGGATGTGTTTCAAATATCTCCTTTCACCCTGAAATCTGCCATAATCGGGTAGTGGTCGCTGAGCTCTTCAAGGCTTTTGTGGTTGAAGTTGTAGTATTTTTCTGCTTTCAGCGTATCGGTATGAAAAATGTGGTCAACGGGGTTGCCGTTTTTTTCCGTGGTGAGGTAGTTACGGCTGTGGGCAGAGGCTTCTGCATCCGGGAAAAAGCCGTTTATGATGTCATAGACAGGTGAGGGGATCTTTTTGGTGGCTTTTTTTACGTTGAAGTCACCCCCGAGCACAACGGGGCATTTTTCACGTGCGTTAAGCTCAAGGCACAGCTTCACAACCTCTGTTGCCTGCAGAAGCTGTGTGGCGCTTTCAAGTGGGAAGTTGTCGGTTTTCTCTAAATCAAAGTGGGTTGAAACGAGAATAAAAAACTCGTTTTCGCTTTTTATTTCAAACATTGCCCAGACAGCACGGCGAAGGCTTGAGTTGCCCCCGTGCTCAAATACCTTTTCCCCGCTTTTTATCAGAAGCAAAGCCTCCGGGTTGTAGGCGATGGCGGTCATTGTGGCGAAAAGCCCCGTGCGTATGGGGTGAACAAAGCGGTAGCCGGTGTTGTTCATTACGCAGGCAAACCAATTTCTGCTTGCCTCCTGCAGGCAGACGCCATCGGGTGCAAGATTTTTCAGTATTTTGCACACGCCGTCGGCTCGGAGCTGAGCCCTTTCGCCTTCAAAGCCCAGGGTATCGGCTAACAGGTTGTAGCTCATTATTCGCAGAGCTCCGTTTTTCTTTTTGAAATGGGTGAGAGTGTCTGTTGCTTGTGTAATGTGTTGCGGGGCAGGGGTGTCGGATATGTCGCCCAGAGTTTTAAGATACATATCGGCGACTGTTATGAGAGAGAATGCTAAAGCAAGCAGAATTGCTGATGCTTTTAAAAGAGTATTTTTAATCATAAAAATATTTTTCTCATTAATCTGCAAAATAATAAAAAAATATTGAAGAATTGAAAAAACGGTGATAGAATGGTATTGTGAGAAATTTGGAAAAATTTAGAAAAAACGACGGAAGAAGTGTCGTGAAAAAAGGAGAGTAAATATGAGTTTTTTTGACATTCTCAAGCTTTGTGCAGGTCTTGTGTTCTTTCTTTACGGTATGAGCACTATGTCAGACGGTCTTGAAAAGGCGGCGGGCAGCAAGCTTGAAATTATTCTCAAGAAAATGACGTCAAACGTTTTTGTAAGCATTATTATGGGCACGGTGATAACCGCCATTATTCAGTCATCCTCCGCAACAACGGTTATGCTGGTGGGTCTTGTAAATTCGGGGCTGATGACCTTTGAAAGCTCCATAGGTGTTATATTCGGCGCAAATATCGGAACAACTGTAACAGCGTGGTTCTTATCCCTTGTTGGCGTGCAGAGTGATTCCTTCTTTATGCAGATGGTAAAGCCACAGAATTTTGCGCCGATTCTTGCCATTGTAGGTATCGCTTTTATGATGATGTCAAAAAGCGAAAAAAAGAAAAATCTCGGTATGATTTTTGTGGGCTTCACGGTGCTCATTTACGGTATGGATATTATGAGCGGTTCTGTTGAGGGGCTTGCGGATTCCCCGAAGTTTACCGAGCTGATGACGAAGTTCAATAACCCTGTTATCGGTGTAATTATCGGTGCTGTTGTAACAGCTGTTATTCAGTCATCATCGGCTTCTGTGGGTATTCTTCAGGCGCTCTCGCTCACAGGCACATTAACCTACACAATGGCTGTGCCCATTATTCTCGGTCAGAATATCGGCACGTGTGCCACAGCGATGATATCCTGCCTTGGTGCGGGTGCGGGCGCTAAAAAGGTTTCACTTTCACACACCCTTATAAACGTTCTTGGCACGGTTATTTTCCTGCCTGTTTTCATAATCGGAAATGTTGCTCTGGGCAGCTACTTTGATAATAATTTTGTGAATCCTGCAAGCATTGCGGTTATTCACACAATATTCAACCTTTCAAACGTTATTATTCTTGCACCCTTTACAAAGCTCATTGCAAGGCTTGCCAACAAGCTTGTTAAAGAAAAAAGCGGCGAGGAAAAAGCAAAAACGGAAGCGGTTTATTTGGACGAAAGACTTTTCCGTTCGCCTGCGGTTGCTGTTATGGAGTGCGACAACTATGCTTCAAAAATGGCGGTTATTGCTAAGGACACCATTCTTAAATCCCTGGAGCTTGTGTTCTCATACAACAAGGATGAAGCGAAGAAGATTAAAGAATACGAAACTACTCTCGACGTTTATGAGGATCAGCTTGGCACATACCTTGTAAGGCTTTCATCGGAGTCGCTGACTAATAACGATGCAAGAACTGTTTCAAAAATGCTTCACAATATCGGTGACTTTGAGCGACTTGGCGACCACGCCCTCAACCTGCAGAAGGTAGCTGAGGAAATTCACGATAAAAAGGTTCATTTCTCAGAGAATGCCCGAAAAGAAATCACACTTCTTTTGCAGGCCATTGCAGAAATCACAATTCTTACCACAAGGGTTTATGAGAAAAACGACGTTGAGCTTGCCGCAAGGGTTGAGCCCCTTGAGCAGGTTATTGACAGAGTCACCGCAGAAATAAAAGCCCACCACATCAACAGGCTTCAGAGCGGCGACTGCACCATTGAGCTGGGCTTCGTGCTTTCGGATTTGCTCACAAACTGTGAAAGAATTTCTGACCATTGCTCCAATATCGCCGTTGCCGTTATTGAGGCAGAAATGGACAGCTTTGACACCCATAGCTATCTGCGTGATATAAAGCACAATAATGAACAATTTACAGAAATCTTTGAGGAATTCAAAAAGAAATATGACCTTCACGCACAATGATATTGAAGTGATTTTTGAGGATAAGGATATTCTTGTTATAGACAAGCCCGTGGGAATCCCCAGTGAGGATTCCCAAAAGGGTGAAAAAGGGATTATCTCTTATCTTCAGACTGAAAACAGAAAAACAATTCACCTTTTACACCGTCTTGACAGAAATGTGGGCGGTGTTATGGTTTTTGCCAAAAACAAAAAAAGTGCGGCGGCTCTTTCAACCGATATCGCGCAAAGGCGATTTTTTAAAACATATCTTGCGGTGACAGACGGCATACCCGAAAGCCGTGAGGGCGTCTGTAAGGATTTGCTTTTTAAGGATTCGAAAAAGAACCGTTCCTTTGTTGTTGACAGAATGCGCAAGGGCGTTAAGGAGGCTTCCCTGGAATACAGGGTGCTTTCGGAGAATGACGGTAAGGCTCTTGTGCGGGTGCTTCTTCACACGGGCAGAACTCACCAGATAAGGGTGCAGTTTTCATCGAGAAAAACACCTCTGACGGGCGACGGGCGGTACGGCAGCCGTGACAGAGGCTGTGACGTTGCACTGTTTTCTCACATAATTTCGTTTAATCACCCCGTAAGCGGTGAGCTTATGGAGTTTAAAAAATACCCTCGCTTTGAGGATTACCCTTGGAGCTGTTTCGGAGGTGCAGATTTTGGAAATAATTGAAAAGCTTTCAGCCTTTAGCGGTGTTTTTGTCAACACTCTGACGGTTATTATCGGCAGCGGTATTGGTCTGCTTCTAAAAAAGCAGATACCCGAAAGGCTCACAAGTGCCGTTATGACAGCCATCGGGCTTTGCACAATAGCAATCGGCGTGGGTGGTATTATAAAGGGGCAGAATCAGCTTGTTATGATACTCAGCCTTGTTCTTGGTGCGGTTGTCGGCACGCTTATTGATATCGACGGCAAGCTGAGTGCACTGGGCGACAGGCTTCAGAAGAAAAGGGGCGAAACAGAAAAATCAACCTTTTCACAGGGCTTTGTTACGGCTTCGCTTCTTTTCTGCGTTGGGGCGATGACCATTGTGGGCTCAATGAACGCCGGCATTTCGGGTGATAATCAGATGCTTTACACAAAAGCTGTGCTTGACCTTATTTCGTCGTGTATGCTGGCGTCAAGCCTTGGGTTTGGTGTTATGTGTGCCTCGGGCTTTGTGCTTGTTTTTCAGGGCGCTCTTGTGGCATTGAGTATGGTTCTTGGCGCATTTCTGAATGATTTCGCCGTTGCGGAGCTGATTTGTGCAGGGTCTGTTATGATTACGGCTTTGGGACTTAATTTGATTGGTGTCACAAAAATAAAGGTTGCAAATCTTCTGCCCGGGCTTGTGCTTGTGCCGTTTGTGTGCAAGGTAGCGGAGATGTTTTAAGTGGCAGGTTGGAAGTGGCAAGTGGCAAGTTTCGGGGCACTGCGTGCCGATTGTATTGATTTGTTATTGGGATAGATAATGTAGGGGCGGGTCTTGACCCGCCCGTTTTTGTATTCGATTTTTGCGGGACGGTCAAGACCGTCCCCTACGTTGTTCGTTTCATCAACGAAGGGGAGAGGTTAGGGGGCGACCCACCACCCCGCCTGCGTTACACTACGGCGCGGTCCCCCTCCCTATTCGGCAAAGCCGAACAGGGATGATAAGCTTCGCAACACTTTTATATGTAATAGTTTTAAACTAAAAACAGCCAAGACAAAACGTCTTGGCTGTTTTTGTGTTATTTAACGCTGAAGAGCAGGTCGCCGTAGGAGGGGTAGCACCATTTGTCTGAGGGACAGAGTGTTTCCATTTCGTCAACGGCTTCTCTGAGGTCTTCCATAACGGGGATGATATTGAGCTTGTAATAAAATGCGGCGGCGTCGCTTTCAACAATGGATTTGACGATTTTTGAGCATTCCTCAAGCTTTCTTACGTCATCGAATGCGCTGGCACACAGAGTTGAAAGCTTTGTTATGAGTGTTTCTTCATAAGAACCGTCAATGCTTTCGCTGATTGCCTTTTTGGAAAGGAGCGTATCAGCCAGCTCGTGAATCTGACGGCTGACACAGGGGAGAATGTCCTTCTTTGTCATATCAATCATTGTAAGAACCTCAATATTGAGAAGCTTACAATATTTTTCGTTTTTGATTTCGTAGTGGGCTTTGATTTCAGCCTCGCTGTAAACCTTGTGCTTCGTGTAAAGCTCCACATTCTTTTGGTGGAGCATATAGGGGAGGCAGTCGGGAGTTGAAACAAGGTTGAGAAGCCCTCTTTCCTGTGCTTCCTTTACCCAGGCATCATCGTAGCCGTTGCCGTTGAAGATGATGCGCTTGTGGTCTCTGATAACACGCTTTATGAGAGAGTGAAGTGCGCTTTCAAAATCATCGGCACCCTCAAGCTCGTCCGCAAAGCCGCTGAGAACCTCTGCAACTGCGGTGTTAAGAGTTGTGTTGGGGCCCGCAACGGAGGCAGATGAGCCCAGCATACGGAACTCGAATTTGTTACCCGTAAATGCAAGGGGAGATGTTCTGTTGCGGTCTGTTGTGTCCTTGGGGAATCGGGGAAGAACGTGAACGCCGACCTTGAGAAGCTCCTTTTCCTTTGCGCCGTAGGCTTCATCGTTTTCAATAGCCTCGAGAATGGAGGTGAGCTCCTCGCCGAGGAACATTGAAACGATTGCGGGGGGAGCCTCCTGCCCGCCGAGACGGTGGTCGTTACCGGCGGAAGCGATTGAAACTCTTAAAAGGTCCTGGTAATCGTCAACTGCTTTTATTACCGCACAGAGGAACAAAAGGAACTGAGCGTTTTCAGCGGGAGTGTCGCCGGGCTCAAGAAGATTTGCGCCCGTGTTGGTTGAAATTGACCAGTTGTTGTGCTTGCCGCTGCCGTTAACGCCGGCAAAGGGCTTTTCGTGGAGAAGGCAGACCATATTGTGCTTTTTTGCACATTTCTGCATTGTTTCCATTGTAATCTGATTGTGGTCGGTGGCGATGTTTGTTGTTGCATAAATGGGGGCGAGCTCGTGCTGAGCGGGGGCAGCCTCGTTATGCTCGGTTTTGGCAAGAACGCCAAGTCGCCACAGCTCCTCATCAAGGTCCTTCATAAATGCCTGAACACGGGGCTTGATTGCACCGAAATAGTGGTCGTCAAGCTCCTGACCCTTGGGGGGCTTTGCGCCGAAAAGAGTTCTGCCTGTATAGACAAGGTCTTTTCTTTTATGGTAAACGTCGCTGTCAATAAGGAAATATTCCTGCTCGGGGCCAACGGTTGTTTTGACGGATATAACGTCCTCGTTGCCGAAAAGCTTTAACACACGAAGAGTCTGTTTATTGATTGCCTCCATTGAGCGAAGAAGGGGCGTTTTTTTGTCAAGAGCCTCGCCACCGTAGGAGCAGAAGGCTGTGGGGATGCAGAGAACACCGTCTTTTATGAACGCAAAAGAGGTGGGGTCCCAGGCTGTATAGCCACGGGCTTCAAAGGTTGCTCTGAGACCGCCCGAGGGGAAGCTGGAAGCGTCGGGCTCGCCCTGGATAAGCTCCTTACCCGAAAATTCCATAATAATACTGCCGTCTTTTTTGGGGGTTATGAAGCTGTCGTGCTTTTCGGCGGTGATTCCTGTGAGGGGCTGGAACCAATGAGTGAAATGGGTTGCGCCCTTTTCCATTGCCCAATCCTTCATTGCGTTTGCAATAACGTTTGCAACGGGTAAGTCAAGGCGGTGACCTGTTTCAAGAGTGCGCTGAAGCTCCTTGTAGGTTTCTTCTGGAAGCCTTTCCTTCATTACAGATGCGCTGAATACGTCACAGCCGAAATATTCCGGTACAGTTTTCATTTTATCCACTCTTTCCTTTAGAGATTTTTACTCAGAATAATTTACCGGCATAGCCTGCGGCGATGCCGAGGGCGGCAGAAACCAGAACAAGAATAATAGGGTGAACCTTTTTCTTGAATATAAGGAAAATGCCGATAAGACAAATCACCAGGGATATTGCCATATTATAAAAATCAAGGCTTGCAAAGGCGAAGCCGTCGGGGAAGAACACAGTCTGCCCGATGGTGAGCACCGCACCTGCGATGAGCCCGATAACCGTGGGGCGAAGACCGTTCATGCAGCCCTTGACGATTTTACTTTCCTGAAATTGCTTATAGATTCTCGCAACGATGAGAATAACAACGAATGACGGCACAACAACGCCCAGTGTGGCACAGGCGGCACCCAATATACCGCCGAAAAGCCCCATATCGCCTGCGGCTCTGCCCGTTTCCATGCCAACATAGGTGGCGATGTTTATGGCAAAGGGGCCGGGTGTGCTTTCGCTGACGGCGATGAAGTTGACGATTGCCTCCTCCGTGAGCCACCCTTTTTCAAGAACGGCATTCTGTATGAGTGGGAGCATTGCGTAGCCGCCGCCAAAGGTAAAGGCGCCGATGCTGAGAAAGGTGAGGAAAAGCTCAAGAAAAATGCTCATATTTCTTTACCCCTCCTTCTCTGAATGAGAGAGTAAACAAGCCCGATTACAGCACAGGAAACAATGATGTATATAACGCTGATGTCAAGACCGAGAATGTCTATGAAAAGTGATGCGCCGAAAGCCCCAACCATAATGATGTATGAAAAAAGGCTTTTGGGGCATTTTTTATACATGGAATAAAATGCTTTGATGACAAGGGCGAGCACACCTGCACGAATGCCGTTGAAGGCATATTTCACGGGCTCAAGAGAGCTGAATTCTGCAAGAATAAGCGAGATTACGGAAATAACAATGAATGAGGGGAGCACAACGCCCAGTGTGGCACAGAATGAGCCGAGAACACCTGCAACCCTGTAGCCCACAAAGGTGGCGGAGTTGATGGCAATGGGGCCGGGTGTGCTTTCTGAAATTGCGAAAATGTCGAGAATTTCTTCACCCTTGAGCCACTTGTGCTTTTCACACATTTCTTTTTCAATTATGGGAATCATTGCGTAGCCGCCGCCAAAGGTGAAGGCGCCGATTTTGAAAAAGGTGAGAAATAGCGTAAATGCATTTTTCAGCTTCTTTTTCAAAAAAATCCCTCCTATTTACACTAATCGAATAAATTATATATAATTATTATTATTTCGTCAATGTGAATTAATGCAGATTAAACGCAGTAACACTCGACATTTTTTGTTACTTATGGTATAATAACGATTATAGTTAGTCGAAACAGTGTGAATTACACTGTTTCGATACCAAATTATGATTTGGTATCGAATTTTCTTCGAAAATTCGACTATAATCCTTTCAATGAGTGTAATGCAAAATTGTATTTATAAAAAACAATTTTGCTAAAAGCCGATAAAATCGGCTTTTGCGAAACGCGACTGCGTTTCGACAAATTACAATCATTATAAGGTAATTCGAAATTAGGAATTGTCGGGGTATGAATGCCGTGCGCAGCACCCGAAACTTGCCACTTGCAACTATGTTATTCGTTTCATCGACGACGGCAAGAGGGAGCTTGAACGACCCACCACCCCGCCTGCGTTACACTACGGCGCGGTCCCCCTCCCTATTTTGCTACGCAAAACAGGGATGATAGGCTTCGCAACACTTTTACATATTAATAAAATCGGCGCTTGCGCCCCGAAACTTGCCACTTGCAACTATGTTATTCGTTTCATCGACGACGGCAAGAGGGAGCTTGAACGACCCACCACCCCGCCTTCGTTACACTACGGCGCGGTTCCCCTCCCTATTCGGCAAAGCCGAACAGGGATGATAAACTTCGCAATAACAAATAACTTTTTTGGTAGGTATATATATGGAATTTGAAAAAGCAAGAAAAAGAGTTGAAGAATTGACGGCAGTTCTCAACCAATGCATTGAAAAATATTATATGGGTAACGAGAGCGACGTATCGGACTACGACTACGATATGATGATGCGTGAGCTGTCGGCTCTTGAGGAGGAATTTCCGCTTCTTCTCAGGGAGGATTCGCCCACCCACCGTGTTGGCGGCAGCAGTGACAACACCTTCCAAAAGGTTCAGCACACCGTGAGAATGGAGAGCCTGCAGGATGCATTTTCTGTTGAAGAGCTCAGAGAATTTGACGAACGTGTTAAAAAAGCCTTCCCTGATGCAAAATACGTTGTTGAGCCGAAAATAGACGGGCTTTCATGCTCACTTGAATACAGAAACGGCGTGCTTGTGAGAGCCTCCACCCGTGGCGACGGTGACGTTGGTGAGGACGTTACGGCAAACGTAAAGACTATTCGCTCCGTGCCATTGAAGCTCAATGAGGAAATTCCCTTTATTGAGGTCAGGGGCGAGGTGTATATGAGCCACGATTCCTTTGACGAGCTTGTGGCAACCCAGGAGCTCAACGGTGAAAAGACCTTTAAAAACCCGAGAAATGCGGCGTCGGGCTCATTAAGACAAAAAAACCCGAAAATCACGGCAGGCAGAAGGCTTGATATTTTCGTTTTTAATATTCAGCAAAAAGAGGGCGGAAGGACTCTTTCCTCTCACAAGGAATCCCTCGATTACCTTGGGGAGCTGGGCTTTAAAACCGTGCCCGGCTACAAGAGATGCGACAATATTGATGAGGCGATTGCGTGCATTAACATCATCGGCAACAGCCGTGGCTCCCTTCTTTTTGACATTGACGGTGCAGTTATAAAAACTGACGATTTCGCAATGCGTGAGGAGCTTGGCAGCACCGCAAAATTCCCAAAATGGGCGGTTGCCTTTAAATACCCGCCCGAGGAAAAGCCCACGAAGCTTCTTTCGGTTGATATACAGGTTGGCAGAACAGGCGTGCTCACACCAACGGCTGTTTTCGAGCCAATTACCCTTGCGGGCACAACTGTTTCAAGGGCGACCCTTAACAATGCGGATTTTATTAACGAAAAAAGAATCGCAATCGGTGACACCATTGTTGTGAGAAAGGCGGGGGATATTATCCCCGAGGTGCTTTGCGTCGAAAGCCACAACGGCGAAAATCCCGTGTTCACCTTCCCCGAAACTTGCCCTGCCTGCGGCTCAAGGGTAGCAAGGGAGGAGGGCGAGGCAGCTATAAGGTGCAACAACCCCGATTGCCCCGCACAGCTTCTCAGAAAGCTGATTCACTTCTGCTCGAGAGATGCTATGGATATTGAGGGCTTGGGAAGTGCAGTTCTTGAACAGCTCGTTTCGGAAAAGCTGATTTCAAAGGCGTCGGATATTTACAGGCTCACACCGATGGATTTAATTACCCTTGAGAGAATGGGGCAGAAAAGCTCCCTCAACCTTATTGAAGCAATCGAGAAATCCAAAGAGAACGATTTATATAAGCTGATTTTCGCTTTGGGTATTCACCACATCGGTCTGAAGGCTGCAAAGCTTCTTGCAAACCATTTTGAAACAATGGAAAAGCTTCTTGAAGCCGAGGTTTCAGACGTTGTTGAGATTGAGGGCATAGGCGAAATTATGGCGAAAACACTTGTTGACACGCTGAGGCTTCCCGAAACACGCTCGCTTATAAACGAGCTTTGCGAGCTGGGGCTTAACACGAAAAGCCTCACCGAAAAAGAGGATGACCGTTTCAGCGGTATGACCTTTGTTCTCACGGGGACTCTTTCAAAATACGGCAGACGTGAGGCTCAGGAGATTATTGAAAAATTCGGTGGCAAGGCCAGTGGCTCGGTTTCGAAAAAAACAAGCATCGTGCTGGCGGGCGAGGATGCCGGAAGCAAGCTCAGAAAAGCAAACGAGCTTGGCATAAGGGTTATTTCCGAGTCGGAATTTGAAGAACTTATTAAATGAGTTACACAAAACAAGGCTTGTATATTTATACAATTTATCAATAGAAATCAAGTGCTGTATAGTGTAAAATGTCTATATTAACCAAAAAGGAGTGTTTCTATGCCTACTAATGATATTCACAAAATAAAAACTAAAAGAAACAATCTTTATCTACGTGTTGCTGAGGGCCACTTCGCAACAAACTACTCACACAGCAACTATTATATAGACGTTGCCGCTCAGAAATCACGTTATTCTGAGGCTAAAGCCGTTGCGGAAGAGCTTTGCTCGGGCTACAACTACGACACAACCATTGTTGACACAATCCTCTGCCTTGACGGCACAGAGGTTATCGGAACCTGTCTTGCAAACGAGCTGACGAAGCAGTCGTTCACAAATATTAATGCCCACCAGACAATCTACGTTGTCACACCCGAAATCACAAACGGCTCACAGATGCTTTTCAGAGATAATATTGCCCCCATGATTAAGGGCAAGCACGTTCTTGTTCTTGCAGTTTCGGTGGCCTCGGGCTCAACGGCAAAGGCAGCGATTGAGGCTGTTCGCTATTACGGTGGCGAGGTTGTGGGTATCGCTTCGATTTTCGCAACCGCAAAGGAATGTGCGGGCTACAGTGTGAACTCGGTTTTCAACCCTAACGACCTTGACGGTTATTTCAACACACCGCCCCACGAATGCCCGCTTTGCAAGCAAAATAAAAAGATTGACGCTCTTATCAACTGCTACGGCTATTCTAAAATTAAATAAAATTATTTTGGTGCAGCTTCGGCTGCACCTTTTTTTGTGCGGAAGTAATGGGTAAATTGGTTTCGCAATGCATCAGCGAAGGGGAGAGGTTAGGGGGCGACCCACCACCTCGTCAGCACGAAGTGCCACTCAACTTGAAACTTTTGTCCACATTGTTCGTTTCAGCAACAAAGGAAAGAGGCAGCGGGGCGACCCACCACCTCGTCAGCACGAAGTGCCACTCAACTTGAAACTTTTATCTACGTTATTCGTTTCAGCAACAAAGGAAAGAGGCAGCGGGGCGACCCACCACCAAAAGCGTTGCTTTTGGTCCCCCTCCCTATTTTGCTACGCAAAACAGGGATGATAAGCTTCGCAAGAGGGAATGGCGAAGAAAAAAGCGCGAAGCGAAAAACGCAGAATCTGATACTGTTTCTTTATCCCTCCCGGGGACTGTATCAATATCGGGAGCTATTTCTATAACAATATCAATTTCTTTTTCTTTTTCTATATCTATATCCGCTACAAATTTTAGCGTTTGGTAGCGTTTGCTAGGCATTTCGTTGGCGCAGCTCTTCACAAAGCATTGATGTGGTAACGTATTGAAGGTCGTTTTCCGTAAGATGTGAAAGCTTTTTTGTGAGATTTTCGCTTTTTTTCTTTCCGCCCTTGCTCCCGTTTTCGGCATTCTTTTTGCAACGCTCCTTATACACCTCACGGTCACGGTCAAAGGCACTTTTCATGAAGCCGAAAACCATTTTCAGCGACGGGTCCGAGAATTCGGGCTCCGTCTGATTTTTTGCATAGCAAAACATGGCTCGGGTGATTTCACCGAGCTGTGCATCCGACAGCACGCTCAAAGGCTCGTACCAATCGAAATAGACTAAAAAGCTTTTTTTGTTTTTCATTTTGCCTCCTCGGAAGAACAAATGTTCTGTTTTGCTTCTATTATACACCCGGAAATCGGGGGTTTCAACCTTGGTTGAGAAGTTTTTTGAAGGGGGGATTTTTAAAGTTGCAACTTGCCACTCGCCACTCTCAACTTGCAACTTAAAAAAGCGGGACGGTCAAGACCGTCCCCTACGTTGTTCGTTTCATCTGCGAAGGAAAGAGGTGAGGGGGCGACCCACCACCTCGTCAGCACGAAGTTCCGCTCAACTTGAAACTTTTATCCACATTGTTCGTTTCAGCAACAAAGGAAAGAGGCAGCGGGGCGACCCACCACCAAAAGCGGAGCTTTTGGTCCCCCTCCCTATTCGCTAAAGCGAACAGGGATGATAAGCTTCGCAACACTTTTACATATCAATAAAATCGGCGCTTGCGCCCCGAAACTTGCCACTTGCAACCTGCAACTTGCAACTTAAAAAAGCGGGACGGTCAAGACCGTCCCCTACGTTGTTCGTTTCATCAGCGAAGAAAACAGGTGAGGGGGCGACCCACCACCCCGTCTGCGTTGCACTCCGACGTGGTCCCCCTCCCTATTTTGCTACGCAAAACAGGGATGATAGGCTTCGCACCCAACAACAAATTATACAATCGGCACGCAGTGCCCCTCAACTGGAGGCTGGCGACCGGTGGCTGGAGGCTGGAGGCTAGCATCTAAGCAATCGTTATGTTTTACAAATTTTCATATCAAAACAGTTGCACTATTACCATTGTTTTGGTGATGTGGGAATGGTATAATGCTTTTATAAAAAAATAAACCTTGTGGAGTTATTTATGGACACACCGAATATTCTTTTAAAAAAAGCCGATGAAATAACTGCAAAGCTGGGTGAGCGTTACCCAAAGCTTGCGCCGTTTTTCAAAGGCTGTTTTCTTAATACTATAGAAACCACCGTTTCAAAGCTCGATGATGGTGGCTATTTTGTTATTACGGGCGACATACCCGCAATGTGGTTAAGGGACAGTGCATCACAGCTTAGCCACTATATTCGCTATGCAAACGAGGATGAGGATTTAAAGGAAATTATCCGCAGTGTGATTGCACGCCACGCGCAATTTATCTGCCTTGACCCTTACGCCAACGCATTCAACGCCGTTGCAAACAAAAACAGCCATAAGGATGAAACCGATTTTTACCACGACCTTATATGGGAGAGAAAATATGAGGTTGACTCCCTTTGTGCTTCGCTTTACCTTGCTCATCAATATTATAAGGCAACTCTTGATTCTTCGATTTTTACAGAGCAATTCCACGAAATGATGTGGAAAATCGTTGAGGTTTTTGAGCTTGAAAAAAATCACTCACACGCTTCAACATATTTCTTCAACCGTGAAAACTGCCCCCAGACCGACACACTTCCCAACGGTGGCAAGGGTAACGAGGTTGCATACACGGGTATGACGTGGTCGGGCTTCAGACCATCTGACGACAGGTGTATTTACGGCTACCTTGTGCCCGCAAATATGATGGCGGTATGTGCTTTGAAGATGGCGGCTGAGCTGGCTAACGTGGGCTTTGAGGACACAAAGCTCGAAAGCGAGTGCCGTTCACTTTCGTTTGATATTAACGAGGGTATTATGGAGCACGGCGTTTATGACCACGAAAAGTTCGGCAAAATTTTTGCCTATGAGGTTGACGGTATGGGCAACGTTATTCTTATGGATGACGCAAACTCACCGAGTCTGCTTGCGGCGCCATACCTTGGCTATATAAGCGCAGACAACCCGATTTATAAAAACACAAGAGATTTTATTCTTTCATACAGCAACCCCTGGTATTTTGAGGGCTCGGCGGCAAAGGGCGTTGGCAGCCCCCACACGGGTAATGACAAAATATGGCACATTGCACTTTGTATGCAGGCTCTCACCTCAACGGATGAGGCTGAAATTAATGAGTGCCTTGATATGATAGTCGGCACGGATGCGGGAACGCACCTTATGCACGAATCGTTCAACAAGGACGATTGCACAGATTTTACAAGACCCTGGTTCGCCTGGGCAAACAGCCTCTTTGCAGAGCTGATGCTGAGGCTTGTCGGTGAATGAGAAAAAGCTCCCCATAGAGGCACCCTCCGTAAGGAAGGTGCCTCAGTTATATTCGCCTTGCGGCGAGTGATATTGCTTCGCAGTGATATGATGCTTCGCATCGTGATATTGTCCTTCGGACAGTTTTGGAGGCGAATATAATATCACTGAAACTAAAAAGTTTC
>SVOT01000006.1 GCA_015066225.1 Oscillospiraceae bacterium
AAGAATTCAACTAAAAACAAAACTGACTCCGCTTGAAAAACGAAATCAGTTTGTTGCTTAAAATTTAATTTTATCTACCGTAAAGGTCTCTTTTTGTACTGTCCGCACAATTTGGGGCAGTTCATTTGCGGCTGCCTTTTTTATTTTATTTCTGCTATTGTAACACCGTTTTCACCCTCACCGAAGGTGCCCAGACGGAAGGTGCGTATTCTCGGGTCGGATTTCAGATACTGTGTAACGCCCGCCCTGAGTGCACCTGTTCCTTTACCGTGAATTATAGTGCATTCGGTAAGTCCCGAACGAAGCAAATCATCAAGGAAACGGTCAAGCACGATTATGGCTTCATCCACCATGAGTCCACGCAAGTCACAACGGTTGCTCACATTCATTGTGGATTTACTCTCACCGCTTACCCTTGCAGTTGAAACCTGTCGTTTTTTCGTTTCCTTCTGTTTGGGTTTATCAACAAGCCTGAGGGTTTCTTCTTTCACTCGCATTTTCAGCATACCTGCAGCAATTTCAACGTTCCCTTTTTTATCCTTTAAGGATGTTACCGTTGCATTTTTGCCTATGGTTTTAGAATAAACCGTGTCGCCAATCTCAAGGGGTCTAGGCAAAACGTAATCATCATCGTCATCAACAGAAGCCAAAACCGGATTCACAGCGTCGTTTATTGCATTAAGACGGGAGTTAACCGCACTTTTGGCACGTCTTGCAAGCTCGGCGGCATCCTTGGTCTGCCTTGCTTCCTTTTTGAGCTTTTCAACCTCGTTAAGAAGTGCGTTAGCTTCACGCTTTGCCTTTTCAACTATCCGCAAGGCTTCACCCTTAGCGTTTTCCAATTCCTTGTCACGCCTTTGCTGAGCATCAATAAGGATTTTTTCCGCCTTTTCCTTATCGGCTTTTGCCGCCGCCGTAATTTCCTGAGCCCTGGTATGCTCGCCCTCCATCTCAAGTCTGCTTTTTTCAAGCATATCAACAACATCTTCAAATCTGATGTTTTCAGATGAAACAAGCTCCCCTGCTCTGTCAATTATGCTCTTGTCAATACCCAATCGCTCGGATATAGCAAATGCGTTCGAGCGCCCGGGCACACCGATAAGAAGCCTGTATGTGGGGCTCAACGTGTTAACATCGAATTCACAGGAGCCATTTTCAACACCGGGTGTTTGCAGGGCGTAGGCTTTCAGCTCCGCATAATGGGTGGTTGCCGCAATTTTTGCACCCTTATTATACAGCTCCTCGAGAATAGCCATAGCAAGGGCCGCACCCTCAACGGGGTCTGTACCCGCACCCAACTCATCTATAAGAGCAAGTGTTTTGCCGTTGGCTTTTTCGAGAATATTTACGATATTTACCATATGTGACGAGAATGTGGACAGGGATTGCTCAATACTCTGCTCATCACCGATATCAACGAGAATATTGTCATACACGCTGATTTTACTTTCATCCCCCGCAGGAATCATAAGACCGCTGGCACCCATTGCTGACAATAGACCTATTGTTTTTATTGCAACGGTTTTACCGCCTGTATTGGGACCTGTTATGACCAGGGTATCAAAATCTGTACCCAGCCTTATATCCGTCGGCACAACCTTTTTGGGGTCAATAAGGGGGTGCCTTGCCTTTTTCAAATCAGTAATGCCGTTACTGTTAATAACAGGGACGCTTGCTTTCATATCATAAGCCATATGAGCCTTGCAGAAAACAATATTGATTTCAACAGCACACTCGTAGCTACCCTTTATTTCTTCGGTAAACCCGCCCGCTTCAACAGAAAGTTCATACAGAATACGTTCAATCTCAGCCGCCTCTTTACCCTTGAGCACACGGATATCGTTGTTTGCTTCAACAACACCGGCAGGCTCGATAAACACCGTTGCACCTGTTGAAGATGTGTCGTGTATCATACCCGAAATTGCACCACGTTGTTCACTTTTAACGGGCACAACGTATCTGCCGTTACGCTGGGTGATAATAGCATCCTGCAGAACAGCTCTTAGATTTTGTGATTTTATTAATTTTTCAAGCTTATCTCTTATGCTGTTTTCTTTGTTTTTTATCTGCCGGCGGATTGATGCAAGCTCGGGCGAAGCATTATCACTCATTTCCTCCTCGGAAAGAATTGCCGAAAAAATCTTTTCCTCAAGATATTTGTTGGGCATAAGCGAATCAAAATACAAATCAATCCCCCGTGGCTCTTTGCCGGAATTGTTCCGCCACTCTCTTATTGCACGCACAGTTCTCACCGTTGAACCGATATCCAACAGCTCCTTCATAGACAAAACGCCACCCGCCGATGCCCTGGCAAGGGAGTTATTGACATTTTTGAGCCCACCGAAGGATGGCCCGCCGTATTTGGCAAGCATTATGTATGCGTCTTCTGTCATATTCATCAGATTCTGTGCCGATTTCTCGCTTTTCTCGGGACGCAAAGAAAGAATCCCGTCCCTCGCATCGTCATTACACGCACGAGCCGCAAGAAGCTCCAGAATTTTATCGTATTCGAGTGCTTTTAAGTGTCTGTTCATATCTTTCATAATATACCAACTTTTAATGTTTCATAAAAATCCAATGTTTTAAAGCTACGCTGAGTTTTTTTCAGAAGATAATCCTCGCAAATATTACAAAAGCTTCTCAAGGATTCATCCTTTAATGTAAAGGAAAAAATTTTTTCAAACTCAGAAAGGCAAACGTATCTCATAGCTGTCACAACCGATATATTAAGTGGCTTGCACCCAACCGCCGGCATACATTCACTGCAAAACAGCTTGCCGCTTTCGGTTGAAAAATACATTATATTGCTTTCGTATTCGCCACAGGTGTCACACCCCACCAAAGAGGGCATATAGCCACTGAGAGACATTAACCTGAGTTCTGTGACAGCTTTTATAAATTCGGGGGCTTTTTTACCATCCTTTAAAAGCCAGAGTGAATTAAGAAAAAGTCGGAGCACTTCCCCCGACTCATAATCTTCTTCACAGAATTCATAGGACAGTTCGCAAAAATACTGTGCCAGCGCCATTTTTTCAATATCCTGTCGCAACTCGAAAAACACCTCTTTGACAACGGCTTCATCAACCGCAAAGGCATCTTTTTTCTTTGAAAACGTGAAATCAGAATACGCCAGCAACGAGGTTGCGGCAAGCTTTTTGCTTTTTGTGTTTTTGGAGCCCCTTGAAAACGCACGAACAAGACCGTACTCAGCAGTAAGCACAGTTATAAGGCGGTCTGATTCACCGATACTCTGTTCTCTTATCACCAGTCCCGGTGCTGTTATTTTCACCAAGGTTTTCCAACTCCGAATTCTTAGCGGCATTCACCGTGTTTTTATATTCAAGATAATCTGAAACTCTGCCGTTTTCACAAAAACGTTGCCAAAGCTCATTCTCATTCATAAAATCACCCCGTTGAATAAACTCTTCTTTAATATTTTATTCAACGGCACAATCTTTATACGACACGTGAATTGTTAAATCAATCCAACCCGAAGTTATGAATAAGCCCCTCTCTGTTGCGCCAATCCTCTTTGACCTTTACCCAGCACTGAAGATTGACCTTGCATTCAAAGAAGCGTTCAAGCTCGTGCCTTGCATTTGTTGAAACCTCTTTGAGCATAGCACCTTTTTTGCCGATTATTATGCCCTTGTGGCTCTCTTTTTCACAATAAATTATGGCTTCAATATCGAGAATGGGTTTATCGTCTCTCTCCCTCATTTTCTCAATAGAAACCGCTATGCCGTGAGGGATTTCGTCACTGAGCTTGTGAAGAAGCTTTTCCCTTATCATTTCAGCGGCAAGCACTCTTTCGGGCTGGTCTGTCAAGGTATCCTCGGGGAAGAAAAAGTCTGATTCCTCTGCAAGAGCAAAGAGCTCCTCCTTCAGTGCCTGCATTCCGTCGCCGTCTCTTGCACTTACGGGAACAACGGCATCAAACTCCATAACTCCCGTTAATTCAACTATTCTGCTCATAAGAAGCTGTTTGTCGCCCACCATATCAATTTTGTTGATAGCAAGCACAACAGGGATTCTTTCAGCCTTGAGTTTTTTTAGCAAATCGAGCTCGTCCGGCTTGATATCCCCCGTTGCCTCGGCAACGAAAAGACAGCTGTCAACACCGCCGATACTGTCATCAACGGCTTTTATCATTTTTTCACCCAATTTTGTTTTAGGCTTGTGAAAGCCGGGTGTATCTGTGAAAACGAGCTGGGTATCATCCTCTGTGAGAACACCCATTATTTTTGTTCTTGTGGTCTGGGGCTTTGCCGAAACTATTGCAACCTTCTGCCCCAACAGTCTGTTGAGTATTGAGGATTTACCTACGTTAGGTTTACCTACAATGGCAATAAACGCCGTTTTTCTCTGTGACATTATTTTTTATCCTTTTTGTTAAAATCAAATTTGAAAATGAAAAGTGTGAACCCAACCACACTGAGCACAAACCAAAGAATATTCAGCGGATTTTCTTTGTAGTGCAGAAAAAGCATTTCAAAAGCCTGTGGCTGCCACAATATTGAGACACCGCAAAGCACGGCAAAAATCGTAAAAACAAGAACTGCACCCGCCGAAACATCCTTTGATATTCTCACGAAATCGTTTCTTTCTTTACAGGCAGCATCATCGGCTTTTTCAACACCGCTGTTGAGCATTTCACCGCCCAGAACAAGACCACAGGCAAGCAACAGAACGGCAAGCTCCGTTCTTGTAACCGTGAAAAAGTCATATCTGAACAAGTAATAAAACATATACGCAAGGCACGTGATATGTACTCTGAAATTGCGCTCGTGCGTCACCATCCAGAAAATACCCTTAAAGGCATAGCCAAAGCTTCTGAAAAGGCTTTTAACCCCGTCCATTTTATGCCTCCTCAGAGTCCATATAATATGATTCGTTTCTCTTGAGACCCAATTCAGTAAGCACTCTTTCTTCTTTTTCACGCATACGAACGGCTTCAATTCCGCCGTTAACGTGGTCATAGCCAAGAAGATGAAGCATTGAATGAACCGTGAGGAAGCCAATTTCGCGCTGAAGACTGTGACCATAGGTTTCGGCTTGCCTTACAGCTGTCGGCACGGAAATAACAATATCGCCCAAAAGACAAGCGCCTGTTTCGAGATTCTTGTCATAAACGCCATTCTCACCAAGGGGGAATGAAAGCACGTCCGTGCTGCTGTCAACGTTGCGATGCTGTCTGTTAAGCTCGTGAATTGTATCATCGTCAACAAAGGTTACGCTGATTTCTGCGGGCTCGCCAAAGCCCTCATACGTAAGAACTGCATTACAGCATCTTCTCACAAGAAGTCTGACACCTGTGGGAATTTTTACGTCTTTCTGGTCGTTTGCGATTATAACTTTAATTTTTTCTTTCATTTCTCTTTTTTGCCTCCTCATATTTTTCATATGCTCTGATTATATCCTGCACAAGCTTGTGCCTTACCACATCTTTACCTGTAAAATGAACAATCTCAATCTGCTCCATATTTTTGAGAATTCTTGTAACCTCTACAAGACCCGAGCGCTTGCCGTCGGGCAGGTCAATCTGCGTTACGTCACCCGTAACCACAACCTTTGAGTTGAAGCCCATTCGCGTAAGGAACATTTTCATCTGTTCGGGGGTGGTGTTCTGTGCCTCGTCAAGAATTATGAAGCTGTCGTCAAGTGTTCTGCCTCGCATATAAGCAAGGGGAGCAACCTCAATATTACCCCTTTCAAGGTATTTGTTGAAGTTTTCCGCACCGAGCATATCAAACAATGCATCATAAAGCGGGCGAAGATAAGGGTCAACCTTGCTCTGAAGGTCACCCGGAAGAAAGCCCAGCTTCTCACCCGCTTCAACTGCAGGTCTTGTAAGAATTATTCTGTTGACCTCTTTAGCCCTGAATGCGTTGACAGCCATCGCCACGGCAAGGTAAGTTTTACCGGTACCCGCGGGGCCCACACCAATTACAATGGTGTTGTTTTTTATTGATTCAACGTATTTTTTCTGACCGAGGGTTTTTGGTTTAACGGGCTTACCCTTACTTGTTATGCAAATGCAATCACCGGACATTGAAGTGATTTTATCCTCGTTACCGTCATCAACAAGAGATATAACGTATCTTACGTTTTGCTCATTGAGACTTTCACCCTTATTGAGAAGCATCAGAAGCCCGTTTATTGCTTTAACCGCCTTTGACACGTTTTCTGCCTCGCCGTTTACTTTTATATCTGAGCCACGGCTGATTACATCAACACCAAAGGCTTTTTCTATCAGCAGAATGTTTTCGTCAAAGCTGCCGAAAAGACTGACTGCCTGTTCCATTCTGTCAACATTAATGATTTGTTCCAATATACTACCCTCTTATATAATTTTTCACTACATAGTATAACATATTTTCTGTAAATGTCCACTAAATTTTTTTGAATTTTTTGTGAAAAAACATCAGTTTTGTTCGATATTTTCCTGAATATCAAACTCTTTTTCAACGGCGATATCTTCAATGCATTTAACCATACATTTCAGAGAAAAGATGTCTTTTTGTTCGTCAAAAGCCCAATCAATGCTTTCAAATTTCACATTTCCGAACTCCTTGCGCTTTTCTTTTGTGATTTCAAGCAAAGCTGAAAGCTCCGCTTCTGTTTTGCTCAGGGAAGTATTTCGGGAAGATATTGAAAAACACTCTGTTTTCTTTAACCCCACCGGAAGACTGTCCTTACCGCTTTTCAAAGAAATCATAGTTTCGCTTTTTTCGTTGTCTGCCTTTATAAAACCAATCGGTATTTCTAACCCGAAGAAACAGAAATAGAATCTGTTTTTCCACTCACCTGTGACAAATATTTTTTTGTTTGCTTCTATGGAGGCTACAAATTCTGTTTCAGTTCTTGCAAGAACCTCCCCCTTTGCGTGAAAGCTATGCTCACTACCGTCAGAATACGCACTTATCCCCGAAATTAACAGGCTTCCCTTTGCAACAAAATCCCCTTCCTTTACCACATTCTGACCGTAATATCCCTTTACAAGAATAACCTCACCGTTTTTTGATGCAACAATGTTACACGCTCTTGAGTGGTCTAATTTTTCTTGTTCAACCTCAGCTTCACGCAGTTGAACCTGAACCTTACCACCGAAAACGTTAACAGAAACCCAGGAAATGTTTTTATAGTCTGATTTTATCTTTTTTTCAACCTCGATAATGTTGATATCGCTCTTTTTCACGCCTGTTTTTATACCGTAATCCTGCAACTCTTCTGTAAAGTTTTTAGCCATTACATTATCCACACCAACAACTTCAACTTCCCACACAAAACCCGATGCAAACCAAAAAGACAACAAAAAAACACCGATTCCCACAAAAATCCCAAATCGCCACTTATGTTTATTTACAAGGGTTTTCAACCCTTTTTCTTGTTCAATCTTCAGGTTCATACCCGAATTGATTGCCGCATCCTCCAAAGCCGTTAAACAATTCGAGCTTGTAAAGGCAAACACCTTAACACCGTCATTTTTCACATCCCATAGTGTAATGTCATTCAGCTTGCAGAGGTTTATAAATCTTTCAGAAAAGCCCCCCTCTGCACAAAAGTAAATATACCCGTTTATGAAGCGAAAAAACCTTAGCATACCCCACCTCAGACTCTTTCAAAATAAACATTAAGAATTTCTCCCTCAATACAAGTTTCGCCATAAACAAACGACGACAAAACAAGCTCGCTACCAATTATTTTAACGTTCAGCTCTCCGATATTCAAAACTATGCATTCTTCGGAATAATCCGCTACGTAACGGCAATCGGTAATCACCATTTTTTTGTTGGAAAACATCTCAATAGATGCATTTTTCACGTCATCCATAATTTTTTTCAAAGAGTTCTTTCCCATAAATATCAGCTCCCGATAATATCTTATGCGTGCTCTACATAAAATATCTAGGGATGTGGTATTATGAAGCCTTTCAGAGAAAATCAAATTAAACGCTACATATTTTTTATTGGTTTATTTCTCATCGTTATGCTTCTCGTAACAGAGGGCAGGGTAATCGGAAACGGCATAAAAACGGGGTTAAACGTCATTTTCAACGACCTTATCCCCGCCCTGTTTCCTTTTATGATTTTTTCCTCATTCATTTCAAATCGCGGCTTATCCTTGAAAAACGGCGGTATTGCCGAAAAAATCACAAACTCGTTTTTCAGATGCAATAAATATGCTCTTCTTCCTTTCATTTTGGGGCTTTTTGGTGGTTACCCCGTTGGTGCGACGATAATCAATGACCTAAAAAACAAGGAAAAGCTTTCAGGTAAGGATGCCGAGTGTCTTTTTTATTGGTGCATCAACCCCTCGCCGGCTTTTGTTATAACTGCCGTGGGCACGTTTATGCTAAAAAACACGTTATCGGGTGTAATCATCTATATTTCGTGCGTGCTATCTTCTCTGACTATAGGATTTTTCTGCCGTTTTCTCAACGAATATAAAACCCCTGCCCCTGAAACCGTTCAAAAAAAAATCCCCAATTCACAAAACCTTATACACGCTGTTTCTCAGGCAAGCAACGCTCTTTTGGGTTTGTGTGGCTGGGTACTTCTTTTTTCCGGTGTATGTGCCGCAACAGACTACTTAATAAAAAATGATACATGCAGGCTATTTTTCAGAACAATTCTCGAGGTCACATCCGGATGCAAAGCAGCCGCAGCTACAAGGTTGCCCTTGCCCGTATCAGCGGCAATAATCTCCTTCGGCGGGTTAGCCGTAATATGCCAGGTAAGTGCTTATGCAACGCAATGCGGTGTTCAGTTAAAAAGACTTTTTTGCTCACGGCTCATAGGTGCAGCCATCTCCTCTCTGTATTGCAGTGCACTAACAAAAATGATCCCGCAAAGCATCAACTCAAGTGTAACACTGACAATCGGCAAAACCTCTTTTTCACTTTACCACAGCTATCTTGCAACAATTCTGCTTCTTCTTACATTTATAGTTTTGATTTTAGAGGTTGATAACCGCAAAAAAATGTGTTAAAATCTAAGCACTAATCAAGTTCGGGTGTTTAAATATGGCTCTTAAAATTTTCAAAAAAGATATTGAACCGCAATGTGGCTTGTGTGAATACGGCTCCGTTACACAAGCCGGCGACAGTGTTGTCTGCCGAAAAGCGGGCGGTATAATGCAACCCTATTCAAAATGCAAAAAATTCAGATATGACCCTTTAAAAAGAGAGCCAAAAATCCTCTCCTTCAATAACGATTTTTCAAAAGAAGACTTTGAACTTTAATTTGCAGCGAGTCCTGTTATCCCTTTTGGTGACAGGGCTTGTTTTTTTGTAACATCTTACAAAATGTGAATAATAAAACAAGATAAATTTTAAGTTATAATTTGTCGTTTTGACTTGAAAAGAACAAGAATAACTAGTACAATATATTCATAATTTTTATTCGGAGGTTTTGGTAATGGCAGATGCATTCGGTATACCCAACACAATCCCGGTAGGTCCCTTGGGAATCATAGCTACACCCGGTTGCGAAGAGCTCGCAAAAAAAATTGATGATTATCTCACATCCTGGAGAGATGAAAGAGAAAGCGAACACAAGGGCACTATCGCTTTCTACGGCTACCAGAGAAAGACATTCATCGTTGATGCTGATTTCACAAGATTCGGCTCAGGTGAAGGCAAATGCGTTCTTCACGAAACTGTCAGAGGCTATGATATTTTTATCATCTGCGATTGCTTCAACCACGGTTTGACATACAATATGTACGGTTATGAAAACCACTACTCACCGGACGAGCACTACGCAAACCTCAAGAGAGCTATCTCCGCCGTTGAAGGTAAAGCAAGAAGAATCAACGTTATTATGCCCATGCTTTATGAGGGTAGACAGCACAAGCGTTCAAGGCGTGAATCCCTTGACTGTGCAATTGCACTTCAGGAGCTTTGCCTTGATATGGGTGTTGAAAACGTTATCACATTCGACGCTCACGACCCCAGAGTACAAAATGCAATCCCCCTCAAGGGCTTTGAAAACGTTGCACCTACATACCAGATGATCAAAGCACTCACCAAAAACTTCAAAGACCTCAGAATCGACCACGATCACCTTATGGTTATCTCCCCCGATGAAGGCGGTATGAGTCGTTGCATCTACTACTCAACAGTTCTCGGCATCGATTTGGGTATGTTCTACAAGCGCCGTGACTATTCAGTTGTTGTCAACGGCAGAAACCCCATTCTCGCTCACGAATTTCTTGGCGACAACGTTGAGGGTAAGGATTGCCTTATCATCGACGATATGATTTCTTCAGGCGATTCTATGATAGAGGTTGCCACAAAGCTCAAAGAGCTCAAAGCTAACCGCATTTTCGTCTGCACAAGCTTCGGTCTTTTCTGCAACGGTCTTCAGGAGTTTGACAAGGCGTACGCCGCAGGCAACATCGACGGCGTATTTACCACCAACCTTGTTTACAGAACTCCCGAGCTTCTTGAAAAGCCCTGGTACTTCGAGGTTGATATGAGTAAATATTGCTCACTTATCATCGACACACTCAACCACGATTGTTCTGTCAGCAGTCTTCTTAATCCCGCTGACAAAATCAAAGCCCGCATCAAAAAATACAAAGACGAGCAGAAAAAAGACGAGCTTTCTCTCTTCAACGAATAAAAAAGTTTCATAATCAATCTTCACAAAAGGTTATTGACATTCTTGTTTTATTATAGTATTATTGACTATAAGGTAAATAAGTTTTCCCTTACGGTAGCTATAAGTTACCACTATAATTTTTGGAGGCATTTCTTATGATTAAAAAAAGAAAAATCGGATTGTATATTTTCCTTAGCATCATCACACTTGGTATTTACGATATCGTCTTCTGGTACAAATGGACAGAAGACCTCAACAAAATTTGTGATGGCGACGACAAAGACAGTGGTAACTACCTTCTCGTTTTGCTTCTTGACGTTTTCAGCCTTTTCATCTACGTTTTCGTTTGGAACTATCAGATGGTTGAAAGAATGTATCAGAAAGCACCTGATTATAACGTTCAGCTCAAACACGGCGGTATGTTCGTTATCTTGTGGCGTGTACTTCCCCTTGTTAGCAGCGTTTACAAAATCAAATACTTCAACAGACTTGCAGAGGCTTACAATGCAACTGTTGCAGCAGAAGCCCCCGAAGCAGAGGTTGTTGCTGAATAATTAATACTAAAAACCGTTCGTTGTCAGCAACGGACGGTTTTATAATTTTTACAGGTGATTGTTATGAATAAAGAACTGAAATTCAACAACGGTAAATTCACCATAATGACTTTAGGTGATATACATGAGTGTCTTCATGTGGATACCCGTGAAAAAAGAAAGAAAAGAGAAGACATGCACAATCTTGTGAAAATGGGTATTCTTGCATTCAAGCCCGATTTGATTGTTCTTCTCGGCGACACACTCAGCGAGCGTGACGATTCAGAAAACTTTGAAAATTATAAAAATGCTCTTCGCGATATATTGAAGCCGATTATAGATTCTGGTATCCCCTTCTGCTATGTTTTAGGTAATCACGAGCACGATCAGGGGCAGGAAGATAAAATAGTTGAAGCATATAAAGAAATTGAAACCTGCATAGGTGTTAACGATGAAACAGCGCCACGCGGCAATTTCAACTGCAACCTGCTTGTTAAAAACAGCGAAGGAACAGACGATATATTTAACCTTTGGTTTATCGATTCTAACAACTGCTGTGAAGACCCGGAAATCTCAAAATACGATTGGGTTCACGAAGACCAGATTGAATGGTACGAAAGCAAAGCGGCAAAAATAAAAGAAGAACACGGCGGAAAAACCCTTCCCGCAATTTTGTTCCAGCATATCCCCGTTTGCGAAGAATATGATCTTCTCAGAGAAGCCAAGTTCTACGAACTCCCATTTGTTGCAGAAGACAGCTTCAATTTCACAGAAAAAAAATTCGTGCTAAAAGACGGTGTAGAGGGTTATCTTGGCGAGGTTCCCTGTGCTCCCCAGGTCAACCACGGTCAATTCGCAAGCTGGAAAAAGACAGGCGATGTAATCGCCGCCTTCTTCGGCCACGACCACCTCAACGATTTCACAGGCTACGTTGACGGAATTATGCTCGGACAAAACAAAACAAGCGGCTTCTGCTGTTACACAGACGGTTGCCGTTCTTGCATAAGAATAACTACCGTTAAAGAAGATAACCCCCGGGAAGTAAAATCCAAGGTATATCATTTCAAGGAGCTTGGACTTAAGTGCACCTCTCTCGGTCCCATTGAAAGCAGAATTTCAGACCGTCAGAGTATGGCTCTTCACAAAATTCTCCCCACGGCCGCAGGGCTTGCCGGTGTTGCCGGTGTTGCAACACTTATTAAAAAACTCAAAAAATAAGGTGGTTTTATGAATAAAAAAAAGATAGCATCCTGGGTGCTCGGCGCAAGCGCAGGTGTAGCGTTGGGCAAAAAAATAAACAAGCAAAGCATTTGTCCCGCCTGTGTCATTAAAAAGGCTTTTGCGGGCACACAGGTTCACGTAACCGAAAAAGAAGCTTATAACAACGGCGTTGCACTCACCCCGCCCATGGGTTGGAGCAGCTGGAACACCTTCAGAAACACTATCGACGAAAGCCTCATAAAAGATACCGCAGCTGCTATGAAAAAGACGGGTCTTCTTGATGCAGGCTACAAATACATCAATCTTGACGATTGTTGGCAAAGCTCAATGCGAACAGCCGACGGCAAGCTCCAGGGGGACTTAACGCGCTTCCCCCGCGGTATGAAGCCACTTATTGAGGAAATCAACGACCTTGGCTTCAAGGTTGGTCTTTACACCTCAAACGGCACACTCACCTGCGAAGACCTCCCCGCAAGCCTTTATAACGAGGCTACCGATGCAGACACTCTGGCAGAATGGGGCGTTGAGTATTTCAAATATGATTTTTGCCACAATGAGGCTATTCCCACCGTTGCACCGTCGCTTATTAAAATATATCTGGGCAAGCCCGGTGAAAGCGATTTCATTGAAATGTTTGCAAGCCACGGAAACCTCAGCAAAGGCGCAAAGGTTATGGAAGATGACCGTGTTGAAGGCGGTTATGTTGTGGGAAATCTCTGTGGTGGATTGGGCGAACTTGTTTTTGACACCATTGAGGTACCCGAGGATGGCGATTACAGTCTCACAATTGTTTTCAGAAAAGGCGGAAATATGAGAAAATTCCTTGTCTGCCTCGTAAACGGTAAGGAAGAATATGATTGTTATTTCCCCTCATCAAAAGGCTTCACCGCTGACGGCAGACTTCAGATTGTTATTTCGCTAAAAAAAGGAATCAACACTTTAAAATTCTATAACCCCGTTGCTTCACGTATGGATTCTGCACAGCGTCAATACATCAATATGGGCAAAGAATTAAAGCGTGCCACAAAAGAATTTGCAGATAAAAACAACACGCCCGAAAAGCCCATTTGCTATTCAATTTGCGAATGGGGTATGAATCAACCATGGAAATGGGGCGCAAAAGCCGGTAACCTCTGGCGAACAACCCACGATATCAAGCCCTTCTGGGCATCAATGCTCCTTATTTATGAATTCAATGTGCGCCTTTACAAGCATTCCGCCCCAGGTAGCTGGAACGACCCGGATATGCTCGAAGTGGGCGTTGGCAAATTGACTATGGAAGAAAACAAAACTCATTTTTCTCTGTGGTGTATGATGGCGGCACCGTTAATTCTCGGAAACGACGTCAGAAAATTCATCAATGAAGACGGGACAGTTGACGAAGACAACAAGGTTCTTAACATTTTGAAAAACAAAAACCTTATTGCTGTTGACCAGGATAAACGAGGAAAGCAGGCAAAACGCATACAGAGCGACATTGTAACGGATATTCTGGCAAAGCCCCTTGAAAATCGCGAGCTTGCAATTTGCTTCTTCAATAAATCCGCTTCAACTAAAAACATTACTCTTGATATTCAAAAAATTCACAACGATCCTTATTGTGACCTTCCATTTGCAGACTGCTACGAAATCACAGAGTTGTGGGATAACACCAGCGAAACAATAAAAACAGAAATCAGCGCCGCTGTTCCCGCTCACGGAGTTAAGGTTTATAAGGTTAAAGCTATATAAAAAAGCTCTCTCAACCAAGAAGGTTGAGAGAGTTTTTTTACGCATCGTACAGACCGAGAATTACTATGCCGACAACCGCTATAAGAATCATAGCATAATGCTTTATTGACAGCTTTTCTTTGAGGAAAATTCTTCCCCAAACAACAGATGCAACACAATAGGCTGAAATGATGGGCGCCGCCATCGCAACGTGTTCGGAGTCAGCAAGAGCATATATGTAAGCAAACTGACCTGCTGTTTCAAATATTGCACCGGCATATTTCGGAGCCTCTTTCTTAGGCAGGAATTTCTGTTTCTTAATAAATTTAGTGTATATAAAGCAAACAACACCACAAGCAAGGAATGTGAGCTCATAGGCAACGTTTGCAACGTCCTCGTCAAGAGTTTCAAGAACAAGACTGTCTGCGAAGGTTCCCAAAGCATCGAGGAGGCAATACATAAGCGGCAAAATAATCGCCAATGCACTTTTTGAATATTTGTAATTTGATTTTTTCTGTCTTTCAATTCTCAAGGCTTCATCTTCTCTTGCTTCAACGAAACCGAGACCGATAACACCAAGGCAAACAAGAGCAACCGCAATATACTGAGGTGTTTCCAATTTGTCGCCCATTATAATGCAAAGCACGGCAACAATAGCTCCCGAGGAGTTACATATAGGTGATGAAACCGAAAGCTCAATATAACGAAGACCAACGTAACCAAGAGCCATTGAAAGAATATAAAGAGCCGATACGGGCAAATATTTTAATAAAGAAGGAATGTCTATAGGTACGCCGGAAACGAAAATCTCATACAAAGCGTGAACACCCATCACTACGCCAACGGCGGTAACCATCTTCAGATGGCTGTATTTGTCTGCTTTATCTGCACAACCGATTTTTGAAAACAAATCGGAGCCGCTCCAGCAAACAAGGGCGATAATTGCGAACCAGAACCACATAATTTTTCCTTCTTTCTTTTCGACAATACGTCTTTTTAGTTCTTTGTTTTTCAACAAGAAAAACGAAAGGATTATAATATTTTGCAAAAAATTTTTCAATACATTTTCAGAAAAAAATCTAAAATATAATGACTATTTTTGTAAAAGATAGTATAATAAATTCTGTTTTTAGGAGGTGGCCTTGTGAACAAACGTGGTATTCTTGATATGACAACCGGACCGTTTTTCAAAAAAATACTTATTTTCTCAATTCCGCTTATGCTTACCGGTGTTTTGCAATTAATTTACAATGCCGCCGATGTTATGGTTGTTGGTCGTTTTGCCGGCAGCGAATCATTAGCTGCCGTTGGTTCAACAAGCTCACTTGTTAACCTTATAATAAATCTTTTTGTGGGGCTTTCAACCGGCGCAGGTGTTGTAACCTCACGCCATATTGGTGCAAACGCCACCGAAAGAATCAACAAGAGCGTGCACACCGCTATGGCGATAGGCATAATTTCAGGCTTTGCTGTCGGCGTTTTTGGATTTTTCCTTTCAGGCAAATTTCTTTCTCTTATGGGTACACCGAAAAACATCTTGCCACTTGCAACACTTTATTTGAAAATATATTTCTTAGGCGCCCCCGGCTCCCTCGTTTACAATTTCGGCGCTTCCATTGTTCGTTCAACAGGCGATACGAAACGACCACTTATCATTCTTGGTTTCACAGGAATAATAAACGTTGTTCTTAACATTATTCTTGTTGTAGGCTTTCATTTTGATGTTGCTGGTGTTGCTATTGCAACAATAGTAGCCCAATATATTTCTGCAATACTCATTGTAATCAGATTAAAAAACATTGATAATGCCTGCCGACTCAATTTCAAAAAAATAAGAATTTATAAAACAGAGTTAAAAGAAATAATTAAAATCGGTCTTCCTGCAGGATTCCAAAGCAGCCTTTTTTCCTTCTCCAATGTACTCATTCAGTCCACTATAAATTCGTTTGGCTCTGTTGCTATGGCGGGAAACACCGCAGCACAAAATGCAGATGCAATAATCTACACCTGCACAAATGCGGTTGCCCAGACTGCAATGACATTTACTTCACAGAATATGGGTGCAAAAAAATATGTGAACATAAGAAAAATATATTTTATGTGTATGGGCTTCGTGTTGGTAATCAGTGTTTGCTTTGGTGCTGTTGGTCTTCTTTTCCCCGAACAGATTATCGGCATTTTCACCACAGAGGCAGAAGTTATCGAAATGGGCAAGCACCGACTTTTTATAATGATGACAACCTACTTTATATGCAGCATAATGGATGTTTCAGGATGCCAGATTCGTGGTATGGGTAAATCCATAGAACCTATGATAATCACACTTTTAGGCGCTTGCGGTATAAGAGTTTTATGGCTTTACACAGGCTTCCCTTTGAAAAAAGAGCTTTGGAATTTATATCTTTCTTACCCCATTTCTTGGCTGATTACATTCATCGCCTTGTTTATATGCTTCTTTGTATTTGAAAAACGCATAAAAAAACATTCTGCCTCGTAGGAAGCAGAATGTTTTTCTTATTTAATATCAATTCCACCGAAAATGCAATTTGCGTGAACAAATATCGTATGCGGATTTTCGGGAGAATTCTTGTGCTCTTTATTATCAACTCCACCGAAAATCGAGGTTGAATGAACCTTAACATTAACCCCTTCAGGAATAAAAATATCTATTCCGCCGAATATTGCATTGGCTTTTATTACGCAATCCTGTTCAATAAAAGCACCTCTTAAATCGCAATCAACTCCGCCGAATATGGCGTTAAGCTCTGTGCCGTAAAACATCTCACCCGAGAAACTAGCGGTAGCACCCGTAAAGGTTGCTCCGATTTTTTTTGCATCTCCGCCGTTGATTTTATTTTTTTCCATAACCTTTTCGCTTTTATTGCGGAACAAACCGCCAAAAATCATTTTCAGGCCAATTGCCACAATAATCACGGGAAGTCCCAATTTCCAAAGCATTGAAAATTCTAAAATATCCTGACAACAAAGAAGAAGAAATACGCCAACCGCCAAGCCTAAAATATTGTTGTATTTATCTTTTGAAGTAAATATTCCCACAAGGCAAGGAATTATGATAAAAAGAGTCCACCAACCCTCAAAGAAAATATCAATATCTGTAATTTTGAGAGCGTTAAGGGCAATTATGACGCCTACTGCAACAAGAATAACTCCCCAGATGATGCTTTTAAATTTTTTCATTATTATTTCTCCTTATTATATTTCTTTCTTATATTATTCCTCAACCTGATATTTCACATCCTCAAACTGCATTGTAGCATCTTCGCGAGTAAATCCGTCGATATCATATCTGTCGGAATAATAATTATATTTATCAATTGTAAATGTTGAGTCAGGTTTGCAGGTAATCATAGTACAGCCTCTTTGGGAGCCCTCCTCTGCAATACCTATATACGCAAGGTAGTCTATGCTGTAACCGTAGCTGAATGTAATCCCCTTGTATTCGGCAGTCAGATTATTATAATGGTCGTGGCCGTGATGCATTGCCTTAGTTGAACCGAGTTCAAGCATTTTTTCAAAAAGACCGTCTTCGCCAAAGCCGCAAAACACTCTTCTGCCGCCCTCACCTATTATACCGTCTATGTATTTAAAATCTTCGGTATCTTTAAAATCGTTTTCCTCAAATTCTTTCCACGCATCGCTCAACTCAACCAACGGAATATGGAAGAACGCCTGTGTTTTTACAGTATCCGCCATTTTGTCGATTTTTTTGTTTTCATCATCCATTCTACGAATTTCAGCTTCATACCATTCAACCTGATTATCGTGAATGTTGTCATATGTGCCCTTAAGGCTTGTGATAATGCTATCATCAACATAAGCCTGGGAATCAATCAAAACCATAGCCTGGGTAATGATACCCTCAGAATTTTTGACCTCAATAATATGGTTTCCGTAACCGTCAACATCCTCAGGACCCGCCTGATATAAGCAATATTTATAATTTTCATTTGAGTAAAATTCTGAAACTGCCTCTCTGTCGAAATATGAATACGGCTCGGAATCGTGATTACCCAAGGTAACGCTCCAATATACGCCAAGGCTTTCCATAAGGTTTGCAAACACCTTAGCACCGCTGTAGTTATTCATTGTTCCTGCTTGAACAAGAACGGGATAAGCAATATCCCCCGATGCGATAACTAAATCAGGCTTTTCTTTTGTAATCATAGTCGCAACAGCGTTGAGTGCCTTTTTATCTCTTCCGTAACACATCCAGCCGCCACCGATATGAATATCTGTAAGATGCATTACCTTAAAATCCCTGTCGGTGGTGAAAGCCCAGTTTCCGTTTTCATCTTTTTCGGGAACAAGCTGTTCTTCTATTTCGACTTTATTATAAGAAGAGCCTTTTTTCAAAAGGCTGTTAACCATACAAGCGTTAACCACTGCGCTGACGATTGCAGTAACCGCAATAACAGCAAACAACACAAGAAAAATCTTCTTGATTCTTTTACTTTTTGTTTTAGGCATACAAAAACCCCTTTCTTGTTTTAGAATAACATAAAATATGAAACTTTTCAACATTGTTGCATTTGTTTGTTAATTAAAGTATAATTAACTTATAAAACCTTTGAAATGGGTGATTAAATGAAAAAAGACAATAACATTGTAAAAAACATAATTACAATTCTTATAGGTGCTCTTTTAATGGGGCTTTTGTGGCGCGTTCGCGGTGAACACGGTTGGGGCTCATCCTGGGGGCTTCTTAATGCCGGCTTTGTTTTTACACTTTTCATTGCCATAGTAAAAGGTACTCGACAAAAGCTTGATATTGGTTGGCTTTCTCTCACCGCTCTCTCATTTATGCTCACAACTCCCGGTTGGGGCACTCTTTTAAGCCAGATAACCGGAATTATTTACGATGCGGAGGATTGGTTCAACGGTGGAAATGACGTTTACACCTCTGTTGGCTCCGCTGTTTTTCTTATGCTTTGCCTGGGCTTTGGCCTTGCATCGCTTTTCGGTATTATGCTCGGCAGGGGCTTCAGCGAAAAACAATGGAAAATCAAAGATATTGTTATACTTCTTGCTGTATTCTACATAACAGATTTGGTAGCGAGCGCAGTTATTTCGCCCTTTATCCTCAACCTTGTTCAGCCCGAAGCCGCCGAGCTTTTCGAAAAGGGCTTGGAAATTCAGAATATAGACGGCTCCGCATATCAGGTGTTTATGGAGCATTTCAAGGATGTTTCCTGGGCGAAGAAAATTGACGGTGGCAGAAACTATTTTCAATCTGTCGAGGTTATCACCTCCACCATTAAAGCAATAACCTCTCTTTTAACAGTTCGTTTTATAATAAAAGACAAAACCTCTGCAAAAACAGGTGCCGTTGTTTGCTCAGCCTTTGCAATCGGTATAACGGTTGCCGACCTTTTCTTCTATTTCGGCAACGGCGGTTATCACGAGCTCAGAAGCAGCTACCTCCCGGAATTTTTCTATGCATGGGGTTGTTGGGAATATTTCACCGGCTTTATAGCCGGCGGAATAATCACCGCTTTTATTTTAAAGCTCAAGCCCGAAAAAGACGTACCTGATCTGGCTTTCAGTAAAATTAAAGAAAAACCGAAAGCAATTCTCACCTTTATTCTCGGAACGGTGTTTATGATAGGTGTCAACGTTGTAAGACCCGTACTCGTAAGATATGAGGAATCAAAGCTTATGATTCCCGCAACAATAATCGCTGTTTTATTTGCAATTGGTTTTATTATTCTTGTTACCGGACGCTGTGGCTTCAATGCGACCAAAACACCCGCAAAGAATTATTACACTTCCTTGTTATTCTTTTTTATTGCGTATATAAATCTTGTATATCTACTTATCGGCACACCCGATTGCATCCATCTTATCGGCAATTACGGCTTCCAGCACACCATGGCAATCCTTTCTGCATCAATAATTATGGTGTGGCTGGCATTTAGTAAAGGAAAACTTACACAATACTCAGGTGAATAAAATGGAATTTAAAGAATTCTTAAAAAATGCGGCTCACGTTAAACCAACCCAAAATCAGCTAAACCATCTAAGAGAAACGCCCTTTTATGCCTTTGTGCATTTCAGCCCGAATACCTATACAAACCTTGAATGGGGCGACGGTACAGAAGACCCTGCCATATTCAACCCCACTGAGCTTGACTGTGACGGATGGGCAAAGGCTATCAAGGACGCGGGTATGACAGGTATGGTGCTGACTGCAAAGCATCATGACGGCTTCTGCCTTTGGCAAACACAATACACCGAGCATTCAATGAAAAACAGCCCATATAAAAACGGCAAAGGCGATATAGTAATGGAAGCCGCCGAAGCCTGTAAAAAACACGGACTGAAATTTGGTTTTTATCTTTCGCCCTGGGACAGAAACTCGAAATATTACGGCACAGACGAATACAACACATATTATAAAAATCAGCTGACAGAGCTTTTAACCAACTACGGTGAAATTTTTTATGTGTGGTTTGACGGCGCTTGCGGTGAGGGCCCCAATGGCAAAAAGCAGGTATATGATTTTGAGGGCTACATCGAGCTTATAAAAAAATATCAGCCCCAAGCCAACATTTTCCACGATGGCGGAACAATACGTTGGTGCGGTAACGAATCGGGTATTGCACCATTTGCCCAATGGGCAGTTGTACCAATGGAGCTTTGCCCCATGAATACTCCCCAAACTAACGGGGCTTTAGTTGACGGCAGTCTTGAATTTATTTACAACACCAACATCACTATCGGTTCCTTGCAACAGATTATGTATTCAAAAGGTCTTGTATTCGCCCCATCCGAAACAGATATGTCCATAAGGCCCGGTTGGTTTTACCACGAAAACGAGGAGCCCCATTCTTTGGAACGGCTTTTCAACACTTATCTTCGCTCAGTTGGAAACAACGGTGTTTTCAATCTCAATATTCCCCCTATGCCTAACGGAAAATTCAACGAAAAAGATGTTGTGCGTCTTCACGAATTGGGGGAAAAGCTAAGAAAAGAATTCAAAACAAATCTTGCACACGGGATTGGGTTTCAAGCTCTTCCCGGTTTCGGCGAAACACAGCCGGAATACGTTTTGAAGCTTGACAAAAAAGAAACCGTCAATTACATTGAAATCGCCGAAAAAATCAGCGAAGGTCAACGAATCGAAAGCTTCACGGTATTTGCTAAAGACTCCCGCAATGTGTGGTCTGAGCTAACTCAAGGCACCACAATCGGAAGCAGAAAAATAATTAAAATCGAACCTTACGAAACCCAAGAAATAAAAATCAGGGTTACCTCAAGCCGAGATATCCCTGAAATTGAATGGATAAAGTTTTTTTAATTTGACTCGAAAAGCGCTGTGCCGTCTTTATACATAACAAGGCGGAACACGTCACCGTTTTCAATGGTACTGCCCTTTTGGGGGTTCTGATATATCACCGTCAGCCTTCGCGGACACCTTTTTGCGGATTCCTTTAACTTTTCCGCAAAAACGCCGACGATCTCCGGCGGAAAAGGATTGTACATATAAATATAATTATAATCATCAAGCTTATCAAATTCGAGAGCGTTTTCACGGTATATGTGAAAACGTTCTTTTTCGTTGGGAAAAAGCTTTGAAAGATTATCCTCTGCAATATCTGCAAGCCTTTCGCTCAATTCCACCCCGTGAATTTCAGAAAAAGGAAAATCACTGAAAAGATACATAGCGTAGCCCTTACCGCAACCAACGTCAAGAAGCCTGTCACCCGGTTTTACATCAAGATACCCGAATATTTCGGGCATATCGTATGATGGCTCGTAGCCGTTGCATTGCCCCTCTAAAAGACCCAACTCCCCAACATCGGGAATATAACCACCAAAATCCACGTTATATTCAGCCTCAATCTTTCTGATAGCCTGCATTTTTTCTTCACGTGCTATTCTTTTAGCTTCGTTGATTTCGTTTCTTTCCTTCAGCCTTGATGGCATATCCTTTAAGGAAGTATTTTTAGCAAACCTCAACGCTCTTTTAATAAAACTCATAATAATCACCCATCAAATTATACAATATTGACCCTTTAAAATCAACATAATAAATATTGACATAATCTGCCTTGCAAAGTAAAATATATTTATCTTGTTATGTAAGGATGGTACATTATGATTAATATCCCACAGGTTAAACTCGGAATCGTTGCAGTTTCCCGCGATTGCTTTCCGATGACTCTTTCCGAAGGCAGACGCGCCGCTATCGTGAAGGAATATGCAAAATACGGCGAAATCTACGAGTGCCCCATTTGCATCGAAAATGAAAATGATATGCTCAAGGCCTCTCAGGACGTTAAAAATGCAGGCTGTAACGCCCTTGTTATTTACCTTGGCAACTTCGGTCCCGAATCTGCAGAAACCCTTCTCGCAAGACATTTCGGCGGTCCGGTTATGTATTGTGCCGCCGCTGAAGAAAGCGAAAACGATCTCCTTGACGGCAGAGGCGACGCATATTGCGGTGTTCTTAACCTCAGCTACAACCTCAAGCTCAGAAATATTAAAGCCTACATACCTGAATACCCTGTAGGTGATGCGGCTGATTGCGCTAAAATGATCAGCGAATTTGTTCCTATTGCAAGAACAATCCTTGCTCTCCAAAACCTTAAAATAATTTCTTTCGGCCCCCGTCCGCAGGATTTCCTTGCTTGTAATGCTCCAATCAAATGTCTTCACGATTTGGGCGTTGAAATTGAAGAAAACAGCGAGCTTGACCTCTTCGCTTCCTTCAATGCCCACGCCGGCGACGAAAGAATCCCCGAGGTTATCAAGGATATGGGAAACGAGCTTGGAGCAGGCAATAAAAAGCCCGAAATTCTCGAAAAGCTTGCTCAGTATGAGCTCACTCTTCTTGATTGGGTTGAGGCTCATAAGGGTTCAAGAGAATTTGTTGCTATTGCAGGCAAATGCTGGCCCGCATTCCAGACAGAGTTCAAATTTGTTCCCTGCTACGTTAACAGCAGACTTGCTGCCCGTGGCATCCCCGTTTCTTGCGAGGTTGATATTTACGGCGTGCTTTCTGAGTATATCGGCTCTTGCATCAGCAACGATGCCGTTACACTTCTCGACATCAACAACTCTGTTCCCAGAGATATGTATGACAAAGAAATTGCAGGCAAAACTCCCTACAGCTTCACGGACACGTTTATGGGCTTCCATTGTGGTAACACTCCTGCTTGCAAACTTTCTTTCTGCGAAATGAAATATCAGAAGATTATGGCAAGAGCTCTCCCCAAAGAGTTCACCAACGGAACACTTGAGGGTGACATTGCTCCCGGTGATATCACCTTCTTCCGTTTACAGTCAACTGCCGACAGCAAGCTTCGTGCTTACGTTGCACAGGGTGAGGTTCTTCCCGTTGCAACCCGTTCCTTTGGTGGTATCGGTGTGTTCGCAATCCCCGAAATGGGCAGATTCTATCGCCACGTGCTTATTGAAGGCAACTTCCCCCACCACGGCGCCGTTGCTTTCGGTCACTACGGCAAAGCAATATTTGAAGTCTTCAAATACCTTGGAGTTACAGAAATCGGTTACAACCAGCCGAAGTCACTCCCCTACAAAACAGAAAACCCATTTGCATAAAATAAAAATCAAATGCCTTGAGACAAAAGTCTCAAGGCATTTAATTTTATTCAACATATTCCTGACCTGGTTCGTCAAGTATTGTTATTTTTGCATCTCTGATGGCAGAAGCACTGTTGTTGGTGTCAACGCTTACTACACCGGTAACGCTGACCCATGTGCCGTTTTCGGGAATTTCAACGTCGTCAGCAAAAATCACCTCGATGGGCAACATCTCGCCGATGTTGAATTCTTCCTCGCCCTCATGGTCGTGGTCGTGGTCGTGACCGTCATCGCCAACGTGTTGGTGGTTTCTATACACCCAATAATATGTGATGTGAGATAATTCACGGGTATAGAACATACCCTCAAGGTGAATTTCAGCACCACCGAACTGACCGTATATTTCATCATCATAGCTTGCGTTGTATGATGCCTCCAGGTCGTTAAACCAATAAGTGTAGTTGTCATCGTTAACTTCTATTTTAACAACACGCTTATCCTCAAAGGAGCCGCCCTTTTCCTCAATCTCTTTGAGCTGGGCAATAACGCTGTCACGCTGTTCAATATAACTGTCTTCAATTCGTTTGTTATTGTACCAACCAACGAAAATAACCACTAAAATACCTATAAGAAACGCCGAAACAATGCAGGCATTGATTATTGTTACCTTTTTTCTGAAGGCCTTGTCTGCATAGTCTTTTTTGCTCATTCCCTCGGGGATTATTTCTTTAGTTTCTTTTTTAGCCTTTTTAGCCATAATAAAGCTCCTTATTTGTTAAAAAATTGAGGAAGGAATGCTTTGTGTGCTTCTTTCATTTCTTCGTAGCAGGATTTTGCCTGTGCAAAGTCACCGCAAAGAGGATGAAGCATAAGAGCGTTCATAGCATCCTCGTCAGAGCCCTTCATAGCCGCATCAACAGTATATTTCTCGTAGGATTTAACTGTTCTCATAAGGCTGATGATATGGCGGTTATCGAAGTCACCAACAGGAACGGGCTTAGCACCGTCTGCGCCGATAACAGCGGCAATTTCAACAATATCGTCATCATCCATAAATTTGAGTGTACCGTTGTTTTTGATGTTAACAACGTGAACATCATTTTTATCGTTTGCTATTGAATCAATAAGAGAAACTGCGGCAAGTGAATATTTATAACCACCGCGCTGTTCAAGAAGAGCAGGCTTGATAACAAGCTCGTTGTCGCTGTACATTTCAAGAAGCTGTTCTTCAATTTCCATACAAACCTGTGCTCGGCTCTTTGAGCCCTGCTTAAGGTGAGCAAGCTTTGCAGCACGGCTGTAATAATATTGAAGGTATGATGAGGGGAAGCCCTTGCAAGCGGCAAGACACTCCATATCAAAACCGTCATCGTGAATGTTTTTCATAACTGTGGGAGCAAAGTTTTCATCAAAAATTGAATCAAACCTCTCTTCGCCGTTAACCTTAACAGATGTAATCCAGCTAAGGTGGTTAAGACCGAGATATGTAATCTCTGCTTCCTCACCTACTGCAGCTTTAACGTCATCAATCATAGCAATGGGAACGTTACAAAGACCCATTGTTTTTACGTTTGTGTGATTAATAAGGAATTCTGAAATAATACCGGAGGGATTAGTGAAGTTAATAAGCCAAGCATCGGGGCAGATTGCTTCGATTCTTTCGGCAATATTTTTCATTACAGGGATTGTACGAAGAGCCTTGAAGAAGCCGCCGATACCTGTTGTTTCCTGACCGATAAGATCGTGTTTAAGAGGAATTGACTCATCAATATGACGACAAGGAAGCTTGCCGACACGAATCTGTGTAACAATGAAATCCGCACCCTGCAAAGCAAGGTCAAGGTCGTCTGTCATAACAACTTCACAATCTATGCCTGCACTTTTAAGCATACGAACGCAAAGACCGCCGACAATAGTACGCTTTCTTTCGTCGATATCCATAAAAGCAACTCTTTTGAGCTTAAGAGAATCCTTTGCTTCAATAAATCCGTAGATAAGCTCGGGACAATATGTGCTGCCGGAACCGATAACGGTCAAATTAATTTCTTTCATTATATAAAATCCTTTCAACAAAAAATTTATCTTTAATCTTCAAGAAGCCAGTTGATGCAGCCTGTAACCGGTGCACAGTTAAGTTTAATGAAATTAAATTTTCTGCCTGTTCTCTGTGCTGCAAGCTCTGCCATTCTTTCTGTGTATTTCTGAGAAGGAAGCTTTGTGTGAATTGAGCCTGAAAGAACAACGTTTATCTCATCGCCAAAATTCATTTTATTTACGTGACCACAAATGAAATCTGCACCTCTCTGTGCCATTTCTTCAATCACTTTGAGTGCCTCTTCATCATTGTTGTTTGCCGCTTCAAAGAATGAAACAATAATCATTCTGAGGAATTCCTCACCTTTTTCTTCATCCTCAAGAATTGCAAGTGAACCAAGCAAGGTGTCTCTGTCTTTGATACCTGCTTTTTCGCCCATTAAAGCGGTAATCTGTGATTTACCTTTACCGAGGCAAATCTCGTCATACATAATTCTGAAGGCCTGTGCACCAACCCAATGGCCGTTGCCCTTGTCACCCGAAAGAACGTCAAAACCGCCAATCTGAAGCATATTGCCGTCGTTATCAAGACAGTTACAGCAAGTTCCAGTGCCACAGTTATAGCCGATGCCTGCACCTGCGCCAACACCCGCCTTTATAACGATGAAGCCATCATTATAAATTCTTGCGCCTGTGATACCGAGCTTGCCAAGCTCAACCTGCATCTCATCGTGCTGATATGGGTGGTCGATGCCTGCAAGACCCATAAGAATTCCGCTGATGTCATCGAATTTAAGGCTTGCTTTTTCAAGAAGACCATTGATGCCGCCGGCAATAATGCCTGCCGCCTGAGGAATTGCACCCTCAAGATTTTCGTGGTTTGAGCCCTCTGTTTCATTCTGTGCTACAACGTTTTTGTTTTCGTCAAAAAGGGCAAATGCGGTTTTTGTTCCGCCACCATCAACACCTATGTAATATTTCATAAAATTACTCCTCTACTTTCTCAAAGCATTCTTCACAAACCTCTTCAAGGCAATACATACCTCTGCGGAAATCCTCTCTGTCTATCCATCTGCCGTTTGTGAAATCGGGAACAGGAACGGGAGCGCCGCCCATAGCTACAGACTGCTCTGAAAGGCAGGTAATTGCCATCCATGCGGCTGTATCATAAACGTCTATGGGAGGCTGACCGCCTTCATAAACAGCGTCAACGTATGCTGAAAGAACAAGATAATCCATTCCGCCGTGACCCGCCTTGATTCCGCCTTTTTCATAGGCAACCCAAAGGGGATGCTCGTATTTTTCTCTCCAGGGCTCAAAGTCATCCCACTCGTGTGTCCAGCTCTGATGCTCCTTGTGAGTTCCGTCGATATAAATTCTGCCCTTTCCGTCTTCGGGCTCGGAGTAAATGCCCTTTGTACCCTGAACCTCATAGTCACGGGTATAGGGACGGGGAAGTGTGCAGTCGTGAGTCAGCTTAATTGTTTCGCCACCCGCACATTTAATGATTGTTGTAACAATATCGCCGCATTTAAAATCATAGCCGTAAAGGTCGTAATCTTCACCCTTGTTGTCTTTTATCCACTGGTTGAGACCCCTTGCCTTGCTTGCAACGGAGTTGACAGTAAGGAAACGGTTACCGCGATTAATGCGGAGTGCTTTAGAAATGGGGCCAAGCTGATGTGTGGGGTAAAGCTCGCCGTTTCTGTTCATAAAGTTAAAGAGTCTGCCGTGAATATTCTCTCTGCCGAGAGCAATTTCATCACGCAAATCGTGGCGATAGCCACCCTCCATATGTACGATTTCGCCGAAAAGGCCCTTTCTTATCATATTGAAAACAGCCATTTCGTTACGGCAATAGCAGCAGTTTTCAAGAAGCATACAGATTTTGCCTGTTTCCTCGCTTGTTCTGACCATCTGCCAGCATTCTTCGATTGAAGCGGCGCCACCGACTTCAGTTGCAACGTGAAGCCCCGCCTTCATTGCATCAACAGCAATTCTTGCGTGTGAAATCCAGGTTGTTGCAATAACAACAGCGTCCAGATCTTCTTTTTCAAACATTTCTTTATAGTCCAGGTATGCGTGAACAGGGTACTCCTTATTGTTGTGTTCTTCAACGATTTCAATACCTTTTTCTGCTCTTTCAGGTATAAGGTCACATACTGCAGGAACAGTTACGCCTTCAACCTGAAGAAGAAGGCCCAACATACCGGAGCCTCTGCCACTAACACCGATAAAACCAAATCGTGCACTGTTTTTTCTCATTTGAATCACGTCCTGTGAAAATAATTTTATAATCCTTTATATTGTATCACAGCAAATCAATATTTTCAATAAAAACAACCCAAAAACCCTTAATATTTTAAAGGTTTTTCTTCTTTTTTTGCACAAAAAATCCCTGCAAAAAGCTTGCAGAGATTTTTAACATTTATTCTGTTCTCAAAGCCTCTACGGGGTCTTTCTTTGCGGCAATTCTTGACGGAATGAGACCCGCAATAAGAGTAAGTGAAACACTTATTGCAACAAGCACCACAGCCGCAACAAAAGGCAACGATGCCGCTGCAGGAATATGAGCCACATGTTTCAGCAACAGGTTTATTGGTATTTCAAGAACCAACGTTGAAACGATACCTATTATACCCGCGCCGAAACCTATAACGGCGGTTTCTGCATTGAACACTCTTGCAATATCCTTCTTTGAAGCACCTATACTTCTGAGAATACCGATTTCTTTTGTTCTTTCAAGAACGGAGATATAAGTGATAATACCAATCATAACAGAAGAAACCACAAGTGAAATTGCAATAAAGCAAATAAGCACGTAAGTAACAACATCAATAATTGTTGTCAAGCTACCCATAAGCATACCGATATAGTCGGAAACCTTAATCTGAGCCTCCTCGTGACCCTCAGCAGCTACCTGCTCATTGTAATAATCAATAAGCTCGTTTAATCTTTCTTTATCTTCAAAGCTTTTTGGATAGAAGCAGATAGTTGATGGGGTTTCGAAGGTTGAATAACCGATTTTATCCAGAGTTCCAGAAAGCGAGCTTTTAGCAGCCATCGTATCAACGTAAGCCTGTTTAATGGCAAGAACCTGCTCTTCTGTAAGGAAGCCCTCCATAAGCTTTTTCTGAAGCTCTGTCATATCATTAAAGCCGAACATTGCGCCCATATCCGCAAAGTTCACCTCTGACATATCCATCCCCTCTGCCATAGACATAAAGGGCGTATAATCAAGATAATTGAAATCAATGAGACCTAAATCAACGTCTTTAAGATCGAAATCGTTTACGGTAAGATTAGAAAACTCCAAGCCCGTAAGAACATCCTTTGTTGTATCGGCAAGCTGTTCTTTAACAATCTGACGGGTGGCACTTTCTTCGATGGCGTAATCCATAAGTTCACGCTTGTAACCGATACCGCCCGTACCGAGAGAAAGCGTATTGTTTTCATCGGGCTTAAGAATACCGACTATTTCAATTTCTGTGCCTTCATCAACAAGCTTTTTCACGAAATAGTCGTTGGCACTGTTATCTGTCCAGAGGCCTGTTTTCTTATCCTTGACAAAATAATCTGCACTCAGAACAAGCTTGAATTTCATATCAAGAATTTCATCGTAAGAGTATTCGGTAATATCCTCTTCTGCCAAGGATTCACCGCTTGCAAGAGCCTGCATAATATTCTTTGTGAATTCCTCCTGGTCTTTCAGACCGAGAGCATAAACAACAAGCTCGTTAATCATATTATTGCCATCAACAATAAGAACAACCTCGTTGAATTTTTCAGGCATTTTACCCGCAATAATATCATATTGAGCATCCATCAAAGTTTCATCACCGATAAGCTCAATCCAGGCATTAACAGGCATCATACTCGTCATTGAGGATGCCATATCACCCATTCCCTCCATCATGGGCATATTTTCCATCATTGTGCTGGGGTTAACCTTAACAACACCGTTTTCAGTATCAGCTCGGTATATGTTAAGGTCCGTGCTGTATTTATACTGAACGTCGTTGCACACCTTGTCAAATTCAGCCTGATTATCTTCAATGTATTTTTTGAAATTATCAAGGTTATTGGATGTAGTTTCAGAAATAAAGGCGTTTACCATCTGCATAAGAGATTGGTTGACATAAACCTTCCCCTCATCCGACTCACCCTTACCCTCAACCATCTCCGTTGTAATGCCTGTAAAAGAAGTCATAATACTTTCAAGGTCAAAGGTTTGTTTTTCAACGGTCATAGGGTAAGAAAGGAGCATATCCTCCTGAATCCTGTCAATATAAACCTGAATGCCGTTTGAAAGAGCAAGAACAAGAGCGATGCCGATGATACCTATACTACCCGCAAAGGCGGTTAAGAACGTTCTCGCACTCTTTGTTCTGAGGTTATTGATGCTCAAGGAAAATGCAGATGCAAAGGACATCGATTTTTTGCCCTTCTCTTTTGTCTTATTAAGCTTTTCCTTTTCGTTTTCTTTATCAGCTTCATCGGGTTCAAATGGGTTGGAATCGCTCATAACCTTACCGTCAAGACACCTGATAATGCGGTTTGAATAAGTTTCAGCAAGCTCAGGGTTATGAGTAACCATAATAATCAGCTTATCCTTCGATATCTCCTTGAGAAGCTCCATAATCTGCACGCTTGTTTCACTGTCAAGGGCACCTGTAGGCTCGTCGGCAAGAAGAATGTCGGGGTCGTTTATAAGAGCACGCGCAATTGCAACACGCTGCATCTGGCCACCTGACATCTGATTTGGCTTTTTGTGAATCTGATTTTCAAGGCCAACCCTTTTCAATGCTTCAACGGCTCTCTTGCGGCGTTCCTTTTTCGAAACACCCGAAAGGGTCAAAGCAAGCTCAACATTAGACAAAACAGTCTGATGCTGAATAAGGTTATAGCTTTGGAAAACGAAGCCGATTGAATGGTTTCGGTAGGTATCCCAATCGGAATCCGTGAAATTTTTTGTTGATTTGCCGTTGATACACAAGTCACCGCTGGTGTATCTGTCAAGTCCGCCGATAATGTTGAGCATTGTAGTTTTACCGCAACCCGAAGGGCCAAGAATGGCAACAAACTCGTTCTCTCTGAACGTTACGTTTATGCCGTCAAGTGCTCTTACGGTAGTGTCGCCCGAAACATAATCTTTAACTATATTTTTCAGAACTAACATAGAACTGCCTCCGTAGAGTGAATGGGTTCGAACCAAATATGTCTTAAATGTCCGAATTCACGCACCTTTGTAATTTTTTTGTCTTGTAATACGTCAGTATTGCTTCGCCAAAGAAAATCCCAAATGCACGCAAATTCGGGCATTTCAGGTTCTGCAAAGTTTAATACTTGGCAATTTTTTCTGTAACAAGGCAAAACTCGCAGGAAGGCTTTCTCCTTCCGAGAGTTTTAACGATGTTACAGGGAAAAGTGACTGTATTAAACCATATGTGGTTCAAATCCATTCACTCTAGGGTGAAAGGAATTATCCGTACACTGTTTTCTTACAGGCGGATTCCCGTTCATCCGTTGTTAAAATACTCGCCAGCCCAAAAGCATTGGCTATAGCTTAATAGAAAATCTTTTTACGATTGAAGTAAAGTATTGCACCAACGGCAACACCGAGAAATGCAAAAGCGCCAAGAGCGTAAAGTACGATGTAGTTTGGCTCCTTTTCTTTGAATATAATCGTGGGCACGTAATTGTCATCTACAACAATTTCAACCTGCGCTCTCTCTTTAAACAAAAGATTGTAAAGCCATTCAATCAACTCATCCTCTGTCATTGTCGCAAACTGCTCACCAATTGAAGATGAATAGGTTTCAAAAGCCGCATTACCGCCACCCATTGAACCTGTAAGAAGATTTTCGTTGCCGGGCATTTTTATGGTTTTTGCAAGCACTCTGAGAAGAGTCATAAGAACACCTGTGCGATCAGCCTCAACGTAGGAATATTTAACGTTTTTGCCGTCAAGAGTTCTTTTGCTTGTTTTCTCAGTCAAGGTGCCGATATTACTGAGAGTCTTCAAATCAAACTCTGCAATTTTCATACCCGAACCTTCAAGCAAAGAGCTCAAAAGACCATCCAGGTCAAATTCACTCAATGATGATGTATCAAGGTTAAGCTCAATAACATTTGACAAATTATCTGTAAACGCCGTCAAAGGAAGCATCAGATTATTTATAGTTTTTTCAAATGACCCGCTATCCATAAAATAAACGATATTGGGAAGAACACGTGTCAGCGTACTCACAGGGGTTTCAAATAAATCATCCAGCAAATCAAAAACAGGGGTTGTGATTGCTCTGAGAACGCCGTCAGAATCAGCGGTCTTAAGATATTCTGAATAAGTTTTTATTGAAGAAGCCTTGCAACCCAACGCCTCCAACAACGGAATAATTGCTGTGTTGTAGCCGTCAGCACCCTTGAGAGTTATGCTGTTCATAAGGGTAAGGTCTTTATCTGCAAGAAGAACTCGAAGCACGGGGTAAACAGGCTTCATAACCGCTATGAGTGCATTTTCAAAGCCGACCCTGGAGCCGTCTGAAAAGCCCCAGTAAAGATTATCTGATACATCAGCCCACTTACCGGCTTTTCTGAGTGCGTTTGCAGCTGTAGCATAATTACTTTCACCCAAAGACGCTGCAATACCCTTGGGAGTTATGTCGATACCCATCATAACAAGTAAATCGGCTATACCCTCCTTTTCAAAGGAGCCGTAAATACCCTTTAAAAGTGCGGTTATATTTTTCCCGCTGTATATCGCCGAAGCAAGAAGGGACTCAACACTTTTATAGCTTCCACCCTCCTTAACAAATTCATCAAGAAGGGGATCAATTTCATTAAGAACCCTTTCGTAATCCTTCACTGTCAGATTCGGCGTGTACTGAATCTGAGCAGAGGTAATTGCGGGGTACTCAAAGCCCTGTGCCGCACCGGGCTCAGCAGGATTAAATAAAAGTATTATTGTTTTAACGATAACCTCGGTGTCTTTATCCATCATGCCCGAAAGCATATCGGGGGAAAGCTGCATACCTGTACCCTCACCCTTTACAAGGTCCGGTAAGGTATCTTTATTGAGCTTTAACGAGTCAACAAGCCAACGCAACACCTCAATGTAAGCTCTGCCTTTATCAGAAATAAACTGACCGTCCGCATAATTTCCGCAAGCGGCAAGCCTTGCAAAATCCAGGGGAGCCATTTTAAAGGAACCTTCGCCCGCACCTTGCATCAATGCATTTATATCGAACTCTAAAGCTTCTAAATCAAAAATCTTTAAAAATGATGCTATCTGGAAAAGCGGATTGCTTGTTATGGGAGAAAGAAGCTTATCCATACAAGCATCCATTTCGCCGCTTTCAACAAAATATGCAAATGACGGCAAAACGTCGGTAAAGGTATCCGCAGGGGTATTGAAGCCATCTTCAAGAACTGTGAGCACAGGCAAAAGAATATTTTTCACCATATTGCTTTTATCTTTATCTGCCCGGGCTTTAAAATCTGCGGAGCTCATAATATTTTTACATTTAAGAGATTGAAGCAATGGAACAATGGCGTTTGTGTAACCGTCATCACCTTTGATGCTTATAATGCCCGACAAGCTGTATGAGCCCGAGCACAGAAGCGTATAAAGCAAATCGTTGAAGGGTGAAAAAGCTTTTCCTACCGCCGTTGCAAAACCGTTTTTGTCGCTCACACCCCACTTAGCTCCCGTCAAATCAACCGTTGACCAATCGTCTGCCTTTGAAATTGCTTCGCTGACAGATGGGTAATCCTCCAAGGCAGCCGCAACGTCGGTTGTGGAAACTGAAATACCAACAACGTCTAACGCAGAAGCATCCTCGCCAAAAGAAGAATAAATTGACATAACAAGACCCGAGAGAGAGTCGTCTGTATAAATCATATTTTTGACAGCGGAAGACAAGCTCTCCCCCGTGAGCATCGGGACCATAAACTTGAGAAGATTATCCGTTTTCTTTACGGCATCGGCTGCCTGTTGGGAGGTTACACCCTCGGGATAATCCCCCGCGCCCAATGCAACAACACCCAATGATGAAAACGCCACCATCAGGCACAATGCAATACACATTATTTTTTTTAGTATATTTTTCATATCATCACTCTGTATTTTTTAATAATGTTTGCCATATATTATAGTACCCCAAGGTACTTATAGTAATTATACAACATCTATTGAATAAATTGTTACATAATTGTAAACAAATGAGGTGTTCAAATGAAAAAAACGTTGTCAAATCTGGTAATTTTCACCATCATTTTACTATTCTTCAGCGGATGCACAGTAACCGAAACGGGTGAAACAATTTCAGCATTTTTCAACAGACTCAACGCAAGAGACGAAACGTATGAATTCTCACCCGACAGCCTGATTTTTGATGAAAAAACAAACAGTTATTCACGCTTCGTGAAATTCAACAACGAGGATGAAATATTATTGAATTTTGAGGTTGATAAAAGAAACAATCTGGCAACGCTCAACATAGTCACAGGCAAAAATGCAACCGAAAACCAAATTGTTTATTCGTTTATTGTTGACGTAATAAGCGCCTTTTGTGCAGATGAAGCTACCGCCAATAAGATTATAGAAAAAACAGACTTAAAAAATTCACTGAAGTCAACTTTTTTTGACACAAAAACTGCCGGGTGCGACGGCATCAGAATTGAAATTGATACCGCCGAACCCGGCTCTGTAATAAGTCTTCACAAGGACATATAATCTTTTAATTTTTCAGATATAATTCTTAACGCATTTCCGCGGTGGCTGATAGCATCCTTTTCTTCGTCGGTGAGCTCAGCCATACTCTTTTCGCCAATCATAAAAATAGGGTCATAGCCGAAGCCTCTTTCACCCTTACCCTCAAAGCCGATGTAGCCCTCACACTCACCTCTTGCAGAGATAACATCACCGTTGGGGAACACACAGCAAACAACCGAGACGAAGCGTGCCGTTCTTTCTTCAACGGGCACGTCTCTGAGAAGCTTCAGAAGCTTCTCATTGTTTTTCTCGTCATTGCCGTGTTCACCCGAAAAGCGCGCAGAATAAACACCGGGAGCGCCCGCAAGATAATCAACTGCAAGCCCCGAATCATCCGCCACACAGGGCATTCCGCTTTCCAGACAACCGCTTTTTGCTTTCAAAAAAGCATTTTCGTAGAAGGTTTCACCCGTTTCGTCAACGTCTGTTATTTCAACACCTGCCTGCTCGGCGGTTTTGACATCAATACCCAAGGGTGAAAGTATGCGATAAAGCTCGTTGCGTTTTTTCATATTGTGGGTTGCGATTAAAAAAACCTTTTCCATTAACCGAACAACCTCCCGAATAAGCCTTTTTTCTTTTTGGGCTCTTCTTTTTCGGCTTCTTCAGACTTTTCTGCAACAAAAACTGCAGTAGGCCCATCATCCTCTTCAACTACAGCAACAATCTCAGCTTCAACAAGTTCTTCAACTTTTTCGGTAGTTTCGGCTTCTTCAACAACTTCTTCTACCGTTTCTTCTACTGTTTCTTCTGCTGTTTCTTCTGCTGCTTCTTCTGCTGCTTCTTCAACTATTTCTTCTGCTTCAGCATTTTCTTCCGCGTTGATTTCTGCCATAGCCTCGAATATCTCGCCGACAGCCTTTGCAAGCTCGGCTTTTTCATCCTCAGCACCAGAGTCATCTGTAACAATATCTTCCCTTATTTTTGAAAGGTCGATATCATCTTCCTCATAATCCTCGGGCAAGTCATCGAACAAGCCCTCAGCGAAAGCCATGGGGTTAAAGGGCTGTAAATCATCAATACCCTCGCCGACGCCGATAAATTTAACAGGAACCTTGAGGTCATTTTTGATTGAAAGAACAACGCCGCCGCGTGCAGTACCGTCAAGCTTTGTCAGAATAATGCCTGTAATCTCGGCAATTTTTGCAAATTCTCTTGCCTGATTGACTGCATTCTGACCTGTTGTTGCATCAAGAACAAGAAGCACCTCACGGTCTGAATAAGGCAATTCTCTGTCAATAACACGGTAGATCTTGCCAAGCTCCTCCATAAGATTTTTCTTATTATGAAGTCTGCCCGCAGTGTCACAAATAATTATTTCTGTGCCTCTTGCTTTTGCGGCAGAAATAGTGTCGAAAATAACAGCAGCGGGGTCTGCACCCTCTTTGTGCTTTATAATATCAACGCCTGCACGCTGTGCCCATACGTCAAGCTGGTCAATAGCCGCCGCACGGAACGTATCTGCCGCCGCAAGAATTACGCTCTTACCCTCCGCCTTGTACCTTGCGGCAAGCTTACCGATTGTTGTTGTTTTACCAACGCCGTTAACACCGATAACAAGAATAACCGACGGAATTGTGATAAGGCCCATATCCTCGCCGCCCTCAAGCATTTCGGCAACAATCTCTTTGATTTCCGCTTTGACATCTGCAGGATTCTTTATGCCTTTTTTTCTTACAACGTCGTTGAGGCGCAACGTGATTTCCGAAGCGGTTGTGACACCGACATCGCCCATAACAAGTGCTTCCTCAAGCTCATCGAAAAGCTCTTCATCAATAGAAGTGTAGCTGTCAAGAACGTTATCAATAGCACCCGAAACGTTGTTTCTTGTTTTTCTTAAACCAAAGTTTATTTTCTTAAAAATACCCATTAGAAAAACTCCATTTGAATTAATCTTAAAATTATTTTACGGTAAAACTAACCTAATCTGAGATTGTGCGAAGAACGCCGTTTTAGTGAAGGAAGCTGTACAAAGGTACTGCGACTGAGCTAAAACAAGTTATTCGTGCAATCTCACGTTAAATCAAATTTATTTGCCATTTCTGCTGTCTTTAACTCCAACAGCTTGGATACACCCTTCTCCTGCATTGTGACACCGTAAAGCATATCTGCTTCTTCCATTGTACCGCGGCGGTGAGTAATGAGAATGAACTGTGTATTCTGAGTCATTCTACGCACGTATGAAGCGTATCTTGCAACGTTAACGTCGTCAAGGGCTGCCTCAACCTCGTCAAAAATACAGAAGGGACAAGGGTTGATTTTGAGAATCGAGAACAACAGCGCAATGGCAGAAAGTCCTTTTTCACCACCGGAAAGAAGTGAAATATTCTGAACGTTTTTGCCGGGCGGCTGAACCTTGATGTCAATATCGCATTCAAGAACGTCGTTTTCATCGGTTAGAACAAGCGATGCCTTACCGCCACCGAAAAGCTCAGCAAAGGTCTGACCGAAGCTGAAGTTGATTTTATCGAATTGCTCCTTGAACTGAATACCCATTTTACCTGTGAGCTCGTTGATGAGCTTTGTGAGCTCGGCTTTTGATTTTTCAACGTCGCTTACCTGTGAATGCATAAAGCTGTAACGCTCCGAAACCTCTTTATACTCTTCAATGGCACTGACGTTAACGTTACCCAAGCCCCTAATTTTGCTCTTGAGCTCATTAAGGCGTTTCTTTGCCTCGGGAATATTTTCGATAACTATATCAAGCTCCTCAGCCTCTCTGCGGGTGAGCTCGTATTCGTCAAAGAGCTTTGTTGAAATATCCTCAAACTCTTTTTCCATTGTTTCCTTGCGCTCGCTGAGTCTTGCCTTTTCGGTACCGAGTTTTTCTCTGTCCTCGGTTTTTTCTCTCTCAAGAAGTCTGAGCTTTGAGCTTTCCTGCTCATATTGTTCACGCTTGCTGATTTCAACGCCTACCTGCTCCTTGGAACCTGTGCTGCGTGTTCTTAACCCCTCGGCTTCGCCGTTGAGAACAGCTATTCGTTCACGGATATCTTCATTTTTCTTTTTGAGCTCTTCAATCTCTTCATCAAGCTGTGTGAGCTTATCCTTGTGGCTTGTGCTTCTGCCCACAAGACGCCTGATTTCATCCTCTTTGGCTTCAATCTCTTTCTGTGCTGTTGCAACGGCAAGGTTTATTTCTGCTGCATCAGCAGTCAGCTTTTCACGTTTTTCACGAAGGCTTTCTCTGTCCCCTGTGAGGGCAGAAAGCTCATTTTCAACACTTTCAAGTGATTTCTGCAATTCTTCAAGCTTATTCTGTGAATCGGCGGCACCCTCTTTAATGCTGACGATTCTCTCCTGAAGTTTTGATTTCTCATCATCATCCTGCTTCTGAATAAACAAGGTGTTGTCGTAGTTGCCTTTTCTGAGGGCAAGCACGCCTTCAACCCTTATTTTATCTTCACCCAATGATGCGATTTCTGCTCTGCATCCGTCAAGCTCTGCGGTAGCTGCCGCACAGCTTTCCTGCTGAAGCTCGAGGTCTTTTGTGAAAAGGGCAAGCTTTTCTTCAAGCGCTGCGCACTCTTCTTTTAATTTTTCAAGCTCGTTACCACGGCTGAGAATACCGGCATTCTGAAGCTTTGCACCACCGGTCATAGAGCCGCCTGCATTGACAACCTGACCATCGAGAGTAACAATTTTGAACTTGTAGTTATATTTTTTTGCTATTGTAATGGCAGAATCCAGATCCTCACAAACAACTGTGCGACCAAGAAGAGATTTGATAATTTCATCGTATTTTTTATCATACTCAACAAGATTGCTTGCAAGATTGATATATCCATAGCAATCATCAAGGCCCTTCTCGTCAAGAACCCTACCCTTTATCGCTGTGAGCGGAAGGAACGTTGCCCTGCCTGCTTTGCTTTCTTTAAGGAAACCAATTGCTTTTTTAGCATCGTTTTCGGTGTCGGTAACGATATTCTGAATCTGTGCCCCCAAAGCGGTTTCAATGGCGAGAGAATATTTATCCTTTGCCGAAATAATCTGTGACACGGGAGCGTGAACACCTCTGAGAACTCCACGGTGAACCTCTCTCATAACAGCTTTTACGCTACCCTGGTAGCCTTCCATATTCTTCTCCAAATCGCTGAGCATAGCAATTCTGGATTTTTTGATATGTATTTCGTTTTTCAGCTCTGTTTCCTGCTCTTTTAATTTTTCGAGCTTTTCAAGACGTTTTTTCGCAAGAAGCTCTATTCCGGAAAGAGCATTATTAAGTTCGGTTCCTCTTTCTGAGATTTTCTCCAGCTCTTCTTCTGTTTCCTTACACTGTAAAAGAAGCGTTTCAAGAACAGGCTTTCTGCTGTCACTTGAAGCATCTATTGCAGAAATTCTGTTATTGATTTCTTCAATGGATGAATCAGCGGTTGAAACAACAACTCTGCAATCGGCAATTTCAAAAGAAAGCTTTGAAACCGTAGTGCTGAGCTCTGCACTACGCTGAGCGGTTTTGCTGTTTTCGTCACTGAGAACCTCCAGCTCGCCGGAGAATGCCTCCAGCTCTGCTTTTTTGGAAGCAATAATCTCATTGAGCTTATCAATCGCATTTTTTGCTTCGCTGATTTGCTCGGAAATCTCTGAATCCGTATCGTTCTCTTCTGTTTTTTCTCTTTCGATACGCTCAATTGTTTCGTTATTGTGCTTTATGTTATTTTCTTCAACAGCTATCTGACTCTCCAGCAATGCCGCCTGCTCTTCAAGAAGGTTTGCTGCACGACGCATTTCGTCAACAGAAACTGTTATTCTTCTTATTTCTTCACTTGATTTTTCTATTTTTTCTGCAATTTCATTTAAGGTGTTGCAGGTTTCATCATACTGAGAATTAACAACGGTAATCTTTTTCTCCTGCTCACGCAAATCGTCCTTGAGCTTTTTGATTGTGTAAAGCCAGATACCGATTTCAAGGTCTTTTTTCTCCCCGGCATATTCAAGAAATTTCTGTGCCTTTTCGCTCTGGGTTTTGAGGGGCCCCACACGTGACTCAAGCTCAGTTAAAATGTCACGAAGGCGAAGAAGGTTTTCCTCTGCCTGGTTAAGTCTTCGCATAGCATCAGCACGGCGATATCTGTAATGCGAAATACCCGCCGCTTCTTCAAGCATATCACGTCTGTCCTCGGATTTACCGGATATAAGTGTTTCAACCTTACCCTGGCTAATCATTGAATAACCGTCTCTGCCAAGACCTGTATCCATAAACAGCTCGTGGATATCCCTGAGCCTTGCCTGTTCACCGTTTATTTTATACTCGCTTTCGCCCGAACGATAATAACGCCTTGTTACGGTCACCAGTTTTTCGGGATTATTCAGCGCCATGTCGGAATTATCCAGCTTCAATGTAACTTCCGCAAAGCCAACGGCACGCCTTGAATCAGTACCGCTGAAAATAACATCCTCCATTTTTGAGCCGCGCAGGTTTTTGGTTGATTGCTCACCAAGAACCCACCGCATAGCATCAGAAAGGTTGCTTTTGCCGCTTCCGTTAGGGCCGACAACAGCGGTTATGCCTTTGCCGAACTCAAGAACAGTCTTGTCCGGAAAGGATTTGAAGCCTTGCATTTCAATCGCTTTAAGATACATTTCTTCACCTTAATCTATAATAATTTCGTACTTTTTCAATGTATTCATACCTTTGACGGCAATATCCCAGCCATCGTGGTAGAGTTTGATTTTGTTCGACGATTTCTGACCCGTCATTTTAGATATTTCTTTGGGGTTAACAAAAACCGTAGCCTTTGGTTTTGCACTCAAAGAGCAAAGATTCCCATTATTTACGGGGTATTTTTCAGAAAGAAGTTTTTTTGCTTTTCTGAGATATATTGCAGATTCACACAATTCGCCGAATGCGGGGTGATAGGGCCCCGCCGCATAGCCCTCCTCCACATTACCGCCTGAATGAAGACCAAGCCTTATAACTCTTATGTTTTCTTCATTGAAGCGTTCAAGAAGCTGTGAGCAAAGCTCAACCGCCTCCTCTGTGCTCTGCGGTGAATATCCACCATTTCTGAGCAGGTTAAAAAGCTCCGTTCCCTCAAGAACGATTGTGGGATATATGCGAACTGTATCGGGTCTTAATTTTATAATTTCCTCACAGGTTTTCATAGCTTTTTCAGGGGTATCCGTATAAAGCCCCGTCATCATCTGAAGCCCCAATGAAAAGCCCTGCTTTTTTATAAGAACGGAGGCATCCTGTATATGCCTTTTGGTGTGCCCGCGGTGGTTTGCAAGAAGAACGCCGTCATCCATACTCTGGGCGCCAAGCTCAATAGCAGTAACACCGTAGGCTTTAAGTATATCTAAAACCTCACTGTCAATGGCATCGGGTCTTGTAGAAATACGGATACCCGAAAAGAAGCCCCTGTCAACAAAAGGCTTTGCCGCTTCTAAGAGAGAAACCATATAGCATCTTTCAATGGCTGTGAAGCTGCCGCCGAAAAATGCAATCTCTGTCTGAGCGGGGTCGTTACCGTGCCCGACAGCATCGCTGAGAACACACTTTACTTTTTCGGGAGTCAAGATTTCTGAAGAACCCGAAATTGTTTTCTGGTTACAGAAAGAGCATTGGTGGGGACACCCCGCGTGAGGAACAAATAAAGATATGTTTGAATGGCTCATTTTATAAGCTTCAAAAGAGCATCGCCCGCCGCCGATTGCTCAGCCTCTTTTTTTGTTCTGCCGCTACCCTCACCAACAATTTCACCGTTAAGTTTTACAACAAAATTGAAAACCTTGTCGTGGTCGGGCCCGGTTTCGCCGACTTCTTCATAAAGAAGAACATTGCCCTTTTGCTTTTGTATCTCTTCCTGCAACAGGGATTTATTATCCTTGAAGTTCACTTCACGCTTAACTGCATCCTTTATAAAGCCGAGGATGTAGGGTTTTACAACATCCATTCCTCCGTCAAGATACATCGCCGCAATAACCGCTTCAAATGCATCTGATACGATGGAGGGTCTGTTTCTGCCACCTGTGTGCTCCTCGCCCCTGCCCATAAGAATATGTTCACCGAGAGAAATTTTCTCTGCAAATTTAAAAAGAGATTTTTCGCATACAACAGCGGCTCTGAGATTTGTAAGCTTACCCTCAGGCTGAGTTTTGAATTCGTTGAAAAGATATTCAGCGGTAACAAACCCAAGAACAGAGTCACCCAAAAACTCAAGACGTTCATTATCCTCGGGCAATCTGTTTTCGTTTGCGTATGAAGAATGTGTAAGAGCCTTTTCGAGAAGCTTTTTATCTTTAAAGCTGTACCCGATTTTCTCTTCAAAAATTTCTAAATCCATATAACCTCCGCTAAGAGTTAAAATCCAATCATTTTAAAATAAGCGAGACTGCGCTCCGCCAATTTTTCGTATCTTTCTTTTTTATCTCTGATTTTTTCATCCAACGGATCTATTATGCCGAAAGCCGCGCCCATTGGCTGAAAATTCTTTACAGATTCATCGCTGATATATTGCGAAAGTGCACCCATCATTGTTATTTTCGGTAAGAGTATGGGCTCTTCACCAAAAAGTCTTCTTGCGGCATTGTAGCCCGCCAATATTCCTGACGAAGCCGATTCCATATAACCTTCAACGCCGGTTATCTGCCCCGCAAAATAAATATGCGGGTCTTTTTTCATACCGAAATCGTATGACAGCAAGCCCGGAGAATGTAAAAACGTGTTGCGGTGCATAACACCGTATCTTACAAATTCCGCATTTTTCAAAGCGGGGAACATAGAAAAAACACGTTTTTGTTCACCGAATTTGAGATTTGTCTGAAAACCCACAAGGTTATACATTGTTCCGTCTTTATTTTCTTTTCGAAGCTGAAGATTTGCCCATGGTCTGTGACCTGTTTTGGGGTTAGTGAGCCCCACGGGCTTGAGAGGACCGAAACGCATGGCATCCTTGCCGCGTGAAGCAAGCGCCTCAATTGGCATACAGCCCTCATAAACGTCTTTTCTTTTATCAAAAGAATGAAGCTCTGCACCCTCGGCATTTATAAGTGCCTCGTAAAACTCCTCATACTGAGCTTTATCAAGGGGGCAGTTGATGTAATCGTCCTCACCGCCCCTGTCGTATCTAGACTGAGTAAAGGCATTTCCCATATCAATGCTTTCAGCACTGACAATGGGTGCAGCCGCATCGTAAAACGAAAGAAAATCAGACCCGCAAAGCTCGCCCACCGTTTTTGCCAGACCATCTGACATCAAGGGACCTGCCGCGATTATTACAACGTCAGCATCGGGTATTTCCGTTATTTCTTCTCGCACAAGAGTTATATTCTCATCATCCTCAACAGCTTTCGTTATGAGTGACGAGAACACGTCTCTGTCAACCGCAAGGGCACCACCCGCAGGAACCTGTGCAATATCCGCCGCTTTAAGGCAAACAGAGTCAAAAAGCCGCATTTCTGCTTTTAAAAGACCCGCCGCAGAGCCAAGTCTTGCGGCTTTCAGCGAATTGGAGCAAACAAGCTCAGCTAACCCGTTATTTTTATGGGCGGGAGAAAATTTTACAGGCTTCATTTCATAAAGGGTAACCTTTATGCCTTTTTTTGAAAGCTGTTTAGCCGCCTCCACACCTGCAAGCCCGCCACCGATAACAACCGCTTTTTTATCAGTCATTTTCATTTTCCTGTGTTTTCTTGGCGTTTTTTCTTGCGGCCTTGTAGCTGTAACCGCAAGCCTCGTTACAGCAGGTAATCATACCGCCCTTGCCCTTAAAGAGGGCTTTGCCACACTTGGGGCAATCCTCGCCAATGGGTTTATCCCAAGTCATAAAGTTACATTCGGGATAATTACTGCAACCGTAGAACTGATAGCCGCGTTTGGATTTTTTGCCGATAACATCACCGCCGCAAAGGGGACATTTTGCATTTGTTTCTTCAACAAGGGGCTTTGTTGTTTTGCACTCGGGGTAGCCGGGGCAAGCAAGGAACTTGCCGAATCTGCCGACCTTAACAACCATATTTCTGCCACACTTGTCGCATTTGATATCGGTTATATCCTCCTGAAGCTGAATTTTCTGACCCTGCATATCTGATTTTGCTTTCAAAAGAGCATTTTCAAGGTCATCATAATACTCACGAAGCATTTCGATATAGTTACACTTACCCTCATCAATTTCATCAAGCTTTGTTTCCATTGATGCAGTGAATTTAGTGTTGACTATTTTCTGGAATTTTTCTTTAAGTAGATTTGTCGTTGCAACGCCAAGCTCTGTTGCTTTAAGAAGCTTTCCTTCACGTGCAACGTACTCTCTCTTGATTATTGTGCCGACGATTGAAGCATAGGTGCTGGGACGACCAACGCCTGTTTCTTCAAGTGTTTTGATAAGAGATGCCTCTGTGTAATGTGCGGGGGGCTGGGTGAAATGCTGATTGCCCTTTAGCTCTTTAACCTTGAGAGCATCGTCCTTTTTAATTTCGGGGATTGTGCTTTCAGCCTCTTCATCATCCTGAGAAACCTCATAAAGCGCGGTAAAGCCGTCAAACTTAACTGAATAGCCACTTGCCGTAAACAGGCAATAACCATCTACACCCTGTTTTTCTGCTTTGATTTCAACCTTAACGGTATCCTGCAGGCAAGCAGCCATAAGGCTTGCAACGTATCTGCACCAGATAAGGTTATAGAGCTTATACTGGTCGTTTGTGAGGCTCTGCTTAGCGATTTTGGGGGTGATGGCAACGTTTGTGGGTCTTATAGCCTCGTGACCATCCTGTGCACCGGCACGTGTTTTGAAATATCTGGGTTTATCGGGAAGATATTTATCACCATAGGTATCGGAAATGAATGCATTTGCAGCAGCTCTTGCCTCTTCAGAAATACGGAGCGAGTCAGTTCTCATATATGTGATAAGACCTGTCATACCGCTGCCTACAAGCTCAATACCTTCGTAAAGCTCCTGTGCAATTTTCATTGTCTTCTGAGCCTGGAAATTAAGCTTTCTTGATGCCTCCTGCTGCATTGAGGAAGTGATAAACGGGGGCATAGGCTGCTTCTTTCTTGTGCCTTTTTTAACTGAATCCACAGTAAAATCGGCATCCTCAACTCTCGCAAGATACATATCAGCCTGCTCTTTGTTTTCAATTTTAACCTTGCCGTTTTCGTCGGCAGTCAAAGATGCATTGAAGGTTTTTCTGTTGGTGAGGAATTTAGCGTCGATTGACCAATACTCCTCGGGAACAAATTTTGCAATTTCTTCTTCACGGTCAACAATAAGGCGAACAGCAACGCTCTGCACTCTGCCGGCAGAAAGTCCGCGTCTTATTTTCTGTGAAATAAACGGGCTGATTCTGTAACCAACAAGTCTGTCAAGAATACGGCGAGCCTGCTGAGCATCAACAAGACCCATATCAACAACCTCGGGGTTATTTATGCCCCTTTTAACGCTTGTTTCGTTAATTTCGTTGAACTTAACTCTGTTTTTGCTGTTAAGGTCAAGCTCAAGAACAGTTGCAAGATGCCATGAAATTGCTTCACCCTCACGGTCCGGGTCAGTTGCGAGAAAAACCTGTTCACTTTTGCTGACACGTTCCTTTAAGTCCTTTACCAATTTTTCTTTGCCTTTTATTATTGCATATTTGGGTGAAAAATCATTTTTTACATCAACACTGAGCTTTGCCGCAGGCAAATCTCTGATGTGACCCATTGAAGCCACAACATCGAAATCATTACCAAGATATTTTTTTATGGTTTTTGCCTTGGCGGGCGACTCAACAATAACAAGTTTTGACATTGATTTCATCCTTTCAATATGGATTTATGTGTTTTATATTTTTTTATATCTCTTGCCGCTCACCGATTCTGCCAGACCGAAGATTTCAAGCTCCGACAAAGATGAGAGCACAATATTCATATTCAATTTTGTTTTTCTTACAATATCGTCAAAATAAACGGGCTCTGTATCCAACGCCCCATAGACAATTTTTGCATTATCGCTCAAATCTGCCGCAACGTCGTCTATGCACACCGATTTTTCAACAGGCTGTGTTTTTTCTGATATTGTGTTTATATTTTCTTCCGATTTCTGTGGTGCTTTCTGTTTTTTATAATTTCTGAAATCCACATATTTTATACCGGAAAGACTGCTTTCTGCTTTATCGAAGCAAATCTCCTCGGCATACTCATTCTCGTATTCACAAAGAACATCCATCGCAGAAAAAACGGGCTTTGCACCGTTTCTTATGAGGTGATTTGTGCCATCGAAAGAGGTTAATGTAACATTTCCGGGAACTGCAAAAACGTCTCTGCCCTGTTCATAAGCCTTTTTCGCAGTAACAAGTGAACCGCTTTTAACGCCGGCTTCAATAACAACAACACCTAATGAAACGCCTGAAATAAGGCGATTTCTTATGGGGAATGTTGTTCTGCTTGCGGGGGCATTTGGCTGAAATTCCGAAACCACCGCACCGTGTCTTGCTATTGCACGGCGAAGACCGCTGTTTTCTTTGAGATAATCAAAGGACAAGCCGCAACCGAGAAAGGCAATAGTTTTACCGTCGGCAAGCATTGCACCCGCATGGGCTTCACTGTCAACACCCAAAGCACCGCCACTGACAATTACCGCACCGCTCGAAGCCAACTGATATGAAAGCTTTTGTGCAGTCTGCTCACCATAGCTACTGGCATTTCTTGTGCCGACAATACCAATGCAAACCCTTTTCTGAAGCACAGAAGCGTCACCGCTGACGTAAAGTGCCAGGGGCATATCTATGAGATTTTTAAGGTTCGACGGATAACCTGCATCATCCGGTGTTACAATTTCATAGCCTTTTCTACAGCATTCATCAATAACACCGATTGCGCTGTTCAATGACGTTTTTTGCAGAGCTGCAAGCCGCTTTTCTGTAAAAAGACCCGAAAGACGCCACTCGTTGAAGCCTGCCTTATAAAGCTCCTCAGGGCTTTCAAAATACGCCAGAATTTCATCTGTCCTTGCACCTGCACCCAAAGCAGTTTGCAACCATATCCAATATTCCGGAGTGTTACTCATCTCATCATTTCCCAAATAATAATTGCCGCCGCGGAAGCCGCATTAAGGGACTCTGCCCTCCCCTTCATGGGAATGGTTACAAGGTCGGTTGAGGCTTTGCAGGTTTCGTCGGTAATCCCGTTACCCTCATTACCCACAATAAAAACAACACCGCCCGACATATCAACCTCGGTTATTTTCTTTGCACTCTCGGCGGGCACACCTGCATAAACCTTCATACCTGAAGCTCTGACCTTGGTTATGAACTCCGGCAGACATTCCGCCTCAATAACATTGAGCCTGAAAAGTGAACCCATCGCCGCTCTTTGTGACTTCGGATTGTAAATATCACAGCCACCGCTGACAATAACGCCGTCAAGTCCGACAGCTTCGGCTGTTCTCACAACTGCACCGAAGTTTGACGGATTTGAAACACCTTCCAAGGCAATATATTTCCCATTGTATTTTATTTTACCTATATTTGCATTTTTGTCAAGCATTTTGCACAGGCAAAATACCCCCTGTGAATTGCTTGTATCCGAGAGCTTTTGTGCAACCTCCGCCGACACAACAAAGCAACGCTCGGCACATTCCTCTGCCAAACGCACATACTCACTGTATTTATTCAAAGCGGCCTCAGTAACGAAAAGCTGCCTGATTTCAACCTTGCTCAGAGCCGCATCCGCACACAGCCTTGCACCCTCTAAAAAAAACAACCCCTCGTTTTTTCTGAAGGTTGCGCTGTCGCGTATTTTCACAGCGTACTTCACACGATCGTTTGTTTTGCTTGTGATTTTTTCCATAAAAACCTGCTTTTTTTATACTAAATTTTAAGCGTCAATAAACATCTTACGCCCGACCAACTTACTTGGTCGGGCGTAAATTCCGATTAAAGAGCTGCTTTTGCTTTCTCTACGAGAGCTGCAAAACCTTCGGGGTCTGCAATAGCAATCTCAGAGAGCATTTTTCTGTTGAGCTCGATACCTGCTTTTTTAAGGCCGTTGATGAATGTTGAGTAGTTGATACCATTCATTTTGCAAGCAGCAGAGATTCTTGTGATCCAAAGACGACGGAAATCTCTCTTTTTCTGCTTTCTGCCGACATAAGCATAGTTGCCGCTTTTCATAACAGCCTGTTTAGCTGTTTTGAAGAGCTTGCTCTTTGAGCCATAATAACCCTTAGCGAGTCTAAGAACTTTATTTCTTCTTTTGCGAGTCATTGTCGCACCTTTTATACGTGCCATTTTAAGCTACCTCCGTTTACCGTAATTAATTATTTGTAAGGAATGAGACGTTTGATCTGCTTCTGATTTGTAACGTCTGCAACGTTAGTCTTACGAAGACCTCTTTTACGTTTTGTGGTCTTTTTGGTAAGGATGTGTGACTTGTTTGCGTGGCCACGGATAGGTTTACCGTTTTTAGACATTTTGAAACGTTTTTTTGCACCTGAGTGTGTTTTGATTTTAGGCATGATAAATCCTCCTTAATATTGCAATTACTTGGATGTTTTAGGAACAAGGAACATAAGCATCTGGCGACCTTCAAGCTTTGCAGCTTTTTCAACTGAGCCGAGCTCAGCACAAGCATCTGCAAAACGCTGCATAATAACAGTACCGTTTTCGGTATGCGCCATTTCTCTTCCTCTGAAGCGGATGGACACCTTAACCTTGTCGCCGTCTTTTAAGAAACGTAACGCATGGTTAACCTTTGTGTTAAAATCACCTGTGTCGATATTCAAAGATAAGCGGACTTCTTTAATGTCCATAACCTTTTGTTTTTTCTTGGCTTCTTTAGCGCGCTTTGCCTGGTCAAATTTGAACTTGCCGTAGTCCATAATTTTACAAACGGGCGGAACCGCGTTTGGTGAAACCTTAACAAGGTCGAGATTGCTTTTTTCTGCGAGAGCTATTGCATCCTTAGGTGACATAACACCCAACTGCTCGCCTGTTGCAGAAATAACTCTTACTTCTTTATCTCTGATTTCTTCGTTGATTTGATTCTCCTTGCTGATACCTAAGCACCTCCTGAAAAATATAAAAGCTCGAACGAAGAGTTCCGTTCGAGCCTCTGCACGCAAAAATATTGCGTAAACACCTTGAAACTATTGACCAAACAATATCTCTCGTTTGGTGAGAACGGAACAGTTCTGCTTTATTGCCTGAATATAATAACAATTTTGTCTTTGTTTGTCAAGTGTTTTTTGAATTTTATTGCTGTGGTGTTTCCTCGCCGTTGCTTGCGTCGGGATTTTCGCCTTCATCACCGATGCTCTCGTCACCTGTCTGCTCACTCTGAGTCTCGGTTTCTTCAACGAATTCACCATAATAATACACAATTAATTTATCGCTTGCGGAAAGATGTCTGTCACCCGGGATAGCCGCCCAATCCTTATCTTCGGTTTCGTAAACAACGCTGTAAACCTTCAACGAAGAATCGGCATCTTTAGCCACATCGCCCATAACTGCCTCAACAGTCTTAAACCCAAGATGCTTCAGATGGTCGACTGCATCCTTCATATTCTCACCCTCAAGCTCCGGCACGGGGATACCCGAGCTGACCTTGAGAACAATTTCACGCCTGTTTATAGAGGACACCTGTGTGCCGGGGGTAATATCCTGGCCAACTACAACACCGATATCGGCTTTATCATCATCCACGTATTTTGTGAATATTTTAAAGACCTTGTTATAGGCCTCATCCGCCTGTATTTCATCAATCCTTTTGCCTTTGAAATCGGGTGTAGCCATATTTATGACCTCTTCGGTTTCTTCGGGCTCTTTGGTTGTGGCTTCAGTCGTGGGTTCGGTACTCGGTTCTTCATCCTTTGAGAAAATGCCCATACCGAAAAACACGGTAACAAGAATAGCCAAACAAAGAATAACGCTTATAACAAATGCTGCAACAGTGCTTTTCTTTAGCTTGTTACTATCCTGCGGTTGAACGGTTGAAGACACGTTCTCATAAACAACGGGCTCCTGAACAGGCGGAAGCTCCGCAGGCTCAGGCTGAGCATACATAGAAGAGTATGCTTCTGCGGCATTAACCGCCGCTGTGGGTGAAGCAGAAAGCTCATCTCTGAAAAGCTCCGCGTTACCTGTTCTGTCTTCGGGAAGAATCTGCAAGGCGTTAACAAGGGCGTTTATTACATATGCCGGGAGCTGCTCTGCAAATTTTCCGGGAATCATCAGCTTGTCGTTCGTAAGACGTGATGCCGCACTCATGGGCACGCTGCCGATAAGGGCACGGTAAAGCACCGCCGCAAAAGCATAGATATCGGTTGCGGGTGTTAAATCGCCGTTAAAGCCATATTGCTCAACAGCTGCGTAACCGTCAAAAATCTCGGGCTCCATACCTGTTTTCTGACGGCGCAAAGTCTGAACGGCATAGCCGGATATACGCACCTTGCCGTTTTTATCAACAATAAGAGTATTTGGCGAAATTCCGCCGTGAACGATACCGTTTGTATGAAGCTCGCTCAGTGCGGAAAGCACGGGCATCATAAGAACACGTGCCTCGTCCCAGGAGATATATCCCTGTTCATTTTCGAGAAGATATTCTCTGAGAGTTTTACCCTCACCAAGATATTCATAAATAACGTAAACAGTTCCCAGATCTTCTATAACGTCATAAACGGGAACAAGCGCGTTATAGCCCTGAATGGCAGCAACACTCTGCCAAAGCTTTTTGAATTCATCCTTAATGTCGACAAATTCAGAAACCTTGCCCACGTTTACAAGGCAATAGTTATCCTCCCCGCGTGAGAGCATACCGGCAGGGTAAAGCTCTCTCAGGGTTACGGGAGTTTTGCGCTTGTAGTCAAATGCGTAATACGTTGAACCCTCGCTGTTTGTTTCAACGAGCTTACCAACAAGATACCGTTCGCCAATGATTGTTTTCAAGGGCAGATAAGGGTCTTTCTGGGGCTGGCTGTTTTCGTTGCGACAATGGGGGCAATAGTTACTGTCCCCGATTCTACGCATACAGCGTAAACACAATTTCTCTTTTTCCATTAGTGATTATCCTTAATCAATTGCATCATAAACTGATGTTTTTTTGTCGTGCACGAAGGTTTCAAAGCTGCGACGAAGCTTTTCAATCTGGCGGCAGCTTTCTGAAAGTGTGTTTTCGGAATCCTTCAATGCGTTTTCAATATACGCAAGAGCGGAGCCCTTAACCTCAGCTTCATATTTATCTGCCTTCTGGCGAATCATCTGAGCCTCGTTTTTAGCTGCTGCAAGAAGCTCGTCTGCCTCTTTTCTTGCAGCCTGCACAATACCGGCAGAAGCTTCCTTTGCTTCCTTTGTAATCTGATGCTCTTCAACCATAACGTCTGCTCTCTGACGAGCCTTTTCGATGATTTCTTCAGCATTTCTTTCAGCTTTTCTGATGATATCCGTGCTATTCTGAGCAACACGCTTTGCCTGAATGATTTCTGTGGGCATATTCTCACGGATAGACTGAATTATCTCCACAAGTTCATCCTGGTCGATGCCGATTTTGTTTGAAAAAGGAATATTTTTCGCTTCTTCAATGAGTCTGTCAATTTCAGCAAGATAATTTTCAATTTTTTCGTTAGCCATGGTAAATTCCTTCCTATCTCAATTAATTATGTGATAACCTTTTAATTATATCGTCACAAATTTCGGCAGGCACGAAATTTGTAATATCGCCGCCTAATCTGCAGACTTGTTTAACAACGCTTGAGCTCAGGAACATATGCCCCGCGTTTGCAACCATGAAAATAGTTTCCATTTCCGGATTGAGCTGTTGATTTGTAAGCGCCTGACGAAATTCGTCGTCGTAGTCAGAAATGGCACGCAGACCCTTTACAACTGCCGACGCACCCTTTTCACGGACATAATCCGCAAGCAAGCCCGCATACGTGTCAACGGAAACGTTCGGTAAATCCTTTGTGCAACGTTTGATAAGCTCAACACGTTCCTCTGTGGTGAAGCTGCCGATATCCTTGTTGGGATTACGCATTACAACAACAATAACCTCATCAAAAAGCTTTGATGAACGCTTTATAATATCCAGGTGACCGATTGTCAACGGGTCAAAGCTACCCGGACACACTACTTTTTTACCCAAATCAAACACCCTTTCTGTAAACCGTAAGAGCGATTTTGCCGTATTTATAGCGTTTTGAAGTAAAGCCCTCAATTGCTTCGGGCAAAACCTCCTCCGCCGCTGTTTCACAGACTATTATTCCGCCATCCGCCATATGAAGACGAACACGCTCCAAGGCATCCTCCATAAGACCTGCTTTATAGGGCGGGTCAAGAAAAGCTATATCAAACATTTCAGAGGTTCTGTCAAGATATGAAAGTGAATCCCCCAAAACTGTTTTTGAAACACTTCTGAAGCCTGTTGTTTCAAGATTTTCTTCAACAACCGCCATTGACGCCCTGGCGCTGTCAACAAAAACAGCACTCCTTGCACCGCGACTGAGTGCCTCTATACCAAGCTGACCGCAACCCGCAAACATATCGAGCACACGGCTACCCTCAACATCAAACTGAATAATATTAAAAATTGATTCTTTGACTTTATCGGTTGTGGGTCTGACGCTTTCGCCCTCAAGAGTTCTGAGACGTCTGCCCCTTGCCGAGCCTGTTATAACTCGCATCAAACTCCTCCTTTTTAAACATATAAAATCATTATATTATTGCATTTATTGGGGGCATTTGTCAAGTTTTTATTGAAAATATGGCTATTGAAGTGAAATAATAATTATGATAAAATATCAAAAAATTCACTTTGGAGAAAAGCAATGGCAAAAATCGAACTGACAAATATGGTTATGGTGCAAAACCCCGAAACAAAAGAGGTTTTAGTGCAAAGAAGAATACAGTACTGGTGCGGAATATCCTTTCCCGGGGGTCACGTGGATAACGGCGAAAGCTTTTATGACAGTGCCGCAAGAGAGGTTAAGGAAGAAACAGGCTTAACCGTTAAAAGTCTGAAATTCTGCGGTTGTGTTCATTGGCACAACACCGAAAACAACGATAAATACATTGTGTTTTTTTACAAAACCGATGAATACAGCGGTGAGCTTTTAGAAGCCACCGAAGAAGGAGAGGTCTTTTTCACCGACCTTGAAAGCTTGAAAAATATGAAGCTTTCGCCAAATTTTGACAAATATCTTTCCTTGTTTCTCAGCGACGAGCATTTTGAAATATTCTGCAACTGGAACGAAAAAATGAAAGAAAACTGCAACGGCGAGCCCAACTGGAATTTTGAATACAGATAAAAACACCGGACAGACGAAAACTCGTCTGTCCGATGTTTTTCATTCGCCCTTAAAGGTCTTTATTATTTCAACGGCATTAGCCTCGGTTATGCCGGGGACGCTCTTTAGAGCTTCTTTATCCGCCTTGCCGATAGCCTCAAGTGTTTTAAATTTTATAATAAGGTTTTTGGCTTTCTTTTCGCCGATACCCTTAATTTGTGTAAGGCTTTGACTCAATGCTGACTTGGTATGTTTTTTGCGGTGGTACTGAACAGCAAATCTGTGCACCTCATCCTGAATATTGGTAACAAGCCTGAATGCCTTTTTTCTTGCATTGAAATCAATTCTGCCGCCGGCTGTAGAAATTGCAGAGGTTCTGTGCTTACTGTTTTTAACCATACCAAACACAGGAACGTCTATTTTGTATTCCGCCAAAAGGGGCAGAACTGCATTGACCTGACCCTTGCCGCCGTCAAGCAAAATAAGGTCGGGAAGCTTTGCAAAGCCAACTGTTTCCCCTTGCTCCTTGTGAATATAGTATTCATCAAATCGGCGTGATAAAACCTCGTTCATTGAGCGGTAGTCATCCTGCCCCGAAAAGCCCTTGACCGCAAACCGTCTGTATGCACTTTTCAACGGTTTGCCGTCCTTGAAAACCACCATTCCCGCAACGTTATCGCTGCCGCCTGTGTGTGAAATATCATACGCTTCAATATATTCGGGGATTTTATTCATTCCGAGAACCAGCGCCAGCTCTTCAAGAGCCTCTCTGTTTCTGTCGTTGACCGTGTATTTTTCGGTCAGCTTCTGCCCTGCATTTGACTTGCACATCTCAACAAGCCTTGCCTGAACACCTTTTTGGGGTATCACAACGCTTACATTGGTGCCACGCTTTCCGGAGAGCCATTTTTCTATATTCTCTACACCCTCAACCTCGCCGTCAATTTCAATTCTCGGCGGGATTTTTCTGTTCATTGAATAATATGAAGTTAAGAACTCCCCTCGCATTTCGGGGATTTTGTCACCCTCGTCACAGAAAAAATGCTCGCTGTCAAAAAGTCTGTTATCGCTAAACCTGAGAACGGAAAAGCAAGCCTTGCCATCCATAACCACAACGGCAAAAACATCCTGCTCCTTGTAGGTTGATGACACAACCTTCTGGTCACTGCCCACCTTTTCAATGCTTCTTATAGTGTCACGGATATTCGCCGCACGCTCAAACTCAAGATTTTCGGCGGCTGTTTCCATTTCAGAGGTCAATCTTTTTATTGTTTCCTTGCTGCCGTTTTTGAGAAAATCCAAAGCAGACTGAACATTCTTTTCATAGTCGCTTTTGCTGAGTTTTCCCGAACAGGGAGCGCAGCATAAATTGAGATGATAGTTAAGACAAGGTCTGTCTTTGCCGATATCTCTTGGAAAAATCCTTGAGCAGGTGGGAAGCTTAAAAACCTTTTTTGCTTCTTCAACCGCCCTTGTAACCGAAAAGCCCGCTGTGTACGGACCGATGTATTCGGCGCCATCATCATCCCTTTGAAGCACAGCATAAATATTACGCCAATCGCCCTTTGTGACCTTGATATAGCTGAAGCCCTTGTCGTCCTTGAGAAGAATGTTGTATTTGGGCATATTTTGTTTTATAAGGCTACATTCAAGAACAAGTGCTTCAAACTCGCTGTCGGTGAGTATATAGTCAAAATCCTGCACATTTTCGACCATTCGTTGCACCTTTGGGGAATGCTTATCCTGCGAGCCGAAATATTGGCTGACTCTGTTTTTGAGCGCCTTTGCTTTGCCGATGTATATTATGTCATTATTCTTGTTTTTCATAATATAAACGCCCGGCGACAACGGCAGCTTATTGGCCTTATCCTTAAGTCGTCTGAGCCTGTCTGTCATATACTCACCCCCTGAAACTAAAAAAGCGGTAAAGGAAAACCTTTACCGCCAATGGTTTAAAATTAATCTACAAAACCGTTTTCTACAAGTGCAACAAGTGCATTAACTGCCTGTTCCTCATCAACACCGCCGGCGGTGATGCGAATTTCTGTATCTCCCATAATACCGAGAGAGAGAACACCGAGAAGGCTCTTTGCATTTGCTTTCTTTTCATCCTTCTCAAGCCAGATTGATGATTTGAATTCATTAGCTTTCTGGATGAAGAAAGTTGCAGGGCGAGCGTGAAGACCAACCTGATTCTTTACTGTTACATCTTTACTAAACATAATATTTCTCCCACATTCAAAGATTAATTATCGTGTTAATTGTGTACAAATGTGTTTACCACTTACTATATTATATCACCAAATTAATTTAAGTCAACGAGGAAAATGATATTTTGGGTGTAATACTAAACCGTGACATATTTGAAGTTTATGATTTGTGCACATTTACCACAATTATTTCAACATATTATTGAAGATGAACAATAATTTAATCCTTTGCCTTTAATTGCTCAAGAAATTCCTTTTCTTTTTTATCTAATTGGGCATTTTCCAACAAATCCGGACGGCGCTCCAGAGTCCGCTCTATCGAACGCTCTCTTTGCCATTTTCTTATATTTGCGTGGTGACCTGTTGTGAGAACCTCCGGCACCTCAACACCGTGCCACACGGGTGGCTTTGTGTACTGCGGGTGCTCAAGAAGCGAGGAATAGTGACTTTCACCCATAAAGCCCTCGGGTGCTGAAAGCACACCGGGAAGCATACGTGAGATGCCGTCTGCCAATATCATAGCGGGCAGCTCACCGCCCGTGACAACATAGTCACCAATTGAAATTTCTTCATCCACCAACTCGTCAAGAACACGCTGGTCAACACCCTCGTATCTTCCGCAAAGAATTGCGATGTTGGAGTATTCCGAAAGCTCCTTTATGCGCTCCTGGGTAAGGGTTTTGCCACAGGGTGACATATAGATAAAATGGGGCCTCGTGCCTGTTTCATTGCAGACCTTTTCAAAGCAATCGTAAATGGGCTGTGCCAGCATAAGCATACCTGCACCGCCGCCATACGGGGTGTCGTCTATCTGACCGTGCTTATTGATTGCAAAATCACGAATCTGATGAAAGTTAATTTCAACCTTACCCTTTTCTCTTGCTCTGCCTATTATGCTCTCGCTCATTACAGCATCGCACATCTGCGGAAACAGCGTTAAAATATCAATCCTCATCAAAAAGCCCCCTTAACGGGCGTATAAACGCCTTATTCTGTGCCACGTCACATTCTATGACAACGTCCTTTATTGCAGGGATAAGAACCTCTTTGCCGTCGGGTGTTTCAATATACCAAACGTCGTTTGCGGCGTAGCTTTCAACGTCTTTGATTATTCCGTAGCATACGCTGTTGTCGTCAAAATCAAGAACGTCGCACCCGATAAGCTCGGAAACAAACCACTTGCCCTTAGGCAGATTTACGTCCGAGCGTTTCATATAAAGAATGGTATTCTTCAATTTCTGAGCCGCCTCGATGGTATCAACGCCCTCTAATTTTAGCACGGCAACATTACCGTGAGGACGGCAGGCCAAAACTTTAAAGCTAGCCTCACCTTTATCGTCACGGTAAAGTGTTTTGAATTTTTTTACGAATTCGGGAGAATCGCACCAAGGATTAAGGCGCACCTCGCCTTTTATGCCGTGGGTGCTGACTATCTGCCCTATTTCAAGATAATCTTTTACCATAAATTTAACAAAAAATGGGCTGAAACCAGCCCATTTTTCCTTTCTCAGTCGATATCGACTTGAACCTTAACATCTCTGCGAATTGCAGCCGCACGCATAACAGTTCTGATAGCTTTTGCTATTCTGCCCTGTCTGCCGATTACTCTGCCCATATCATCGGGGCCGACGTGAAGATGGTAAACAACAACACCCTCTTCATTAGCTTCGTCAACGGTAACCTCGACTGCTTCGGGAGCATCAACAAGCCCCTTAGCAACTGTCTCGAGTAATTCTTTCATTGTAGCCACCTTAATTACTTAATGATATTCTGCTTCTTAAGAAGAGCACGAACAGTATCAGTGGGCTGAGCACCGTTCTGAATCCATTTTGTAACCTTTTCTGCATCGATTTTAACCTCTGCAGGCTCTGTTGTGGGGTTGTAGTAACCAACTTCTTCAATGAAGCGGCCGTCACGAGGATAACGTGAATCAGCTACAACTACACGATAGAAAGGTGCCTTTTTTGCGCCCATACGGCGAAGACGAATTTTTACTGCCATTTTAATTACCTCCGAAAAGTTATTAATAATAAACTGATTTATATTAAACACATTGTGTTTAAAGACTTACTGAAAGGGCTTTTTTACATTGGGAAACCGCCCATGCCTCCCATTCCACCGGGCATTCCGCCGCCCATACCCATACGCTGCATACGCTTCATCATTTTCTTGGAGCCTTTGCCGTTGAGCTGTTTGTAGAGCTTCTGCATTGAACGGTACTGGTTAAGAAGCCTGTTGACATCTTCAACCTTCATACCGCATCCTGCGGCAATTCTGCGCTTGCGTGATGGGTTGATTATATCGGGATTTTCACGCTCCTTCATTGTCATTGAACGGATAATCGCCATTGTATAATCGATTTGCTTGTCGTCCACATCGGTATCCTTTAGCTTTTTACCGATACCGGGAATCATTGAGATGATATCCTTCATGGGACCCATTTTTTTCATTTCCTCAAATTGCATAAGCATATCGTTGAGGTCAAGCTTGTTTTCACGAAGCTTTCTTTCGAGCTGTTCTGCTTTTTTTTCGTCAAGGGCTGTTTCAGCCTTTTCGATAAGAGAGAGAACGTCGCCCATGCCAAGAATACGGCTTGCCATTCTGTCGGGGTGGAAAACGTCAAGGTCACCCAACTTTTCACCGATACCGATGAATTTAATGGGCTTGCCGGTAACTGCTCTTGCAGAAAGAGCCGCACCACCTCGTGTGTCACCATCGAGCTTTGTAAGAACAAGGCCGTCGATTCCCAAGGCTTCGTTGAATGAGGAAGCCACCGTAACAGCATCCTGACCAAGCATTGAGTCGATAACAAGCAAAATCTCGTGGGGTTTAACGCTTGCCTTAATATCTTTAAGCTCCTGCATAAGCTGTTCATCAATATGAAGACGGCCTGCAGTGTCTAAAAATACGTAATCATAACCGTTGTCTTTAGCGAGCTTGATTGCTTCAGAAGCAATTTTAACGGGGTTTTCCGTGCCCATTTCGAAAACAGGCACACCAATCTGCTCACCGACAACCTGCAACTGCTTGATAGCGGCAGGACGGTAAATGTCGCAGGCAACAAGCAAGGGTCTGTGACCCTGTTCCTTGAGCCTTAATGCGATTTTTGCGCTATGGGTTGTTTTACCTGAACCCTGAAGACCGCACATCATAACAACCGTTGGCGGATGGGGTGCAGATGCAAGCCTTGCCTGAGTGCCGCCCATAAGAGCAGTTAACTCCTCGTTAACGATTTTTATAACCATCTGTGCAGGGGTAAGGCTTTCCATAACCTTTGCACCGATTGCACGCTCTGTAACGGTTTTGGTGAAGTCCTTTGCCACCTTGTAGTTAACGTCAGCCTCGAGAAGTGCAAGTCGCACTTCACGCATTGCATCACGGACATCTGCCTCCGTAAGACTGCCTTTGCTTTTTAATTTTTTAAAGGCACTGTCGAGTCTGTCTGAAAGACCTTCAAAAGCCACAGCACGACCTCCTATTCGTCGAGCGAACTGATGACTGACCTTACACGGACAACTTCATCATTCACTTCTCTTGATAAAGAAACGTTCATATTGTAGGTGTTGATTGCTTCAACACTTGTTTTGATAACCTCAAGAGCCTCGTTAACACGGCGTGTGCGCTCTGCAAAGCCCAGCTTCCTTTCCATATCGAAAAGCTGACTTTCGGCACGCTTTACCGCATCACGGACACCTTGTCTTGTTATGCCTTCATTCTGAGCTATTTCGGAAAGAGAGAGATCGTCGTTATAGTAGTATTCTATGAACTTTCTTTGATTTTCTGTGAGCATTTCGCCATAAAAATCAGCAAGCAAAACCACATCGAGGTTTTTAGCCATAATGCCTCTCCTTTCTTTAAAAGAACTGCTCAACTGTAAAGATATTTAACTTTACAGTTGAGCATTATAACAGAGTAATATTTATTTGTCAAGAGTTTTTTAAAGACCAATATAATTAAGTATAAATAAATCTATTTCGCCCCAATATTTTTCTGAATCCGTATGAAGATTTCGGGCGTGGGTGCCGTTTTGCACTATGAATTGGTCTGCACCCTTTGCATAGCAAACTTCAAAAATATCGTTGCTTTGAATTATGGGAACGGATTCATCGTTTTCGCCGTGGATATAAAGAACGGGTACGTCTGTTTTCACCGCCTGCAGGGTTGTGTCGGCAGTCTTGAAATCCCACCCCATTTTGCTTTTGCACATTGCAGAAGCCATATTCCGCACAGGGAACGTGGGCACAAGCGGAACAGAATCAAGATAGCAGCCTGCCAAATCCCAGACAGAGGAATAACAACTGTCAGCTATGACGGCACGGATATTCTGCGGCAACTCCTCACCCGCTGTCATTGCGACGGCTGTTCCGCCCAATGAAACACCGAATAGGATAATTCTTGCACCTTCATCCTCTTTTATTATTTCGTTGCACCAAGCTATTATATCAAGCCTGTCATCCCACCCCATTGAAGTGTTTTTAACCTCTGTTTTGCCGTGGCCACGCAAATCCGGCAACAGCAAATTAAAGCCCAATTCATAAAAATGGCGGGCATATTCGCCCATTGAAAGGGAGCTTTCGCCATATTGGTGGCAAATAACGATATATGCGTTGGTGGGCTTTGTGTTTTTGATTTTTAATGCATGAAGCCTTTCGCCGTTTTCAGCTTCAAGAAAAACACTTTCGGATTTTTCGCTGAGCCAGTAAGAATCCTCTTTTTTTATTTTCAGACCGTCTTCACCGTAAAGGTAGTTATAAAATGATTTCGAGCCACCCTTTGAAAGCATTGAGCTGCAAAAAACCGTTGCCGCCAGAAAATCAAAAATTAATGACACCGCAACAATAATTGCAAAGGCACAAAGCACCTTCTTTTTTGTTATCTTTCCGCAAAGCAAGTTGAGCGGAAACCTTCTTTTTACGTAAACCGAGGTAGGTCCGTCGTCATATTCAAGCTCTTCAACAGCTTCTTCAACAATATTTTCTTCTGTCATTTTTTAACCTCTGTAAAGTTTTGATTATAATTTATATATACATTAATATAATACAGAAAAAAATCACCAAAAGCAACGTATTTGCGTAATTTCGGCAAATGTAACAGTTACTTTGTTGACATTGAATTGCGTTTGGTATATAATTTTGCAAAAATAAACGCGGAGAAAAATATGGGTATTTCAGAAATAATCCTTTTAGCTGTCAGTCTTTCTATGGATGCTTTCGCAGTAGCACTATGTAAGGGTCTGGCTCTTAAAAAAATCGACATCAAAAGCTGTCTGACAGTGGGTTGCTGGTTCGGCTCTTTTCAAGGCTTGATGCCTCTTATAGGCTTTCTTTTAGGTAGCACGTTTGCAGATAAAATAACCTCTGTTGACCATTGGATCGCCTTTATTCTTCTTGCAATTATCGGTGCAAATATGATAAAAGAAGCTCTTTCAAAAGAGGAAGAATGCGTTAACTGCTCTCTTGGCGCAAAGGCTATGCTCGGTATGGCTATTGCAACAAGCATTGATGCTCTCGCAGTTGGTGTCAGCTTTGCATTCACAGACTTTGAGCCAGACTGGTTCGTTTACGTTGCTTTTGTTATGATTGGCGTAATCACTATGACACTTTCCGCCATAGGTGTTAAAATCGGCAACATTTTCGGAACAAAATACAAATCCAAGGCAGAGTTTGCCGGCGGTGCCGTGCTGATTCTTCTGGGCTTGAAAATCCTTCTTGAAGGCTTGGGTATTTTAAAATAAAATTAACAGTACATACAAACGAGCGTGTCCTCACGGACACGCTCGTTTTATATTATTTGAAATATTTAACAGCTGCTTTGAACATCTGGATATCGTAGTTACCGGAAACGTTCTTATAAAGTCCGTCGCCGATACGCTCGCTGTGACCCATTTTACCGAAAACTCTGCCATCGGGTGAAGTAATACCCTCAATAGCAAACATAGAGTCGTTGGGGTTAAAGTGAACGTCAACTGTTGCGTTGCCCTCAAGGTCAACATACTGTGTTGCAATCTGTCCGTTTTCCGCAAGCTTTCTGATAAGCTCTTCACTTGCAAGGAAACGACCCTCGCCGTGAGAAATCGGAACATTGTAAATATCGCCAACCTCTGTAAGTGCAAGCCAGGGAGATTTGTTAGAAGCAATTCTTGTTCTTACGATTCTTGACTGATGACGTGCAATTGTGTTGTATGTGAGAGTGGGGCAATTTTCATCGGTGTCAATAATTTTGCCGTAGGGCACAAGACCGAGCTTTATGAGAGCCTGGAAGCCGTTACAGATACCGCACATAAGACCGTCACGGTTTTCAAGAAGGTCTGTAACGCCGTCTTTTACGTTTGCGTTACGGAAGAATGCTGTGATGAATTTTGCAGAACCGTCGGGCTCGTCACCACCGGAGAAGCCGCCGGGGATAAATACCATCTGAGCATCCTTGAGCTTTCTTGAGAACTCCTCAACGCTTGCAGTGATATCTGCTGATGAGCGGTTCTTGATGACAATGATTTCGGGCTCTGCACCTGCATCACGAACAGCCTTTGCACTGTCAAATTCACAGTTTGTGCCGGGGAATGCGGGAATCAGAATTTTGGGCTTTGCAACCTTGATTGCGGGAGCCTTGCGCTCGGTTGCTGTGAATGAGAAATTCTCAACAGGTGTGTTTGTATCGGGAATATTACAGCTGTAAACGCTTTCGAGCTTATCCTCATAAATTCCGAGCACGTCTGTCAAATCAAGTGCTTCTGCACCGTATGCGAACACTGCCTTTTCTGTAACAGTACCGATGAATGTTGCATCTGCAATATCCTCAGTTGCTTCTACAAGGAATGTTGCATAGTTATATTTGAACATATCTGCAACAGTTACGGCAGAGTCAAATTCAAAGCCGAAGCCGTTACCGAATGCCATTTTCATAACAGCCTCTGCAATACCGCCCATACCGGGTGTATAGCAGGAAACTGCCTTGCCCTGACGAAGAAGGTCGCAAACCCTGTCAAAGACTTTGAGAAGAGATGCTGTTTCGGGAAGTCCGTTTTCATCAAACTCGGGAGTAATAAGGTAAACCTTGTTACCTGCCTTTTTGAATTCGGGTGAAACAATATCTTTAACCTTTTCGGTTGTGACTGCAAAGGATACAAGTGTGGGGGGAACATCGAGGTCTTCGAATGTACCACTCATTGAGTCTTTGCCGCCGATTGAGCCGATACCAAGGTTTTTCTGTGCCTTAAATGCACCGAGAAGAGCCGCAAGGGGCTTGCCCCAACGCTTGCTGTCCTTACCTACTCTTTCGAAGTATTCCTGGAATGTGAGGTAAACATCCTCAAACTTTGCACCTGTTGCAATCAGCTTACAAACTGATTCAACAACTGCAAGATATGCACCGTGATAGGGGCTCTTTTCTGTGATGAAGGGGTTATAGCCCCAAGACATAAGAGAGCAATCGTCGGTGTGTTTTTTCTCAACGGAAATCTTCTGCACCATTGCCTGAATGGGAGTGAGCTGATTTTTACCGCCGAAGGGCATAAGAACCGTGCCGGCACCGATGGTTGAGTCAAAACGCTCTGAAAGGCCACGCTTTGAACAGATGTTAAGGTCATCTGCCATAGCCTTCATATTTTCTGTGAAGCTGCCACTGATTTTTTTATCGTAGCTTTCGGGCTTTGCTGTTGCAACGTCAACGTGCTTATCTGCACCGTTAGAATTAAGGAAATCACGGCTGATGTCGCAAATAACCTTGCCGTTCCAATGCATAACAAGTCTTGCCTGTTCTGTTACCTTTGCAACGGGGCAAGCCTGGAGGTTTTCTGTTGCCGCAAGCTCGAGGAATCTTTCAACGTTTTCTTTTTCTATAACAACAGCCATTCTTTCCTGTGATTCGGAAATAGCAAGCTCTGTACCATCAAGACCCTCGTACTTTTTGGGAACTGCGTTAAGGTCGATTTCAAGACCGTCTGCAAGCTCACCGATAGCAACTGAAACGCCGCCTGCACCAAAGTCATTGCAGCGTTTAATCATTCTTGTTGCTTCTTTATTTCTGAAAAGTCTCTGAAGCTTTCTTTCTTCGGGAGCGTTACCCTTCTGAACCTCTGCACCGCAGGTTTCAAGTGAATCTGCTGTGTGGGATTTTGAAGAGCCTGTTGCACCGCCGCAACCGTCACGGCCTGTGCTACCGCCGAGAAGAATAACTATATCGCCGGGGTCAGGACGCTCACGACGAACATTCTCCTGGGGAGCCGCCGCAACAACAGCACCGATTTCCATACGCTTTGCAGCGTAGCCGGGGTGATAAATCTCGTCAACAATACCTGTTGCAAGACCAATCTGGTTACCGTATGAGGAATAACCTGCCGCCGCTGTTGTAACAATAGTTCTCTGGGGGAGCTTGCCCTTGATTGTTTCGCTGACGGGCTTCAAGGGGTCAGCCGCACCGGTAACACGCATTGCGCCGTAAACGTATGCACGGCCTGAAAGCGGGTCACGGATAGCACCGCCGATACAGGTTGCCGCACCGCCGAAGGGCTCGATTTCTGTGGGGTGGTTATGTGTTTCGTTTTTAAAGAGAAGAAGCCAGGGCTCGCTGACACCGTCAACATCAACGTTGATTTTAACTGTGCAAGCGTTGATTTCTTCAGACTCATCAAGCTTGTCAAGCTTGCCGTTTTCTTTAAGGTATTTAACCGCAACAGTTGCCAAATCCATAAGGCAGATGGGCTTTGTTCTGCCAAGCTCTTTTCTTGTTGCGATGTATTCGTCATAAGCACTCTGCAGAAGCTCATCCTCAAATGTTACGCTGTCAATAACAGTAAGGAACGTGGTATGACGGCAATGGTCAGACCAATATGTATCAATCATTCTGATTTCTGTTATTGTGGGGTCACGGTCTTCTGATTTGAAATAATCCTGACAGAACGCAATATCGTCGGCATCCATAGCAAGGCCGAAATCCTTAACAAACTGCTCAAGACCTGCTCTGTCAAGTTTAATAAAGCCGTCAAGAGTTTTAACCTCTGTGGGGATTTCATACTGCATAGCAAGTGTTTCGGGCTTTTCGAGAACAGCCTCACGTGATTCAACGGGGTTGATAACGTGTTTTTTGATTTCTGCAATATCCTCGGCGGAAAGGTTGCCGTAAAGAGCATAAACCTTTGCAGATTTTACTGTGGGGCGGTCGCCCTGTGAGATAATCTGGATACACTGTGCCGCAGAATCTGCACGCTGGTCAAACTGACCGGGTAAAAACTCAACAGCAAAAACAGTTGCACCGGCTAAATCAACGTCGCTTGTTGCAATATCAAGCTGGGGCTCTGAAAAAACCGTTGTGATTGCGTAGTTAAAAAGCTCTTCTGTGATATTTTCTGCATCATAGCGGTTGATAACACGAACATCTTCAAGGTTTTTGATGCCTAAAAGTGTGCGGGCGTCACCCAAAAGAGCCTTTGCCTCGTGAGCAAGTTCTTTTTTCTTTTCTACATAAACTCTATATACCATTTCTTAATCCTCCAAAACTGCGAGAGCTTTAGCGCCAATATCGTTGCGATAAAAAGCATTATCAAAGCTGATTTGTTTCACAAGCTCATAAGATGATTTAACAGCATCCTTGAGATTATCTTCAACAGCGGTAACGCCAAGAACTCGTCCGCCGTTTGTGAGAAGCCTGCCCTCTTTAAGGGAGGCGCCCGCTACGTAAACGTTGCCCTCAATCTCTTCGGGTATGTTCATTTCAAAGCCTTTTTCATAGCTTACGGGGTAGCCCTTGGATGCCATAATTACACAGCAAGCACTTTTATCGCTGAATTTAACTTCTGTTTCTGAAAGTGTGCCGTTTGTTGTTGCTTTCATAATAGTGAGCAAATCACTTTCAAGAAGAGGAAGAACAACCTGTGTTTCAGGGTCACCAAAACGGCAGTTATATTCAATAACCTTGGGGCCGTTAGGTGTGAGCATAAGCCCGAAATACAGACAACCCTTAAAGGTTCTGCCCTCTTTATTCATTGCATCAATAGTGGGGAGAAAGATTTTCTCCATACACTCTTCTGCAACCGCCCTTGTGTAGTAGGGATTTGGGGCAATCGTACCCATACCGCCTGTGTTAAGACCTGTGTCATTATCCCCTGCTCTCTTGTGGTCCATTGATGAAATCATGGGAACAACTGTTTTACCGTCTGTAAACGAAAGAACAGAAACCTCGGGGCCTGTAAGAAATTCTTCAATAACGATATTGTCGCCGCTTGTGCCGAACATTTTATCCTGCATCATTGAAACAACTGCACTCTTTGCTTCTTCTCTTGTGTTTGCAATAATAACACCTTTGCCGAGAGCAAGTCCGTCAGCCTTTATAACTGTGGGGATGGGAGCTGTTTCGAGGTATTCGAGAGCTTTTTCCATATCGTTGAAAACTTCATAAGCCGCTGTGGGAATTCCGTATTTTTTCATAAGGTTTTTTGAGAAAACCTTGCTACCCTCAATAATTGCGGCGTTGCCTTTGGGCCCGAAGCATGGAATGCCCTTTTCTTCAAGGGCGTCAACACAGCCGAGAACTAACGGGTCATCGGGAGCAACAACAGCATAATCAATGTTGTTTGCAACTGCAAATTCAACTATTTTCTCAATATCTTTAGCACCGATATCAACAAGAGTTGCATCCTTTGCCATACCGCCGTTACCGGGAACAGCAAAAATCTCTGTAACCTCTTTGTTTTCTTTTATTTTCTTGATGATGGCGTGTTCACGTCCGCCACCACCGACAACCATTATTTTCATCTTTATACCTCTTAGTGATGGAACAATCTCATACCTGTAAAGGACATAGTGATTCCGTATTTGTTACAGCAATCAATAACAACGTCATCACGGATTGAACCGCCGGGCTCAGCAATATATTTTACGCCACTCTTCTTTGCACGTTCAATGTTGTCGCTGAAGGGGAAGAATGCGTCTGAGCCGAGAGCAACACCGTCGATGGTTGCAAAATATGCTTTAACGTCTTCATCTGTAAGGGGTTCGGGCTGAGATGTGAAATATTTCTGCCAATTACCGTCTGCACAAACATCTTCCTCGTTTTTGTTGATGTAGCCGTCAATAACATTATCTCTGTCGGGTCTGCCGAGAGTGTCCTTAAAGGGCAGGTTAAGTACCTTTTCGTGCTGGCGAAGGAACCATGTATCTGCCTTTGTGCCTGCAAGACGAGTGCAATGGATTCTTGACTGCTGACCCGCACCAACACCAATTGCCTGGCCGTCAACAGCATAGCAAACTGAGTTTGACTGAGTATATTTAAGTGTGATAAGCGCAATTATAAGGTCACGCACTGCGCTTTCGGGCATATCTTTATTTTCTGTAACGATATTTTTAAGAAGGTCGGCATTGATTTCGAAATTGTTTCTGCCCTGTTCAAAGGTAATGCCGTAAACCTGCTTGTGTTCAATGGGAGCGGGAACGTAATCGGGGTCAATTTTAACGATATTGTAGTTACCCTTTCTCTTTGATTTGAGGATTTCAAGTGCTTCGGGCTCATAACCGGGAGCGATAATGCCGTCGGAAACCTCACGCTGAATAAGCTTTGCTGTTGTAACGTCGCAAACGTCTGAAAGGGCAACCCAGTCGCCGAATGAGCACATTCTGTCTGTACCTCTTGCTCTTGCGTATGCACAAGCGAGAGGAGATTCGTCAAGACCTTCAATGTCATCAACAAAGCAAGCCTTTTTGAGCTTGTCTGAAAGGGGCACGCCAACAGCCGCAGATGTGGGGCTGACGTGTTTAAAGGAGGTTACCGCAGGAAGACCGAGTGCTTCTTTGAGCTCCTTAACAAGCTGCCAGGAGTTGAAGGCATCAAGGAAGTTGATGAAACCGGGGCGGCCGCAGAGGATTTCTATGGGAAGCTCGCTGCCGTCTGCCATAAAGATTTTTGCAGGCTTCTGGTTGGGATTACAACCGTATTTCAATTCAAATTCTTTCATTACAATAATCTCCTTATTTATTTTTGTTAACTATACGTGATTCGTATTTACCTGTTGCAAGGTCAATATATCTTACGAAAAGAGAAACCTTGTTGTCTTCATTAAGATTTTTCCAGAGGATATCTGTCAGAGTATCAATGTCAACATCGGGAAGCTCCAATGTTTTTGGCTCACCCTCAAAGCTGGGAAGTGGGTTGCCGTCGCATTTATATGTATGAATGAATTTTGCTTTTCCGGGAAGCGGATTCTGATAAGCAAATGTAAATCTCTGGCAAGAGGAGCCGTCACCGTCAGCAGATTTGAGGATAGACATTGCATAATTCATATCGCCGTTTTCAAGACGGATGATGCCTGAAATACGAGGTGTGTAGTTGGGAGCATCATCTTCAAATTCACGTGTGCGAAGAGCCTGCTCAAAGGTCATCTGTTTATCCATCAATTCGTAGATTGTGTCTGTCTGGTCACCGTTTGTAACGATGGTCTTGTTGCCGAGAACTCTTACGGGAGCATAGATAATAAGGTGGGGGTCAACCATTTTTGACTCATCAAAAGCCTGTGTTCTGATGCCCGCGCCATCTTCAACGAAAACTCTGTTTCTGCTGTTTTCGCTTCTGCCCATAATGAAATAGGCGGTAACAGCTTTTTTTGAATCGGCACTTTTACCGATTATGATACCCCTGCCGTGATAAGCAAGAGAATTAAGCTCATTTTCAAGATTTCTGATTTCCATTATTATCTATCCTTTCAATATAATCCTTATCTTTTAACAATGTAAAAGTATTGCAATTTACTTTATAACAGTCTTATTACCAACAACCTCAACCTTGCCGTCACAGAAAAGCTGAACTGCCTTGGGAAGAATTTTCCATTCTGCCTGCTCCATAATTCTTTTCTGAAGAGTTTCGGGTGTATCACCCTCCTGAACCTCGACAGCCTTTTGAAGAATTATGGGACCTGCATCACATTCTGCCGTAACAAAATGAACTGTTGCACCCGACACTTTAACACCTTTTTCAAGAGCACATTCGTGAACGTGCAGGCCATAGAAGCCCTTACCGCAGAATGCGGGAATAAGTGCGGGGTGAACGTTAATCATTTTGTTTTTAAATGTATCGCAGACATTTTCATCAAGAATCGTCATAAATCCTGCATACACTATAAGGTCTGCCTCTTCTTCAAGAAGCGCATCTCTCATAGCAATGCTGTACGAAGCAATGTCCTGATAATCTTTTCTTATGAGTGTTCTTGTTTTGATGCCGTTGTTTTCTGCACGTGTAAGAGCATAGGCATCCGCCTTTGAAGCAATAACGCAGGTGATTTTACCTTCGCCAAGCTCCCCTCTTTTCTCTGCATCGATAAGAGCCTGCAGATTCGTTCCGCCGCCTGAAACAAGAACTACGATTTTTTTGCTCATTATAAAAGCACCTTCTCGTCGCCTTCAATAATTTCGCCGATTACGTAAGCATCAATTCCATTCTCTTTGAGAACTGAAAGTGAAAGCTCAACCTCGTCAGCGGGAACTACGATGCTCATACCGACACCCATATTGTATGTATTAAACATATCACGCTCGGGAATGTTGCCCCACTTTGCAATTACGTCGAAAATTGGAAGCACCTTAACGGCTGACTTATCAATTTTTGCGCACAAGCCGTCGGGAATGCTTCTGGGAATATTTTCATAGAAGCCGCCGCCTGTGATGTGTGAAATGCCTTTTACATTAACCTTCTCAATAAGAGCAAGAACGGGCTTAACATAAATCTTTGTAGGAACGAGCAAAGCCTCGGCAATGCTCTTGCCACCCAACTCTTCACGCTCAACGTAAAGCTCAGGGTTGTTATTATCAATATCAAAAACCTTACGACAAAGGCTGAAGCCGTTGGAATGGATACCTGTTGAGGGAAGAGCGATAACAACGTCGCCCGCAGCCATTTTGCTGTTGTCAATCATTTTAGGTTTATCAACTATACCAACTGCAAAGCCTGCAAGGTCGTAATCCTCAACGGGCATAAGACCGGGATGCTCAGCAGTTTCGCCACCTGTAAGTGCACAGCCCGATTGAACACAGCCCTCTGCAACACCGCTGACAATTTCAGCAATTTTTTCGGGAACGTTTTTACCGCAAGCGATATAGTCAAGGAAGTATAAGGGCTTTGCGCCGACACAAACAATATCGTTTACGCACATAGCAACCGCATCAATACCGATTGTATCGTGCTTATCCATAAGAATAGCTAATTTTACTTTTGTACCGCAACCGTCAGTGCCCGAAACAAGGACGGGATGCTCCATTCCCTTAGCAAAGCCGAGGTCAAAGCAACCGCCGAAGCCGCCAACATCATCCATTGAGCCCTCGTTACGTGTTCTGGCGATGTGCTTTTTCATAAGCTCAACCGCTTTGTAACCCGCTGTAATATCAACACCTGCTGCTGCATAGCTTTCTGATCTTGAATTATTCATATCTATTCTCCTTAATTTTTAACAATATTTTTAGCCTTTACCGTTCCAACAATATGTGCAAAGATCCTCTTCAGGAAGACCGATTGCTTTAACTATACCTTCAAGTGACTGGAATTCAAGAGATGCAAAGTGAAGCTTTTCGCAAATTGCTTTTCTCATTTTTGCACCACGCTCTGTTGAAGCGTCGCTGTATTCGTCAAGGTGCTTGAAGCCTTCCTCACCCTCAAGCTCCATAATAGTGCTGCGGGAGATAAGGTCCATATCACTTGTGCCTCTTGAGAAGTTAAGGAATTTACAACCATACATAATGGGCGGGCAAGCCGAACGCATATGAACTTCCTTTGCGCCGTTTTCATAGAGAAATTCAACAGTTTCACGAAGCTGTGTTCCTCTTACGATACTGTCATCAACAAAAAGAAGCTTTTTGTCTTTGATGAGCTCGTGAATGGGAATCTGCTTCATTTTGGCTACCCTGTTACGCTCTCTCTGATTTGAGGGCATAAAGCTACGGGGCCAGGTGGGTGTATATTTAATGAAGGGGCGGGCAAAAGGAACGCCGCTTTCATTTGCATAACCGATTGCGTGAGGTGTTCCGGAATCGGGGACACCGCTGACATAGTCAATATCCTGTGCTTCACCTAACATTTTGTCGGTCTGTGCCATAATCTTTCCGTTTTCATAACGCATTGCCTCAACGTTTCTGCCCTCATAGCAGGATGTTGGATAGCCGTAATAGGACCAAAGGAAAGCACAGATTTTCTTTTTGTTTCTTGCCGGTGAAAGAACCTCTACCTTGTCGGCTGAAATTTCAACAATCTCACCGGGACCAAGCTCTTTGTAATCCTCAAAGCCCAGCTTTTTATATGCGAAATCCTCAAAAGAAACACAGAAGCCGTCCTCACGCTTGCCGATAAGAACGGGGATTCTGCCCACCTTATCTCTTGCGGCGATAAGGTGACCGTCGTCTTTAAGAATAAGGATTGAAGACGTACCGTCTATCATATCCTGCGCAAAGCGGATACCCTCTGCAAAGCTTGATTTTTGGTCTATCATTGCTGCAACAAGCTCCGAGGAGTTGATGCCCTCGCTGGTCATAGCACCGAAGTGACCGCCGCTGAACGCGAGATATTGGTCAACAAGTGCTTCACTGTTATTTATTATACCGATAGTGCTGATCGCATAAAGCCCGTGATTTGAACGCATAAGAAGGGGTTGCGCATCCGTGTCACTTATACAGCCTATCGAAGAATTACCGCTCATCTGATCGAGAATATTCTCAAACTTTGTTCTGAAAGGTGAATTTTCTATTTTATGAATTTTTCTCTGAATTCCTTTTTCGGGGTTATATGCCGCCATACCGGCACGGCGAGTTCCCAAGTGTGAGTGATAGTCAACACCGAAAAAAGTATCCAGCACAGCATCGTTCTTAGATACTACACCAAAAAAGCCGCCCATATTACACCTCTGTATCAGTTATTGTATTTATCTTCTATTGCTTTGTTTTTTTCAAGAACTGTTGCAGTGTCTTTTGTTCTTTTGTCGCCGAGCTTCTTTTCAAGCTCGGGCTCGCCAAGAGAAAGAATTTCGATAGCGAGCAAGGCGGCGTTTACTGCGCCGTCAATGGCAACAGTTGCAACGGGGATGCCGGAGGGCATCTGAACTGTTGAAAGGAGTGCCTCCATACCGCCGAGATTCTGTGATTTAATCGGGATGCCGATAACAGGCAAGGTTGTGTTAGCCGCAACCGCACCTGCGAGGTGAGCCGCCATACCTGCCGCCGCAATAATTACGCCGAAGCCGTTTGCGCGGGCATTTGCGCTGAAATCCTTCGCTTCAACAGGAGTTCTGTGAGCAGAAAAAACGTGAACCTCAAAAGGCACATCAAAATCTTTAAGAGTGTTTATTGCTTTTTCAACAACGGGTAAATCGCTATCGCTACCCATAATAATTCCGACTTTTTTCATATAAAACATCCTTTCTAGGGTGAAATGAGTTATTCGAACTTGCCTAAAAGAGAATCTTCTTAAGTCTTTTCGGCGTTTCGGTCTTGAAAGGCGTCAGCCTATCTTCGCCCTCAACACCAAAAATCCAATAAAAATTTTTCACTTTTAGGTCGAAGATTTTATACAGAGCGGATTTTTGGTCAGCCAAGGCAAAAACGCAGCTAATCCTTTCGGATTGGCGAGTATTTTAACACAGGATGAACGGAAAGCCGCCTGTATAAAACACGGTTCGGACAATTCATTTCACCCTAAACCAAAAAAGGCGCACCTGCTCATAGTTTGAACAAGTGTGCCCAGACGGTCGGCTGAATACGGAAATTTCCGTTTCCCTGCTCCATTGTGGTGCTCCACTGAATACTCCGTCAGTCGCAGGGAAAATCCGCTTTAATTTTATGATTATATTTTATCACAGCAAGCGGATTTGGTCAAGGCACATAAGGTCCAATAAAACCGTTTTTAGTAATGGTTATTTGTTGATTATGCTATTATTTTGCCTGTGTTTCACAATAGATGCAACGGTAAACACCGTTGTCCTTGTCTGTAAGCTTGAAAACGTGGTTAATCTCCTGCTCGGTTGATGTTATGCAACGGGGATTCTTACATTTTATGACGTTTGTGAGCATTTCGGGGAGTTCGAGCGTTCTCTTTTCAACAAGCTGACAATTTTTAATTATGTTGACTGTTGTGCCGGGGTCAACGTAACCGATAACATCAATATCAATGGCGATATCAGCATCAATTTTGATAATATCCTTCTTGCCCATTTTTTTGCTTGCAACGTTTTTGATTATTGCAACGGAGCAATCAAGGTTATCAAGCCCGAGAAGGTCATAAAGCTTCATCCCGCGACCTGCTGTGATGTGGTCAATTACGAATCCGTTTGTAATGGAATCTATATTCATTTTTCTGCCTCCTCCAACAATTTGAGAATAAGCGCCATACGAATGTATTTCCCGTTAAGAACCTGCTTGAAATAACAAGCCCTGGGGTCATTGTCCACCGCAACGCTTATCTCATTAACTCTGGGAAGCGGATGCATAATGCACAAATCTTTTTTTGCTTTTGTGAGCTTTTTGGGCTCGAGAATATAGCTGTCTTTAAGACGAAGGTAATCTTCCTCGTTAAAAAAGCGTTCTCTCTGAACCCTTGTCATATAAAGAATATCAAGCTCGGGCATTACACTTTCAAGATCTGTTGTCTGTTTATAGGGAATGCTGTTCTTTTTGAGAACATCCTTCTTTATGTAGCTTGGGAGCTTCAATTCCTCGGGAGAAATAAGAACAACCTTAATCCCGCTGTATCTTGAAAGAGCAGTGATGAGAGAGTGAACCGTTCTGCCGAATTTAAGGTCACCACAGAAGCCGACGGTAAGGTTTTCAAACCCGCCCTTTTCACGCTGAATGGTGAGCAAATCCGCAAGAGTTTGTGTAGGATGGTTATGACCGCCATCACCCGCATTGATAACAGGAATTGTTGCATTTTGTGCAGCAACAAGGGGCGCACCCTCTTTAGGATGGCGCATAGCTATAATATCAGCATAGCAGCTGATTGTTTTTGCGGTATCCGCCACACTTTCACCCTTTGCGGCAGAAGAGTTATTTGCCGCAGAAAAACCGATAACACTACCACCCAGCTCAATCATTGCCGCCTCAAAGCTGAGACGTGTTCTTGTTGAGGGCTCAAAGAAAAGTGTTGCAAGCTTTTTTCTTTTACACTTTTCGCAGTATTTATCGGGATTATCTATAATATCGTTCGCCGTTGCAATAAGCTCATTTAACTCATCAACGGTAAAATCGAGAATATCAATCAAGCTTCTCATTTACTGCTAATCCCCTTTTCAAATCTATGTAGTCAAGAAAATGTTTAATTATTCTTTTGCACCATTAACAGCGAGATAGTTTTTGATGCGCTCAACGTTTTCTTTATTTTTCTCGTCTTCTTCGAGATATTCGATAATGTCATAAACATCAACAACAGAATATACGGGGAAGCCATATTCCTCGCCAACCTCTGCCATAGCAGATTTTTCTGTCTGACCCTTTTCCTTACGGTCAACCATAACGAATGTTGCCGCAACCTTTGTGCCCTTAAGACCGGAAAGAATAGCCATGCTTTCACGGATAGCGGTGCCTGCGGTGATAACATCTTCAACGATTACGATTTCTTCGCCTTCCTGGGGCTTGTAGCCAACGAAAACGCCACCTTCGCCGTGGTCCTTTTCTTCCTTACGGTTGAAGAAGAAGGGAACGTCAAGACCATTCTTTGCAAGGGCAACTGCAACCGATACAGCAATCGGGATGCCCTTGTATGCGGGACCGTAAAGAACTGTTTTTTTGTTGCCTACCTTTTCAAAATACGCTTTAGCGTAAAACTCGCCCAATTTGCAAATCTGTTCGCCGGTTTTTATATCGCCGGCATTTATGAAATAAGGGATTTTTCTGCCGCTTTTTGCGGTAAAATCGCCGAATTTAAGAACGCCTGCACCCTCTAAAAACTGTATAAATTCTCTTTTATAGCTTTCCATTTTCAAATCCTCCTGTGTAATTTAGGTAAAAGATTTTATCATACGCACCTAGCGGTGCTAGAACCCTCCACCACACCAAAACAAGTTTCAGTGCGGTCCCCCTCCCTTCGCCAGGGAGGTTTCCTAGGTAAAAGATTTTATTTTAGTCGCAAAACTCTGCAACGCATCTGTTATATGCTGCAACGGGGTCCTCAGCCGCTGTGATGGGTCTGCCCACAACGATGTAATCAGAACCGATTTTCTTAGCCTCTGCGGGAGTCATAACTCTCTTCTGGTCACCGATGTCACCGTCTGCAAAACGAACACCGGGAGTGATTGTAAGGAAATCGCTGCCACAGGTTTCGTGAACCTTGCCCGCCTCAAGAGGTGAGCAAACAACGCCGTCAAGCCCTGCAAGCTTTGCATTGTGAGCGTAGTGCATAACAACCTTGTCGATAGGCTCTTTAATAAGAAGGTCGTTTTCCATACTCTCCTGGTCGGTTGAAGTAAGCTGAGTAACAGCTATAAGAAGGGGTCTTGTGCCGTCCGGACGTGTAAGACCCTCGAGAGCACCCTCCATCATTCTGATTGTGCCTGAAGCGTGAAGATTTGTAATATCAACATCAAGGTTTGAAAGAACAGCCATTGATTTTTTTACTGTGTTGGGAATATCGTGAAGCTTGAGGTCAAGGAAAATTTTGTGGCCTCTTTTTTTGATTTCACGAACGATCTGGGGACCTTCTGCATAAAAAAGCTCCATACCGATTTTCACAAATGGCTTTCTGCCACCCTCAAATTTATCAAGAAATTCGTAAACCTTTTCTGCGCTTGAAAAATCACAAGCAACGATTACGTCCTTACCCATTATTTTGCGCCTCCTATAATATCACTCAAATTATTAATTCCGTATTTATCCATAACCTTGGGTAAATCGCTGATAATGTCACGGCACACACAGGGGTCAATAAGGTTTGCCGCACCGACCTCAACAGCGGTTGCACCTGCAAGCATCATTTCTATAACATCCTCTGCATTGGAAACGCCGCCCATACCTACAACCGGGATATTAACGGCATTTGCCACCTGGTAAACCATACGAACAGCAACGGGGAAAATTGCACTTCCCGAAAAACCGCCCATTTTATTTGCAATTACGGGCTTCTTTGTTTTAAGGTCAATTCGCATACCGAGAAGAGTGTTTATAAGGCTGATACCGTCTGCGCCTGCCGCCTCGCACTCCTTTGCGATTGCCACAATATCTGTTACGTTTGGTGAAAGCTTTATAATTACGGGCTTTGTTGTTACCGCTTTCACAGCCGCCGTAACCTCTGCCGCCGCCTTGGGGTCTGTGCCGAAGCTCATTCCGCCGCCGTGAACGTTGGGACAGCTGACGTTTACCTCAAGCCAGCCCACCTGCTCCTCTTTATCAAGCTTTTCACAGGTGTAGGCATAGTCGGGAACTGAAAAACCGCTGACATTTGCCATAACCTTTTTATCAAAGCATTTTTTAAGCTTTGGAAGCTCCTCGCTGATAACCTTTTCAACACCCGGATTCTGAAGACCAACCGCATTAATCATACCTGCGGTACACTCTGCAATACGGGGTGTGGGATTACCGAAACGAGGATCTTTTGTCGTTCCCTTGAAGGAGAACGTACCAAGGCAATTTATGTCGTAAATTTCTGCAAACTCGTAACCGTAGCCAAAGGTTCCGCTGGCAGGAATTATGGGGTTATCAAGCTCAAGACCGCAAAGGTTAACACTTAATCTGCCCATAAAATCTCCTCCTTCTCAAGCACGGGGCCGTCTTTACAAATTCGCTTGTAGCCTGTAACCGTTTTACAGGAGCAACCCATACAAGCACCAAAGCCGCAACCCATTCTTTCTTCAAAGCTGAACTGACCGCTTGTCTGACTTGCTTTAAAAATTGCTTTTAGCATGGGCTCAGGTCCGCAAGTATAGAAATAAGAGTAGTCAATACCCTTCATGGCATCGGTAACAAAGCCCTTGATGCCGTAAGAGCCGTCAACGGTTGTAACAAAAACCTCTGCACCGAGTGCTTTGAAATCTTCTTCGCAGAAAATCTCATTTTTTGTATTAAAGCCGAGAATTACGCTGACCTTTTTACCCTCTGCAATAAGCTTTTTGCAAAGCATATAAAGGGGCGGAACACCAACACCACCACCGAGAAGCAAGGGCTTGTCACCCGAAAGAGATAAATCATAGCCGTTGCCCAGACCCGTGAGAATGCTGAGCTCTTCACCTGCAGTCATTTTCGCCATCTGCTCGGTACCCTTACCCACAACCTTGTAGATTAGTGTGAGAACGTCGCCCTCGCAATCGCAGACAGAAATAGGTCTGCGAAGATAAAGACCTTCTAATTTTATGTTAACAAACTGCCCGGAGGATGTGATATCGCTCACATCTCCCTGAAGCTTCATTTTATACACCGTTTCTGTAAGCGGTGCGTTCTCAATTATTTTGAAAATAGATTCTCTCATAGGTTTCCTTCTGCATCGATAGTTGAAATTGTAAGCGTTGTTTCCTCAAGTACGTCGAGAAGAACTCTTACAGTGTCGAGTGCTGTAAATATTGTAACGTTGTTTTCTGTAGCATAACGGCGAATCTGATGACCGTCATTTTCGTCGTTACTACCGCCGCCCGTGCTGATTGCCTTTGTATTGATAACATAAGCAATGTGACCCTGACGAAGAGCATCCGGAATTTCGTTGCTTCCGTCGCTGATTTTTCTGAGAACGTGTGTACGGATACCGTTTTCTTTGAGATATTTTGCTGTACCCTCTGTTGCCTCGATATTGAAGCCAAGCTTGTAGAAGCGTCTGATAAGAGGAAGTGCCTCGGGCTTATCCTCATCCGCAATAGTTGCGAATACAGTACCGTAGTTCTGCAGGTGCATACCTGATGCCTGAAGAGCCTTGTACAATGCTCTGTTAAGCTTGTCGTCATAACCGATTGCTTCACCTGTTGATTTCATTTCGGGTGAAAGGTATGCGTCAAGTCCTCGGATTTTGTTGAATGAGAATACGGGAACCTTTACATACCAACGGTTCTTTTCTGTGGGATAAATATCGAATATGCCCTGCTCTTTAAGGCTCTTGCCCATAATAACCTCTGTTGCAATGTCTGCAAGGGAGTAGCCTGTTGCCTTTGAAAGGAAGGGAACTGTTCTTGATGAACGGGGGTTAACCTCGATGATATAAACATCATCTTTATCGTCAACAATAAACTGAATGTTGAAAAGACCAACAATGCCGATGCCAAGACCGAGCTTCTTTGCATACTGAAGAATGATGCCCTTAACCTTGTTTGAAATTGAGAAGGGAGGATAAACCGAGATAGAGTCACCTGAATGGACACCGGTTCTCTCAACAAGCTCCATAATACCGGGAACAAATACATCTCTGCCATCACAGATAGCGTCGATTTCAACCTCACGGCCCTGAATGTATTTGTCAACGAGAACGGGCTTGTCCTCATCAATTTCAACGGCTGTTCTCAAGTAATGGCGAAGCTGATCCTCGTTTGCAACAATCTGCATTGCACGTCCGCCAAGAACGAATGAGGGACGAACAAGAACAGGGTAACCGATTTCAGCCGCAGCGGCGATGCCGTCATCCATATTTGTAACAGCCTTACCCTTTGCACGGGGGATATTCAATTCGTTAAGAAGGTTTTCAAATGCGTTACGGTCCTCAGCGCGGTCAATAGCGGCGCAATCGGTACCGATTATTTTAACACCACGGTCGTGGAGAGGCTGTGCAAGGTTGATAGCAGTCTGACCACCGAGAGAAGCAACAACACCCTCAGGCTTTTCAAACTCAACGATGTTCATAACATCCTCGGGAGTAAGGGGCTCGAAGTAAAGCTTGTCTGCTGTTGTATAGTCAGTTGAAACAGTTTCGGGGTTATTGTTGATGATAATAGCCTCATAGCCTGCATTTTTAATTGTCATAACAGCGTGAACTGTGGAGTAGTCGAACTCAACACCCTGACCGATACGGATGGGGCCGGCACCGAGAACAATAATTTTTTTCTTATCTGTAAGGCGTGAAGCATTTTCACCTGTATATGAAGAATAGAAGTATGGAATATATGCGTTGGTGTGGCAGGTATCAACCATTTTGAACACGGGGAAAAGGTTGTTCTCTTTACGCATATTATAAACGTCAAGCTCTTTGCAATCCCAGAGACGGGCGATATATTTATCACTGAAGCCCATCTTCTTTGCGGCTTTGAGAGTTTCAAGGTCTTTATTTACACGAAGGGTTTCTTCCATATCGATGATGTTTTTGAATGCCTCAAGGAAGTAGGGTGTAATCATCGTTATTTCGTGAATTTTCTCAAGAGAAACACCATGATAAATAAGCTCTGCAATCGCAAAAATATTGTCTGAGCGGAACTCTGAAATGTATTCAAGAAGCTCGTCAACACTCATATTATCGAATTTTGAAAGGTACATATGGTTAGCACCGATTTCAAGAGAACGAATACCCTTGAGAATAGCTTCTTCGAGATTGGAGCCGATACCCATAATTTCACCTGTAGCCTTCATCTGTGTACCAAGCTTATTGGTAGCAGAAGCAAACTTATCAAAGGGGAATCGGGGTAATTTAGCAATAACGTAGTCGAGCTTGGGCTCAAATGCGGCGTTGGTGTTGGCAATCTTGATATCTTCAAGAGCCATACCCACAGCGATTTTGGCAGTAACACGGGCGATTGGATAACCCGAAGCCTTTGATGCAAGGGCAGAAGAACGTGAAACCCTGGGGTTAACCTCAATAAGGTAATATTCCGATGTGTGGGGGTTAAGAGCGAACTGAACGTTACAGCCACCTTCGATTTTAAGCTCCTTGATGAGCTTGATAGCTGAATCATTGAGCATTTTTTCGTCTTCCTTACTGAGTGTCATAATAGGCGCTACAACGCAGGAGTCACCTGTATGAACACCAACAGGATCGATATTTTCCATACCGCAGATGGTGATAGCGTGGTCGTTTGAGTCACGCATAACTTCAAACTCAATCTCTTTGTAGCCCTTAACAGACTTTTCAACAAGAACCTGGTGAACAGGAGAAAGTGTGAATGCATTGATACCGATATCAACAAGCTCATCTTCATTGTAAGCGAAGCCGCCGCCTGTACCGCCAAGAGTAAATGCAGGGCGAAGAACAACAGGGTAACCGATGCGATTTGCCGCTGCCTTTGCCTCTTCAATTGAATAAGTGATTTCTGAAGGAATAACGGGCTCACCGATAGATTCACAAAGCTCCTTGAACATTTCGCGGTCCTCTGCACGCTCAATTGAAGCGCTGGAAGTACCGAGAAGCTTAACCTCGCATTCTTTAAGAACGCCCTTTTTCTCAAGCTGCATAGCAAGGTTAAGACCTGTCTGACCGCCGATGCCGGGAATAATTGCATCGGGACGCTCGTGACGGATAATCTTTGCCACATATTCAAGAGTAAGAGGCTCCATATAAACCTTATCGGCAATAATGGTGTCGGTCATAATTGTTGCAGGGTTAGAGTTAACAAGAACAACCTCGTAGCCCTCTTCTTTAAGTGCAAGGCAAGCCTGTGTGCCCGCATAGTCAAACTCTGCCGCCTGACCGATAACTATAGGACCGGAGCCTATAATTAAAACCTTTTTAATGTCTGTTCTCTTTGCCATGTTCATTCCTCCAAATATATTTAAACGTAAATTATTAACTCATTTTGTGTATGCGACCTTGCCGCCGCAAACCGTAAGAACACATTCACCCTTCACACGCATCCCCTCAAAGGGTGTTGCTTTGCCTTTTGAAAGAAAATCGTCCGGGTTTATGACTATTTCTTTTTCTAAATCCCACACGGTGAAGTCCGTACCAAGAGGGATACCGAAGCGTTCACGCGGGTTGAGTGCCATAAGCTCTACAAGCTTTTCGAGAGTGATTTCACCGGTTTCAACAAAGTGGGTGTACATAATCTGAAATGCAGTTTCAATGCCCACAACACCAAAAGCACTACCCGAAAGCCCCTTGCCTTTCTCCTCCGCGGAGTGGGGCGCGTGGTCGGTGGCTATCATATCAATAGTGCCGTCCTTTATGCCCTCAATAAGAGCGATTTTATCTTCTCTTGAGCGAAGCGGCGGATTCATTTTAAATCTGCCGTTTTCCTGCAGGTCACTGTCATCCAGCACAAGATAATGGGGACCTGTTTCACAGGTTACGTCCAACCCCTCTGCCTTGGCTTTTCTTATCAGCTCAACGCTTTCTTTTGTAGAGATGTGGCAGACATGGTATCTGCAACCGGTTTCTTTAACCAATCTCAAATCTCTTTCAATGGGCTTCCATTCGCTTTCACTGCATATCCCCTTGTGGTTATGCTCTTTGCAATATTCGCCGTCGTGAATGTAGCCGCCGTAAAGCAGGGAGTTATCTTCACAATGGGCTACAATCATTTTGCCAAGCGCCTTTGCTTCAAGCATCGCCTGTCGCATAAGCTCTTCACTCTGAACTCCCCTGCCGTCATCGGAAAAAGCGATTGAATTTTCAGCCATAGCTTTCATTTCGGAAAGCTCCTCGCCCTTTTGACCGATTGTTATTGAAGCGTAGGGATAAACGTTTATTGCAGCATCCTTCTCTATTACATCCGTCTGTTTCTTCAGATTCTCTGCCGTATCGGGCACAGGGTTAAGGTTCGGCATTGTGCAAACTGCGGTATAACCACCCCTTGCAGAAGCCTTGCACCCTGTTTCAATAGTCTCTTTATAAGAAAAACCCGGCTCACGAAAATGCACATGCACATCGCAAAAACCGGGAAAAATAAAGTATTTATCACAATTGAAAACAGAAAGAGCAGGGCAAGAAGACAACTGAGCCGCAACATCGAGATAAAAGGAGGGAGCACCGACCTTTTCAGTTGCAGCGATATTTATTGTTTTTGCCTTTAATTGCTGTGACATAAAAATCCCTTTCCGTGATATTACTGACCCCATGGGGGTATGAAAAAAGCCTTGCACAACGGCAAGGCTGAACACACAAAAACATTGACACAGTTACACCTGTATCGAACACATTCATAATTCAATCTTGCCGATCTCTCTGTACCGACTTAAAGACCTTAAATATAATACCAAAGGCCTCGCTAAAAGTCAATAGAAACTCAGTTTTTCAGCCACCATTTTTCAGTGTATATATCAAATGATTTTTGTTGAGTTTGACTAAAAGTTATTCTATCACAAAATGCTCCTTCAAACAAGAAAAATCACAATGTTTTTTTCATTTTGTTAAAATGCCCAAAACCCCAAACTCAACTTTGTCAATGTGACGAATGATTAATGTTGAATATCCTATATTTATAGTGTAAAATAATACATTATATTGTATCTCCAAAAATGGATGGTGATGGTTTGAGCGAAAATGACGTAATCCGTATTTTTCAGAAAGGGTTCAACTTCTCTCAGGATGGGCCGGGCAACCGTCTCGTTTACCATTTAGCGGGGTGCAATCTCAGGTGCCCGTGGTGTTCAAACCCCGAGGGACTTGATTTTTCGGGTGCAGCAACCACCCTCGGCATCGATGAAATCGTAAAGGAATCACTCTCGTGCAGAATGATGTTTATCGATGGCGGCGGTGTGACGCTGACGGGTGGCGAGGTCACCTGCCAAAAAGATGCTGTCACAGTCCTTTTAAAAAAACTGAGGGAAAACGGTATCCACACCTGCATTGAAACAAATGCATCATTAAAGAATTGCGAAGAGCTTTTTCAGTCAGTTGATTATATGATAGCTGATTTTAAATCGCCCGACAAAGAAAAATTAAAATCAATCACAGGTGCAGACCTTGACACAATAAAAAATAATTTATTGTTCAGGGCAAAAACAGGCAAGCCTCTTCTCATACGCATACCGCTTATCAACGGTTTCAACAACGGCGAAGAAAACGCCTGTTTCTTTGTCGATTTTTTCAACAATTTAAAAGCTGAAAGCGGCAACGAAAACCTGTTTTTCGAAATCCTTACATACCACGAATACGGCAAGGAAAAATATGAAAAGCTCGGCAAGGAATACACCGTTAATAACGGCTTTGTTTCGCCCGAAGACGTCAGACTTCTGGCAACAGAAATTAAAATTAAAAACTTAAAATTAATTCACACTTGAGGTGTTTTTATGTATAAATTTGACCCTATTAAAACAACAGAAAAAGCAAAGCTCCTTTTCAAAGAAGAGCGGGCAATAAACCACCTTGAAGGCTGGTTTATCATCAAAGAAACCGAGCAGAAGGCAGATGAAAAATACTGCTCTCTTCCCCCTATGCGAAGGGCTGCCGAAAAATTCAGGGAGGCTGTACGTGCGCTGCCTTTATCTATCAGCGATCACGCAATTTTTGCGGGCACTCAGAGAGATGCCTTTGCAAGAAGTTATGCACTTATCAACCCATCATTCAGGGTTGAAACCTTTGCAGGCTATTGCGACCCCACCGCTGTTTACAACGATATCGACCCCACCGAGGAATTTCCGAAGGAACGCATCGAGGCACTTCGCGAGCTTGACAAACAGACCGACTACGTAAAAACACTTTCAGCTGTTTACAAGGATTGTGAAAAGCTCACGGGCGAGGTTGCATTCTTTGTCGAGCAGGTAACGGGTCACCTTATTCCCGATATGCGCTACGCCTTAAAGCACGGTATCAAAAAAATGCTTTCTGATATTGAAGAAAAGCAAAAAAGTGCAAATGACGAACAAAAAGACAACTACGAAGCAATGAAAATTGCTCTTGAATGTGCCCTTATACTTGCAAAAAGATACAAACAAATTGCAGAAGAAAAGCTTGCTGTTGCCGAGGGTGAAAGAAAAGAAGAGCTCTCTCTTCTTGTAAACACACTCAAAAAAGTTCCCGAAAACGGTGCACAAACACTTTACGAAGCAATTCAGAGCTTTATTATTCTTTGGCAGACAATGTGCCTTGAGCAGGCTCCCAACCCCTTTGCATTCTCTGTTGGCAATGCAGACAGAATCTTCGAGCCATACAGAGCAAACGACAACCTTTCCAGAGAAGAAGCTGCCGCACTTTTCAAGCACTTTCTTGTATTTTTCAACGTTGCCGACAGAAGCTGGGCAATTTCACAAAACCTTATTGTAAGCGGTCGCGACAAAGACGGTAACGACCTTACAAACGATTCTACGTACGCTCTTCTTGACGCATACTATGAGATGAATCTTCCCCAGCCGATTCTCTCGGTCAAATTACATAAAAACACGCCCGAGAAATTCTACAGTGAGCTTGGCAGATTCCTTTTCACCCCCGGTTGCCTTACACCCTCTTTCTTCAACGACGATTCTCTTTATGAGGTACTCTCGCAAGCAGGAATTGATATTGATGATATACCCGATACATCTATCGCAGGCTGTCAGGAGCCGCTTATTATGGGTAAAGACAACGGCAACACAACAAACAGCTGGTTCAACCTCGGAAAGGTGCTTGAGCTGACTCTTAACAACGGTTACTCCACAGTCACAGGTGAATATATCGGCACAGTCTGCGAAGAAACAGATGCCTTGAGTGCCCTCAAAAGCATCAGAGAACGCTTTTATAAAAACGCACAGTATTACTGTGAGGAAATGGTAAAAGCCGCTAACGGTTGCTCCCGTGCAATTTCCCATTTACCGGTACCCTTCCTCAGCACGGTTATGGGCGGTATTGAAAGCGGCTATGACACTCGTGACATCACCCACCAGGGCACAAAATATAACGGTAGCGGTTGCCTCATTCACGGCACAAGCGTCGTTGCAGACTCTTTTATTGCTATTGATAAGCTCATAAAAGAGCGCCCCGAGGATGCACAGAAGCTCCTCGATGCGTTAAAATGCAATTTTGAGGGTTACGAAGAGCTTCGTGAATTTTTGATGTCTGCCGAAAAATTCGGTAACAATATAGAAAATGCGGATAACGAAACAGCAGAGGTTGCTTCAAAAATCGCCGACATGGTCAGAGCACAGAAGAATTACCTCGGCAACAATTTCCGCCCCGATTTCTCAACACCCTCCACTCACCTTTTATACGGCTACTGGGTTGGTGCTCTTCCCTGCGGAAGAAAATCAAGAGATATGCTTGGCTACGGTGTTGACCCCCTTTACGGCGAGGCGCAGAACGGTCTCGGCTTCCGCACCCTTTCACTTATGAAGCTACCCTTCAACAAAATGTGTGGTGGCTATGCTTCACACTTCGGCATTGACCCCAAATACTTCACAAGCCCCGATTACGCGGGCAAGGGTGTAGAATTCCGCGACAAGGTTATGAAGCCCCTGTTCTTTAACGAGCTCAATGAAAACGTTGCACCGTTCTATCTTTACGTTAACGTTACAACAGCAGAGATTCTCAAAAAGGTTCTTGCCGAACCAAAAAAATACGCTCCAAGCGGTGTTTATATTATGAGAATTCACGGAACATTCGTTAACTTCCTTGACCTTTCCCCCGCAATCCAGCAAGACATTATCCGCCGACTTGACCCTGCTTCAACAGCAGTAATGTGCTAATCTATGAATATTTTAGGAATTGATATCGGCACAACCACCGTAACGGCTCTTGTGCTGTCAACAGAAAAAAGCGAGATTTTAAAAGCCTGCACGTTGAAAAACGACTCGTTTATTGACGGCAGAGATTTTGAAAAGCTCCAGGACCCGAAGCTGATAATTGAAACCGTAAAAACAGCAGTTAAAACCGTTACCGACAGCATAAGCATTGACGCTGTCGGTATAACAGGTCAGATGCACGGCATTCTTTATCTTGATAAAGATAACAAGCCCTGCTCTCCCCTTATGATTTGGCAAGACGAGAGAGGTAACGAGCCATACAAAAACAGTCTTTCTTATGCCGAATTTCTGACAAAAGAAACCGGTTTAAAAGCCGCTTCGGGCTTTGGTCTTACAACGCATTTTTACAATCTGGCTAACGGCGAAATCCCTGAAAACGCCGTTATGCTTTGCACAATTCACGACTATCTTGCCGCTTTGCTGACAAACACAAAGCCCGTTACCCACGCAAGCGACGGTGCAAGCCTTGGCTTTTATAATCTCAAAGAAAACTGCTTTGATGACGACGCATTGAATAAAGTCGGAATCGACAAAAGCTTTCTTCCCGAGGTTATAAAATCAACTGCTTTGGCAGGCAAAACAAACTGCGATTTCCTCCCGGATAACATCCCTGTTGCAGTTGCAATCGGCGACAATCAGGGTAGCTTTCTGGGGTCTGTTGCAGATACTGAAAACTCGGTACTCGTAAACGTTGGCACAGGCAGCCAGGTATCGTTTGTAACCGATAAAGTAACCGACCTTTCCTGTGGCGAAATTCGACCTCTCACTGACGGAAAATACATCTTCGTGGGTGCTTCGCTTTGCGGTGGCAGAGCCTATGCAATTCTGAAAGCATTTTTCGAAAAATGCTCCGAAATGCTCGGTGGCTCTACAGAAGGTCTGTATTCGGTTATGGACAAAAAGGCGGAAAGCCTCTCCGATTTTTCAGATTTATTGACAGTAAATTGTCAGTTCTGCGGAACACGCGAAAACCCTGCGCTTCGGGGTAACATTGAAAACATCGGCATTGAAAATTTCACCCCGGAAAACCTTATTTTCGGCACACTCAAAGGTGTTTCAAAGGAGCTTTTTGATATGTATGAAAGCGAAAAAGCTCTTTTATTAAAAGCCCCATCAATGCTGGTTTGTTCTGGCAACGGCTTGAGAAAAAGCGAAATCTGGAGAAAAATTTTCACAGAAGATTTTGAAATGAAAGCAACGCTTCCCAAACACAGCGAGGAAGCCGCCGTTGGCGCTTGCGTGTTCGCAGGTGTTGCAAGCGGAATATTCAAAGACATTAAATCTGCGCAAAATGCGCTTCTGAGGTAATATTATGGATACTAAAAAAATTGCACAACAACCCATATTTTTTGAAAAAAACCGTGTTTTCCGAGTATATCTCGGCGGCAAGCTTTTCAGCGATTTTTTCGGTGATAACAGCGAGGATTGCTTTTATCCCGAGGAATGGGTCTGCTCTTCAACAAGGGCGCTCAACGAGGGTAGCACCGACGAGCACGAGGGTGTTTCTGTTGTAAAAGGCACCAACATTTATTTTAACGACCTTCTTGAAAGTGAAAAAGAGCTTATGCTCGGCAACAGAAACAGCTTTGACGTTCTTGTAAAGGGGCTTGATTCTGCAATCCGTTTGCCTGTTCAGGCTCACCCTGACAAAGCCTTTTCAAGAGAACACTTCAACTCCGAATTCGGCAAGGCTGAATCTTGGCTTGTTCTTGCAACAAGAGAGGATGCGTGCATCTACTTCGGCTTTAAGGAGGGCGTAACGCCGGAAATGTTTGAAAAGGCTGTAAACGACAGCGAAACCGATAAAGATGCAATGGAAAAGCTTCTTAACAGAATCCCTGTGAAGCCCGGTGACGTTTATTTTATACCTGCAAAGGCTGTTCACGCAATCGGTCCGGGCTGCCTTATTCTTGAGGTTCAGGAGCCCACAGACTTCACCATTCAGCCTGAGCATTGGTGCGGTGATTATCACCTTTCAGACCACGAAATGTATCTTGATTTAGATAAAGCTACAGCGTTGCAGGTTTTCGACTATTCATATAATCTCGAAAGAGTTGAAAAGGAGTGCAGAAAAGAACCCGTTACCGTTTATGAAGAAAACGGTTGCAGAAAAGAAATTCTCATCGGCTTCAACGATACCCCCTGCTTCAGCGTCGAAAGATACGTTATCACGAATGGTGAAACAGAGCTTCTTAGCGGCACACGAGTTTACGTCGTAACCGAGGGCGAAGGCTTCCTTTGCGGTGACGGATATGAAAAAGCTGTAAGAAAAGGTGACTATTTCTTTATGCCCTTCTCCTGTGAGAAAAAATACACAATTAAAAGCAACGGCGAAATTACGATTGCAGCATGCATCCCTCCGGAGGCTTGATTATGGTTGAACAATTCTTAAAAATCAGAAAGTGGACACCGAAAACTTTTTCAGACCTGTTCAGTTATCTTGACCACCTTGACAGCAACGAAAAATGCAAGGTCATTTTCCGTATAACCGAAAGGCTTATCGAAAGTGATTCTTGCGACGATAACAAAGCTGCCGAGGATATGCTGATTTTCGCTTCAGAAAATTATCTTGCATCCGCCGAAAACAACGCCAAGGCGCTTATTTTCTATCGCTTGGGCGGGCTTTATGAAAAATGCTTTGAAGACTACAGCACAGCCTTTGAATATTATAAAATGTATGCTTCCCACAACACCGAATTCGATAACGTAAACTCTCTTCTTTTACGTTCAATTCTTCTGCGTGATGACTTCACATATTCAGAAGAAATGGAAAACTACCTGAAGCTCAGTTACGGCGAAATAAATCTCGGGCTTCGCAATGACAGAATATATGAGCACATCGGCTCACTTCTGGTTGCCCGAAAAAACGGTGACGAAAAAATGTGTGAAACCTACACAAAACGCATTAAAGCAATCGTAAAAGCCGAGGATGCAATAATCTTTGACCTTTTAATGCGAAAGGATACCGTGAGAGATACCCTCACCGTACCGAAAAAAGTTTACCGTTTCGTTGAATTGTTATAAAACAAAAAACGAGTGTCACAAAGACACTCGTTTTTTATTTATCAATATATTTATAAATGTGTGGCATACTTATTCTGAAAAACGTTGACAGCTCAATTAAGCTTTCATGGGGTACGTCTCTTTTGGGGATAAGTGACACTCTGTTGTTTTTGGTGCCTATTATGAAGTACCCGCGGGTTTCAATGAGTCTGTTAACAAATTCATATCTGATAGAAGTCTCTGAAACCTCCATGGCATTTTCGTACTTTTCATAAAAATATTCATCATAAAAGCCAACAGTTACACCACTGGGGCAAAGAGCCTTGTTGGCTTTTTTCATAGCTTGGGGCAATGCCTTTTTAATAACGTAAAAATGATAGCCCACATAAAAAATCAACCATAATACAATTGCCGCAAGCATTATATAATTTTGAATCAACAAAGCAGAAGTAATAGCAAAGGCAGCACACACACCAATAATTATAAGGCTGCTTTTCATTTTTTTCATCTGAGCTGAATCGCCATATTTCACATAAAGCTCTGCCAGCTTTTCATTTTCAAAATCTGTATAAGCCGTTTTAAATTCAATACGCATAAATTCACCATCCTTAGAAAGAATACCACATTATTTTAAAAAACACAATATAAAAAACCCAATCCCCCGCCATCAGGCGAGGGATCGGATTATTTGGAAAGAGAAAATGAAATGATTTGCAATCAATGTCTACTTAATATATAACACGACAATGTTGTGTAAATTTCACAACTTTGTGAACAATTTGTAAACAAATTGGGATTTTTAGGTGTTTTTTCAATATTTTTGTCTTTTTTCGATGTTTGAATCAATTTCTGCGAGAAAATCTTTTCTTTTTTGAGAAACAATTTTGCTCAGCTCAACGTTAACTGCTTTTGAATTTTTCACACCGTGAATTCTTACGTACCCACCATTATAATTGATGGTAAAATAGCCTGTTTTTACTATAATTGAAAGAGCGTGAAAAAATCCTCCTACATTTTCACGGGAATGCCAATAGCCCACGTGTAAAAGATCTGGTATATCCACTTTTTCACGAGCATCTGAAACGTTGATAATATCACCCAAGGGAATAACAAGTGATTCCGAAAAGTGTCGTTTTATATATAAGTTTTTATTGTCACATTCCATAATAACATTTGGCACAGTTAGTCTGAAAACAAACCGCAAAGCCAACAAAACACATATCATCGCAAATACACGGTCATATAAATCAGATGCGAGAGCCGTTCCGATTATACCACGCAACAACACGCACAACGCCACACCCAAGGGGGCAATTACAAAAATTGCATTCTCTCTTTTAGCGATAACTCTCATAAACCTCACTCCTCAATAAGAATTATACTGTTTTATTATTTAAAATTCAATAGTAGCGTGACTTTTAACATCAGATGTGATATTATATATATTATAATTGTATAGACCAAGGAGTTTTTATGGATATTTTAAAGATTTTGCAAACAGAATTTTCGGTCAGCGAATTTCATATTAAAAACATTGTTGACCTTATTGACGACGGTAACACAATCCCCTTTATTGCCCGATACAGAAAAGAGATGACAGGCTCCTGCGATGACCAGAAGCTAAGGGAAATAAACGACAGATTAACTTATCTTCGCAACCTTGAAAAAAGAAAAGACGAGGTGCTTTCTTCCATTGAAGAGCAGGGCAAGCTCACAGATGAAATCTCTGCCGCTGTAGCCGCCGCAATCACTCTTGCCGAGGTTGAGGATATCTACCGCCCATACAAGCAAAAAAGAAAAACACGTGCTTCTGTGGCTAAAGAAAAAGGGCTTGAGCCTCTTGCAGAATTGCTATTCTCCTTCACCCTAAGCGGTGCAGACCTCAACGAAATCGCATCAGAATACGTCAACCCCGAAAAAGGTGTTGAAACAGCTGAGGATGCGTTACAGGGTGCCTCCGATATTATTGCAGAATACATTTCAGACGCCCCTGAGGGAAGGCGTGTCTTAAAAGACCTTATAGAAAAACGTGGCTTGATAAAGTCTGTTGCAAAAACAGAAGACGACAGCGTTTATGCTATGTATTACGACTACTCCGAGCCCGTATCAAAAATTCCTTCTCACAGAATACTTGCCATCAACCGTGGCGAGAAAGAGGGATTTTTGAAGGTTTCTGTTGAAATAGAGGAAGATACCGCTTTAATGCTTCTTAACAAGCTGTTTATTAAGGAAGGATCATCTTCAACAGATTTCTGCAAGGCGGCGGCAAAAGACAGCTTTGAAAGACTCATTTTCCCTTCCCTTGAAAGAGAAACAAGAAGCACCTTAACAGAAAAGGCAGACGAGCAGGCGATTAAAATGTTCGGCTCAAACCTGAAGCCTCTTTTAATGCAACCGCCAATTAAGGGCAAAACAGTTCTCGCTGTTGACCCTGCATACAGAACCGGTTGCAAGCTTGCTGTTGTAAACGCAAACAGCCGTGTTCTTTTCACAGGTGTTATTTACCCCACACCGCCCCAATCAAAAATTGCCGAATCCGAGAAAATAATTTTGCAATTAATTGACAAATATCAGATAGACTGCATTTCAATCGGTAACGGAACTGCAAGCAAGGAAAGTGAAATATTCATTGCAGATACAATAAAGAAATCAACTCGACCCGTGTCATATATGGTGGTTAACGAGGCAGGCGCCTCTGTTTATTCAGCATCAAAGCTGGGAGCAGAGGAATTCCCCGAATTTGACGTTTCGGTGCGTTCGGCGGTTTCTATTGCAAGAAGACTTCAGGATCCTCTTTCTGAGCTTGTAAAAATCGAGCCCAAGAGCATAGGTGTTGGTCAATATCAGCACGACGTTGCACCTGCACGTCTCGAGGAGTCCTTATCGGGTGTTGTTGAGGATTGCGTAAACTCTGTTGGCGTTGACCTTAACACAGCTTCGGTTTCATTGCTTAAATATATCTCAGGTGTAACATCTGCAACGGCGAAAAACATTGTAGCCTTCCGCGAAGAAAACAGTGGCTTTTCCTCACGTGCCGAGCTCAAAAAGGTTAAGGGTCTTGGCCCTAAGGCATATCAGCAATGTGCCGGCTTCCTCAGAATCCCCGGCGGCAAAACGCCTCTTGACAACACGGGTGTTCATCCCGAAAGCTACGATGCCGCAAAGAAGCTTCTTGAATTATTCGGTTATTCTCAAAAGGACGTTGCAAACAACGGTGCTTTGGGAATCGGCTCAAAGGTGCAGGAATACGGTCTTAATAAAGCGGCCGAGGAATGCGGTATCGGAACACCCACCCTTATTGATATCATCTCTGAGCTTGAAAAGCCCGGCAGGGATATCCGTGACGAGCTCCCCAAGCCCATGCTCAGAACAGACGTTATGGATATGAATGACCTGCGCGAAGGTATGGAGCTCACGGGAACTGTGCGAAACGTTATTGACTTTGGCGTTTTCGTTGATATCGGCGTTCATCAGGACGGTCTTGTTCACATTTCGCAAATTTGCGACAAATACATTAAACACCCCTCCGAGGTATTAAAGGTTGGCGAGGTTGTAAAGGTGAAGGTTCTCTCCGTTGAACCCCAGAAAAAAAGAATTTCTCTTACAATGAAGGGCGTTCAACAATAAAAATAAAATTATTAGTGACAAACACATTTCTTTATGTTATACTATCTTGGATGTTTAAATTTCTAAAGATTGCGAGGTACTTTAAGTGCTTGAACTCAATTATGCTCTCGGCCAGATTATGAAAGGCATTGACAGCAAAATAACAGAATTAGGCTTCCGCCCGGAATACCCTAACGGCGTGTTCCCGCCCGAGCTCCCCATTGAGGTTGACGGCGATAAATCAATTATTATGTATCGCGGTGAAAAGGGCAGAATCAGAATTGTTCACGAAAGCGAAAAGCTCTCCCTTTTCTGTGCAAAAGCAGATGAAGAAGATTGTCCGGATGACGATATGCCCAGACTTTCTCTTTCACTTCTTGATCTTGAAACCTTTAACGATAAAGACCTTAAATACATCTGTGGCGAATACAATGAGGCTTTCGATAAGAAATTCTCTCAAAAGGCTGCTCACAGCGGCAAAAAAATGCCCACCCCCGTTTCAAGGTCACAGGCTAAAAGCGGTGCTCTTGCATACGACGCTAATACTCTTGGTAGCCGTTTCACAACAATTTATCCCGAGCTTCGCGACGAATATAAAAACAACCTTGAGCTTTACGGCGAATTCCTTGCAGAGGATTTCTTTGTAAACCACGGTAACAAATACGTTATTGATACAATTCGTGAAAACGACAAAATCAAAATGCGTAAGCTCTTCAATCTTCTTAACGATATCTACGAAGACGGCACAAACGACACACAGAGCCTTGTAGCGGTTACAATTCTTGGCTCTACGCTTTCAGAAAACCCCGATTTGTTTGATATTGCAAAAGAGCATTTCAGCGAAACAATGGCTGAGCCTGTAACCGAAATCACACAGTACCTTTCAAAAAGCAAGAGTGCGAGAATGCGTCTTGCAAACCCGCCACTTTACAAGCCTAAAAAAGAAAAGAAAAAAGGTATGTTTTCTTCAATGTTAGGTATGCAATAACCCAAAAGCGGATGTAAAAAAGCACAGACCATATAAAACCGGATATAGCACACAAGGGTTCTGCAGGTATTAAGCCTGTAGAACCCTTTAAAAATATCAAAACCATTAAATTGATAGAATAAATATATTTTATACTACGAACAAGCTTCGCCACTCGACGTACCTCTGTACGCCTTCGGGCAAGCAAAACCAAGTACGAAGCCTTGGTTTTGCTCAGCTTGTCCGTTCTGCATCTTTTTTCCTCTCCACTTTTTATATACCATATTATATATAACAAAAACTCCATCCGAAAATCGGATGGAGTTTAAATTTTAAAACAAACTTGCGATTTTGTTATTAAACTGTTTCTTTTTTCTTTCTTGTAAGAACAAATGCGGCAGAAGCTGCTACGCAAACTGTTGCTGCAAGAGCAATACCAACGTCGCCTGTTTCCTCTGAACCTGAGGAAGAGCCCTGAGCTGTTGTGTCGAGGTTGGGAGCTGCTGCTGTTGTATCTGTAACATCAGCGGGACCGTCATCGGGACCAAAAAGGTCTTTGAAGAACTGAATGATTTTGTTAAGCAAATCTTCGAGCATTCCGAAGTCGAAGCCGAGGCTTTCAAGGAACTGCTGGAACATATCGGAAATATCGATGTTGTCGTCGATAAGCATTTCGATGATGTCTGTAAGTTCTGCGTTACCGAAGAGATTGATTATTGCATCTGCCCAATCACCGAATGTAACATTGTTACCTGCGAGCATATCTCTGATAAGCTGAAGAAGTGCGTTGATGCCCTCTGATGTGGAGCCATCGCCCTCACCTTCACCATCAAGTCCGCCACCTGTTGAATCACCGGTTGTTGCGGGAGGTGTGTTTTCGGGATAGTTAAAAGTTATTGTTTTATTTTCAACACTGATTGTTGAAGCAACGTCGTTAGCATCGTTGCCGTCATCTGTGAGGAACTCATCAAGATAAAGGTCAACTACTGTTTCAGTCTTTGTGGTATCGATTACGTTGAATGTGATAAAGAAAAGGTCTTTAGCAGATTTCTTTGTAACACCATCGCTTGATACCCAACCGAAAGCATATTCGCTGTTCGAGCCACTCTTGAAACCGCTAACGGGCATACCGTTGAAGTAGGGAGTGAAGTTATCTTCTGCATCCAACCAGCCTGCGGCACCTGCATCTGCAACTGCGAGAACTGTGGGGTCAAAAGAAACATAGAGGTTAACACCGGTGAGTTTCTTTACTGCAGGAGCTTTAACCACGAGTGTGAAGGTTGTTTCTTCAACTGCGGTTACTGCTGATGCGTTTTCGTCATAATCGCCTTCAAGGACTCTTGTTGCGAGACCGGGATCAGACGCCGCCAAACTCATCGGTGCCAGACTGATACAGATGAGTAAAGCTGAAAGAAAAATCGCAAGAATTTTTTTCATTTATATCTTCCTTTACTAGAAATTGCGGAAAACCTACCGCCCGATAAGTGAGCATAGTTATAGCGACACTTATAAACTAAAATGATTATATTACAAACAAGCCGCAAAGTCAATAGAAATTTTGTTTTTATAGTATTGTTTTTACTATTATTTTCACGACCTGTAAACGCCCGAAAACCTTGATTCTATAAGGCTTTCAGCCTATTCCGTCATTTTACACAAAATATCTTCGTTTTTTTGTACACCAAATCATTTTAATCTGAGAGCAGATTTTATCTCAAGCAGATTTTCGTCCCCCGTGTAATTACGCAAATCCGCGGTTAATCTTTTCAACAGTTCAACCCTCTTACTTTCGGGAAGATTTTCGTTAAGGTTATCCGTAACCGGCAACGCAAACATTCCCAAGGAACAGCATTCAGATAATTTTTCAGGTATCATTTTTATCGCTTTGCCGTTAACGGTGCGTTTTGTGAAGCTGCAGTTTTTATCACACAAATGGCATATATACCCGCTGTCTTCAAAAGGCATTGGCGGATTTTTCTCACACGGAGTGCGTGAGGTCAATGCACCTGTCGGGCAAACGCTGACACAGGCACCGCATGAAACGCACTTGCTTTCACCAAGGGGCAAATCAAAGGCGCTCACGGGTAATGTGCCGAAGCCCCTGCCAAAAAGACCCAGATTTTCAGTTTTGGAAACCTCACGGCAAGCCCTTACGCATTGGGCACAAAGCAAGCATTTGTTGTTATCACGCACGATAAACGGGTGGCTTTTATCCTTAGGGTATTGCCTTGATTTACCGCTAATGGCATTATCTGACGCGTCATATTTACGCATAAGAGGTAAGAGCTCACATGAATAAACGGCAGAGCAACCGCATTCAAGACAGCGTGAGGCCTCCCTTAATGCCTGCTCACGCGTAAATGTGATTGCAACCTCATCAAAGCTCGTCTTTCTTAAATCAGCATCAAGGAGCTTTATCTTCTCGCCTGCTATTTCGGGTGTGCCTGCAAGGATTGCGGGGTCAAAGCTCTTGTTAACCGAATATGCCGGCAATTCTGCACAGAATATTTCGCCTTTTATGTAGCAATCAATCGCCCGGGCGGCATTCTTTCCGCCGGAAATGGCTTTTATTGCAATATCGGGGCCCTTATTTATAACGTCGCCTGCAGCAAAAACGCCGTCAACAGACGTCATAAACGTTCTTTCGTCAACAGCAACAGTTGCTTTGGGTGTGGTTTCAACGGTATCTGTAACGCTGCCCTCAACCCTCTGACCAATAGCAGAAATAACCGTGTCACATTCGAGCACGCTTAAATCACCGGGAATGGGCTCAGGCTTTCTTCTGCCCGAAGCATCTGCTTCGCCCAGCCTCATATTCTGAACCTTCAACCCGACGGCACAGCCGTTTTCACACACAACCTCAACAGGTGATGCAAGAAAACGGAACTCAACACCCTCAGCTCTGGCATCACGTATTTCTTCAACCTCTGCAGGCATTTCTTTTTCTGTTCTGCGATACACAAGTGTAACACACTCTGCACCAAGGCGCACAGCAGTTCTGACCGCATCAATAGCGGTGTTGCCGCCACCTACAACGCAGACCTTTTTTCCGATTATATCCTTTTTGCCAACAGCGACATCATACAAGAAATCTATTCCGCCGAGAACACCTTTGGCATCATCACCCGCGCAACCCAGCTTCATTGAAGACCAAGCACCGATTCCTACAAAAACAGCATCGTATTCTTTTTTCAATGTGCCGATTGTAAAATCCTTGCCAAGGCGCTTGCTATATAAAAGCTCAACGCCCATTGCGGCGATGCTTTCAATTTCTTTATCAAGAATTTTCTTAGGAAGTCGATATTCGGGTATGCCGTATCTGAGCATACCGCCCGCCTTCTCCTGTGCTTCAAAAACAGTTACTTTATAGCCCTTGAGAGCAAGAAAATATGCACAGGAAAGCCCCGCAGGGCCTGCACCCACGACAGCAACCCTTTTGTTGTTACAGGGGTCACAAGGAGGTATATAATCCATATATGAATCTGCCGCAAATCTTTTGAGAGCACAGATAGAAACAGCCCCCTCAAGGTGTTGTCTTCTGCATTTTGCCTCACAGGGGTGTGGGCACACTCTGCCTATTGATGCGGGCAACGGATTATCCTTTTTTATTATTTCAAGGGCTTTCTTTTCTTCGCCGTTGGCTATAAGGCCCACGTACGCCTGAATATCCTGATGAGTAGGGCAAGCCATATAACAGGGAGCTTTGCAGTCGCCCGCATGGTCAGACATAATAAGCGACAACGTCGCTTTTCTGCTTTTTTCAATTTCGGGTGTGTGTGTTAAAATACGCATACCCTCGCTGACAGTTACCGAGCAGGCTCTCAACGGTCTTCTGCTACCCTCCACCTCGACAATGCAAAGACCGCAGCCACCGTAGCTTTCGAGCTCTTTATTGTGGCATAAATGGGGTATGTAGGTTCCGCTTTCAAGAATGTTGTCAAGAAGCGTCTTTTCTGTATCGGCAAGATAGCTATTACCGTTTATAACAATATTCACTTTGCTCATTGCGAAACCTCCCCGCTAATTATTTTTATTGCGCCGAATTTACAGTTATCAACACATTGTGAACAGCGCACACATTTCTCAGAATCAATAACAAAGGGCTTTTTTAGAGTTCCGCTGATTGCCCCAACGGGACATTTTTTACTGCAAAGAGAACACCCTCTGCACAAATCCTCGTTAATTTCAAATCTTATAAGCGCAGTACATTTACCCGCAGGGCAAGTTTTTTCATTAATGTGCGCCTCATATTCATCTCTGAAATATTTAACAGTTGTAAGAACGGGATTCGGGGCAGAATTACCCAAACCGCAAAGAGCACCGGTTTTTATGCTTTCACCAAGCTCAACGAGCAAGTCTATATCCTCAGGTTTGCCCTCGCCTGCAACAATTCTTTTAAGAATTTCAAGCATTCTTGTTGTACCTATACGGCAGGGAACACACTTTCCGCAGCTTTCTTTACTTGTAAAATCCATAAAGAATTTCGCCATATCCACCATACAGGTTTTTTCATCCATAACAATCATACCGCCCGAGCCCATAATTGCGCCGGTTTTAGCGATTGAATCGTAATCAATAACAGTGTCAAGCATATTTTCGGGTATGCATCCGCCTGACGGCCCACCCATCTGAACCGCCTTGACACCTGCGTCGTTTTTAATGCCGCCGCATATACCGAAAACAATATCACGTATGGTCAAGCCCATTGGGACTTCGACAAGACCGCCCCTTTTTACTCTGCCCGCAAGGGCAAAAACCTTTGTGCCCTTGCTGTCGTTTGTTCCGAGCTTAGCAAAGGCGTCACCACCGTTTTCGATTATCCACGATACGTTTGCAAAGGTTTCAACGTTATTTATATTTGTGGGCTTATTTCTGAAGCCCCTCTGTGCGGGGAAGGGCGGTTTTGTAACAGGCATACCTCTGTTACCACCCAAGGATGCCAGCAACGCAGTCTCTTCACCGCAAACGAAAGCACCTGCACCCATCATTATTCTGAAATCAAAAGAAAATTCACTGCCAAAAATATTTTCACCGAGAATGCCTTTTTCGTGCATTTGCTTAATCGCAAGCTCAAGTCGTCTGACAGCAAGGGGGTATTCTGCACGGACGTAAATAATACCCATAAAAGCACCTACAGCTATACCTGCTATCATCATACCCTCAAGCACTCTGTGGGGATCGCCCTCCAGCACTGCACGGTCCATAAACGCCCCCGGGTCACCCTCGTCGGCATTGCAGACAATGTATTTTTCATCCCCCTGTGAGTTCTTTGCAGATTGCCACTTGATATATGTGGGGAAGCCTGCGCCGCCTCTGCCGCGAAGACCTGATTTTTTTATTTCTTCTATTATTCCGTCGGAGCCAACTGCAAGGGCTTTTTTCAAAGCACCGTAGCCGCCGTTTTCAATATATGAATCTATGCTTTCGGGGTCAACCTTACCGCATCCCGACAAAACAATTCTTGTCTGCCCCTGAAGAAAAGCCATATCCTCGTCAGAGAGCCTGTTTTCTTCGGGCAATTCGCCCGCAAGAACCTTTTCGGCAAGAGACGTTGCACTTTTTTCGTTAAGTCTGCCGTATATTACGCTTTCGCCGTTATCGGTTACAATCTCAACAATCGGTTCGGCAAAGCAAAGACCGTTACAACCCACCTTGAAAACATCTGCACCCGCTTTTTCAAGAGCATTCAAAACCGCTGTTGCTCCGGATGCTATACCGCACGAGCCATAGCCCAAAAGAAATTTCATTTTGCCTGCTCCTTTCTGAGTTCGTTGATGATTGAAGCGACCTTATCCGGAGTAAGGTTGCCATAGGCAGTGTCGTTAATCATCATTGCAGGTGAAATACTGCAGCATCCCAGACAAGCCACCTCTTCCCAGGAGAAGAGCCCATCCTCGGTAATATCACCCGCTTCAACGCCCAGCTCACGTTTAACCGTGTCGCCGATACGCTCAGCTCCGTTTACGTGGCAGGCTGTACCCATACATACCATAATGCGATATTTTCCCACAGGTTTAAGGCGAAAGCCCGCATAAAACGAAGCAACACCCATTATTCTGCTTGACGGAATACCTGTCTTTTCAGTTATGTATTCAACACTTTCTCTTGAAATATACCCAAAAACACCTTGAACCTCCTGCAAAACTGCAATGAGATTCTCTTCGGGATTATTGTATTTTTCTAAAATGGAATCAATGTTGGTTTTTGACATTATATACGCCTCTTTTAACAATAGATATCTAATTTTACAACATTATTTTCGCACTTTCAATAGCAATTAGTGTAAAATGTATTTACTTTTCATCAAAAAAATAATACAATTCAACAAGGTGATTAAATTGAAAGAATACAAATACTATTTATTTGATTTTGACGGCACTCTGTGCGATACAACGTCCGGCATTTTCAACTCCATCATTTATGCGTTGGATTGCTATGGAATCAAAGAAACCGACATTAAAAAGCTTGAATATTTTGTGGGCCCCCCGCTTTTTGAATCCTTCAAAACTGTTTACGGTGTTTCTGATGAAGATGCCGTTTGGTTAATAGCAAAATACCGCGAACGCTACAAGCTCAAGGCTGCTGAAGAATCCGAAATATACGACGGTGTTAAGGCTCTTCTTGAAAGATTAAAAAAAGGCGGTAAAAAAATTGCTGTTGCTTCATCAAAGCCAAAGGTTTTTGTTGAAGAAATATCAGCATTTCACGGCATTGACATTTATTACGACTTTATTTCAGCCGAGGATTTCAAAAACAACCACTCAAGCAAAGAACAGCTTATAAATGCCTGCCTTGACTTTTTCGGCAACCCGCCTGAAGAACAGGTCATTATGGTTGGTGACCGGTTTTATGATATTGACGGCGCAAAAGCCGTCGGACTTGACAGCGCAGGTGCAGTTTACGGCTTCGGAACGGCAGAAGAGCTTGAAAACGCAGGCGCAACCTACATACTCAATACACCAAACGATTTGTATTAAAAACAGGGGCTGTAAAAAAAGCGCAGACCGCACAAAACTACATAAATAAAGGGACTTTTATAGGTTTAAAGCCTATAAAAGTCCTATTTTTTAATAAAACGAAATTCTTGCGTTTTGTGCTACGAACAAACCTCGCCACTCGACGTACCTTTGTACGCCTTCGGGCAAACAAAAACAAGTCTGAAGCCTTGTTTTTGCTCGGTTTGTCCGTTCTGCATCTTTTTTCCTAACCCCTAAAAAGGAGCTGTAAAAAAACTGAACTGCCCCAGATTGTGCAGACAGTACAAAAAGAGCTCCTATGGTAGGCAAGATTAAATTTTAGCAACAAACTGATTTCGTTTTTCAAGCGGAGTCAGTTTTGTTTTTAATTGAATTCTTTCGTT
>SVOT01000001.1 GCA_015066225.1 Oscillospiraceae bacterium
CAAAACTGACTCCGCTTGAAAAACGAAATCAGTTTGTTGCTTAAAATTTAATTTTATCTACCGTAAAGGTCTCTTTTTGTACTGTCCGCACAATTTGGGGCAGTTCAAACCTAATAAAAGTCCCTTTATTTATAAGTTTTGTGTGGTCTGCGCTTTTTTTACAGCCCCTCTTTTATGGTTTTTTAATTGTAAAGTTAAGTCCCAATGCACCGATGGCAAGAACAAGAAGCATAATAAACGGTGCAGTGTAGCCGCCTGTTGAGGTGAGCAGGGAATTTGAAAACGTTGCAATAAACGATGCAACAATAAGGTTGAAGTTTGTCAGGCTATAGTTTGTGGGGAAATATTTTGTACCGTAGAATGATGCCGTGAAAGCCGATGTCATAGTGGGGCAGGAGCCGTAGGAAAGACCCGTAAGGCAAAGGCCGACAATACAAAGCGGCAAGGAGCTTATCTGCACCGCAACGAGTGTGAGCCCGGCGGCAAGGATTGTCAGAATGTTCGATGCAAGCATCGTTGTTTTTCTGCCGAGAGCATCGTAAACCGCACCGGTTAAAATTCTGCCGAAACCATTGAAAATCGAAAGCACACCAACAAGCGTTGTTGCAAGTGCAGGGGCATTTTCAACAGAAATAACAAGGTCTCTCGCAAAGCTGATAACGCTGTTGCCGACTGCGGTGATTAACGCCATAAAAACAAATGCACGCCAGAATGTAAAGCTTTTGAGCATTTCCTTTGTGGTGAAATCTCTTGGTTCAAAGCTTTCTGTTTGAACGTTCTTTTTTGCCTTTGGTGCGGGGAATAATATTCCCTCGGGTGGCTTGCGAAGAACAACGCCCGCAATAACAAGAACACCTGCAACCACAACACCTAAAAGTATGTAAGCCTTGCTCCAACCGATGCTTTCATTTTCAAATAGTGCATTGATTACGTTACCGAGTAGAAGTGTGCTGATGCCAAAGCCCATCATAAGGCAGCCTGATGAAAGCCCTTTTTTATCAGGGAACCATGAGTTGACGGTTGAAACAACAACATTGTATGAAATGCCGATTCCTGTGCCGGCTAAAATTGCGTATGTAAGATATATAAGGTAGGGGATTTCTGCGCTGAGAAGCCCTGTTGAAACGAAGCCGACGCCAACAAGTGCACCTGCAATTATTAGTGTGATCTTTGGCCCGATTTTTTTACAGATAAGGCTGCCGAAAAATGCACCAAGACAAAAGAAGCACATTGTCAAAGTGAAGTTGAAAGCAAGAACAGAGCTGCTCCACTTAAACTCGTTTGCAAAAGGGATTTTTAAAATTGACCAGGCATATAAAACACCTGAAAAAAGCATTGTAAAAACGCCCGAGGCAAGATAGAGCCAGCGCTTGTTAAGTTGAGATTTTTCCATTAAACGAAACACCTCCGTGGAATTGTTAAGGGGTCAGGCTGGCGCCTACGGTGTGTTTTCCTAAAGTATTAACGGAAAATATTAAGTTTAAACCTAATAAATCCCTTATTTACGCTCCCTTTTTCGGGGATTTTGTGTTTATATTGTTCTGCTAGATAAAATTGCTCGGGCATCAATAACTTTTTCAATTTCTGTCAGAGCACCGTCAACGTCAAAGCCGGGAACAGAAATGTTGGAGTTGAGCTGAACAAGCATATTGGTTATTTGTTCATCCTGCTGTGTGATTACAGCATCGTTGGAGTAGTGAAGTTTTTCATCTAATTTATTCAGTTTAACTTCATATTGTGAAGCAGCGGGGTTGCTTTTTATGAGCTTTATGAGCTTTCTCATATAAAGCATATTGTTCTTTGCGTTTTGTAAAGCATCGTTCGCATTGTCTCTTTTTGCACTGAAGCTATAAAGGATGGCGGTTATGACCATAACGATTATAAAAGCAACGGCATAAAGGGAAATATAAGTAACGTAGCCAAATGGGAAGGCTATTATATAAACCACCGATAAAATTATGGCAATAGGAATCATTATAGCTGAAACAATGGCTGCGGTTACTTTTCTGGGATTACCTGCTGCGAGGTAGGCAAGAATTGTTGTAACTGCTTCTGCAAGAATTACGCCCAGAAGAGTAATCAGACAAATAGTTTCAAGTAAAACATTTCCCAAAATTACAAAATACAAAATAACAGTGACGAGAATAGCACCGATACCACCAATAAGGCTGAATGAGGCTTTTTTCATAAATAAGACTCCTTTCCGTTATTCGGTTTTCATTCCACATTCGGGGCAGAAGCGAGCTTTGTCAGATAAATCAGCACCGCATCCTGTGCATTTTTTCACAAAAGAGTAACCGCATTCGGGGCAGAATTTAGTGTTGCCTGAAATTGAAGCACCGCAACCCGGGCAGATAGACATACCGCAAGCGGAGCAAGCTGTTTCGCCGTCAGCAATGTCATTACCGCAGTTTTTACAAGCGTTAAACTTTCTTCCGCATTCTGCACAGAATTTTGTGCCTTCGGAATATGATGCTCCGCAAGAAGAACATTTCAATTCTTTAAAAGTCGCTGCTTTTGTTGTGTCAGCACCGCACTGGGGGCAAAATTTGAGGCTTTCACCGATTTTTGCGCCACAAGCGGGGCAGTCTTTTTTATTTTCTTTTGTGGACATAACGTTATCTATATTGCCGGCTGCACTACCAATTGCGCCACCGATACCGAAGCCCATACCCAGACCAACACCTGCACCCATAACTGTGCCGGCGGCACCTGTGTTGCCTGCGGCTGTGTTAAGAGTGTCAAAGGTTCTTTCCTGCTGATAGTTGTAGCCGAGAATATCCATTTCGGCACGTTTTGCAAGAGCACTCTTGAGCTGTTTTACGGCAGGGTCATTTTCCGGAACGTTAATATCGTTAACATAGAATGATTTTATACTGATGCCATAATCTGCAAACTCTTCTTTGAATTGCTCGGAAAGCTCTTTTGAGATTTCATCGAGGTGGGAGTTAATTTCAAGAATAGAGATTTTTGAAGATATAAGACATGTTGAGATTTTATCTTTAACACGTGTGAGATAAAGACCTCTGAAATAATCTGTCAAAGTATTTGTGTTGAAGAAAGAGAGTGTGCCAACCAGCTTTGTGAGGAATCTGCGAGAATCCTCAATCTGAATGCCAAATTGACCAAAAGCCCGCAAAGGAACAAAAACACCGTATTTAGGGTCCTGAACCTGTATGGGAGTTGTTGTGCCCCATTTGATATCGAGAGCAAAAGCTCTGTTGATGAACCATACTTCTGCAGAATAAGGTGATTTTCCACCAAAGGGAATATTAATGATTTTCTGCAAAACGGGGATATTATCTGTAGAAAGAACATATCTTCCGGGACCAAATACATCAGTAATCTGCCCGTTTTTAACGAGGATTGCTTCTTGTGCTTCATTAACGATTAGCTGAGTCCAGGTCGAAAGCTCAGTGTTTGGATGTTTCCAAGCAAAAATGCTTGCATCTGAATTGAATTTAAGTACTTCGGCAATTGCCATTTTCAGCACTCCTTTGATAAAAATATACAAATAAAATTATAGTTTATTTGTCAAAATTTGTCAATGATAGAATTATTTTGTAAAATATCGTTATTTGCCATTATTTTTGTCTAAAACTGTTGAAAAAATAATTCTTTTGTAGTAAAATCAACTCAAATATAATTAAAGGAGTTTTTTAATATGAGTAACTTGTGTCCTCAATGTGGTGCACCTGTTAATGTTGGTGTTGCAAAGTGTGAATACTGCGGTGCTGCAATAGCTGCTCCTGCTCAGCAGGCTCAGCCACAGGCACAGCCCCAGCAGGTTGTTTACGTTCAGCAGCAGGTTGTTAACGAGAAGGCCAGCTGGCCTGTAAAGAGCAAAATTGCTGCAGCTCTTCTCGCATTTTTCCTTGGTGGTATCGGTGCACACAAATTCTATCTCGGTCAAATTGGTATGGGTGTTGTTTATTTGCTTTTCTGCTGGACATTTATTCCCGGCATTGTTGCATTTATCGAGTTCATCATCCTTATTACAATGAATGATGAAAAATTCGAAAACAAATACAGATGCAGAGTAAAATAAGCTTTTAAAACTTAACGGAGCGAAGAAATCTTCGCTCCGTTTTTTATATCTTAAAGATTATTAAGAATTTTCAATACGCATTCAAGCTGTTCGGGTTTAACCTTTTCAACGGGTTTGTTATTTTCTACGCAATCTGCGAAATAATTGATTTCGTTAGCATAAGCGTCGCTCTTGGGCAGGTTGATTGCACCTGTGTCGCCCTCTGCCTGTTGTGAAAGGTCGATTTTTTCATCATTTTTGAGATGTATCATCATTTTGCCGTTTTCGTTTGCAACGATTGCATCTTCAAATTGAAAACGGAATTCAGCGGTGAAGGGGTAGCTTGAGGCGTACCATGATGCCTCAGAATTAATAGAAAACTCACCAAAATCGTATGTAATACTGATGTAATCCTGTTCGGGGCGTTTTGAACGGTATTGGTGAGCAACCTTAGGCATACCGAAAGCGTAAACCATAAAATCAAGGTCGTGGATGTGCAAATCAAAGGGTACAAGACCGCTTCGTTTTTCATCCATCATCCAGCCGTCCCAGCTCCATCTGGGGTAGCTGCCGAGCCTTATCATTGTGCCGGAAAGAAGCTTGCCGTATTTTTTAGTTTCATAAATTTCTTTGAGAAGCTCGTATTCGGGCCAGAAGCGAAGAACCTGTGCAACCATAAATTTAACATTGTTCTTTTCAGCTGTTCTGTAAACTCTTTCAACATCCTCTTCTTTTAAGGAGATGGGTTTTTCTGTAATAACGTTTATGCCTTTTTCCATAGCCATAACGGCAAAATCTGCATGAAGATATGTAGGCAGACAGATATCAAGAATATCTAATTCTTCGTTAGCAAGCATTTCTTCAAAGCTTGTGTAAAGGCGTTTTTTGCCTTCGAATTTTTCCATTCTTTCGGGGCGGATGTCACAAAGAGCAACAAGCTCAGCATTTTCCATTGCCTCCCAAGCGGGGATATGAGCACCGCTGATTCCGCCGACGCCGACAAGACCGATTTTTAACATAAAAAGACCTCCGTTGTTAAAATATATATTGATTTTATCACATTGAAATAAAATTACAAGAACAAATTAATATATATAGTATTTTTTTGCCTTGTTTTTAAAATTTTTCAATTCCTTCTTTTGAGAATTTATGTATTTATGAGGATTAAAGTCATCATTGAGAATCAGCTTTGTTCCCGCAAGGTTTGTGAGGTGAGCTGAAAACTCAATGTAATTGGGGTGGATTTCTCTTACCGTGTTTATGAGCTGCAGCCCTGTTTCAAACATATTAACACAGCTTTTATCAATTATTTCGATTTGTATTCCGTTGCATTTTTCACTTTTATAATCGCTGAACGTGGGTGTAAATTCGCAAGGTGAAAAATTTAATCCCTTGAAAACTTCTTTATCTTCGTTTGGCATAGATTGTAAATAATCAATAACTTTTTTTGTATCTAACCAGGGTGCTCCGAACAGTTCAAACGGTTTACCGGTGCCACGCCCCTCTGAGAGATTTGTTCCCTCAAAAAGGCAGGTTCCTGCATAAAGAAAAAGTGCGTCAGTATTTCTCATATTAGGTGACGGCGGATTAAAGAGCAAATCCGTGTCTTCGATTGTCAAATCTCTTATTAAACCATCGCAAGGAATAACCTTGATTTCTGCATTGATGTTTAAAAAGTCATTGTACCACAATGCAATTTCACCTATAGTCATACCTGTAACGGTGGGTTGACCCGCAACCCTTCCTACCTCTGAAATGCAGTCGCTTTCCAATAAATTTCCCTCAATTCTGTTACAACCGAGAGGATTTATTCTGTCGAGAACCACTAATTGTGTGCTCGTTTTTTTACATAAATACAAAGCGTCAAGAAGAGTATATTGGTATGTATAGTATCGGGTGCCGATGTCCTGAATATCAAAAACAATGCAGTCTAGTTTATTAAAAACCTCTTCAGCCTTTTTTAACGAGGAGTTACCGCCGAAAAGGTCATAAACGGGGATACCGGTTTCGCTTTCGGTGAAAACCTCATTGTCAAAACCACCGGCTTGCTTTTTTGTGTTGAAGCCGTGCTCACCGCTGAATAAAGCGAAAAGACTGTATTTTTGGTTTATTGCAAGAGCAACGGTTTCGCCGTTTTTTAAAAGCGCACAAGAGTTTGAAATTAAACCCAGTTTTTTGCCGCAAAGCATATTAAAGCTTAGTTCGTTGTCAAGAAGATCGCAACCGTTAAGGATTTTTTTCTTCAAACCATCACTCCTTTTTGTAATAATCTAATAAATTTTATCATTTATATTAATAAAAATCAATATGCTTTATCGTCAAAATGCACATATTTAATTATTGTTCGCTGAAAATACTTTACAAAATGCATAACATATTGTAAACTAATATTAACCTATAAGGTGAATATTAAAAAAGGGAGGCTTATTTATGGTAGATGCCAACAAATTGCCGTTGTTGCTGTTAGATAACAGCAGTATGATGTCCGTTCTTAACGAGGGTCAGTTCAAATGCTACAATATCTCATTTGAAGAGGCTAAACACATTCTTGAAATTTTTGACGAAGACGAATATGTTAAATGCTTTATCAACGCAGACATTGAGTCTGTAATGTTTGAGCAGTTGGGTATCAAAAAACGTAATTTTGAATACAAGAGCATCCGTAATATGCGTCCCGGTCAGAATGCAATTGTTTTTAAGCTGTATCGCACACCGTCAGAAACAAATCCGATAATCCGGGCGGATGACGGGGTAGAGGCTAAAAAGATAATGAATGTTTACGCATATTGTCAATACCTTGTACGAATTGAATAATTATAATTTCTTGTGGTGTCTGAAATTCATGTGGTTTCTGACACCACGTTTTTTGCTTTTGAGCTTTATTTAATGTGAATATTGTGATAAAATAAAGTGCACAAATTTTGATTCGAGGGTTTTATTTTGAAGGTTATTATCGCTTGTCTTAATTCGAAATACATTCACGCATCCCTTGCCCCTTGGTGCTTGCTTTCGGGGGTCAGGGAGTTTTGTGCCTGCTCTGCAGATGCAAAGGTTATGGAAAGCACAATAAACAGCGATATAAATGTCTTCGCCGAACAGATAATAAATGAAAAGCCCGACGTTGTTTCCTTTTCTTCATATATCTGGAATATTGAGAAAACCCTTGAAATCGCAAAGCTTATAAAAGAGAAAACCGATTGCGCAATTATCCTTGGGGGACCTGAGGTGTCTTACAGAGCGAAAAATATTTTGGAAAATTATCAGTTCGTGGATTTTGTTCTTTCGGGCGAGGGTGAAAAAAGCTTTCCGCAGTTTCTTGATATATATAACAGTAACGGCGACTATAAAGACGTTTGCGGACTTTCTTATCGGGAAAGCGGCAGTGTTATTTCAATTCCTGAGGCTGAATGTAAAAATACACCGCCATCACCGTATAACAGTGAGTTCTTTGATAATTTAAACGGAAGAATTTCATATATTGAAACAAGCCGCGGCTGCCCATACAGATGTGCCTTCTGTCTGTCCGGCAGGTGTTCACCGTTGAGGTTTTTTGATATTGAGCAGGTGAAGGCTGATATTTTAAAGCTTGCTGTCAGCGGCACAAAAACAATCAAATTTGTTGACCGCACCTTTAACGCAAAGGCTGACAGGGCAAACGAGATTTTAAACTTTATTCTTTCAAGCTACGGCACTGAAATCCCCGAGGGTACGTGCTTCCACTTTGAAATTGCGGGCGATATCCTAAAGGAAAGCACAATGCAAATTCTCTCAAAGGCACCAAAAGGCGTTTTTCAGCTTGAGATCGGTATGCAGTCCTTTAACGAGGAAACCCTCAAAGCAATAAACAGAAAAACTGATACTAAAAAGCTCGTTGAAAACATTAAAAAGCTGATATCCTTCGGTAATATGCACATACATATTGACTTAATAGCCGGTCTTACAGGTGAAGATATAAACAGCTTTGAACGAAGCTTTAATATCGGCTACAGCCTGAAAGCTAATATGCTTCAAATGGGCTTTTTAAAGCTTCTTTACGGTGCAGAAATGCGAGAAAACAGAGAGAAATACCCCTGTGAATTCAGCGAAAGCCCACCCTATGAGGTAACCTCAACACCTTGGCTTTCGGGTGAAGAAATAGTAATGCTTAAAAAATGCGAGGATGCTCTTGAGAGAATGTATAACAGCGGGCGTTTTCCTTTTACTCTTGACTATTTGTTGGATGAATGCGGTTTTACACCATTCAGACTGTTTATGGATTTCGGTAATGAAATCAACGGCAGCAAAATGAATCTGTCTGATTATGCCGTGCATATCTACTATTATTTCAAAGAATTTGCAGACGCGGAAAGGCTTCGTGAAGCTCTTATCTGTGACTTGCTTTCGTGCTCGTCTGCCTTGCAGATTCCTGAAATACTTAAAAGAAAAGACCCTCTTTACAAGAAGGTCAAAAAACATTTTACGGCGGATGAAAATGCGCTTAACAAGGTTGCTATTCTTTATAAATCAGAAAAAGTTTTTGTTGTTAACCAAAGGAGTCAAAAGGATTTCAGCGGAAGATATGAAGGAACATTTTATAATTTAAAAGATTTTATGGATTAAAAATTGGGTTCACATTGAAAAAGCTTCAATGTGAACCCATTAGTTTTTTATTTGGAAACAGGAACGTTGATTTCCAAATCAGTTAAGGGGAATGAACAGCAGGGGTGAATGCAGTTGAACTTGTAGTCTGCAAGCCTGCGGTATTCAAGGTGCTTCGGCACGTAAACCTTGCCCGAAATAAGGTGGGAATGGCAGAAGCCACATTCGCCGCTTCGGCAACGTGTTGGGGCGGCGATGCCGTTCTTTTCAAGAATCTGCACAACGGAGTCTGTGGATTTGCCCTCAACTGTATAAGTCTGGTCTTGAATTGTAACCTTGATTTTAACGGTTTCGGGGATACCTGCGGGGTAGTCGGGCTGAGTCTGAGGATTGTGGAACTCGCCGAACATTTCGTGGCGAACGTATTTTTTAGGAAGGTTTAATTTCTCCAATTCCTTGTCAACAAACTCATACATCTGCTGAGGACCGCAAAGGAATACAGAGTAAGCCTCGTTTTCGGGAGCGTATTTTTTGATGAGCTCTGCTGTTATAAATCCCTTTTCTGTGCCCTCGACATCGTTTTTGTCGTCGCTGAGAACGTGAACAACCTTGATTTTGTTGCTCTTTTTCTGAAGCTCATCCAGCTCTTCGCGGAAAAGAATGTTGTCATAGCTTCTGCTGCCGTAAAGAAGTGTCATCTCGAAATCTTCGTCACCGTCACAGATAGCGTTAGCCATTGAAACGAAAGGTGTAATACCACTACCGCCTGCAAGGCAGATAACCTTATTTGCATCTCTGAGGGGCTGATATTCGAAGTTGCCTGATGGGGCAGATACCTCAACAGAGGTGCCAACTGCCCAATTATCAAAAATGTATTGTGACATCAAGCCACCCTCAACGAGCTTGATTGTGAGAACGTATTTACCCTCAAGAGAATCCTTGGGTGAGGATGAAATTGAATAGCCTCTTGTTACGGGCATACCCTCAATTGTTTCGAAAACCGTAAGGTATTTACCCGCACCAAACCAGGCGAGAGCAGATGTGCCTTTATCTTTGTCCGGAACAAGTGTAAAGCTTTTGCAATCTGCACCACGTTCTTTTATTTCTGCAATTTTAAGATATTGCCTTTTGGGGTGCAGAGCTTTTGCGATTACGGTTGCTTGGTCGGAAACGGGCTTGAGGTCTGCCGTTGCTTTTTCAAATCTCTCTTGACGGGCGGAGAGCATTGGGAAGAATTTTTTTGCACTTAATTTTTTGAGTTTGCTTGCCATCTTATTTGCCCTCCTTTTTTAATGCTTTAACAACAATTCCTGCTGCCTTTTCGCCTGTATAATAAGCACAACCGTAGCCATCGCCACGTTCTTGAGAAGCGCCGCAGAAATAAAAATTGTCAAAGGGTTGGTCGTTAAGATATTGAACTGTTCGGGGAATCATACTATCCCATTTTTCCAGCATATAGCCGTAGGGCGTTCCCTCGGGAGTGTTGAGGTAACGGCAGAAGGTGGGCGGAAGAGCAATTTCAATTTCTTCGATATATGGTGTGATGGAAATGCCCAGCGCCTTTTCGCAGGTTTCGATCATATTTCTTGCAACCTTGGTTTTGAACTTCTTGTAATCCTCGGGTTTAACGTCCTTCATAACATCGCCAAAGGTCATTGTTGTAAGGAAAAGCTGACTTGTTCCTTCGGGAGTACAGTCGGGAATGATTTCATTAAGGCAGTTGATGATGCAGTAACCGCTGAAAAAGTCCTGCACGGCTTCATACTGTTTATCAGAATCTGAATCGGGAGCGATAAAAATTGAATAATCCTTGATTCCCAATTCTTCTTTGGTTTTGTTCATACCAAGATAAACTGTTGTAAGAGCACAGGCAGTTTTTCTTGCATTGAGCATTTTTAGCTGCTTTTCGGGAATATCTTTAACCTCAAAAAGGTCATTCCACACCTTATTGGGTGAGGAGTTGCAAATGAAGTATTTGCCGTAAACCTCCTTGTTGCCGTTGATAACAACGCCGGCGGGCTTGCCGTCTTTCATAATAACCTTTGTTACCTCGGAGTTGTACCAGATGTCTCCACCGTTTTTACGGATTACTTCATCAAGAGCAAGGCTCATTTCGTGGCTTCGGAGCTCAGGCACACCTGTTCCGAATTCAACATAACTGTGAAGAACAGTCATATAGTAAAGGAAGTCAAACTGTGAGGCAGGGGAGCCCATATAGCACCAATATGTATTGAAAATATCCTGGGCCTTCTTGGGCATGCCAAGTGCGTCAAGCCCCTCTTTCATTGTGTGAGAAACCATTCTCAAAATGTCGGGGATATCCTTGAAGCTTCCCGGTAATTTTTTAGGGTCATCAAGGGCATTGAATGCTACAAACAGTCTTTCGCTGAGTCTGAACGCTTCCATACAGCTTTCATATGAGCCGGGAACAAGCTCGTCAAGCTTCTCTGCAAATTCCTTTAAGCCAACGGGCATACGTGCATCAACAGTTACCCACTTACCATCTTCGTTAAGAAAAGCCCCTTCATCGCCCTCGTTTGCAGGGACTACAAGACGGAATGTTGAATCATGGGTGTACCATTTAACGTTACCGCCCATGCGTTTGAACATATCTTCAACCTGTCCTTTTTTATCAGGCGCACCAACACCACAAAGCTCGTGAAGTGATGGTTCGAATTCAAAGCGACCTCTTACAAAAGAGGATGCAGAACCACCGGGGATGTTGTGTCTTTCGAGTAAAAGGGTTGAAAGACCCTCTCGTGCACAGGTTGCAGCTGCCGCAAGACCGCCGTTTCCGGCACCGATAACAACTACATCATAAGTTTTCATTAATTTAACCAACCTTTCGGATGTTTTATTTCTGTAACAAGCTAATTATAGCATATATAAAAAGGTAAATCAATTAAAATCACACACCGAAAATAGCATAATCCTTATCTGTTCGACCTTTAGCTAAAAAATCACTTTTTTCTAAACCGTTTTTATTGTTTATATAGGACTTTAATATCTTTCTGCTCATATTAGTTAAGTCATCACGTTCAAGAGCTTCATCAATACTTAATAATAGAATTTCACTGTTTTCGTGTCCGTCAGAGGTGGGGGTGCCCGATTTGTATTCCATTGTGAAAACTGCACACCATTGCTCGCTTTTGAATTGCATTGAATATAATTCTTTTGCTTCGCAAATAATACCTGTTTCTTCGAAAAGCTCCCTTTCAGCAGCGAAAGTAGGGAGTTCATTTTCCTTTACATAACCACCGGGTAAAAGGATTCTATCTTTGGCAACTCCGTAGGTGTGACGAACAAATAGAATTTTGCCGCCAATTTCAACTATTCCGCAAACAGCAAAGTGTGGAATGTTGTTAGCTTCTTTTTTCTTGAATATGTTCATTTGCGTTCTCCTTGCAATATCTATTACAATAATATTGTACCATAAGCTAACCTGTTATGCAATTGGTTTGCTACGCAAACAACCGATTGTGTTCGGCTTCGCCGAGGGAGTTCGAACCTCGTTTAAATTGAAATTTACAACAACAAAACAGCACCATCTTTTGATGGTACTGTTTTGTTGTCTATGGACAACGAAAAAGATATTTTTCGTTGTTTTGTGTATGACTTCGAACTCTCACAGTTTTAGTGAAATCGTTCGCTTACGCTCACGGTGAAATAATTTACTCCGTAAATTGTGAAATTTGATGCTATCGCATCAAGTGAAATTAAATCCACCCACTCGCCGTCGAGGCGAATTTCACACGCCGCAGGCGTATTTCACATTGCAAAGCAATATTTCACCCACCCGCAAGGGTGGATTTAGTTGAAAACGACAGATTCCTGTCGGAATCTGTCGTTTTCTGGCAGGGATGGCGAGGTTCGAACTCACGAATGACGGAGTCAAAGTCCGTTGCCTTACCGCTTGGCTACATCCCTAGATATAAAAATGGGGTGGATGATCGGAATCGAACCGACGACCTCCAGGGCCACAACCTGGCACTCTAACCAACTGAGCTACATCCACCATAATTTATTAAATTGGCACGGTTGGAGGGATTCGAACCCCCGACCTACTGCTTAGAAGGCAGTTGCTCTATCCAACTGAGCTACAACCGCGCATTGTGGAGCGGGTGATGGGAATCGAACCCACACGACCAGCTTGGAAGGCTGGGATTCTACCATTGAACTACACCCGCGTGCTGTCACAACAACAGATATATTATCACAACACTATATTATTGTCAAGGATATTTTTTGAAAATCTCACGAAATTTTACACAAAAATTCCAACGCAATAATCTTTTTCTGAGTCTGTTATTTTTACACTCAGAAATTCACCTTTGCAGGTTCTTTGAGCTTTAACTCTTACAGGAATATAGTTTTTTGTGTAGCCTTCGCAAAAGCCCTCTTTTTCGGTTTCAAAAAGAACTTCTACAGTTTTTCCAATTTGTTCCTTTAAAAAATCCTCACGAATTTTGTCGGTAACCTCAGAAAGTCGGGCTGCTCTGCTCTCTTTTATTGCTTTTGTATGCTGCTCCATTTTTGCAGCCCTTGTACCCTCGCGAACAGAATAGGGGAATACGTGAGTTTTTTCAAAGCCGACTCTTTTAACAAATTCCACGGTTCTGTTAAAATCTTCTTCGGTTTCTGTGGGAAAGCCCACAAGAACGTCGGTTGTAATTGTGGCGTCGGGAAAGGTTTTTCGCAATTTTTTTGCAAGATGCTCATATTCGTCTGCGGTGTAGTGGCGATTCATTGCCTTCAAAACACTATCACAACCGCTTTGAACAGAAATGTGGAATTGTGGACAGAGCTTAGTGATTGATTTTAACTGTTCAATCATTTCGTCTGTAATGTGGTCGGGCTCAAGGGAGCCAAGACGCACTCTTTTAATTTCATTATATTTTTCTGCAAGACGTAAAGCGTCAGGGAGAGAATGTGGTGTGTTTTTGCCATAGTCGGAGAGATTAATGCCGACAAATACAATTTCAGAGTAGCCGTTAGATGCGAGAGCTCTTAACTCGGTATCAATATCGACAAGGCTTTTTGAGCGTGAACGTCCTCTTGCAGTGGGAATAAGGCAATAGGAACAAAATCTGTCACATCCGTCCTGGATTTTTAAAAATGCACGTGTGTGACCGTCAAAACGTGTAATACCTGTTCCGCAAAATTCGTCGCCTGGCAGGTGTTCAATTCGTTTTGTGAGCTTGCACTTGTTTTCAATATATTCAGAAAGGGCATCAACAATTTTTATGTTGCTTCTGTTACCCATAAAAATATCAACTTCTGGTAATTCGTTAATAATATGTGGCTCCGCCTGTGAAGCACAGCCTGTTAATACTATTATAATACCGTCATTTTGCTTTTTGAGTTTTCTGATAATTTGTCTTGTTTTTCTTACACTTTCGGCGGTAACGGTGCAGGAGTTTACAACAGCAATATCCGCCTCGGATGCAGAATATATAATGGTATAGCCGTTCTTTTCTAAAAGCTCAGCCATCTCCTGTGTTTCATATTGGTTAACCTTGCAACCTAAAGTGTAAAAATAAACCTTCATTTTAAACCTCAAAAAAATCACTCCCGAATAACTTCGGGAGTGAAATTATATCACATATAAACGCTCTGCGCAAGTGATTTATTATTTGTTGGGGAATGCGCCCGTGTCAGCAATGTCTGAGAAGCCGCCGCCACCGAAGACTGAGAAGATTGTATCGTCAAGGAACTTGCAAACTTCTTCAAGGATTTTGTCTGTTGTTTCATCTGCAGCTTCGCCTTCAACGCCAACACGTCTGAGAGCGTTGAGAAGTCTGTCTGTGGTAGCATCAGCAACTGCCGGGTCACAGATTGTTGTATCAAGGAGGAGGAGAGCCTCTGCATATGCATCCTGAAGCTCTAAAAGGTCAGCCTCTGCGTACATTGACTGATCCTCTGCAAAGAGTACTTCTTCAGCTTCTTCAATGTACCAACGTCTGATGTTTTTGGTGTTACGGTTGCCGTTGAACTGAGGATATTCGTCTGACATATCAGCAGTTGATTTAATTTCACCTGTGATAAGTTTACCGATAAGGCTGATAACAACGTCGTTTCTGCCAACCTCGTGATGCTGACCGTGGAAGAGCCATACATTCTCGGGGAAAAGACAGGTTGAAACATCGATAGAGCCATCGGGTGAAACTATTGCATTGTCATCGAAAAGAATTTCGTCTGCAAGGATTTCGCCTGCTTTAGCATATCTTGCACCAAGAGTTGTTGAATCGATGTCGATAATAGCATCACTATTTGTTGTTTTTGAGGAATTCATAATTGCAAAGAAGCAATAATCCTGTGCGCTGTAGTCGAGGTCGTAACCTGCAACGTTGTGAACGAGGTTAGCGCTGTCTGCATCTACGAATGCCTGAAGGTTTGTTTTGAGGTTTGCTCTTGCTTGAGCGAAAGCATCAATTTTGTCTGCAAGAACAGCATACTCATCATCTGTCCAGATGTAGTTGTATTTTGCCTTGATTTCTTCAAATCTGTCTGAGGGAACCATTGCCCAGAACTGAGGACAGTTAAGCATTAATGTATCAAGGATACCGTCAATTGCAGCTGTAAGAAGAGTGTAAACCACCTGTTTGGGGAATATCTTGAGTGCTATGTTGATGAGATGACCGAGAGTTGAGAAGCCTTCGGTTTCCTTCATAATCATAGGAATGTACTCATGGAAAAGGAATTCGTCAGAAATGTCGAAGTTTCTGAGATAGAAGTCACCCATAACGTCTGTACCGTCAAGGCAGGCAACAACGTTAACGATTCTGTTAAGGTCGGGGTAACCTGTATCCTTGAAGAGCTCAAGGTAAGCTGTGAGGATTGTACCACCGAGAGAGATGGTAACGATGTTAACCTTGTCAACACCCTTTTCGCTTTTAACGAACTGAATGTATTCATCAAGACCTCTTGCGGATTCCATGGGGTCGCCGATAAGCGGGAATGCATAGAGATAGAGGTTGTCTTCGCCAACGTCATCTTTAATGGATTCCATAGGAATCATACGGTAGAAATAATCTCTGTCGTCCTGGCTCATACCTGCAACTGAAGTTTCATATTTAACAGTTTTGAGGTTGTTGACGGGGTTACCGTTTTTATCAGAGGACTGGATAGCGAAAAGGTCAGCAACTGTGTCATATACGCCGTCTGCAAGGTCGCTGGCAGGTCTCTGATAAACGAGAGATTCGATGAGGGGAGATACAAGATTATTGGCGATTGTGGGGATAAGCTTTGAGTCGTCAATAATAAGAAGTCCGCCGGAGAGCTCTGTGCCGTTTGAGTTAACGGCAGGGTCACCGTTTTCATCAGCAAGGTAAGAAATAGACTGGCTGATACCGGGGATGACGATTGTGGGATAAATTACGTTATCCTTTGCATCGTAGGAGTCAACGCTGCCTGAAATCTCTTCGCCGAGAATTTCGGGGGAAGCTTCCATAAGCTCAACGGCTTCTTCAACGCTGTTTGCATTGATGATTGTTGAACCGTCTGCTTTGATTGTCTGGTTTGATTTGAAGAAACTTGTGAGAGCCACAGCGCCGACAGCAACAACCGAGAAAACGATTGCAAATGTCAGAACAACGGCAATTACACGTTTGCTTGTCTTTTTCATAGAAAAAGTTCCTCCTTAGGTTTTTATACGAAAATAATATACCATATTCTGTAATAAAAAACAACAATATTATAATGGCAAAGTTGAACAAAATGGAGTGTCAATATTTGTTGACTTTAACATAAGTAAATAATTATTGCGGTTGACTTTGTAACGAAAAAAATATATAATGAACAAAAAATGCAGATGGTTCTGCAGAAAGAGGCAGTTATGATAGAATTTCTCACTGCATATATAGCGGTTATCGTGTTCGTTTTCGGCACTGTTATCGGTAGCTTCTTAAACGTTCTGATATACAGGCTCCCTATTGGTATGGATTTCAAAAGAGGTAATTCAATTTGCACGTCATGCAAGCATAAATTGAATTGGAAGGATTTATTTCCTTTGTTCAGTTGGATTTTCCTCGGTGGAAAATGCAGATATTGTAAAGCGAAAATTTCTTCAAGATACCCCATAGTTGAAGCTCTCAACGGTGCTTCTTATGTTCTTGTTTATCTTTTTTTGAGTGGAGGCAACGCCATTGAAGGGCTCAATCTCAAGCTTTTAGGCTATATGGTTGTTATGTCTGCACTCATAGTTGTTTCGTGGATTGACTTTGAGCACCAGATTATTCCTGACTCAATGTGGATTGCAATTTTCGTGGGTGGCTTGTTTATTGTTGGCGATTCGTTGATTAACGGTTATTTCTCAAAGGAATGGATAATTTCAAGAGTTATCGGTCTTTTTGCCGTATCCGGTCTTTTCTTTCTCATTGCGTTTGTCACACAAGGCAGAGCAATGGGTGGCGGCGATATTAAGCTTATGGCTGCAGTGGGCTTCGTTTTGGGTTGGAAAGCCGTTCTTATTTCGCTCTTTATGAGTGCATTTTTCGGTGTTTTCTTCTCAATCGGCAGGAAAATTATCAGTAAAAAAGAGATGAAGGGCGTTGTGCCTTTCGGTCCCTTCCTCGCTATGGGCTCGGCGGTTTGTGCCTTTGTGGGCGAGCTGATTTTTGACGTATACTTTAATCTTTTTATATAAGCACTATTCATCAAACTCCCTTATTACGCATATCAATGTTGTAATAAAGGAGTTGTGTTTATGTTTGTTTTATCTGTGAAATCCCGGAAAATTAAGCTGTATGCCTGTGTTTTTGCAGGAGTTTGTGCTGTTTTGCTGCTTGCAACGGCTATTTTGTCGGGCTCAGATAAAGCCGATTCAAAATCTGTATGGTATAATGTCTCAGCAAAAAGTGCAGAGGAGCGTATTGCCTTTGCCGAGCAATTCGGGTGGAATGTTGAAAAAACTCCTGTTGAAATCAAAAATGTTGTGATACCCGTTGAGTTCAACGACGTTTACAAAAATTATAATGACTTGCAGCTTTCACAGGGGCTTGATTTAACCGCCTTCGCAGGTGAGCAGGTCAGCCGGTTTTCTTATGTGATTACCAATTATCCCGGGTATCCCGAGGGTACCGATTATATAAGGCTGAATATTCTTGTGCATAACGGTGCTGTTATCGGCGGTGACGTGTGCTCTGTAAAATTAGGCGGATTTATGCACGGGTTTGAAAAGGAGTGATGCTATGAAAAAAGAGCGTATTGACAAAATAATATCGTCACAAGGCTTATTATCACGAAGTGAGGTAAAGCTTCTCATAAAAAAGGGGCTTGTCAGCGTTAATGGGATCTGCGTTACAGACAGCGGCTTCAAGGCATCATATGAGGATGACATAACGGTTGATGGACAACCCCTTAACAGCAGTGAGTTTACGTATATTATGCTCAATAAGCCAAAGGGCGTTGTCAGCGCCTCTGACGATAAAAAGGATGTAACTGTTGTTGACATTTTACCGGACGAGCTTAAACGTAAAAGGCTTTTTCCGGCAGGTCGCCTTGATAAGGATACTACAGGCTTTTCATTGATAACGGATGATGGGGATTTTGCCCACAGAATTCTGTCACCTGCACGCCACGTAAAGAAAACGTATTTAGCAAGAGTTTCCGGCAGAATTGATTTGGAAAGGGCGATTAAGGCATTTGAAGAGGGTGTTGTTCTGGGTGACGGAACGGTTCTTCTTTCAGCAGGTCTTGAATTGCTTGAAGATGCAGATGAACCACTTTTTAAGGTTGTAATAAAAGAGGGGAAGTATCATCAGATAAAAAGAATGTTTTTAACGTTGGGTGTTTCGGTCACGGAGCTTAAAAGAGTTGCAATCGGTGGGCTGAGGCTGGATGAAACTCTTGAGCCCGGGCAGGCACGTTTGCTTAGCAAGGATGAATTGGATTTGATAGAAAACGGCGCATTGAACTGAATTTCTCCGGATTTTATTAATTTGTAGTTTTTTGCATTTAAAACAAGAAAAAGAGCCCTAAAGTAAACATTTTGCATAAAAATATTTGGGAAATATAAAAAAAAGGCTTGCAAAATTGTGCAAAGTTGTGTATTATGTATAACTGTCAAATGTTAATTTGTTAAAAATTATCGGAGGTCATAATAATGTCCAACAGAGTGTTCCAGAGTGTTATTCACCAAATGCGTGATGTTGTTGACAGAACAATCGGTATAATCGACGAGTCAGGTGCCGTTATTGCCTGCAGCGATTTAACAAGAATCGGCGAGGTTCGTAACGTTAATACCGCTTCTGTTTTCTCAGCATCTTCTTTTGTTGCTTTTGATGGATGTCTTTATCAATCTTTCGGTACTCATATGCGTCCCGACAATGCTGTTTTTGTTGAGGGGGATGATGCTGCCGCCCAGAATTACATAGGCGTTCTCAGCGTTGCTCTTTCAAGCATCAAACAGTTCTATGATGAAAAATACGACAGAAGCAACTTTGTTAAAAATATCATCCTTGATAATATCCTTCCCGGTGATATTTACCTCAAAGCACGCGAGCTTCATTTTAACAATGATTCAACAAGAGTTGTTTTTCTCATAAGACTTCTCGATAAAGCAGATGTTTCTGTTTACGATGGAATTCAGAGCTTGTTCCCTGACAAAACAAAAGACTTTGTTATCAATATCAGCGAATCTGATATTGCTCTTGTAAAAGAGGTTAAAAGTGATATCGACGGCAAAGCTCTTGCGAGCCTTGCCCGTTCAGTTGCAGACTCTCTTTCCTCAGAGTTCTATGCACACGCTCTTATCGGTATCGGTACACCTGTTGTTGGTGTTAAGGACCTTGCAAAATCCTTCAAGGAAGCACAGGTTGCTCTTGAGGTCGGTAAGGTTTTCGACACGGAGCGCAACATTGTAAGCTACGACCATCTTGGTATTGCACGTCTTATTTACCAGCTTCCCACAACTCTTTGTGAGATGTTCCTTAAAGAAATTTTCAAGGTTGGTTCAATCGAGACCCTTGACCAGGAAACACTTTTCACAATTCAGCGTTTCTTTGAAAACAATCTTAACGTTTCCGAAACATCAAGAAAATTGTTCGTTCACCGTAACACCCTTGTTTACAGACTTGAGAAAATCAAAAAGCTCACAGGTCTTGATCTCAGAGAGTTTGATGATGCAATCGTGTTCAAGGTAGCTCTTATGGTTAAGAAGTATCTTGATGCAAACCCCGTTAAATATTAATATTTTATTAAGATTGAAAAAATAGCACATTTTCATTACAAAAGGGTTACATTTTGTAATAAGATGTGCTATAATTGTTTTCGTAATAAACTAAGATAGGGTGTTGAACTTGATAGAATTCAAAGGCGTCACAAAAATATATGAAGACACCGAAACAAAAGCCCTCGATAATCTTGATATCAGGATTGAAACAGGTGAATTTGTTTTTATCGTCGGTTCTTCAGGCGCAGGTAAAAGTACTCTTTTAAAGCTTATGATGCGTGAAGAGGTGCCAACCTCAGGTACAATCAACATTAACGGCTTTAATCTCAATACATTGAAAAAAAGACAGATTCCTTATTTCAGAAGGTCTCTTGGTATTGTTTTTCAGGATTTCAGACTTATTCCTTCAATGAATGTTTATGATAACATCGCCTATGCAATGCGTGTTATAGGTTCAAGGGAGTCTGCAATCAGAAAACGTGTTCCTTATTTATTGGGCCTTGTTGGTCTTAACTCAAAAGCAAGGTCAAAGCCAAATCAGCTTTCGGGCGGTGAGCAGCAGCGTGTTGCGCTTGCAAGAGCATTGGCAAATAACGCAAGTATGATTATTGCGGACGAGCCCACCGGCAACATTGACCCCAAAATGTCATATGAAATTGTTGACCTTCTTAACCATATCAATGCTGACGGAACAACAATTATTATGGTTACTCACGATTATCATTTGGTTAAAACCTTTAATCATCGTGTTATAACAATCAAAAACGGTAAGATTGAAAGTGATTATCCCGATGCATCGCATATTGATGTAGAACCCTACTCATTTGATGGTCCCGAAAATGAAATCAGCTCATATTTCATTGAGGAAGATAACGGTAACCTTGATTATCTTATGGAGACATACGGTGTTCTCGGTGATGAAGCATTGGATGACGCCGTTATTGAAATCCCGGGAGAGGAGGGTGTTGCTCAATGAAAGGTGCCAGTTTAGGATATCTTACCCGTGAGGGCTTCAGAAACATTTGGGTAAACCGCCTTTTATCCCTTGCGACAATCGTTGTTCTTGTTTCTTGCCTTATTATTGTCGGCAGCGGCTTGTTGGTTTTCTTTAACATCAATGCCGTTCTCGACCTTATCGAGGGTCAGAACGTTGTTATGGTTTATGTTAATGATGAAGCCGATGAATTTCTGACACAGACTCTCGGCGTTCAGCTTGAAACGCTTGATAATGTTTCATCGGTTGAATTTGTACCGAGAGAGGAAGCGTTTGAAAGGCAAAAGGCTGAGTATGGTGACAAAGCCTCGCTTCTTGATGGGCTTTCAGCCGAAATTTTGCCCGACGCGTATAAAGTTACGGTTGAGGACCTTGAGTTGTTTGATAAAACCGTTAGCGATATCAAAAAGCTCGATAATGTTTTACAGATTCACGAAAACAGTGATCTGGCAGGTAAGCTTGCAAGTATCAGAAATGCTGTGACGTACATAAGCATCGGCATTGTTTCAATTCTCTTTTTTGTTTCATTGTTTATTGTTTCAAATACAATCCGCATCACAATTTACAACCGTAGGCTTGAAATCAGCATTATGAAGGCGGTTGGTGCAACAAACTCCTTTATCAGATGGCCTTTTATTGTTGAAGGTATCCTTTTAGGCTTGTTCTCAGCCTTACTTGGCTTGGGCTTGCAGTACGGTGTTTATTCAATTGCATCAATCTGGCTCGGTAATATTCTTTCAATGCTTGGTGGCCAGGCTGTAAGCTTCCTGGATTATATCTGGCTTTTGTTCGGTATATTTGCATTCATCGGTGTTGTAATCGGTGCATTCGGTAGTATTATTTCTCTTAACAAATATCTCAAGGAGCATAATAATGTTGTTGAAAACGACTAATAAACTCAATAAAATAGTCAGCCTACTTCTTGCTGTTACGATAATTTTGAGCGTTTGTTCACTTAGCGTTTTTGCTCTTACAGACGCAGAAAAGCAGGAGTATGAAGACAAAATTGCTGATATTAAAGATCAGATTGCTGAAAACGAAAAGAAAATTGAAGAATTAAAGGCTGAGGCTGCAACTTATGATGACGAAATCAGCACTCTTCAGGAAAAAATCGACGTTTTGCAGGATCAAATCGACCTTTATAATGAGGCAATCGCAGTTATTGATGCCGATATAGCAGACATTGATAACCAGATTACAGGCATTGAAAACGAAATTGATGCACTTAACAAGCAAATCGATAAGCTTGATAAACAGGTTCTTGATATTGAGCAGAAAATTGCTGATACATATACACTTCTCGGTGAAAGAATCCGTGTTGCATATATGTCGGGTGCCGGTACACCACTTGAGTTTTTGCTCACAACAGATGATTTTGAGTTTCAATCATATCTTGAGCGTGTTGAGCTTCTCGAAAGGATTGCCGAGCACGACGATAAATTGGTAAAGGATCTTGAAGATGATATTGAGAGCCTTAAAGCCAAGGTTATTGAAATCAAGGATATGCAGACAAGACTTGACGGAAAAATCAAAGAGCTTGACGAAGTTAAAAAAGAGCATGAAGCAAAGAAGCAGGAACAGGTTGATGCCCGTAAGGTTATTGAAGACGCTGAGGCGGAAATTCAGGCGGACCTTGATAAGGTTATGTCGGTTGTTAACAAGCTCAACCAGACAAGTGCCGAGTATGAAGCAATCATCGAAAAGGGCGAAGCAACAATTCTCGATTACGAAGATAAGCTTGCTCAACAGAATGAATCATACGGCTCAGGTGTTGTTTCGGGCGATATGATATGGCCCTTGCCTTATTCAGATACCTATGTATCTTCTTCATTTAAAATGAGAACTCTTAACGGTGTCACAAGACAGCATAACGGTATTGATATCTGCCGTTGGGGCGGTACACACGGTGCAACTATTGTGGCAGTTAAAGAGGGTACTGTTGAAACCGCATATCACAGCGGTTATAACGGTGGCTTTGGTCTTTACGTTGTTATTAACCACGGTAACGGTGTCAAGACTTATTATGCACACCTCTCTTCAACAGCTGTCAATGTTGGGGATTACGTTACTCAAGGCACAACAATCGGTTATGCCGGAAATACGGGTTATTCATTCGGTGCTCACTTGCACTTCGGTGTAATGGTTAACGGCGGTTGGGTCAACCCTATGAACTATCTTACCAAGCCCGCGGGTCTTGAGATAGTAGGTTAATAAAACACTCCTCTTTTTCATATTGTGTGAAAAAGGGGAGTTTTTATGTTGGTATTAAAAATTGTTTCAGATAAGCCTGTTTGCAAAAAACGAAGCCTTTTCAAGAAACGAAAAGATATAAATTTCATCGAAAGAAAAAGGGTTGTATTGAACGGGAAGCTGTTTTATATAGCGGAAATACCGGAATCTCTGCTTGAATCACATGACACACAAAGGCTATTTAATGCCTTTAAGGGGAGAATTATCGTTGCTGATAATATGAAACAAGTTATTGATAACAGTTATTTGTTTCAACCGTATGAATATTATCAAAGAGCTTTTTTATCATCTCTGATTTCAAGGGTAAAATCAGAGGATGTCTTTGACAGATGTGTGCTTCTGAAAATAAAAACATTTAAAAAGTGCGATGAAATAACGGAGCTTGTTAAAATTTCAAAAAAAGTGAATGTTTGTGCTGAAAAGTATTTTGATTTTGACGGGATTTATAGCTATTGTTTCGAGAAATACGGTGCAGTTATTCACAGAGTAAATACTGTAGATAATAACACAAATCAATGCTTTTTCTGCGATTTAACAGGGTGCGATGTGCCGCAAGGCATATCTGTTTATTATAAAGGAATAAGAGAACGGCTCAGCCCGGATAAAAGCTACTTTTCAGCAAATGCTGATGTTGAGCTTTTAGAAAATCTGGGTATTTCACGGGAGGAAGCGTCGGCTGTTATTTATGCTTGACTTTTGTGTTCTTATTTAATATAATACTACTTATGAATTTTACAATTTGTGTAATATATGAGAGGATGTAATTCAATGGCACAGGATATTGTTTTAACCAAAGAAGGTTATGAGGAGCTTTCACAGAAACTCCAGGTTTTAAAGTCTGAGGGCCGTTCAGAGATTGCCGAAAAACTCAAAGTTGCCCGTTCTTTTGGCGACCTTTCGGAAAACAGCGAATACGACGAAGCTAAATCCGAGCAGGCAAAGCTCGAGGCAGAAATCAACGATATTGAGGCTATTCTTTCAAGAGCAACAATCATCGATGAAGCAGCAAACACCAATACAGAGGTTGTTCACCTCGGCTCTATTGTTTCAATCAAAAGCACAGCCAAGGGCTCAAAAGAACTCACATACACAATCACAGGCTTCGCTCAGGCCGATCCTATGAGGGGCAGAATTTCTGATGAATCACCCGTGGCAAAGGCTCTTATGGGTCACAAGGTGGGCGACAAGGTTGAGGTTGAAGCTCCCGCAGGTGTATTCACCTACAAAATTGTCAAAATTGACGTTGAACAAAAATAAAAAAATTAAGCCGATTTATGCGAAAGCATAAATTGGCTTTTATAATAGGTGTTGATATGAGAAGAAGTTTCGTTTTTGTTGCATTGCTGTTGATTATTTCTATGCTTTGCGGTTGTTCTCAAAACGGTAATGGTGTTATTGTTCAGAAGCCTACGGTTGCACTTGAAGCAGGCGTTTCTGCCGAAAAGGCTTTTGAGGAGCTGAATGCACAGTCGGAATATTCTGAAATAAAATTCAACGACGTTTTTGATGTTGTTGCTGCGTTGGAAAACGGCAAAACCGATTATGCAATAGTTGACAGTTACCAGCTTGAGTCCTTGAAGAAATACAATGATGTAAACATTAGGGTTGAGAAAGAGCTCGATTACAAAGCTGATTACTGTCTTTATTTCTCTTCAGAAAATGAGAAGCTTCGCGAAAGCTTCGATTTTGCTATAAAAGAACTCAAAAACGACGGAACTTTTGAAAATATTAAAAAGGCATTTATACAATCGTATGAGTATGATAATACCATAATCGATCCTGTAAATGGTAAGCTGGTGATGCTGTGTGTTTCCGATGAGCGTACCTATGACGGGGTGGCTTTTGGAATGGATTTTTATATGATACGAGAAATTACCGCAATGCTTGGCTATGAGCTTGATTTTGTCAGCGTCGATTTCGATGAATTATTTATAAAGCTCGAAAACGGTGAAGGGGATTTTGTTGGCGGCGCTGTTGAATTCACACAGGAAAGAGCGAGCTCATATCTTGCCAGTGAATCATATTACAGTGATAATTATTATCTGGTTACAAATGAATAAAAAATAAAACCTTCAATGCAAATGCATTGAAGGTTTTTTGTTTGTTTAATTAATTATGCAAGCTCTGCGAAGTATTTGATAGTTCTAACCATCTGGCTTGTGTAGCTGTTTTCATTGTCGTACCAAGAAACAACCTGAACTTCATAGAGATCGTCAGCAACTTTTGCTACCATTGTCTGTGTAGCATCGAAGAGTGAACCGTATTTCATGCCGATAACGTCTGAAGAAACGATTTCATCTGTGTTGTAGCCGAAAGACTCAGAAGCAGCAGCTTTCATTGCAGCGTTGATGCCTTCTTTTGTAACGTCTGCGCCCTTAACAACAGCTGTAAGGATTGTTGTTGAACCTGTGGGAACAGGAACACGCTGTGCAGAACCGATGAGTTTGCCGTTAAGCTCGGGGATAACAAGACCGATAGCCTTTGCAGCACCTGTTGAGTTGGGAACGATGTTAGCAGCACCTGCACGAGCTCTTCTCATATCGCCTTTTCTGTGGGGACCGTCAAGAATCATCTGGTCGCCTGTGTAAGCGTGGATTGTGCTCATGATACCGCTCTGGATGGGAGCGTAGTCGTTAAGAGCTTTTGCCATGGGAGCAAGGCAGTTTGTTGTGCAAGATGCAGCAGAGATGATCTGGTCATCAGCTGTAAGAGTATCTTCGTTTACAGAGAAAACGATTGTTTTGAGGTCATTGCCTGCGGGAGCAGAAATAACAACCTTCTTAGCACCGGCATTGATGTGAGCCATGCTCTTTTCTTTTGAGCAGTAGAAGCCTGTGCATTCAAGAACAACGTCAACACCGATTTCGCCCCAGGGGAGTTCAGCAGCGTTAGCCATTGCGTAGATTTTGAGTGTTTTGCCGTCAACTGTGATTGTGCCTTCTTCGTCGTTTGCTTCAACAGTGTGAAGGTTTTCGCCGATTCTGCCACAGTAGCCGCCCTGAGCTGTGTCGTATTTGAGAAGCTGAGCAAGCATTGAGGGTTTTGTAAGGTCGTTGATAGCTACTACTTCGTAACCTTCAGCGCCGAACATCTGACGGAATGCGAGACGGCCGATACGACCGAAACCGTTAATTGCAACTTTAACTGACATTTGAGTTACCTCCAAATATTTTTAGTTTAGTTTTTAACCTTATTTATTTTAACATAAAATTGAATAAATGCAAGGACTTTGACATAATTTTAACTTGTATTTGAAAGTTTTGTCACATTGTAAAAAAAATCATATCAAAGCCATAAAAAATGGGGCATTTTTTCCAATTATAGTTAAAAATTACTTATTAACAACATTTATGGGTGAACCGTCAATATAGCTTTTTATATTGTTTTCAAGAATTCCCATAAGTCTTATGCGTGTTTCGTATGCCGCCCAGGCTATGTGTGGGGTGATGCAACAGTTTTTTACGCTGAGAAGCGGGTTGTCTGCCATTGGCGGTTCGGTTGAAAGCACGTCTGTGCAATAATAGGAAAGGGAGCCGTTATTTAAAGCATCGGCAATATCCTGTTCATTGGCTACCGCACCCCTTGCCGTGTTTATTATGCAGGCACCTTGTTTTGTTTTTGAAATAAAATCCTTGTTTATAAGACCCGTTGTTTGTGGGGTAAGTGGGCAATGCACCGTGATATAATCGGAATTTTTAATTACTGTCTCCATATCGGTGAAAACAACGTTATCGGCACCGTCTTTTTTACCTGAGGGGGTGTAGGCGATAACCTTCATTCCGAAAGCATTTGCCAGCTCGCTGACACGTTTACCTATTTTACCGAATCCGATAATTCCGAGGGTTTTTCCGTCAAGCTCATAAACCGGTGTGTTCCAATAGCAAAAATCCGCGCAATTTGTCCAGTCGCCGTTTTTAACTGATTGTGTATATTCTGCCACTCTGTTAGTATACTCAAGAATGTAGGAAAAAACCATCTGTGCCACTGCATTTGTTGAGTATGCGGGGATGTTTGATAACGGAATCCCTCTTCTTTTCAACGCTTCGCAATCAATCTGATTGTAGCCCGTTGCGAGAGTTGAAACATATTTAAGGTTGGGCAGCTGTTCAATAATTTCTTCTGTTAACGTAACCTTGTTAACAATGAGAATGTCTGCATCCCTTGAACGCTCAACAACAGCCTCGGGAGGAGTTCTGTCATAAACCGTTAAATCGGTTAATTCTGCAACCCTTTCCCATGAAAGGTCGCCCGGGTTTTCTGTGTAGCCGTCAAGAATAACGGCTTTTAATTTGTTATTCATAAAATCACCGCTGATATTATACCACAAAATTCATTTCTTTCAATGTTTTTTGTTATTTACTTGACCTTGGGGGAATATTGTTATAAAATACGGAGTATATGTTCTTGATTTATTTAAAAGGAATAGAAAAATCGGATTAAACAGAGCTGTAAAGAAAAAACTTAAAATTACAAGTGTTCTAAGCGGCGCGTGCTTTATCGGTGCATTTGTGTTGCTTGTGTTGCTTGTTTTACTGTCCTTTGCCGGTGTTCAGAAATATCTTTTGGAGTTGCAGCTTTATTTTAATGCTGTTCAACAGTTTATTGCAGGGCTCGATAAATTTGCCGCTGTTTTCACCGTGCTGTTTCTTTTCCTTATCAGAAGCTTTATCCCTATTATTCCGTTTTCGGTTCTGTTTGCGGGTTCTGCGTTGGTTCTTTCAATGCCTGTTGCCGTAACCGTTAACGTTATCGGTTTTTTGATATTTATCACTACAAAGTTCCAATGGGGGCGAAGGTTCGGTTGCGGTAAAACCCTTGACGTTTTTATAAGGCTCGGAAAGGTCAACGGGATTAACAATGCAAAGGTTTTCAAGCGTCCGTTCACTTTGTTTCTTCTGCGATTGGCTCCGTTTGTTCCGGTGGGTTTTGTCAGCCGATTATATGGCAGTGGTGATTTACAGCAAAGGAAATTTCTCATTTTTTCTTTGTTGGGATTTTTGCCCAGATTGATTTCCTGGAGCGTCTTCGGCAGCAATATTACACAACCCTTTACCCCAGGCTTTATAGTTCCCGTGATTGTTTTGTTGATAATCAGCGGTTTATCGCTTATGATATTTGATTCCATTTTCGGAAAGGATGTAAATTATGAAAAAAACAGAGATTAATTCAGCTTCTTTCTTTGAAAGGCTCTCTGTCGTCTACGGAACAGAGGCAAAATCACAGCAAGAAAGATACTATGCATTGGCTGAACGCTTTGAAAGCGAGTTTTCCGCCGATGCAGATATCAGATTCTTTTCTGCCCCCGGCAGAACTGAGGTGGGCGGCAACCATACCGACCACAACAACGGCAAGGTTTTAGCCGCCGCTGTTAATCTTGACGCTGTAGCCGCAGTTTCAGTGCGTGAAGACGGCATTATATGTGTTCATTCAGAGGGTTACCCCGCAATTACGGTTGATACTGCAGATTTTGAAATCAAAGATTGTGAAGAGGGAAAATCAGAAGCGCTTATCAGGGGTGTTTGTGCACGCTTTGCACAGTTGGGCTACGCATACGGCGGTTTTGATGCCTGCGTAACCTCAAGAGTTCTTTCCGGCTCAGGTCTTTCTTCTTCTGCTGCATACGAGGTTCTTATCGGCACTATTCTTAACTACATATATAATGACGGTAAAATCAGCGCCGTTGAAATTGCTCAGATTTCACAGTATGCCGAAAATGTATATTTCAAAAAGCCTTGCGGTCTTATGGACCAGACGGCCTGCTCTGTGGGCGGATTTGTTCAGATTGATTTCGAAGATACCGCCGCTCCCGTAATCAATAAGGTTGATTTCGATATGGAGAAATACGGCTACAATCTTTGCATTGTTGACACTGGCGGAAACCATGCAGATTTAACAGGTGACTATGCCGCAATAAGAAAAGAAATGAATTCTGTTGCGGAGTTCTTCGGTAAGGATGTTCTTCGCCGTGTTGATGAGTCCGAAATTTTTGCAAATATCGGCAAAATCCGCGAGAAAACAGGCGACAGGGCTATCGAACGAGCAATTCATTTCTATAACGAAAACAAGCGTGTTGACAGGCTTGCAAATGCTCTTGCAAAGGGCGATTTTGATGAGTTTAAATCAATAATCATTGAAAGTGGTAAGTCTTCTTATATGTATAACCAGAACTGCTTCACACTTTCAAACCCTGCAGAACAACCTGTTGCTTTGGCGCTTTGCGTTATGGAGGAGCTTCTTAAGGGTAAGGGTGCATACCGTGTTCACGGCGGTGGCTTTGCAGGCACGGTGCAGGCTTTTGTTCCCTCTTGCGAAACTGAAGGCTTTGTTAACGCAATGCGTGGCATTTTCGGTGAAAATTCTTGCTATATTCTCAACATCAGAAGCCATGGCGGCTGTGAGATATGATTAAAAAAGCTACCGATTCTAACTGTTTAAGCGGCGTTTCTTCGCCGCTTTTAACATTGCTTTACAGCGCCCTTGGTTATTCCGGGAATTCACGTGACGGTCTTTACGTTCAGTATGATTCAGCGGGAAATGTTCAGAGCTTAATAGGTCTTGAAAACGGTAACGCCGTTGTTGAAAATCTATCACCTGAAGACACCGACGAAATCAAAAGCTTTTTGGACTTTTGCCACATAAAAACAGTTACGTCTTCAGCGCCGTTAACAGACCTTTGTGGTTGCTTCAAGGAGTATTCTTATATGAGCAGGGTGGTTGAATCAGCTTGTGGCGAAAACTCCTGCAATTATCTTTCGAAAACGTCAAGGCTCAGCGAATATGAGTCGGTTTATGATTTAGTTTTTTCTGAATACGGCGATTTTGAAAAATGGTATTGCAATTTTTCAAAAAGAATAAACGACGGCAACGCCGTTGCATCGTATCTTATAAATAACGGTGTTTTGCTCAGCGCCGCTGTTGTTACCTGTATCTATGGCGGTAACGCTTTGTTGAGTGGTGTTTTTACACCGCCCGTGTACCGCAAAAATGGTTATGCAGGTGAATGTATAAAAAGTGTTATCAACAAATTATCAGATGAGAAAATAAAAACGATATCCCTTTGGTGTGAAAAAAATAATGTTGGATTTTATGAAAATCTTGGTTTTTCAGTTAACGGTAAAATATACGTGGGAGAGTGTAAATAATGGGATTTTTTAAATTTTCGGATGAACTTAATGAGCTTTCTGCAAGCGTTCTTGCAGAGTGCAGTGAAAAGTTCAATGAAATTGATGATATAACAGAATATAACCAACAGCTTGTTTTGAAAGCGTTTATTGATAACGGCGTCAGCGAATCTCATTTCGCCGGGTCAACGGGCTACGGCTACGGCGACAGAGGCAGGGATTTGCTTGACGAGGTTGCGGCTCAGATTTTCGGAACGGAGTCTGCGATAATCAGCCATAATTTTGTCAGCGGAACACACACTCTCGGCGTTATGCTTTTTGGTGTGCTTCGCCCCGGTGACAGGGTTTTGTGCGCAACAGGTGTACCTTATGACACCATTCATTCGGTTATCGGCATTGATGGCAAAGGTAAAGGTCAGGGCTCCCTTGCAGATTACGGCATAGAATTTGATGTTCTTGATTTGAAATCTGACGGAACCGTTGACCTTGAGTGCCTGAAAGAAAAAATCAAAGCAGGCGATTACAGGGCTGTTTATATTCAGCGTTCAAGGGGCTACACCTTGCGCCCCTCTCTTACAACTCCGAAAATCAAAGAGATTACTTCAATAGTCAAGACTAACAGCAAGGCTGTAACAATTCTTGATAACTGCTACGGTGAGTTTACCGAGAAGCTGACGCTTGAGGGCTCGGGTGTTGACATTTTCGCGGGCTCACTCATTAAAAATCCCGGTGGCGGAATTGCAAAATGCGGCGGTTACATCGCAGGCAGAAGCGACCTTGTTGAGCTTTGCTCCTACCGTTTCACAACACCCGGTATAGGCAGGGAGGTTGGTGCAACCCTCGGCAACACAAGAGACATTTTTATGGGGCTTTTCCACGCTCCCCACGTTACGGGCGAAGCGCTAAAAACAGCGGTTTTCACAGCCGCATTGTTTGAAAAAATGGGGTACGAGGTTTCGCCGTCTTCAAAAGAAACAAGAGCTGATATTATTCAGAGCATAAAGCTTTGCACAAGCGAAAAGCTAATAGCTTTCTGCCGGGGGCTTCAGAGCGGTTCGGTTATTGACAGCTACGTTGTGCCTGAGCCTTCACCGATGCCCGGCTACGATTCCGATGTTATTATGGCGGCGGGCGCTTTCACGAACGGTTCTTCAATCGAGCTATCTGCCGATGCTCCTTTAAGAGAGCCCTTTGCCGTGTGGCTTCAGGGCGGTCTTAATTTTCACAGCGCAAAAATCGGTGTTCTTTTAGGTGCTCAAAGAGTTCTTGAAATTCAAGAATGATCATAAACATAAATTTTTTCAGCGATTTCCTTGTATACGGGTGCTCCGTCTGTACTGCCGGAGCTCCCGTTCTCTTTTATTACGCAGATTACGTATTGCGGGTCATCATAGGGGAAGAAGCCAACGAACCAACTGTAGTTGATTTCGTTACCGTTTTCGTCGAATCTGCCGCTTTGTGCCGTTGCTGTTTTTGTACAGGAGTCAAAAAGACTTGAAAAAGCGGTTTTACCTGTACCCGTCAATGTGGTCTGTAATAACGCTTCCTTTATCTGCTCACAGGTTTCTGCTTTTAAAACTCTTTTACCATCTGTTTTTCTTTCGGGTGAAAAACTGCCATCGGGGTTAACCTTGCCGCTGTAAATATGCGGAGCGTTATATATCCCTCCGTTTGCAAAGATTGCGTAGCAAGTGGCGATTTGTAAAGGTGTTGCCGTCAGATAGCCTTGTCCGAATGCGAGATTGCCCACGGCGGCATCGCTGTTAAGAAGTGATTTATCGGGTAGTGTGCCGCTATCGGTGAAAAATCCGTTGCCCATGTCTGTGGCTTTTCCGAATCCCAGCTTTTGTGCGGTGTTTAATAGCTTCTCACCGCCTGTTTTAGTGCCGAGATTTATAAAATAAGGGTTGCAGGATAAAGCCAATGCGTTTTTTAAATCAAGGCTACCGTGTCCCTCTTTTTTGTTGCAGTTAAAAATGTTGCCGCTTTTTTCTATACTACCGCTGCAATAGTAATTATCGGAAGTTATGTTGTTTTCAATGGCGGAGGCGGCTGTAACGCTTTTAAAGACCGAGCCGACAGGGTAGGCGGAAAAAGCTCTGTTTATAAACGGTGCATTTTTATCGCTCAGCGATTTTTCGATATTGTTTCTGTCAAATACAGGTGTTGAGGCACAGGCGAGTATAGCAGAGGTTTTAACGTCGAGCACTATTGCCCCGCCTTTATTGATGTTGCCGTTAAGAAGTGCCCTTTCTGTTATGGATTGAATTGTTCTGTCGAGTGTTAAGGCAATACCGCCTTTTTGATAATAGCCGTTATTTCGTATTTCAACAGGGAAATCTGTCAACATTCTTTCTGTAGCGGATGCCTGATAGGTCAAGGATATCCCGCCACCGCTATTTATTAATTCGTAATTATAATATTTTTCAATTCCGCTCACTCCGTTGTTGTCAGTGTCCGTGTAGCCGATAACGTGCAGAGCGAGAGAATCGCCGTATCTTTCATATATGTCGAGTGTCAAATGTTGTGAATTTGTGGGCGGGGCTTCGTCTTTGTTCAGCGAAAGGGTGGTGAAATAACCTTTTCCGAGGGTGTCAGTTGCAAACTGCTTGCCGCGTATATCCGAAAGATATTGAAAGCTTTCTTCACAGGGCTTCAGGCAGATAACATTTCTGAAAGCGTTGTTTGTCAGCGGTTCAAGGTTTCTGTCATAAATAAATCCGCGGCGGTAATCAATATCACGTACCCTCAGCGATTTTTGTGCATTTGCGTAAACCGGGTTAGTGGCGATGCTGTAAAGTCGCACACAGATGCCCGAAAACAGCAAAGAGAAAATAACAATTATTGAGATAAACCTCTTTTTCATTAATATGGGCCCCTTTCTGTGATTGCTGTTGACTTTGCAATGATATTTATTGTAAAATAACCGTAGTATATTTTACGGAGTTGACTTATGAGCGAGCGTTTTTCACGTTCTGAACGTGTTTTAGGTAAAAATGCAATAGAAAAACTAAAAAATTCTTCCGTTATCGTTTTCGGTATCGGGGGTGTTGGCGGCGCCGCAGTTGAGGCTCTGGCACGTGGCGGCATTGGTCGCATAGCGGTTGTTGACAAGGATGTTGTTGATGTTACAAACATCAACCGTCAGATAATTGCAACCGATGAAACTGTCGGTTTAAAGAAAACAGATGTGGCAGAAAACCGTATTTTATCCATCAATCCACAGGCAGAGGTTCAGAAATACGATATGTTTTATCTGCCCGAAAACGCCGATGATATAGATTTGACAAGGTATGATTATATAATTGACGCTATTGATAATGTAACCGCAAAAATCGAACTTATTACAAGAGCCGAAAAGTGCGGAGTCCCCATTGTTTCGTCAATGGGAACGGGCAATAAGGTTCATCCCGAAATGCTGAAAATAGCCGATATTTATAAAACCTCGGTTTGCCCGCTTGCGAGGGTGATGAGGCGTGAGCTCAAAAACCGCGGTGTCAGGAAACTGACTGTTGTTTATTCCGAAGAGGAGCCCTTTAAAACCGATTCATCCGTGCCGGGCTCCGTTTCATACACTCCGCCGGTTGCGGGCTATTTGTTGGCTTCTGTTGTGTTAAATAAATTATCTTTTGATTCCTGAGGTGTTAATATGAAATTTGTTAGCTGCGAAAAACCGGGTGTAGTTGAATGCTTCGCCCTTGTAAAAGGCTGTGATAAAAAAACTGCCAAAAACGGCTCAAGCTATCTCGATATGCTTCTTGCTGATAAAGACGGCGAGATGTATGCAAAGCTTTGGGATTACCGTGAGGATGTTCTGCCCTTGCCACAGGTTAACACTGTGATTAAGGTCAGAGGCACGCTACAGCAATACAACGGCAATGACCAGATGATTGTTCAGAAAATAAGGGTGGCGGTGCCGTCAGATAATATCAATATTTCAGATTTTGTTAAATCCTCCGATTACAGCGGTGAGATTATGTTCAACACCGTCTATTCTTTGGCGGAGAGCTTCGCCGACAGCGAATTGAAGGGTGTTGTAACCGGTATGCTTAGCGACAACAGAGAAAAGCTTTTGTTTTTCCCTGCGGCTGAAAAGCTGCACCACGCTATGACGGGTGGCTTGCTTTACCACACGCTTTCAATCATAAGGCTTTGCGAGTGTGTTTGCGCTATTTACCCTTGTGTTGACCGTGAGCTTCTAGTGGCGGGCGCAATTTTGCACGATATCGCAAAAATTAAGGAATATACCGTTAACGAAACAGGCATAATAAACGGCCACACCGTTGAGGGCGTTCTTCTCGGTCACCTTGTTATGGGGGCTGAGGATGTGGGCAGAAAATGCGATATGCTCGGTGTCAGCGAGAAAACGAAATTCCTTCTTCAGCATATGCTTATTTCACACCACGGCAAGCCCGAATTCGGCGCTGCGGTAAGACCCGCTTTCATTGAGGCAGAGGTTCTTTCACAGCTCGATATGTTTGATGCAAATATGTATGAAATGGCAGATGCGGTTAAGGATGCCCCTGTTGGCGATTTCACAGGCAGATTGTGGATGCTCGACAACAGAAGATTTTTTAATCACGGCAGAAAAGCAGTTGAGCCCCAGGCAATTATTATTGATGAAGAAAGTGCAGAATAATTAAAATGGAATATACAGAGATTAAGGTTTCAATATCAACAGAAAATACCGAAAGGGCGGGTGCGATTGCCAATATGGTTGTGCCCTACGGCATTTATATTGAAGATTACAGCGACCTTGAACAAGAGGCTTGGGAAATTGCCCACATTGATTTGATTGATGAAGAGCTTCTTTTAAAAGACCGTTCAAAATCAATTATCCACATCTATGTTGAGGACGATAAAAATCCCGACGAAGCAGTATCCTTTTTAAAGGAACGCCTCGAAAACGAAAATATCGGCTATGATATAGAAATCAGCGGCTGCTCCGATTCAGATTGGCGAGATAAATGGAAGACCTATTTCAAGCCCACTCCCGTTGGGGACCGCCTTTTTATCAGACCTATATGGATTGATGATTATAACCCGGGCGACAGAGCTGTTCTCAATATAGAGCCGGGTGCGGCATTCGGCACGGGCACCCACGACACAACAAGGCTTTGCCTTGAAACCCTTGACAAGGTTGTTAAAAAGGGCGACACCGTTCTCGATATCGGTTGTGGCAGCGGTATTCTTGCCATTTCCTCGTTGCTTCTTGGGGCGGGTGAGGCATTTGGTGTTGATATTGACGAGCTGGCGGTTAAAACAGCAAAGGCAAACGGCAAAATGAACGGCTTTGATGAGCCGGAGCTCCGTTTCGTTTGCGGCGACCTTGCCGACAAGGTAACAAAGCAATATGATATTGTTGTTGCAAACATTGTTGCCGATATAATTATTCTTTTCAGCACACAGGTGCGAGCCTTTATGAAAAAGGGCGCAAAGTTTATTGCATCAGGCATCATCGACTCAAGAGCCGATGAAGTGGTTGATGCATTGTGTAAAGCAGGCCTCGTTTTAAAAGAACGCATAGAGTGCGATGGCTGGGTCTGCCTCGTTTGTGAATAATAAAAAATGTTACCCCGACAGTTTCTGTCGGGGTGTTTTGTTGCGTTATGGTATTTTGGGGGATATGCGGGACGGTCTTGACCATCCCGCTTTTTAAATTGCAAGTTGAGAGTGGCAAGTGGCAAGTTTCGGGTGCTGCGCACGGCATTTTATTAATGTGTTGCGGCATTGCGAAGCTTATCATCCCTGTGCACGCAAGTGCATAGGGAGGGGGACACCGCCGTAGTGTAACGCAGGCGGGGTGGTGGGTCGCCCCCTTGCGGACACTCTTCGCTGATGAAACGAATAACGTAGGGGACGGTCTTGACCGTCCCGCTTTTATGTTTTGCACAATTCTCGGTGTATGCATTTATGCAACCATACAAATCTGTAAAAAATTGTAGTAATATTGAAATTTTTTTCATATATGGGTGAAGGGTTAAAAATATATCGGGTGAATTTTTTGAAAAATTCACCCACCTAGGGGATCTTAAAACGACAGGGGGGTGATTGCCTTTTTTACGCTAGGTTGAAGAAAATGAAATTTAGTGTTATATTAGTTACAAGAAACCAATCGGGGGCAGTTTTGAATAAAAATCGCAATCACAGAACCGTCCCCTGATTGTTTTGGCAATTATGATGTTTCTGAGGTGTGGTAAATATGAAGATGTCTTTTAAAACAAAACTAATAGTAGTTGTGAATGTAATTTTATTATTGGCTTCTATAAGCATTTTTGCAATAACTTCTGTTAATCTTGCATCTTTTGAGAAAAACGCCCACGAAGAAAACATACAGTATGCTTTGGACGTTGAGTATCAGAAAGAAATAAGCGAGGCAAGAAGTAATTTTGAAATCAGTCAAATTAATCTGAAATATGCGAAAAAGTGGTCTGGTAAAGCCGAGCATTATTATCAACAGATAATCGACTACTATGAAACAACCACATTTCATGCAGATTCACAAGAAATGATAGAGAAAACCAAAGAAGCAAAAGTTCAATGGGAAAAAAACTATGCTTCTGAAAAAAGCTATTATGAAAGTTTTATGCTTTCAGTCTATACTTCCGGTAGCATAGTTCCTATAAAATTATCTGAATTTGAGTACACCTCCTATCGTGCGTGTGCGTTGGAGTTGTCGGATATGTGCCGAGAGTTGCATATACCGGACCTATCAGACACTTCGGACTAAGGACCAATCATGGGACGGTTCTGTGATTGACCCGGATTAACTACAATTTAATATTTCAAAGGGCGGTTTGGTTAATTCCAAGCCGTCTTTTTAAGTTGCAAGTTGAGAGTGGCAAGTGGCAAGTTAATGGGCACTTCGTGCCGATTGTAATAATTTGTTGTTGGGATAGATAATGTAGGGGCAGGTCTTGACCTGCCCGTTTTGGTACTCGGTTTGCGGGACGGTCAAGACCGTCCCCTACATTGTTCGTTTCATCAGCGAAGAGTGTCCGCAAGGGGGCGACCCACCACCTCGTCAGCACGAAGTTTCGCTTATCATTTTTTCGCTACGCAAAAAAATTCAACGCTACACTGTGCTTCCTCTCCCCCTAAAAAGCTACGCTTTTTGGGGACCCCGAAATAAGGCGGTGTCCCCCTCCCTATGCACTTGCGTGCACAGGGATGATAGGCTTCACATCTTTTTTATCCTCTCATCCGTTCTAAAACTACTGAATTTTCATAAAAATGCCATAAGGAGTGATATTATGCGAAAAATACTTTGTGGAATTTTATGCGTGCTGCTGATGTTCGGAACAACCCTTTCGGCACAGGCAAAACGAGTTGTCAAAGAAGACGAAACCGTTGAGGTCAGTTTAACTCAGACAAAGGTCCGGAACAAAGCAAATTTGCCCGTTGAAATTAAAGCACAGTCAGCGGTTTTGATGGATGCTTCTACAGGAAAAATTCTTATGGAATTCAATGCTGACGAAAAGCTTTATCCGGCATCTGTAACAAAGGTTATGACAATGCTTCTTGTTTGTGAGGCACTCGACAGCAAAAAAATAGCATTGACCGATGAGGTGACTTGTTCGGAGAATGCCGCATCAAAGGGTGGGTCACAAATCTGGCTCGAGCCGGGCGAAGCAATGAGTGTAGATGAGCTTTTGCGCGCAACGGCTATCGGTAGCGCAAACGACGCCGCTACGCTTCTGGGTGAATACGTCAGCGGAAGCGAAGAAGCCTTTATTTCACTTATGAACAAAAGAGCTGTTGAGCTTGGCATGAAAAACACCAATTTTGAAAACGCAACCGGTCTTGACGACACAACCGAAACACACCTGACAACGGCAAGAGATATTGGGATTATGTCGTGCGAGCTTTTGAAGCATGAGCTTGTTAAAAACTACACAACCGTGTGGATGGATTCCTTGCGAAACGGCGAAACAGAGCTTGTTAACACTAATAAGCTCGTAAGGTTTTATAACGGCACAACAGGACTCAAAACAGGAACAACCGCTAAGGCGGGTTGTTGCATTTCTGCCTCTGCAAAGCGTGACGGGCTTGAGCTTGTAGCCGTTGTTATGGGTAGCAAAACAAGCAACGACAGGTTTGAAACAGCCAAAGCGATGCTCAACTGGGGTTTTTCAAATTACACCGGCGTAACACCCGAGATAAAGCTTGGCGATGCAAAGGAAATAAAGGTTAAAGGCGGCAAAATGCCCACCGTCAAAACCGAAACCGATAAGATTTTGCCATTGCTTTTAAAAAAAGGCGAGGAGAGCACTCTTGAGGTAAAAATTGTTGCAAAAGATAGTGTGGAGGCACCCGTTAAAAAGGGTGAAGTGCTGGGCTCGGTTAAGATATATTCCGAGGAAAAAATTCTCGGCTCTTATAATATTAAAGCCGCCGAAAATGTTGAAAAACTCAGCCTTTTTGATTGCTTCAAAAAAGTCCTCTGTTTTTTATGCAATGGTTGACAATTATCGGAGCTTTTGGTAATATATTAAAGATTATAATGCGATAATATGTATTTTTAAGGAAGTGTTAAAAATGTTCTATACATCTACACGTGACAACAGCGTCAGAGTAACTGCTTCAAAGGCTATTACAGACGGTATTTCTCCTGATGGCGGTCTTTATATACCCGTTGAAATTCCTGCCCTTTCTGCAGACGAATTGAAGGCGCTTTGCGATGCGGATTATAAAGAGCGTGCAAAGAAGGTTCTCGGTCTTTATCTCACAGACTTCTCAAAGGATGAACTCGATTATTGCGTAGAGGGTGCATACAAAGAGGGGAAATTTTCTTCCGAAAAGGTTGCCCCCGTTGTCAAGCTTCACGATAACGTAAGCATTCTTGAGCTTTTCAAGGGCCCCACTTGCGCATTCAAGGATATGGCACTTCAGATTTTGCCCTATCTTCTCACAGTTTCTGCAAAGAAAAATCTTAAAGATAAAGAAATTGTTATTCTCGTTGCAACCTCCGGCGACACGGGTAAAGCCGCTCTTGAGGGCTTCAAGGATGTTGACGGCACAAGGATTCTTGTTTTCTACCCCGTTGACGGTGTAAGCCCAATGCAGAAGCTTCAGATGACAACTCAGGAGGGTAACAACGTTGGCGTTTGTGCAATAAAGGGCAATTTTGACGATGCTCAGACAGGAGTTAAATCCATTTTCACAAACAAAGAAATCCTCAAAAGATTTGAAGAAAACAATCTTGTTTTCTCTTCTGCAAACTCAATCAACTGGGGCAGACTTGCTCCGCAGATTGTTTATTATATTTCAGCTTATTGCGATATGGTGAACAACGGCTCCGTAAAATTCGGCGAAAAAATCAACATCGTTGTTCCCACAGGTAACTTCGGCAACATCCTTGCGGCATATTTCGCAAAGGAAATGGGTTTGCCTGTTAACAAGCTTATCTGCGCTTCAAACGCTAACAGAGTTCTTACAGATTTCATTCAGAGTGGAACTTACAACAGAAATCGTGATTTCTACACAACTGTTTCACCGTCAATGGACATTCTCATTTCAAGTAACCTTGAAAGACTTCTCTATATTCTTTGCGGCAGAGATGCCGACGTTATTAACGATTGGTTCTCACAGTTGGGTGATAAAGGCGTTTACACCGTCAGCGATGACGTGAACGCAAAAATCAAGGAGCTTTTTGTTGCGGGCTGCTGTGATGATGCGCTCACAAAAGAAACAATTAACGAAACCTACAACGATTACGATTACCTTGCAGACACACATACTGCAGTTGCAATCAACGTCTGCAACAAATATATCGAAGAAACAGGGGATATGACACCTGTTGTTATCGCCTCAACAGCTTCACCCTTCAAATTCTCGAAGGCTGTTCTCGGTGCGGTTGAAACCGATGCTAAGGATTATGATGATGAATTCAGCACAGTTGCAGCACTCGAAGAGTTGTCCTCCCTCAAAGCACCTGAGCAGCTTTCAGCTCTCAAGGGCAAGGAAGTTCGTTTTGACAAGGTTGCTTCAAAAGAGGATATGGCTAAGGTCGTTTTCGATATGCTCGGTATCTGATTGCTGAAAGGCGGATTTAATGGCTTTATTTGTAATTGGTGACACACATCTTTCGCTTTCCTGCGACAAGCCTATGGATATTTTCAAGGGCTGGGCGGATTACGTTGAGCGAATTGAAACCAACTGGAACAAAATCGTCGGCGAAAACGACAGCGTCGTTATCCCCGGCGACATATCCTGGGCGATGAGCCTGCAGGAGGCTGTCAAGGATTTTGAATTCCTTAATAATCTGAACGGCACAAAGTATATTCTCAAGGGCAACCACGATTATTGGTGGAATACTGCCTCTAAAATGAATAAATTTTTTGAAGAAAATAATTTTGATTCAATTAAAATTATTCACAACAACGCTTTCTCGGTAGAGGGTTTTGCCCTTGCAGGCTCCAGAGGATGGTTTTATGACGACACAGCCGATGCCGACAAAAAGGTGATTCTCAGAGAAGCGGGCAGGCTGAGAGCTTCTTTAAAGGAAGCGGAAAGGCTTGGCGGCGAAATAATTGCGTTTCTTCATTACCCGCCGCTTAGTGAAACCCAGAAATGTGATGAGATTTTAGACGTGCTTGGCGAGTTTTCTGTTAAAAGGTGCTTCTTCGGTCATCTTCACGGCTTTGTTTCTCCGGCGAATGCACAAATCGATTATAACGGAACAAAATTCAGCCTTGTTTCTGCCGATTATCTTAAATTTGTTCCCCGTTTGATTACATCGGATATGTAAAATCCAATAAATTGGGCATTAAATTACCTTTTTGTTGGAAAAATATTGAAAAAACAGTAGAAATTTGCAAATTGTTATGATATAATTTTGCAGTTATAATATGTTCGCAAAATGAAAGGATGTTATTCAAAATGAGTTTAAAATCTTGCGAAAAAGTTGAAACAAACGTATATGCTCTTGAAATTGCTTTAGAGGGCGACGCTTTCAAGGCGGCAGTTACAAAAGCATACAACAAAAACAAGGGTAAATACAACGTTCCCGGTTTCCGCAAAGGTAAGGCTCCCAAACAGTTTATTGAGAGAAACTACGGCAAAGAAGTTTTCTGGTATGATGCAATTGACGCTGAATACCCCGCACTCTTCGAAGCAGCAGTTAAAGAAGCAGGTGTTGAGCCTGTTGCAGCTCCTTTTGAGGATTCTATCGAATCAATCGATGAAAACGGCTTTGTAATCAAATGCAAAATCGTTGTTAAGCCCGAGGTTGAGCTTAAAGCATACAAAGGCATCAAGGCTGAAAAAGAAAAGGTTACAGTTAAGAAAACCGAAATCAAAGAAGAGGTTGAGAAAAATCTTCAGCAGAACGCTCAGCTCGTTACTGTTGAAGGCAAAGCCGCTAAGAAGGGCGACATTGCAACAATCGATTTTGAAGGTTTTGTTGACGGCGTTGCTTTCGAAGGCGGCAAAGGCGAAGGCTACGACCTTGAACTCGGCTCAGGCAACTTCATTCCCGGCTTTGAAGAGCAGGTTATCGGCCACAAGGCTGATGAGGAATTCGACATAACTGTTACATTCCCCGAAGAATACGGTGCAGAAGACCTTGCAGGTAAAGAAGCAGTGTTCAAAATCAAGCTCCACAAAATCACAAAGAAGGAGCTCCCCAAATACGATGATGAATTTGTTAAAGATGTCAGCGAATTTGACACAGTAGCAGATTATGAAAAGCATCTCGAAGAAGAAATCAAAGCTCGCAAGGAAGCTGCTGCAAACCGCGCATTCGAAAGCGCAGTTTTAGATGCACTTGTTGATAACGTTGTTGCTGAAATTCCCGATGTTATGATCGAAAAAGAGGTTGACAACCAGCTTAACGAGTTCAACTACAGACTTTCTGCACAGGGTCTTGACATCAACACATATGCTCAGTATCTCGGAATGGATATCAACGCACTTCGCGAATCCTATAAGGCTGATGCTGAAAAGAGTGTTAAGCTTCGTCTTGCTCTTGAAAAAATCACAGAGCTTGAAAAAATCGAAATCAGCGATGAAGACGTTGAAACAGAAATCAAGACATATTCCGATATGTACAATATGCCTGTTGAACAGGTTAAAAAGTACGTTTCTGCTGAAGATATCAAGGCTGACCTTGCTTGCAGAAAAGCAATGGATCTTGTAAAAGAAACTGCAGTTGCAGGTGCAAAGAAAAAGGCTGCTCCCAAGGCAGACGATGCTGCTGAAGAAAAACCCGCAGCAAAGAAAACAACAAAGAAAAAAGCAGATGCTGAAGATGCATCCGCTGAAAAGAAAACAACTGCAAAGAAACCTGCAGCTAAAAAAGCTCCTGCAAAGAAAAAAGCAGACGCTGAAAAGGCTGAATGATTTAAACTTAAATGCCGCCACAGTCTTTTTACTGGGGCGGTATTGTGTATATTAAGATTATCGGTTTAAAATAAAAAAACCGTGCCAATAATACAAATATATTTTCAGGAGGTTGTAGCTATGGCACTTGTACCCTATGTTATCCAGGAAACAAATCGAGGCGAGCGTTCTTATGACATTTTCTCTCGTCTTCTAAACGACAGAATCATCGTTCTCTCAGATGAAGTAAACGATGCAACAGCAAGCGTAATTGTTGCACAGATGCTTTATCTCGAAGGTCAGGACCCTGATAAGGATATCAGCTTTTATATCAACAGCCCCGGCGGAAGCGTGACAGCGGGTATGGCAATTTATGACACTATGCAATACATTAAATGCGACGTTTCAACAATTTGTATGGGTATGGCGGCATCAATGGGTGCTTTTCTTTTCTCAGCCGGCACAAAGGGCAAGCGTTACATCCTTCCCAATGCTGAGGTTATGATTCACCAGCCCTTGGGTGGCGCAAAGGGTCAGGCAACAGAAATCCTTATTGCCGCAGACCACATCAAGAGAACAAAAGAAAGACTCAATAGAATTCTTGCTGAGAATACAGGCAAATCCGTTGAAGAAATCACACAGGACACTGAACGTGATAACTGGCTCACAGCAGAGGATGCAGTTGCATACGGTCTTGCTGATAAAATTATTGACAAGAGATAAAAAAATATCGGAGGTGCTCAGATTTGGCACATGACGAAAAAAATATATGTTGTTCTTTTTGCGGAAAGCCTCAGACTTCCGTGAAAAACCTTATTTCGGGTGCAAACGTTAACATTTGCGACAACTGTGTTTATCTTTGCCTTGATATTATTGAAGGCGTTGCCGAAAATGAAAATAAAATAAAAGAAAAAAAGAATGGCGCAAAGAAAAAGTTGCCCAAGCCCCAAGAGCTCAAAGCTGCTCTTGACGAATACGTAATCGGTCAGGATGAGGCAAAAAAGGTTCTCAGCGTTGCTGTTTATAACCACTATAAAAGGATTTATCTCAAGTCTTCTGATGATGTTGAAATAAATAAGAGCAACGTGCTTCTTTTGGGCCCCACAGGTGTGGGTAAAACCTTGCTTGCATCAACACTTGCAAAAATTCTCGATGTACCTTTTGCTATTGCGGATGCTACAACTCTTACAGAGGCGGGCTATGTTGGCGAAGACGTTGAAAATATTCTTCTCCGTCTTATACAGGCGGCAGATTATGACGTCGAGAAAGCAGAAAAAGGTATTATTTACATCGACGAAATTGATAAAATTTCAAGAAAATCCGAAAACACCTCAATTACCCGTGATGTCAGCGGTGAGGGCGTTCAGCAGGCTCTTCTCAAAATTATCGAGGGAACTGTTGCGAACGTTCCGCCTCAAGGCGGAAGAAAACATCCCCAACAAGAGTTTATACAGATTGATACATCAAAAATCCTCTTTATCTGTGGTGGTGCTTTCTCAGGTCTTGAAAAGATTATTGAAGACAGACACGGCAAAAGTGGTATGGGCTTTGGCACTGAGGTTTATTCAAAGGTTCAGCTCAAAAATATGAACTGGTTTGCAAAAGCAATTCCTCAGGATTTAGTGAAATTCGGCATTATACCCGAGCTTGTGGGCAGAATCCCTGTTATCACATCTCTTGAAAACCTTGATGTTGATGCGCTTGTAAAGATTATTTCAGAGCCTAAAAACGCATTGCTCAAGCAATACAGAAGCCTTTTGAAGATGGATAAGGTTGAGCTTGAGTTTACCGAAGATGCTGTCAGACGTGTTGCGGAGCTGACTATAGAAAAGGATACAGGTGCCCGTGGTCTCAGGGGTATTATGGAAGGGATTCTTCTTCCGATTATGTATTCTGTTCCGTCAGACGACACAATTGCGGCGGTTAAAATAACAGCCGAGGTTGTTGACGGCAAAGAGGAGCCTATTTACGTTAAAAAGACGGCTGAAACACAAACTGCATAATTAAAACAGGGGAGTCGGTTACGACTCCCCGAATGATATTGTAAGGAATTAATATGAGTAAAGCTACTGATATGAAAATAGAAAATGCGATTTTGCCCGTTCTGGCATTACGTGACCTTATGCTTTTCCCCGAGGCTACAATCCGTTTTACAGTTGGCAGAGCAAAATCGAAAAACGCAATAAATGCCGCCACAACTAACGGTTCACCGTTGTTTTTGGTTACTCAGGAGGATGCTTCCGTTGAAGACCCGGCTTTTGAGGACCTTAAACCAATCGGCGTCGTTGCCACAATAGAAAGCGTTGAGCCTAACAGAGAAAACGGCACGTATGACATTGTTGTAAAGGGTCTTTACCGTGGCAGATTCAAAGAGGCTACGTTTAAAAGAATGCTTATCAAGGGCGAGATTGTTCATTTACCCGATGAATATACACAGATTGATAAGGTAAAGGAGGAGGCTCTTCTTTTACAGATAAGAGATAAGCTTGAAACACTTTATTCTCTTGCTCCCAGAATGCTTGCCCACGCATTTTACCGCGCACTTAAAATGACTGATTTGTCGGCAACTGTTGACTACATAGCCGGTAACCTTTTTGTTGGCATTGAGCATAAAGAAAAGCTCCTTTATACAATGAATGTTTATGACAGGGCAGAGGCCTTGTGTGTAGTTCTTGCAAGAGAAATTGAGGTTGCCAAAATTGAAGCAGAAATCAACGACAAGGTGCAAGAGGTTGTTGACAAAAATCAGCGCGATTATTATCTTCGTGAACAAATCAGAGTCGCAACAAATGAATTGGGCGATGACGACTCAATTCAGGGTGAAGCCGAGAAATTCAAAAAACGCATTGCAGAAAACCCTGTTCTTGATGAAAAATCAAAGAAAAAGCTTTTTGATGAATGCGACAGGTTTCTTAAAAGCTCACCCGGTAGCCCCGAAGCCAACGTTTCAAGAACTTACCTTGAGCGTGTAACAACCTTGCCATGGGGTATTTACACTGAGGATAATCTCGATGTTACCGAAGCTCGTAAAATTCTCGAGAAAGACCACTACGGTCTTGAAGAGGTTAAAGAGCGTATTCTTGAGCTTATTGCTGTTAAAAGGTTTGCTCCCGATGCCAATGCACAGATTCTTTGCCTTGTTGGCCCACCCGGTGTTGGCAAAACCTCTGTTGCAAGGTCTCTTGCGCAGGCTATGGGCAGAAAATACGTAAGAATTTCTCTTGGCGGTGTTCATGATGAGGCTGAAATAAGAGGCCACAGAAAAACTTATATCGGCTCAATGCCGGGCAGAATAATTACCGCTATTGAGCAAGCGGGCACATCAAACCCATTAATTCTTTTTGACGAGATTGATAAGCTGGGGAGTGATTACAAAGGTGACCCGTCTTCTGCACTTCTCGAGGTGCTCGACGGTGAACAAAACAGCACCTTTACAGACCACTACGTTGAAGTCCCCTTTGATTTGAGCAAGGTTCTTTTCATCACCACTGCAAACGATGCGTCCCATATTCCGGGGCCTTTGTTTGACAGAATGGAGCTTATTGAACTTTACAGCTACACATCAGAGGATAAATTCAAAATAGCAAAGAAGCACCTCATACCCAAACAGCTTAAAAATTACGGTCTGAAAAGGAAACAAATCAAGTTTACCGATTCAGGTATTCGTGGAATAATTTCCGGCTACACCAAAGAAGCGGGTGTGCGTACTCTTGACAGAGTGATTTCAAAAATCATCAGAAAATGCGCCGTCAGATTTGCCGAAGGTTATGAAGGAACGATTACTGTTTCTGCTTCAAACCTTTCCGAGTTTTTAGGCGCCGTGAAATATAAACCCTCTAACCTTGATTTGTGTGAAATGATTGGTGCCGCAAACGGTCTTGCGTGGACCTCTGTTGGCGGTGAAATAATGCAGATAGAGGTTGCCGTGCTTGAGGGAAGCGGCAAGCTTGAGTTGACAGGTTCCCTTGGCGACGTTATGAAGGAATCCGCAAAAGCGGCTGTCAGCTACATAAGAGCCAATTCCGAAAAGCTCGGCGTTGAAAGTGATTTTTATAAAACTAAAGATATTCACATTCATGTTCCCGAGGGCGCTGTGCCTAAAGACGGACCCTCGGCAGGTGTCACTCTCACAACAGCATTGGTTTCCGCTTTGACAAACACAGCAGTTAATAAAACTGTCGCTATGACGGGTGAAATTACTCTCAGGGGTAACGTTCTTGCAATCGGCGGCTTGCGTGAGAAGGCAACGGCTGCGTTTAAAAACGGTATGAAAACAGTTGTTATTCCCGCTGAAAACATTGCAGATGTTGATAAAATTAATGATGCTGTAAAAAACGGTCTTGAGTTTATACCTGTTTCAAGCCTTGACGAGGTTCTCGCCATTGCTCTTGAAAGGAAAAAAGGTGTAAAAGTAAAAACCGATAATAACAAGACAACAGAATTAAAGAATAATGAAAAAAGCAATAAGACTACGGGCGTTTATTGCAGGGAGGCATGATGATGAACTATAATAAAGTTGTGTTTGAAGCCGCATTCGGCACGTTGAAGCAGATCCCTCAGTCTGACTTGCCCGAAGTTGTCTTTGCAGGTCGCTCAAATGTTGGTAAATCATCAATGCTTAACCGCCTTTTCAACAGAAAAAACCTTGCGAGAGTTTCTTCTGTGCCGGGAAAAACAATCACGATTAACTTCTTCAGGGTTGAGGACGTGAGAATTGTTGATTTGCCCGGCTACGGCTATGCAAAGGTTGCCAAAGGCGAAAAACGCCGTTGGGCAGAAATGATGGAGGGGTATTTTCAAAGCCCCCGCAACATCAAGTTTGTTGTTCAGCTTGTTGATATGCGTCACAAGCCCTCTGAGGATGACTACGTTATGATGAGGTTTCTTCAGGACGCAGGGCTTCCGTTTATTGTTGCCGCCACAAAGAGCGACAAGCTTAATAAAACACAGTATAATGAGCGTAAAAACGCACTTAGAGAAGAGTTAGCCGAATTTGGTGATAATCTCACCATTCTTCCTTTCTCCTCTGAAAAGGGCGAGGGAACAGAAGAACTCAAAAAGATAATAGAATCGGTTATATAAAAATTTTATGCACCCCATGCTTTCCATTGAAAAGTATGGGGTGCATTGCTTTTTATTCGTCTATTTCAAATCCATTTTTCTCTGCAAACTCTTCCAATGTTTTGTGTTCAGTCAGTTTGCAGTCTGCTGCTTTGATTTTGTCTAGTACAGTGTTTGTAACGTAGCCGTCATCTTCAAAAAGCTCGCAATGATAATAGTTTTGGTAATCGCCGTCAAAAACATAAAGTAATGATCTGTATCCTTCTGAGGTTTCGTATATCACAGAGCCGTTGTCATCTTCATACTCTGTTCCTTTAATATATACAAACTCAATATTATAATCACTTTTGTTAATGGGGGTTTTGTCAAGATAAAGCGTGTTATTTTTTATTTCAATAGCGTGATTTTTGTAGGTATTGAAGGACATTATTACACTCAAAAGGAGAGCAATAATACCAACACAAATTAAAGCTTTATCGTATTTTTCTTTGAAAAACATACGGTTAACCTTATCTTTTAATCTTGATGTTTTATAGGCAATTGGTACAAGTATGAGCATTGGTGCAAACAGTAACCCGATAAGCTCGAGTCTCATGTTTGTTGTGCCTAAAAACAAAGAACCCTCATGAAAATGTGTAACCGTGAAAACGGAAATTGTGGAATCAAGAACTAATCCGATTATGGCATTCAATACAAAGCAAATGATGTACAAAAGTGTTGTCCAAAAATGCTTTTTGCTTCTTGCTTGCATTTTTTTTGAAATGCTTTCGTCAACATTTTGAAAGCTGTGGTCATATAAATATTTCTGATATCGTTTTTCGAAAATAATAAGATTATTTTTCTTTTCCGCTTTGTCAAATTGTTTAACAAGTTGTTTGTAGTTGCCTGTCAATATGAATTTATAAACACCTGACTCGATAGGTAAATGAATACCCATAAGTATTTCGTGGAGCTCAGCATTTTCTTCTATATCAGAATTGAAGTTTTCTTCGTTGAATTTTTTGTCAAAGACACGTTCATCCTCGAAATAGTTTGTTATCAGTTGCTTTTGTAGATTTTTGTCTTTTGAAACATTGGAAATAAATCTGTTGTGTTTTGACGTGAAATCTAAAATTTCGCCAATTGCTTTAATAATTCCGTTTTCGTCAACTATTTTATGAAAGCAAAGAGTTCTGAAATCGTTGTGATTAATTATGTTATGTATATCGTATATAGAAAATAGAATTGGTGAAAAGTCGAATTTAAAGCGAGCTTCAACGGTTGCTTCAACCGTTCCGAATGTTGTCTGGTTTGTTTCCTCGAAAAGTGGCTCTTCCATAAATGCGTAGCCTGTATGGTTTTTGTGGCATCTTATGATTACAGTGAATCCCTCGAACTCCAAAGATCCCTGTGTATAATCTTCGTCTGTGTTTGCAACTTCGTTAAAAACAACAGAGGGGTTGCGTGAGGCAAAGCTTTTCAATTCTCTGTTAAGAACATCAATATGTTCTTGAAAATTTTTCTTAATCTTCATAAATTCACCTTTTAAATACTTTCATATAATACAAGCTCAGACGAAAGTGAAGCGTTGATTTCAACAGCAATTCCGTTTCGTTTTAGCTTTTCGCCCGATATAACGTAGCTGAAGCCGTCGTTATCCAACGTTACTTTATATTCCTTTGAAACATCAATTCCTTTAGGCTTAACTGTTATTGCTTTTTCATTTGTGCCGCAAAGGGTGATAACGGTAATTGCGCCTTTCGATTTGTCGGGGGCGGATATTTCAAGAACCGAGTAATCACTTTCGTTTAAATCGGGGGTGTGGTGATATATTTTTGACTCATATAAGAAAGGTCTTATAAATTTTTTGTAAATATCTGTTGAATGCCTTACAAATGCCATCTGTTTTTCGTTGATTTTAGCATCGGCAGGGGATATTACGTTGAGCGAAATATGACCCAACATTGTGTTTCTCAGATGAGCGTCAAAGGAGCCGATTGTGTGGCAGCCCATTCCCGCAAAAAGTCTGTCAACTCTTTCCGGCGGGAGCGCCATTGTCATTCCATTAGTTATGGCAATAGAACGGGGCATTTTCTGCCAGTCTGAAACCCAGGTGTGATTGAAGCTTTTCATCATTCCGAGGTCTGTTCTTCCGCCGCCACCTGCACAGTTTTCAAAAATCACATTCGGAAATCTCTTTTTCAAATTTTCATACATTCTGTAAACTGCTTCGTTGTGCTTTAAGCAAACGCATTCAGGAATGCCGAAGCCCGTGTCACGCATTCCGAAATATTCGGTAAAATCAACGTTGTGGTCAACTCTCAAAAGGTCGAGCTCATATTCTTCAATAATTCTTGAAAGCTCGTTTTCAGCCCATTTGCTGACCTCGGGGATAGACATATCAAGGAATTTTTCTGACCTTTCGCCTAAGGCGTTTACAGTGCGCCATTCAGGATGTTCTGTGTGAATTTTGCAGTATTGACCCACATTCTCAATATCAACCCATAAGCCGAATTTCAAGCCTTTTGAGTGGGCATAATCACGAAGCTCCTTGATGCCGTTGGGGTACCTGTCTTTATCCGGAATGTTTCTGCCGTTATATGCACCCCATTCCATTTGCTCGTCGGGCGGGCATTCCCAACCTGCATCGATGGTGAAAATCTCACCACCCATAAGGGCAAATTGGTCGATAAACGCTTTGCTGTCCTCCACGTTCATAGTATGCTCTGCACCCATACCGCAGTTAATAAGAGCAGTTTTGCCCTCTGCTTCGGGAAGTGTTAAAACAGATTTTCTGATGTGAGCGTGCATTTCATTAATTGCATCGTCAAGATTGCCGTGAACGAGTCCCATATAAACAACGGGAGAAATGAATTTTCCCTTTGGTGCAATTACATAAAGAGGCTTGTGTCCTGTGATTTCTGTCTTTAGGGAAAGGTGAGTTGTGCAGGCGTTTGGTCTTGCGTGATAATCCACAGAATAACTGTAACCGCCGCTGAAGCCGATTTGAGAAAACCATATAATACCGGTTGTGTTGTTTCTGATAAACAAAAGTGGATGACGGAAACGGTCTCTGCCGAAACGACCTTCAATAGCTGTGCAACCGGGTCTGAGGTTATTCCATTTAAACTGCCCCTCGTTACCCCATGCATCGTTTTCAAAATAACCGATGGAGTAAACATCGTCAACGCTTTTGACGTGGTCCAGAGCATCGTCATCAAGGGATTCAACGCCACCGCTCAAAACAGAAAGCCTGCTGAGCTTTAAGGGCTTGTCGGATGCGTTTTCGATTTCTAACCAACGTGAAAGCATCTGTGTGCCGTCAATTAAGGTGTGCACCTTGATGATAGCGGGTGTTACGGTGCTTTTTAGTGTTAATACGGATTTTTCGTCGTTTTCGGTTTTGTCGGTTTTAAAATCAACATACTCTAAAGAAAAATCAAGACTTTGACCATCGATTTCGACGTTGAACGCAAATGGCTCTGCGAATTTTTTGTGGTTGAGATACGAGGGGCAATTTTTCAAAACATTGAGGGGATAGCCCGATGCATTCCAACCGCTTGAAAGCAAAGCGCCGTTTGCGAAAACCTCTTCATATACCATTTCACCGCTTCTGTAACAGAAACGGTGATTGCTTTCATTATGGTAATAAATATCAAAATAATTGTTGTTCATCAGTATCAACTCTTTTGAATTATTTGTCGTCGTCAAGCTTGAGAATAGCCATAAATGCTTCTTGGGGCACTTCAACCGTACCAAAGGTGCGCATTCTCTTTTTACCCTCTTTTTGTTTTTCAAGAAGCTTTTTCTTACGGGTGATGTCACCGCCGTAGCATTTTGCAAGAACGTCTTTTCTCATAGCCTTAACAGTCTCTCTTGCAATGACCTTGCCGCCGATTGCCATCTGAATGGGTATTTCAAACATCTGTCTCGGGATATTGTCTTTCAGCTTTTCTGCAATTCGTCTTGCTCTGCCGTACGCCTTGTCTGAATGGACAATGAACGAAAGGGCGTCAACAATATCGCCGTTGAGAAGCACGTCTAGCTTTACAAGGTTTGAACGCTGGTATTCAGAAATTTCATAGTCAAGCGAAGCGTAGCCGCGTGTTCTTGATTTGAGCGCATCAAAGAAGTCATAGATGATTTCGTTAAGTGGCAAATCATATTTAATCTCCACACGGTCACCTGAAATGTAATCCATATTTTTAAAGGTGCCTCGTCTTTCCTGGCAAAGCTCCATTACTGAGCCGACGTATTCGCTGGGTGTAAAAATGTGAGCATCTGCAACGGGCTCTTCGCAATAGTCAATTACTGCGGGGTCGGGGTAGTGTGTGGGGTTGTCAATCTCAACCACGTCACCGTTTGTGAGGTGAATTTTATATACAACGCTGGGCACGGTGGTTACAAGGTCAAGGTCGTATTCTCTTTCGAGTCTTTCCTGAATAATTTCAAGGTGCAAAAGACCGAGGAAGCCGCAACGGAAACCAAATCCAAGGGCGCCGGACGTTTCGGGCTCGTATGAAAGAGAAGCGTCGTTTAACTGCAATTTTTCAAGTGCCTCGTGAAGGTTTTCATAATCTGCGCCGTCGGCGGGATAGATACCGCAATAAACCATTGGCGTAGCTTTTCTGTAACCGGGGAGCGCCTCCTTAGCGGGGTTTGTAGCAAGGGTTACGGTGTCGCCTACAACAGCATCTCTGACGGTTTTAATGGAACCGGTTATGTAACCGACCTCGCCCGAGCAAAGCTTGCCTATGGGTTGCAAGCCCGTTGCCTTCATTGTGCCGACCTCAACAACGGTGAATTCAGCACCTGTCGCCATCATTTTCATTGTGTCGCCAACTTTGATTGTGCCGTCAACAACACGCACGTAAACGATAACACCCTTGTAGTTGTCATATACAGAGTCGAAAATCAATGCTCGCAGGGGTGCATCGTCGTCACCCTCGGGGCATGGCACAAGCTCAACAATCTGCTCGAGCACCTGCTCAACGTTCTGACCTGTTTTTGCAGAAACTCTCGGAGCATCCTGACAAGGCAGACCGATAATATCTTCAACGTCGTTTGCAACTCTGTCGGGGTCGGCGGAGGGAAGGTCAATTTTATTGATAACGGGTACAAGCTCAAGGTTGTGGTCAAGAGCGAGGTATGTGTTACCAAGGGTTTGTGCCTCAATACCCTGTGAAGCGTCGATTATGAGAATTGCTCCTTCACAAGCCGCTAAAGAGCGCGACACCTCGTAATTAAAGTCAACGTGACCGGGGGTGTCAATAAGGTTGAGCTGGTATTGCTTGCCGTCATTTGCGGTGTAATCAAGCTTAACGGCGTGGGCTTTTATTGTAATGCCTCTCTCTTTTTCAAGATCCATATCGTCAAGAATCTGCGATTCCATATCACGCTTTGCAACGGAATCGGTTAATTCAAGAAGCCTGTCGGCAAGGGTTGATTTGCCGTGGTCAATATGGGCAATTATAGAGAAGTTTCTGATGTGTTCTTTCTTAACAAGGGACATTTTAATATTCCTTTCAAAGAGTTTCTGTTTTATTGTTTTCAAAGAATTGTAATGTGCTCAGGCTGAACAATTCTTTAATTCTTTGTGTTTCGCCGCAAAGGTACAAATAACCGTAAAGCGTTTCAAGACCTGTAGCATATCTGTAATCACCGGCATTCTGGTTTTTAGGTGAATGGGAGGAGTGAGCATTTCTGCCCCTTTTAAAAACTGTTTCTTCATTTTCTGTGAGGTGGGGCAAAAGCTCCTTCGCCATTTGCGCCTGAAAGGCGGCATTAACGTATTTTATTGAATCCTTGTGGAGCTTACCGGTGGGCTTGTTTGCCTGTAACGAAAGCATATTTCTCACAAGCAGGCTGTAAACGGCGTCGCCGAGAAACGCTAACGTCAAGGGGCTGTAAAGCCTTGCTTCTTTTTCAGGTAACGGTGAGCAGAGTTCGTTTAACAATTCATTATGGCACATAGTCAAACTCCAGATCATAAATGCTTACTGTGTCGCCCTCGGCTATGCCGTGGTCAACAAGGCTTTGAATGATTCCGCTTGTGACAAGAATATTCTGGAAATATTGAAGAGAGGAGTAGTCGTTCAAATCTGTTTTCATAAGAATTTTTGCAAGCCACGGTGCTTCAACAATAAATACGTCGCCCTCAACGCGGATTTTGAAATCCTTTTTCGCAGATTTTAAAATCTCTTTAGGTGTTATTTCCTGTTTTTCATAGATTTTAACAGGGGGGAGCTTGTGAAGCTCTGCGGCAACAGCATTGATAAGCTCCTGTGTTCCCTCGGCAATCGGTGCGATTATTTCATAATAATCGTAACCCTTGCCGCGGACGTATTTTTCAAACTCCTTGCGTTGCTCGTCTGTTGCAAGATCAATTTTGTTACCTGCAACAATCTGTGGGTATTTTGTAAGCTCTTCGTTATATCTGCCTAATTCGTAATTGATGGCTTCAAAATCTTCGATGGGGCTTCTGCCCTCACTTCCTGCAACGTCAACAACGTGAACAAGAAGTCTGCAACGCTCAATATGGCGAAGAAATTCGTGACCGAGACCAACACCGTCGCTGGCACCCTCAATAATTCCGGGAATATCCGCCATAACAAAGCTGCTTTCGGGACCCATACGAACAACACCGGGAACGGGGGTGAGCGTTGTGAAGTGGTAGTTTGCAACAATGGGCTTTGCCTCACTGACAACCGAGATAAGAGTTGATTTACCAACGTTCGGGAAGCCGATTAAACCAACGTCTGCAAGAAGCTTCAATTCAAGAATAACTTCCCAATCTTCACCGGGGGCACCGTCTTTTGCAAATCGGGGGACCTGTCTTGTAGAGGTTGCAAAATGGGCATTACCCCAGCCGCCCTTACCGCCCTTTGCGGCAATAAAGGTTTCTTCAATGCTCATGTCCGCCATAACAAAGCCGGATTCACTTTCTTTTATAACGGTACCTCTGGGAACCTTGATAATAAGGTCTTCACCTTTCTTGCCGCTGCAGCGTGAGCCCCTGCCGTTATCACCGTTGGGTGCTTTGTACTTTCTTTTATAGCGGAAATCAGAGAGAGTAGAGAGGTTGTCGTCAACTTGAAAAACGATGTTTCCGCCTCTTCCGCCGTCGCCGCCATCCGGACCGCCGGCGTTAATATATTTCTCTCTGTGAAAAGCAACGGCACCGTTACCGCCCGTGCCGGCTATTATATGGATTTTTGCTTTATCAACAAACATAATTTTAATCCTGCCTACATAGATTATTAATAACTAATTTATTATACATTATTTATATCAAAAATAAAATACCCAATTTTCGCTATTTCAATATTTTTTGTTAGTTTTTGTTGTTATGGGTGAACAAAAGGCAAACATTTTATGATGTGTTTTATTAAAAAAAGTTGTTTTTCTTGTAAAAAAACTCTCAAAAACCGCCTGAAATATCACAAAAACGGCAGAAAGTACAAAAAAACGTACTACAAAAACAAAGAAAAAAGAACATTTGTGTTGACAAATGTAAAAATGGTGATATAATGAAATCACAAAAACAAATGTTCGTTAATGTTCGGAGGTATTTATATGACAACAGCTAATCTTTTCAGTTTTGTATTTCAGGTTATTGTTATTTTCGCTATCAGCGCAGGAATTTGCAATCGTGACGCTGTTATAAGATTTGAAAGAAGAGCCTGGGTTTATATCAAAGCTTTTTTCCTTGCGTTGAATGACGTTGCGAAAGAAAGAATCGGTAAAAAATCAATCCCCGTTAAATCAAATGTTATTGAGTTCAGTAATTATGATATTGCAGAAGCTGATTTTAACAATGAATTTGATAGCGAAGTAAGTGTTGCATAATTCTGAAGTGTTGCTATAATTAGAATTAATAATAGCTTTGAGGTGAGTGCAATGCCCAATAAAACCATTTTATCATTAGCGGATGCCGCGGCGATGTTGCCTGTGAGAAATCAAAACGGGCACAAAGGAACCTTTGGCAGAGCTATGATGATTTGCGGCAGCAAAACAATGGTGGGGTGTTGCGTTCTTGCTTGTGAGGGCGCTCTCAGAAGCGGAATCGGTATCGGTATTCTTGCTTTCCCGGAGTGTTTGTATAATACACTTACATCGCGTTTGACTGAAAACCTGTTTCTTCCCCTTGCCGACAATGGCGACGGCTTTATCGGCAAAGAAAATACATCATATATTATTGAAAAAGCAAATGAGTGCGATGTTGTGTTGCTCGGTTGCGGTATCGGTGTTAACGATGACGTAAAATCGGTTGTCAAAGCGGTAGTTGAAAATGTTAACAAACCGCTGATTATTGATGCCGACGGTTTAAACTGTCTCAGCTTTTTTAAAGAATCACTTCTGAACCGCGGCGCGCAGACCTTGTTGACTCCTCATCCGGGTGAAATGGCTCGCCTTTGCGGTTGCGACGTTCAGAATGTTTTGCAGAAATCAGAATTGATACTTTCTGATTTTTGCAAAACATATAACGTTAACGTTCTCTTGAAGGGTCACAGAACTCTTATTTGTAATAATGACGGAAGTCATTTTTATGTGAATGAAACCGGTAACACGGGTCTTTCAAAGGGCGGCTCGGGTGATTTGCTTTCCGGTATTATTACAGGGCTTGCGCCGTCTATGGGTTGTGATTTGTTTAAAACAGCGGCACTTGGCGCTTTTATCCACGGTCTCACAGCCGACCTTATGAAGAATGATTTTTCAGAGTACGTTATGCTTCCGAGTGATTGTGCAAAATATATTAACAAATCTTTTAAATTTTTGGAGGAATACAACTGAGAAGGTTGTGTTTAGTGTGTTTAGCTTTGTTGTTGCCGGTTCTTTCATCTTGCAACGTGGCAAGCAAAACTTCAGATGTTGATTTTTCAGAGAATAAAAAAATCCAGGTTTCATATAACAGTCTTGTTTTCGATGCTGAAATTGAGTTTTTCGGCGAAACCCTTATTTTTAAATATCTCAACGCTTCTGATTCCGTTATAAGTGTTGAACTGAACAACGAGGATTATAAAATAGTTTGTAATGATATGGTTTTCGACGGTAAAACAAAGAGCTTACCCGATGTTTTTCTGCCTAAAATCATTTTTGTATTTTTTAATTCACAGGGGAGTATGTTGAATTTTTCGGATTTTGACGAGGACGGTAATTGTTATGTTTTTTCAGGTGAGGCATTAAATAAAGCTCTTTTGTTTGAAGCATATAAAAACCTTAACGAAGGATATTCATATTCATTAACGATTAATTAAAAAACTCACAGTCACCGCGGTGACTGTGAGTTTTTTGTTCAGAATTAAATATTAAAGTAGAGAAGCAGCGGCTTCATCAAGGAAGATGATAACGTCGTCGTGTTTCTGGAGAATTGAAGCGGGAACCTGGGGTGTAACTTCACCCTTTACCATATTGCGGATTGCTTCAGCCTTTTTTGGACCTGTTGCAATAAGAATAATTTTCTTTGCCGCCATAATCTGATTGATGCCCATAGTTAATGCGTAATGGGGCATGGGGTTTTCATCAAAATAGATTTTGTTTGCTTCAATAGTGCTGTCAGTGAGCTTAACCTTAAATGAACCGTCTGTGAAGCTGTCTGCGGGTTCGTTGAAGCCGATATGAGCATTGTTGCCGATGCCGAGAAGCTGGATATCAATACCGCCTGCTGCATTGATTTCAGCATCGTATCCTTTGCACTCTGCTTCGCTGTCTTCAGCATTACCGTCAAGGAAATGAACATTCTCTTCAAGAATGTCAAGACCGTTGAAAAGCTGTTCGTGCATAAATGTGTAGTAGCTGTTTTTGTCGTTTTTGGGCAAATCGCAATATTCGTCCAGGTTGTATGTTTTAACATCTTTGAATGTGATTCCGCCGTTTTCAAAGGCTTTAATGATTTCTTTATAAGTGGGGATGGGGCTTGCACCTGTTGCAAGACCAAGCACGCAAGAGGGGTTGTTTTTTACTTCGTCAACAAAAATTGAGGCAACGGCAGAGCCGATTTCCTCAGCGGTTTTAAAAACTTTGATTTCCATATTGTTTCCACCTTTACAACTTTGTTCTAATTAATTATATCACAATATTCTGAAATTAAAAGTGAATTTTTGGATTTTCTTATTATATATTGAAAAATTTTAAATAAATGTTATAATGTTTGTGGTAAAAGGCGGTGATTTTTTGATTAAAAATGTTGTTTTTGATATGGGTGGAGTTTTAATTGATTTCAATCTGCTCAAAACGATGAATAAATGCTTTTCCGAAGAATATCACGAAATTCTCACAGAGAAGGTGTTTGGCGGTCAGTTCTGGCGTGAGCTGGACAGGGGTATTTTGAAATCTGCCGACGTTATCCCGACGATTTTACCCGAAATCCCTGAGGATACCCGTCAGCTTGTAGCTGAGATGATCAGTGACTTTTACCCCTATATGCCTGTATACGAAGAAATGTATGACTTTGTCAAACGTATTAAAGACGCAGGCTACAATGTGTACTTATTATCAAACGCAACCGCCCGTTTTTTTGACAGGTATCTTGATATTCCAGCCATCAGTTTAATGGATGGTATGTTTATATCTTGCGTTTACAAATTATTGAAGCCGGAGCGTGAGATTTACGAGGCTTTTTGCAACAAGTTTTCACTTGTTCCCGAGGAGTGCTTCTTTATTGATGATATGCCCCAGAATATAGAGGGTGCTAAAGCCTACGGAATGAAAGGCTACGTGTACAAAGCACCGGATTACAGCGGTCTTGAAAAAGCTCTCAATGCTGAGGGCGTTGTGTTTTAAACAGGAGGTTTTTTTATGAAAAAAATAATTGCATCATGTTCGGTTTTATTGGCTTTATCACTTGTTTTTGCTTTGTTTGCAGGCTGTGGCGGCAAAGGTGATGACGGCAACACAACTACAACAAAGAATAATACCGTAACTATCAATGGTTTAACAGCAGAAATTGAAAAAACATCTGCCACAATCAAAAAAGACGGTGAAGTTTTCCAAAAACTCGAATATCCCGTTAACCCCGACTTTAAATTTGATTTGGAATATGCAAAAAGTCATTACGAATTCAAGGATATGAATTTTGATGGTGTCCCCGATTTTTATATTGCGGCATCTAAAGAGGGCGACGTTATATCCTTTATGTGCTGGTTGTTCAACGACACCAATAAGACCTTTGAATATTCAATCATTCTTTCTTCCTTAAAGAATATTTCTGTTGATACTGAAAATCAAAGAATTTATTCAACGATCAACTTTGAAGGCGTTGAGAAGGTAGTTGCATACAAATGGGTTGATGGCTCCTTGGATTTCGACAAACAGTACGATAACTCTTCAGACACAATTCCCGAAGATGTTGCAGGCAACGTACAGAGTAACAGCATTGGTGTCAATGCCGAAACTTCAGCAGATGATGAAACTACAACAAAAGCACCTAAGCCCTCAAAGGGTGATAAGGATGACACGACTAAAAAGCCCGTTACCACCGATAAAGAAACAGAAAAAGAAACAGAAAAACCCACTCAGAATATTAAACCCGACACAGGCAATGGTGAAAACGTTCAGCTTGGCAGCGGCGATATTGATGACGGTTGGTCTGAGTAATGCAGGAGGCTTTTATGACAGATAACATTCAGAATACAGCTACACAGCAAAAAAACGACGAAGTTATGGCTTCGGGTCTCGGCTTCAAATTCTTTAAAAAATGCTCAACATCATTGAAAAGGCTTTCAGTTGTTGTCTTTATTCTCAATATGTTTTTCTTGATTTCACTTATCGTTGTCGGTGCAGTGTTTTTAGGCGTGTGGTTGGGCTTTGATATGCTTTCGTTCCTTGCATTACCATTGATAACTGTTTTCGTAATCGGTGTTGTAATCGCAAGACTTATCTCGGCATTGATTTACGGCTTTGCCGAAATCGTCGAAAAAAACGAAAATTAATAAAAATGCAATAATTTTTAGTTTTTTGTTGACAAATAAAAAAACGAGGAGTACAATGTTCACATATTTTTCAGGAGAGGTGTTACAGATGATTCGTAATTTCGGATATTTTCGATTTTATTATTTTACACAGGATTGTCTGTTTTCATCTTGTAACTGAAATTTCAGTTTAGTGTGAATAGACAGTCCGCATTCTGCTATGCTTTTAAAAGTATATCGGTTTGCGGATTTTTTGTTTAGGGTGAAAGGAGTCATCCGAATCTGCCTAAAAGCAAATCTTTTTAAGTCTTTTCGGCGTTTCGGTCTTGAAAGACGGCAGCCTATCTTCGTCCTTAACACCAAAAATCCAATAAAAATTTTTTTGTTTTTAGGTCGAAGATTTTATACAGTGCGGATTTTTGGTCAGCCTAGGCAAAAACGCAGCTAATCCTTTCGGATTGGCGAGTATTTTAACAACGGATGAGCGGAAATCCGCCTGTAGAAAACACGGTTCGGATAATTCCATTCACCCTAAAAAGGAGTATTAAAATGATTTCAGAAAAAATGATGCAGCTTGGCAAAAAAAGTTCGATTATCCGTGAGATTTTTGAATACGGCAAGAAAAGAAAGGCAGAAATCGGTGCAGAGAATGTTTTCGATTTCAGCCTTGGTAATCCTAGCGTGCCGGCTCCCCAAAAGGTTACTGACGTTATGAATAAGCTTATTGCCCAGACTCCTGCAGAGGTTCTTCACGGCTATACATCAGCACCCGGCGATTTAAACGTCAGAGCAAAAATTGCTGAATACATTAAAGAAAAATTCGGAGTGAATGCAAATCCCGGTCTTGTTTATATGACCTGTGGTGCGGCTGCTTCACTTACAATTACTCTCAATGCTATTGTCGAAGCTGGTGACGAAGTTATAGCATTGGCACCGTTTTTCCCCGAATACAGGGTTTTTGCTGAGCAGGCCGGGGCAAGGCTTGTGGTTGTGCCTTCGAAAAAAGAAGATTTGCAAATTGATTTTGATGCACTTGAAAAGGCAATTACCCCCAACACAAAGGCAATTATCGTAAATTCACCCAATAACCCCTCGGGCGTTATTATCCCTGAAAGCGATATTGTTAAATTAACTGATTTGCTTAAAGAAAAGCAAAAGGAATATAATAAAGAGATATTCATAATTTCCGACGAACCATACAGAGAGCTTGTTTTCACAGGTGAAAAGGTTCCTTACATCCCTTGTTACTACGATAACACCTTTGTGTGTTATTCATACAGCAAAGCACTTTCCTTACCCGGTGAGCGTATCGGTTACATTTTTGTTTCACCCGATATGAAGGATGCGAGCGACGTTTATGCGGCAATATGCGGTGCGGGCAGAGCTCTCGGTTACGTTTGTGCACCGTCTTTGATGCAGTACACAATCGCCGAATGTCTTGAAGATACCGCCGATATCTCAGTTTATGAAAAGAACAGAAAAATTCTTTACGATGCACTTACAGATATCGGATACACCGTAATTAAACCAGATGGTGCATTTTATATGTTTGTTAAATCCCTTGAGGAAGACGCAAACAAATTCTATGAAAGAGCGAAGAAGTTCGAGCTGCTTCTTGTACCAAGCGATTCATTCGGGTGCGAGGGCTTTGTGAGAATCTCTTATTGTGTTGACACAGAACTCATTGAACGCTCTATTCCTGCATTTAAAGCACTTTATGAGGATTATAAAAATGACTGATTACGAAAAAAAATTCCATGAAGCCAGAAAAACCATTGGCGAAATTGACGTGGAAATTGCCGCTCTGTTCCAAAAAAGAATGGAAGCGGTCAAGGATGTTGCAGAATATAAAAAGGTTAACGGTATTCCCGTTGAGGACACTGTAAGAGAGGTGGCTCTTCTCGAAAAAAACAGTGCTTTGATTTCTGATGAGGAAATCCGCTCATATTACATAAACTTTCAGAAAAAGACAATGAATCTTTCAAAGGATTTTCAGCACAAAATTCTTGACGGAACAAGAATTGCTTTTTCCGGCGTGAAGGGTGCATTTGCAGAAATTGCCGTAAAGCGCATTTTCCCTGACGGTAATCCTGTTGCATTCCCTGATTTTAAATCTGCGTATAAGGCGGTTGAAAAGGGCGAGTGTGAGTGTGCAGTTTTACCGATTGAAAACAGCTATGAGGGTGATGTTGCCCGTGTTATGGATCTGACGTATTTCGGCTCGCTGTTTATAAATGGTGTTTATGACATGGCAGTTGAACAACACCTTTTCGGTACGCCGGATTCACACCGGAACACAATTAAAAGGGTTGTCAGCCACCCGCAGGCTCTGGGTCAATGTGCTGAATATATCTCCGAAAGGGGCTTGCAGACTGAGGAAGCGGTTAATACCGCTGTTGCGGCGCAAATTGTTTCAGAGAGTGGTGACAGTTCACTTGGTGTTATATGCAGTCTTGAAGCGGGTCACGAATACGGGTTAAAGCTGATTGACAGAAAGATTAATAAAGACAGTAAAAATACTACACGTTTTGCGGTTTTTTCAAGAATCCCGAGGGGTGAATCGATGGGGGACGAAAACTTTATCGTTCTTTTCACCGTTCGTGATGAAGCGGGCTCTCTCAGCAAGGCTATTTCTGTTTTTGGTGAATGCGGATACAATCTTAAGGCATTGAAAAGCCGTCCGTCAAAGGATGTTATCTGGAATTATTACTTTTTCCTTGAGGGTGAGGGCAAGCTTTCCGAAGAGGATGAGAAAAATATGCTTTCAAAGCTGTCTGAGGTTTGCACCAACGTTCGTCTTGTGGGCAGATATTCTAAAGAACAACAGATATAAGGATATTACTTATGGAATTAACAGTAAAAACATCAATGGGTGATTACAATATTACAATTGAAAGGGGCGCAATTAACAACCTTTCTGAATATTGCGACATAAATAAAAAAGCACTTATTGTAACAGACAGCGGTGTGCCTTCAGAATATGCCGAGGCTGTTTCAAAGCAATTCAAAAACAACATTATAAAGGTCATTCCCCAAGGGGAACAAAGTAAATCATTTGAAACATATAAAGAATTGCTTGAAGTGTTAAATGAAAACGCTTTCACAAGGTTAGACTGTGTTGTTGCTGTGGGCGGCGGCGTTGTGGGTGATCTGTCTGGCTTTACAGCCGCAACGTATATGCGCGGTATTGATTTTTATAATATCCCTACCACCTTGCTTTCTCAGGTGGACTCATCAATAGGCGGTAAAACTGCTATTGATTTCGGGGGGTATAAAAATACCGTTGGCGCTTTTTATCAGCCAAAGGCTGTTGTAATTGATCCCGATGTTTTAAAAACTCTTTCACAGAGACAGTTTTATAACGGCCTTGCCGAGAGTATAAAAATGGCGGCAACAAGCGATAAAGAGCTTTTCGGAATGTTAGAAAATAACAATGCAGAAGACATCATCGATATAGTAATTGAACGCTCTTTAAAAATTAAAAAAGCGGTTGTTGAAGAGGATGAAAAAGAAACAGGGCTTCGCAAGGTTCTTAACTTCGGTCACACTGCTGGCCACGCTATTGAAACTGCCGCAGGTCTTTCCGGATACCTTCACGGTGAATGCGTGGCTATGGGGATGCTCGCTTTTTCAGCCTGTGACGTAAGAAAACGACTTCTTAATGTTTTAAATAAATATAAGTTACCGATTCAGTTCGATTTTTCGGTAAATGAAATAATATCCTCTCTTCGACACGATAAAAAGGCGAAGGAGGATGGAGTTAACGTTGTTTTTGTTAATGAAATCGGTAGCTTTGAATTCAGATTTCTGACGTTCAGCGAATTAGAAATTTTAGTAAAGGAGGCGTACTCAGAATGAAAAATACTTTTGGTAACAATATCAGCGTAACACTTTTTGGTGAAAGTCACGGAACGGCTATTGGCGCCGTTATTGACGGTTTACCTGCCGGTGTTAAGGTTAATGAAGAATTTATTTCACACCAGCTTGACCTGAGACGTCCTTTCGGTAAAATTTCCACACCACGACAGGAGTCAGATAAATTTGAGATCGTTAGCGGTGTTTTCGGAAAAAAAACAACGGGTACACCTCTTTGCATAGTAATACCCAATGAAAACACGCAATCCAAAGACTATTCAAAGGATTACGGCAAAGCAAGACCCGGTCACGCTGATTACACAGCCTTTTGCAAATATAACGGCTGTGAGGATTACCGTGGCGGCGGTCACTTCAGTGGCAGAATTACCGCGGGGCTTGTTGCGGCGGGCGCAATTGCAGTTGATTTGCTTTTAAAAAAAGGTATAAAAATAGGCACACACATATCAAAATGTGCAGGTGTTGAAGATGATGGCTTTTCGGATTATGAAAACGATATCTCCGTTCTTTCTCAGAAACTCTTCCCTGTTTTAAATGAAACAGCCGGCAAAGAAATAATAAGCAACATTGAAAATGCTGCAAAAGAGGGCGACAGCGTCGGTGGAATTCTTGAAACAGCTGTTGTCGGGTTACCTGTTGGTGTTGGTGAGCCGTGGTTTGATTCCGTTGAAAGTGTTCTTTCACATGCGCTTTTCTCAATTCCGGGTGTGAAAGGTGTTGAATTCGGTGCAGGCTTCTCTTGTGTTGATATGGCAGGTAGCGTAATGAATGACAGCTTCTGCTTGCTCAAAGATAAAGTTATTACAAAATCAAATAACAACGGCGGAATAAACGGTGGCATAACAAACGGGATGCCTGTTATTTTCAGATGTGCCGTCAAGCCGACACCGTCTATTTCCAAAGAACAGGAAACAATAGATTTCGTTAATAAAGAAAATGCAGTTCTGGCGGTTAAAGGCAGACACGATCCTTGCATTGTTCACAGAGCGAGAGTAGTGGTTGACAGCGTAACGGCACTTGTGCTGTGTGACTTGTTAGCTCAGAAATACGGTACCGATTGGCTTGGTGATTAATAATGGAATACGGTTGTATCGGTGAAAAGCTCGGACACAGCTTTTCAAAAGAAATTCACAATGAATTGGCAGATTATGATTATTCATTGCTCGAGCTGACAAGGGAAGAGCTTTTTGAGTTTTTCTCAAAAAAAGAATTCAAGGCAATCAACGTCACTATCCCTTATAAACGGGATGTAATTGAATTTCTTGATTGGATTTCTGACGAAGCAAAGGCTATTGATGCCGTTAACACCATTGTCAACAAAAACGGCAGGCTTTACGGTTATAATACGGATTTTTACGGTTTGAAATCACTTATCGAAAGAGCAGGTGTGTCTTTAAAAGGCAAAACGGTAGCTGTTCTCGGTAGCGGCGGAACCTCAAACACAGCCTTCGCCGTTGCTAACGCGTTGGAATCACGTTTCGTTTTAAAGGTTTCAAGAAGTAAAAAAGACGGTTACATTACATACGAAGAGCTTTATGAAAAATATAACGACTGTGAAATCGTTATAAACACAACACCTTGCGGAATGTATCCGAAAACAGGTGTCAGCGCAGTGGATTTAGATAAGCTTCCGAAGGTTGAGGCAGTGTTTGATGCGGTTTATAACCCCTTAAAATCACAGCTTGTTTTAGATGCACGTGCAAAAAATATAACCGCCGTAGGCGGATTATATATGTTGGTTTCACAGGCGGCATACGCAGTTGAGAAGTTTATTGAGCAACCCGTTGACGACACTAAGGTTGAAGAGATTTTTAAAAACTTATATAAGCAAAAAATGAATATTGCTCTTATAGGTATGCCGGCTAGCGGAAAAACATCGGTTGGAAAGCTCATTTCCCAAAAGCTTGGTAAAGTGTTTGTTGACAGTGATGATGAAATAACTAAAACCGAAAACAGAAACATCCCCGAAATATTTGAAGAATCGGGTGAGAGTTATTTCAGAGAAATTGAGCACAGCGTTATAAAAGAGATTTCGAAATCAAATTCACAAATTATTTCAACAGGCGGGGGAGCAGTTCTTAACCCCGAAAATATCGAGAATTTAAAAGGGAATGCGAGAATTTATTTTCTTGACAGACCCCTTGATATGCTTGTGACCACTTCTGACAGACCGCTTTCAAGTAACCGTTCGGATTTAGAAAAACGGTATAAAGAAAGATATGAGCTTTATAAATTATCGGCAGATGTAATTGTTAACGGCTCGGGAGCTGTGGATGAGGTTGCGAAAATAATACAGGAGGATTATTATGAATATTCTTGTGATTAACGGGCCGAATCTTAATATGCTTGGCATAAGGGAACCCGATATTTATGGCAGAGAAACATATAATTCTCTTGTCGGAAAAATTGAAAAATACGCAGATGATAAAAAAATCGGGGTAAAGTGTTATCAATCCAACCACGAGGGTGATTTGGTCGATATTATTCAGTTTGCCTACGGTCTTTATGACGGAATAGTTATAAACCCCGGTGCATATACCCACACAAGTGTTGCAATATTAGATGCTTTAAAGGCTGTTAGTATTCCTGCGGTTGAAGTGCATATTTCAGATGTTGATTCACGTGAGGAGTTCAGAAAAATAAGCTATATAAGAAGTGCATGCTTTGAAACAATCAGCGGAAAAGGCACTGACGGCTATCTTCTCGCGATTGACGCATTAATAAAGAAGGCGAAAAAATGAACGTAACAATAAAGCCCGGTGTGGCAACCGGCACAGTAAACGCACCGCCATCAAAAAGCTGTGCCCACCGTTTGCTTATTTGTGCTGCTCTTGCAAAGGGAGAAAGCGTAATTGAAAACATCGGTGCAAATGACGATATTTCGGCTACGGTTTCTTGCCTCAAGGAATTGGGGGCTAAAATAGATATTGTTGGCAACAAAGCGGTTGTCCGCGGAATTGACAAAGACAAAAGAAAAGACAGTCTTAATATGTTTTGCAATGAAAGCGGAAGTACATTAAGGTTTTTGATTCCGTTAAGTCTTATTTTTTCGGAACGTGTTTCTTTCGACGGGAGTGAAAGGCTGTTAGAACGTCCCCAGAGCGTGTATGAGGAACTTTTTCCCGGAATGGGATGTTACATCAAAAAAGAAAATAGCTTCCTTGTGGCGGGCGGTGAGCTGAAAAGCGGAATATATAAAACGCGCGGTGACGTAAGCAGTCAGTTTCTGACAGGGTTGTTTTTCGCTTTGCCTCTGTTGAAAGGCGACAGCGAAATAATTCTGACAACACCTTTGCAAAGTGCTCCATACGCAGATATAACGATTGACGTTTTATCTGCATTTGGTGTTAGCATAATAAAAACGGACAGGGGTTTTTATATAAAAGGTGATCAGCATTTTGAAGCTCAAAGCCTTTCGGTTGAAGGCGATTGGTCAAATGCGGCGTTTCTTGATGCATTTAATCTTTTGGGCGGTAACGTTACCATTAGCGGTATGAATAATGAAAGCTGTCAGGGTGACAAGATTTACAGAGCTTTTTATGAACAAATAAAAGACGGTACACCAACTATTGATATTACAGATTGTCCCGATTTGGGTCCCGTTCTTATTGCGTGCTCCGCGCTTTGTAACGGTGCAACGCTTACGGGGACAAAAAGACTGAAAATAAAGGAAAGCAACCGTGGTATTGCCATGCAGGCTGAGCTTTCAAAATTTGGTGTGGATATAACTGTTAATGATAACGAAATTATTATTCCGAAAACAGAGGTCAGAGCCCCTGAAGAAAAACTGAACTGTCACAACGACCACAGAATAGCAATGTCGCTTGCGGTTTTGTGCAGTAAAGTGGGCGGAACCTTAGAAAATGCCCAATGTGTAAACAAAAGCTATCCCGAGTTCTTTGATGATATCAAGGCCCTGGGAATAAAATACGATATCATATAAAAGATAGGAGATTATTAAAATGAGTATGAATTTCAAAAGAAAGCTTCCCATTCCGATGGAGATAAAAGAACAGTTCCCGCTTACTGCAAAAATGGCAGAGCAGAAGGATAAAAACGATATAGAAATCAAAAACGTGTTTACGGGTAAATCCGACAAGCTTCTTCTTGTTATCGGCCCTTGCTCCGCAGATTCAAAAGACCCCGTTCTTGATTATATTTCAAGGCTTGCAGAGGTCAGAGAAAAGGTTAAGGATAAAATCGTTATCGTTCCCCGAATTTACACAGGTAAACCGAGAACCACCGGTGCAGGGTATAAGGGTATGCTCCATCAGCCTGACCCAAACGAAAAGCCGGATATGCTTCACGGCATCATTTCTATTCGTGAGCTTCATATGTGTGCGCTTCGTGACTATGGCTTCTCCTGTGCGGATGAAATGCTTTACCCCGCAAACTTCCGTTATCTTTCAGATTTGCTCTCTTACGTTGCAATCGGTGCCCGTTCAGTTGAAAATCAGGAGCACAGGCTCGCATCCAGCGGTTTTGATATCCCTGTTGGTATGAAAAACCCCACAGGTGGCGATATTTCCGTTATGATGAATGCGATTACAGCCGCTCAGAGCAGTCACACCTTCCTTTACAGAGGGTGGGAGGTTGAAAGTGACGGCAATCCCTATGCACACGCTATTATGCGAGGCTTTGTTGACAGAGACGGTCACAATATATCTAACTATCATTACGAGGATTTGCTCAATCTTTCAGATGCTTATGCAAGGTCAGGTCTTAAAAATCCTTCTTGCATTGTGGATGCAAACCACGCAAACTCCGGCAAAAAATACCTTGAACAAATCCGTATAACAAAGGATATTCTTTACAGCAGAGCTCACAATGATGATATTAAAAGGCTTGTAAAAGGTATTATGATTGAAAGCTACATAGAAGACGGTGCACAAAAAATCGGAGACGGTATTTACGGCAAATCAATCACCGACCCTTGTCTTGGTTGGGAAAAAACCGAAAGACTTATTTACGATATTGCTGAACAATTATAAAAATAAAGAACTGATACATTTTCGTATGTATCAGTTCTTTTTATATTCAGAATTCACAAAACCAGTTATTGTTATCAAGCGGCCCGCCTGTCATTAGCTCAGGCGCGGCATTTTTTATATGAGTAAGCGTTCTGATAAGACCGCCGTTTTTTATGCGAAGCTTTTTAACCAGGCGAAGCGGGAAGGCGAGCGCCTGTGTAAATACTGTGTAATAAGCCGAGCCTTCCTTGTGCTTAACTAAAGAGCCGTCAAGAATTGAGCAGAATGCACCGAAAACCATATCAGTAACTTTAACGTCTGCGATTTCTTTTGCAGCTTTCTTATCAATAGCCTTGCCAAAAGAAATAAAATTGAGTATTCTTGCAGCTTTTTTTACAGTTAGTTTATCAAGCCATTTGAGGGCGGGTCGGGCAAATTTCCAGATTTTGCTTGCTTTTTCAGCACCTAATCCGATTGCTTCAACAACTGCCAAAAATTTATCCTTTTCATTAACTGTCGCTGAGTCAATAATGTCGCTGAAAAGTGCGGTAGCATGATTTTTGAGATAATCGTTGGTGTATTCCTTGCCGTTGTGAGTGAACTTTTCAAGATGCTCGGTTTTGATATCAATACCGTCTTCGAAAACATCACAATAGCATATCGGGGCGGGGTAGCCGCTTATAGAACCAACGTTTATTTCGTAAAAGTGGTTGCCCTTTTCGGTTTCAACTCTTCTTATGTGGTGCATATGGGAGTGACCGGTGAACATAACAGGAAAACCGAAATCAGCAAATCTTGTAACCTGCTCCATTTTGTAGTCAACGGAGCCTTTACCGTTGATGGCACGGTCAAATTCCGTTAAGAAAAGGTGGTGGTGCTGCATACCGAAAACGACATCACCACGCTTTTTTGCCTCGTTTGTTTGATTTTCAATCCATTGGAAGTGCTCCGGAGAATAGCCCGAGCCACGACCAATTCCGTCTTGGTCGTCATCAAGGCAGAAAACAGTAACGCCCTCGCAGGGCCTCACAACGTATGAAACCTTGTCCTGATGGGTGTGAAATTCAGAAATTGCTTCATCGGGACCAAAGTCCTTATAAAACTCATAAAGCTCGTTTACTGCAACCGTTTCAACATCGTGAAGAATATTGTCGCCCTCATACCGTCTGGGATTGCCGTCACAACACCAGTCGTGGGTGGCTGTAATAACGTAAACAGGCATTATTTTTTTGAATTCATAAAGGATTTCTCGCATTTCCTCGTGTGAAACTCTTTCGCCGTCGTTTGAAAGGTCACCGGCAATTAGAAGAAATTTTGCATCTGAATTTCTGATGTGCTCAAGAGCGGTGAGAACGGTGCCACGGCTCAACGCCAGCATTTTTTGGTCTGAGCCCGCTCTGCGTTCATATGCTTTACCGCTGTTGCCGAGAGTCTCTGAATAGTAGTGCGGGTCTGCAATAATTGCAAATTTAGTTAACAAATTGCTCATTTAATCACCAATGAATTTTGAATGTAAGTGATGTTCTTGAATATGTTATGGGGTCAAGGAAAGAATTTCTTACAACCTTTTTAAGCCCTGTTTCAAATGCATTTGCCATCTGAATATTGGGGAATTTAAGTGTCATATCCAAATCAATGGACATACTGATACCGGAGTGGAAAACCTTGAAGCCTGTGAGCCACCAATGCATTTCAGGACCTCTTGAGAAAACGTATTCACCGTTGTTATAGAAGTCAAATGCCATCTCAATAAGCTCGTCATCCTTGGCACAATCATACTGCATAATCTTGTCTGTTTTATTATACAAACCGATTTCGCCACCGGCTGTGATGCCGTATTGACCCTTCCAGATCTGAACCATCCAATCCTTGTTGTCGTATTCAAAGAAAATTCTTTCTGTAGCATAGTTCATACCTGCTAAGGGAGCAGCCATATCATATATGTAGTTGAAGCCGAACATTCTCTGCCAGGGGTTAATCTGTGAATAGAAAATAGCCTGCTCTTCGTCGTATTCGAAACCGCAGGTTGTAAGGATTTTACCTGCAACGTTGGGGTCTTCCGTTGCAAAAAGAAGATCCATAAGACCTTCTACTGTTAATTCACCAATCTGTTCTTCGGTTATTTCATCACCTTTGTCAACAGAGGGGGCTGTTGTGCCGCTGTTTTGTGTTGTTGAACCGCTACCGGAGGGCTTGTTTACAGGCTTGTTAGCTGAGCCCGATGTGGGAGCCTGGGTGCCTGCGGGTGCAGTTGAATCTGGTGCGCTTGAGTCGGGCGGGGTAATTACAGCGCTGTCGGTGGGGTTAAGGTTATCGTAATTAATATTGTCGCCCGAGGGAACTGTCTCAAGGTAGTTTGATGTTGTGCCTGTTGTTGAATCTGTGTTATTTTTGCCAAGAACGGTTGCGGCGAAGTTAACCAGCCCACAGCCCGAAAAAGCAAAAGTTATTGCAAGAACAAGCGCAACAAACGAGAAAATGCGTGCGTATTTTTTCATAATAGAAATTCTCCTTGAATTTTTTCAATATACAGTAAATATAACATAAAAAAACATAAATGTCACTACTTTTATTAAATTATAGTAATTTCTTTTGCGTTGACAATGATGTTTGTTAGTTATATAATCATCATAGAAAGAATTTAGTGGTGATTTTATGTTTGAAAGTTTGAAAATCGAAGTTTGTAAAGCTAACAAAGAGCTACATTCATTGGGTCTTGCTCCGTTTACGTGGGGCAACGTTTCTGCTGTTGACAGGGCTAATAGAGTGTTTGCAATAAAGCCATCGGGTGTTCCCTATGATGAATTAACTCCCGAAAGCATGGTAATAATTTCTCTTGAGGACGGTTCTGTTGTTGAGGGAGATTATAATCCCTCCTCAGACACACCCACACACTACGTTTTATATAAAGAATTTGGGGAGCTTAACGCTGTTGTTCACACCCATTCAGTGAATGCATCCGCTTTTGCACAGGCAAACAGAGACATCCCGCCTTATGGAACAACTCACGCCGATTTCTCGTACACCGGTGTTCCCTGCACACGCCCGCTGACAGCAGAAGAGGTCAACGGGAAGTATGAATATAATACAGGAGTTGTTATAGCAGAACACTATAAAAGCAATGGTCTCGATGTTTCGTCAACCCCCGCTGTTCTTGTGTCATCACACGCGCCATTTGTTTTCGGAAAATCCGCCCACGATGCTGTTCATAATGCGGCTGTTCTCGAAATCGTGGCTGAAATGGCAATGAAAACCGAGCAGCTTTTTAAAGGTGAGTGTAAAACAATTCCCGGTTATTTATCTGATAAGCATTATTTCAGAAAGCACGGAAAGGATGCCTACTACGGCCAGAAATAATTATGACTGATTTTGCCCATTTGCATTTGCATACAGAATACAGCCTTCTCGATGGCGCTTGCCGCATCGAGGAGATTGTTTCGCGTGCAAAGGAATTGGGGCAGAGTCACCTTGCAATTACCGACCACGGTGTTCTTTACGGTGCTGTTGCATTTTATAAAGAGTGTCAGAAGCAAGGTGTAAAGCCCATAATCGGTTGCGAGGTTTACGTTGCACCCCGTTCGAGATTTGATAAGGTTCACGGTGTTGACAGCGAACGTTATCACTTGATTTTGCTTTGCAAAGACGAGGTCGGCTACAAGAATTTAACAAAAATTGTTTCGTCAGCCTGGGTTGACGGCTTTTATACCAAACCCCGAACAGACCGTGAAATGCTTGAGCTTCATCACGAGGGTCTTATTGCCCTTTCGGGCTGTTTGTTCGGTGAGGTTGCAAAGAAAATTACTGAGCGGAATTTTGATGATGCATTGGAGACTGCCCGTTGGTACAAAAACACCTTCGGTGAGGGTAACTATTATCTTGAAGTGCAGAATCACGGTATGCTTGAGGAACGTGAGGTTATTGACGGTATTGTTTCAATCAGCAGGGCATTGAATATCCCCATGGTTGCAACTAATGACGTTCATTATACCGTGAAAGCCGATTCTGAAGTTCAGCGTGTTTTAATTGCCGTGCAGACCAACAAGGTTGTGGGCGAAGAAAATGCATTGGAATTTGAAAATGACGAGTTCTATCTTAAAAGCGGCGACGAAATGGCAAAAGCCTTTTCCGATTACCCCGAGGCGGTTGAAAACACCGTCCGAATTGCAGAAAAGTGCAATTTTAATTTCGAGTTCGGGGTTACAAAGCTTCCTTTATTCGATGCACCCATAAGCGACCATAAGGCTTTTCTGCGTAACGAGTGCCTCAGCGGTCTTGAAAAGCTCTTTAAATTTGTTCCCGAGGAATATCTCAGACAACTTGATTACGAGCTTTCGGTCATCGACACAATGGGCTTTAACGACTATTTCCTCATTGTTGCCGATTTTATAAAATTTGCGAAATCAAAGGGGATACCCGTTGGGCCCGGCAGAGGCTCTGCGGCAGGTTCCCTTGCGGCTTATGCCTTGGGTATAACAGGTATAGACCCAATAAAAAACAAGCTCCTTTTTGAGCGCTTTCTTAACCCCGAAAGAGTCAGTATGCCCGATATTGATATTGACTTCTGTTATGAACGTAGGGGTGAGGTAATAGACTACGTCAACCGTAAATACGGCGTTGACAGGGTTGCACAGATTGTTACCTTCGGTACCTTGCAGGCAAAGGCGGCGATTCGTGACGTTGCGAGAGCTCTCGGCTTGCCCTACAGCACGGGTGACGTTGTGGCAAAGCAGATAACAAGAGATTTCCCTGATATTAAAATTGCTCTTGAGAAAAACCCCGAGCTTAAAAAGCTTTACAATTCAGATGATTCAATAAAAAAACTCATTGACACCGCTATGCGTGTTGAGGGTATGCCCCGCCACGCTTCAACCCACGCCGCAGGTGTGGTTATCACCCGAGATGAGGTTTCTTCTTACGTGCCCCTTGCAAAAAATGGTGAGCAAATTGTAACACAGTTCACAATGACCGAAATTGAGCAGCTGGGACTTCTCAAAATGGACTTTTTGGGTCTGAGAACACTCACGGTTATTAACGATGCTGTTGAAGAGGTAAAGAAAAAAGAGCCTGAATTTAATATATCGGATATCCCCCTTGATTATCCCGAGGTATTCTCGGAAATGTCAAAGGGCAATACCTGTGGCATATTCCAATGTGAATCTGCGGGTATGACAAACCTTATTGTCAATATGCGGCCGGAAAGGTTTTCTGATATTGCGGCGGCTATCGCCCTTTACAGACCTGGCCCCATGTTTTTTATTGACTCGTATCTTATAAATCGAAAGTTTCCCGACAGAATTCAGTATAAGTCACCGCTGTTAAAGGATATTCTTGATGAAACAAACGGCTGTATGGTTTATCAGGAGCAGGTTATGCAGGTGTTCAGAACGCTTGCGGGTTATTCATACGGCAGAGCTGACATTGTTCGCCGAGCGATGAGCAAAAAGAAGCGTGACGTTATGGAAAATGAACGCAACATTTTCATTAACGGCTTGCTTGACGATAATGGTAACGTCGTGATTGAGGGCGCCGTGCGTAGGGGAATAGATGCCAAAACAGCCGACGAAATTTTCTCGGATATGACCTCGTTTGCGTCATACGGCTTTAATAAGAGCCACACGGCGGCATATGGTCTCGTAGCATACCAGACAGCGTATCTCAAGGTGAAATATCCACGTGAATTTATGGCGGCGCTTCTCACAAGTGTTATTGGTGACATTTCTAAAACCGTTGTTTATATAGAAGAATGTAAACGCCTTAATATCAGAGTTCTTTCGCCCCACGTCAACAGAAGTGGTGTGAGATTTTCTGTTAAAGGCAGAGATATTGTTTTCCCGCTTCTGAGCATAAAAAACACCGGCAGAGCCTTGATTGAGAAAATTGAAAAAGACAGAGCAGAAAACGGTGAATTCAAGAGCTTCTGGGATTTCTGTAAACGTGTTTACGGCAGCGAGCTTAACCGACGTGCTCTTGAAAGCCTTATTAAAGCGGGCGCTCTTGACGGGCTGGGTCTTAACAGACGTGAAATGATTCTCAATATTGAGCTCGTTATGAATGCGGCACAAAAGGAGCACGACTCATACGCAGGCGGTCAGCTTGATATGTTTTCAATGGTGAGTGGTGACAATGAATCATTTTCATCAGAGCCCAATTTCAGCCATTGCGATGAAATGGTCAAAAACGATATGCTCTATCTTGAAAAAGAGGTTGCAGGTCTGTATTTTTCGGGCCACCCACTTGAAGAATTCCGTGCCTTTTCAGAGAAAATAAAAGCACCGAAAACCTCGGCACTTTACGAATACCTTGAAACAGGCAACGAAAATGAGATTGATGAAAAACCGATAAAATTTTTGGGTATTATAACCTCTGTTAAAAAGAAGGTTACAAAGCGTGATGAAATAATGGCATTTTGCGGTATAGAGGATTTATACGGCAATATTGAAATGATTGCTTTCCCAAAGGTGTTTGCTGTGTATTCAGATGTTATTTCGGTTGGTTCCATTGTTTTAGTGGATGGCAGAATATCTGTAAAGGATGAAGAAATTAAGCTTCTTGCCGAAAAGATAACTGTGCCCACACAGGCGGTTGTTGATGAAATCAGCGAAACTCCTCAAAGCTCTTCGCAGGAAAAAGCAAAACCTGAAAAGAAAAAGAAAATCGGCATTTTCCTTCGTTTGACAGAAGAAAATGAAGATATCAACAACAAAATCAAAAACCTTGTTTCGATTTTCGGTGGAAATATGCCCGTTTATATTTATCATTGCAATAGCGGGGAGTATGAGTTCCTCGGTGTTGATTTACTCACACAGGTCAACAAGCCTATGACGGATGAACTTAAATTTATGCTTGGTGACGAGAACGTTGCGATAATAGAATAATTTTTTAAAAATAATATAAAACACTTGACAAAAGTGTTTGGATTTAATATAATTCTATTCGTTGCAAAACACGGACCATTAGCTCAGTTGGTTAGAGCAACCGGCTCATAACCGGTTGGTCCGGGGTTCGAGTCCCTGATGGTCCACCAAAGCCGCCGCAACAGCGGCGGCAGATATATAGGGGTATAGCTCAGCTGGTAGAGCAGCGGTCTCCAAAACCGCGTGTCGTGAGTTCGATTCTTACTGCCCCTGCCAAAAAAATGACAAGTTTCGACAGAAACTTGTCATTTTTTACGTCTTCACGCTTCACTATTAACTATTCACTTTTCTCTGGAATTTGTTGATTAGGTAAGAAGGTAGGCATATTTTATACGCTTTAAGAGGAAAAATAAAAAAAGTTGGAAACGCTGACGTGAACTCACTTGTTGCAAAAGCAGTAAGTGGCTCGGAGCTGAATTCCAACTATGGTAACAATTTAACACAAAAAAATAATGGTGTCAATAGTAATTCTATGCAAGAGTCTGCAGATAATTCCCAAACTCGTAAATCTCTCAAACTCTCATCCGCAGGTGAAAAGCTTGTGCAGAGTAGTCCGGAGCTGCAGATGGTGTTTAAGGACCTGCAGAAGCAGACAAAGCTTTCTAACGGCTATATTCCCGAGGAAAAGAAAATTCACTCTTATGCCTATGAGCTCAAAAAGACTTGTCAGAGCACCCTTAACGTTGCAGAGATTGAAAACGATTTGAGAAACATCTATGAGATTATTTCTTCAGTGGATGATTCTGAAGGATATATCTATGCAAGCGGCCTCACTGCCGAGCTCGCTGAAAAACTTTTATATAAACAAAAAACTCCCTCTCGGGAGTTTTTCTTATATCTCTTTCACCATCCATATATGTGGTTGATTTTGTTCATACTCCAATTCACCAAGCTGAGTGTAGCCACTTTTTTCATAAAAGCTTTTTGCGTGTAGCTGTGAGTGTAGCTTTAGTGACTTTCCGCCCATAGCTTTAACGACGGACTCTGCTTTCTCTAAAATCATGCTTCCGAAATTGTTCCCTCTGTGTTCTTTTAAAATGCAAAGTCTGCCTAATATAAACTCATTCGGTTTTTCGCTTTCAAAAACCCGACAGGTGCCGATTGCATAATCATCCAAGAATAAAAGCAGATGTGTTGCCACGTTGTCTGTTTCATCAATTTCGTCATAAAAGCCCTGTTCGTCGACAAAAACCTTGATTCTGATATCAATTGCTTCTTGCGGCAATTTTTTATAAACTTCAATTTTCATTTTATCACCTGAATTCATTATACACGAAAACATTTATGAACTCAACGCTGTGTTGAATTTATTTTAGTTGCGTGTTATATTATAAATGGTGATATTATGAATTTCAACTCGGATATATTTATAAAGGACAGGGCAGACCCGTTTGTTTGCGACGGAGGAGATGGTTTCTATTATTTTACCGCATCTTACCCAATGTATGGCAAGGATGATGCAAATGGCTACGACCGAATAATCCTCAGGCGGTCAAAAACTATTATTGGTCTGATAAATGCCGAGGAAAAAACAATCTGGCATCAAAAGGATTCAAAAACTGCGTTTCGGTTTATCTGGGCACCGGAGCTTCACAAAATCGGTGGCGTTTGGTATGTGCTTTTTGCCGCAAGCGGCAGCGAAAATAACGTGTGGGATATTGATTGTCACATAATTAAATGCCTTGGTGATGACCCGTATAACGATGAATGGGTTGACATAGGCAAGTTTTTATCACCCGAGAGCGACAGCTTCTCATTCAAGGGCTTTTCACTTGATATGACGTATTTCGAATGTAACGGCAAGTCATACGTTGCGTGGGCGCAAAACGGCGGTAATTCAAATGTATATATTGCAACAGTTGACCCAAATGAGCCTTGGAAAACCACAAGTAACGCAATGCTTCTCACGAAGCCCGAATTTGATTGGGAAAGGGTGCGCATCCCTGTTAACGAAGGCCCCGCTGTTATGGTTGAAAACGGAAGGGTTTATCTTGCGTTTTCTGCTTCAGCAACCGGTCCCGAATATTGCGTGGGTCTTATCTACGCAGATGAAAATGCCGATTTGCTTGATATTGAGAGTTGGACTAAACTACCTGAACCCGTTCTCACATCTGCTGATTTGCCATTTGAATACGGACCGGGCCACAACTCATTTGTTAAAGATGAAAACGGTGAGTGGCTGATTGTTTACCATTCCCGTGATGAAAAATGCTTTAAAGGTGAATGTGGGTATTCCGACGGCGATTCCCTTTATGACCCTTGCAGAAGTGCAAGAATTAAAAAAGTTAAATGGGATAAAAAGGGGTTCCCTGTTTTTAATAAATGAAGAAAAAGCTACTATCGTTGTGATAGTAGCTTTTTTCTTTATTCTAAAATCAGGTATTCACATTTGTTCAGCGTCGTTAAACCGCTGATTTCTTCGCCGGTTAAAACATTTTTGTATGTTTTATCAAGCGTAACCTTTTGCTCACCATCTGTAAAGTTCATTACAAAAATCATATCACCGCGTTTTCTTACGCTGACGCCGTTTTCTGTTACTATACCTGTATCGGGGGCAATGTTATTTGTTGATACCAGCTCTTTTACAAAATCATAGAAGAAATCACCGCTGTTAGCAAATGTGCAATAATATGCAATGCCGTCGCCATAGCGATTTTTTGTTACGGCGGGCATATTTTTGTAGAAATCCTCTTTGTATTCTGCCAGAATTTCTGCAGAGCTTGCGTGAAGAATGTCGCAGAAATTAATAGCGTCGTATTTCTTGCCGTTAAACTCAACAACGTTTTTCATACCGTCGGGTAATGAGTCTGTTTCTTCAACCCAGATACCGAAAACATCTTTAAGATTGTCAGCGGGGAAGCCACCGAGGAAGCAGAGGTCATCCTTGTCAACAATTCCTGAGAGGTACCCTGCAACAAAGTTACCGCCGTTTTTAACGTAGCTTTCAATTCGCTCCTTTGTGCCTTCCTTGAGCATATAAAGGAACGGTGCGATAACTAAATCGTATTTTGAATAATCGTCATCCATAGCGATTATGTCAACAGAAACGCCCTTTTCCCAAAAAGGCGCATACCATTTTGTGCACTCGTGGTAGTAGTCACGCTGAAGATTGTTGTAGCCACAGAATGATTTTACAGCCCAACCGTTTTCCCAGTCGTATATTATTGCAACCTTGGAATTACAGCGTTCACCAACAACGTCAGAAAGCTTTTCAAGGCTTTTGCCGAGGTTTGAAACCTCCTTGAAAACTCTTGTGTTTTCGTGGCCGCAATGGTCAACAACGGCACCGTGGAATTTTTCGTGACCGCCTCGTGATTTTCGCCATTGAAAATACTGAATACTGTCTGCACCGTGTGCAACAGCCTGAATTGAAGAAAGCTCCTGTCTTCTCGGGTAAGGAAGCTTATTAACGTCGTGCCAGTTAACAAGTGAGGGTGTGCTTTCCATCATAAAGAAAGGCTTTCCGCCACCCATTGTTCTGAATGCATCGTGAACAAAGGCTGTGTCAAGTGCTTCGTTTATATTATTACCCTTGTCCCAGGCGGGGTAGTTATCCCATGAAACTAAATCAAGCTTTTTAGCAAAATCCTGGTAATTTATGCCGTCATACATCTTCATAAAGTTTGTTGTAATCGGGATATTGGGCGTGATTTCACGAAGGGGGGCAATCTCATTTTCGAAAAATGAAATGTGGCTTTCTGAAACGAAACGTCTCCACGCAAGCTTCATTGCGCTGACGTGATTTTCACCCCTGAATTTTGGTGAATTAATCTGGCTCCAGTCTGTTACCTGGTGGCTCCAGAAACCGTTCCACCATTTGAAATTCAATTCATCAAGGCTGTTGTGGTATTCTTTTTTCAGCCACTCTCTGAAAGCCTCCTGACACAATTCACAGTGACATTCGCCGCAATATTCGTTGGAAATATGCCACATTTTAACGGCGGGGTGGTTTTTGTATCTTTGCGCAAGCTTTGTGTTGATGTTTCTGACTTTTTCTCTGTATATGGGTGAGGTCAGACAATGGTTGTGACGAACGCCGTATTCGTTACGAATACCGGTTTCTTCAACTCTCAAAACCTCGGGGTATTTCTGTGAAAGCCAGACAGGTCTTGCACCCGAGGGAGTGGCAAGAATAACGTCCTTGCCGTTCTCGTGTAATTTGTCGAGAAGCTTGTCAAGCCACTCGAAGTTGTAAACACCCTCTTCGGGCTCAAGCATCGACCATGAAAAAATGCCGACTGTTGCACTGTTTACGTGTGCAAGATTCATAAGTCGCATATCCTCATCCCATATCTCGGGGGTATCAATCCATTGGTCGGGGTTGTAATCCCCGCCGTGGATTATATGGTCAAAAACTGATTTTTTCATAATACCACCATTAGATTAACTTCAAAAACATTTCGAGGATTCTCTTAACGCAAATTTCAAGGTCTGCCCTTGTTAATTCACCTGCGTCATAAGCGGCTTTTAAGTCTTCGGGGTAGCCACAATGCATTTTAAGGTCGTTGCCGGCTCTGACTTCTTTAACAGGGTCATTTTTTACACCCCAGTCGGTAACAACCATACCCTTGAAGCCCCATTCATCACGCAGAATACCCGTGAGAAGCTCGTAGCTTTCGGAGGTGTGGATGCCGTTAATGAGGTTGTATGAGCTCATAACTGTCCAAGGGTCACCCTCTTTAACAGCTATTTCAAAGCCCTTGAGATAGATTTCACGGAGAGCTCTTTCAGATATTCTTGAATCACTTGCAAAGCGGTTTGCTTCCTTGTTGTTGCAAGCAAAATGCTTTATTGAAACTGCAACCCTCTGAGACTGAACACCTCTTGTAACAGCCGATGCGAATTTACCGGCAATCAACGGGTCTTCTGAATAATATTCGAAGTTTCTGCCGCAAAGGGGGTCTCTGTGGATATTAAGAGCGGGTGAGAGCCACACACCGAGATTGTTTTCTCTTATTTCGGCACCGCCGCCAACGCCAACCTCAAATGCAAGATCAGGGTTCCAGGTGCAGGCGAGAAGCGTTGCACAGGGCCACGCTGTTGTAGGTATGCCTGTTGCTGTGTCAAGGCGAAGACCTGCGGGGCCGTCGGCTGTGGGAACGTAGGGGATTGAAAGCCTGTCAATTCCGCCGAAGCTACCGGTGTTGCAGACACCTGTGGGCTTTTGACCGCCTACAATGTACATAAGCTCGTCAAGTGTGAACTGAGCGATGAATTCATCCATTGTGATTTCTTCGCCCACCTTGTCAAATGGCACGAGCTTTTCGGGAGCCTTTGCGTTTGTGGGCTCGTTTATGCCGTAAAGGTAAGTGGGCTCGCCTTGAGGTAACGATTCATAAGAGCCGTCAGACAGCATTCTTTTTTTCAGCTTAAAGGGCTTGCACCAATCAGAAAGCTGCTCGGTAACTGTGTTGTTATCAACTGTATATTCGAAATCAAGCTTCTTTGTATCTCTTATTGATGTTCCGAGATAGAAATTATAGACACCTTTTTCAAGAATATATGCGGATTTCTGAATTTTTCCAAGGTCGTCAAAGCTTGCCATATCAGTTGCTTTAAAGCTCAAAACGATAGTCTCGCTTTCACCCGGGGCAAGGAGTTTAGTTTTCTTGAATGCTGCAAGCTCTTTTGCGGGCTTGCCCAAAAGTCCCTGTGGAGCGCTGTAATAAAGCTGAACAACCTCTTTACCTGCAACCGAGCCGATATTTTTAACGTTGACAACAGCAAAAATGTTGCCATCGTTTTCGAAACAAGCCGCACCGGATAATTCAAACTCGGTGTATGACAAGCCGAAACCAAAGGGATAGCGCACGCTGTCCTTGGCACCGGGGATGGTTTCAAAATAGCGGTAGCCAACGTAAATATCATCCGAGTAATCAACGTGGTCAAAGCATTCCCAGAAATCCTCTTTACAGGGGTAGCAATCATAGGATCTTGCGATTGTGTCAACCATTTTACCCGACGGGTTAACATCGCCACAGAGCAGGTCAGCAATAGCTGAGCCACCCTCCATACCTCCTTGCCAACCGAAAAGAATGCCTTGAATTTTATCGTTTTCTGCAAAGTATTCGCAGTCAATCTGTGCGCCGGAGTTGATAACGATAATAACCTTTTTAAAGTTCTTGGTTACGTTGTCAATGAGCTCTTTTTCAAGGTCAGAGAGGTAGTAGTCGCCACCCTGAGGTCTTCTGTCAACACCCTCAGCCGAAAATCTGCTGAGGGTAACAACGGCGGTGTCAGCCCATTTGCCCGCATTTTCAATCATATCAACAGGTACTTCTGCTTCTTTAACGTGCATAGCGGCGAAGGTGTCATATGTCATATCGTCACGCTCGGTGCAGAATTCCATATTATTAACAATGTCCCAACGAGCGTTAATTTGCTCTTGTGTAAGAACATTGACACTTTCTTTTTTGACGTATTCTTTATAAAAGTCAACCAGGGGCATATAAACAGAAACCTTGCCCTCTTTTTCTTTAATTTCAAAGCCCTCGTAGATGTTGCGGATATAGGGACAGTTAACGTCACCGCTGCCGCCACCGCCTTTTATGTATTCAATTGTTGCCTTGCCGAAAAGAGCAACCCTTGTGCCTTTTCTGAGGGGGAGTGCGTTATCTGTGTTTTTGAGAAGCACCATTCCCTCGGTTGCAGCTTTCTTTGAAAGAGCAATATGCTTTTGTGAAGCTGTAACGCATTTACCGTCTTCACCCAAGGGTTTGCATGGTTGGTATCTGAATCTTGCGAATTTGTTCATAGAATCACCCTAACTTGAAAATGTTAACATAAATTATAAACTATTTAGGGCGGTAGTCAAGCATAAAATGCAATGCCCCGCCAATGTTTTTTAGCAGGGCATTTGTTGAATGTTAATACTTCTGTTGTCATCACTCACAATCGGCCTTGCATTTTACAAAACAAGCTGTTGCTGTAAGAGTAAGGGTAAAGGAAAAAAACAGCAAGCCCGCTATTATAGCAGCGATTACACTTGCTGTTGCTATATCTATTGTCAAGAGTATTATCGAGAAAAGTATTGTTCCTAATATACCTGTGAGAAGCACCGAAAGAGCACGGCAAAGGCAGGTGGGAGAGTCATCTCTGCGGCAGCCTTGCGTCGAAAGCAGAGTAACAGCAAGAAAAGCGACGGCTATGCCGAAAAACACCCAAAGCAATGGTGTGCCGACAGCAAGTGTTCCCGTGAAGGTAAGGAATGCTGCTGCAACGCCAACAATGGCGCTGACAATTACGGCAATAAGAGTGCAGTTGATTTTGCATTGACAGCAATTACTATTCATAAATATCACCTCCTAATTCAATTTATGCCGAAAATTCAAACCAGTGAATTGTTTATAGATAAAGATTGATAAAACTTTAACTTGACATTGCAAGCTCTTTAAATTATTATAATATAGAACATTTATGTTGTGGAAACACAGTTCAAAATAAGAGAAGGAAGTGTTTTAATGAATCCTCAGTACGAAGCATTGTTTACACCTTGGAAAATAGGCAATGTTGAAATCAAAAACCGTATCGTTATGTGCCCCATGGGCGGTACATCTCTTTTCGGTTGGTTTGAGCTCGGCGGTTGCCACTTTGACAAGGAGGCTGCAAAGCTTTTCCTTGAAAGAGCAAATAACAATGTCGGTCTTATCATCCCCGGTATTGCACCCTTGCGTGACACCTTCTGGGGCAAATGGCTCTGGCAGAATCCCAAAATGTTTGACGAGCTTAAGGTGTTTATGGATGAAATCCACAAAACAGGCGCAAAGCTTTTCATTCAGCTCACAGCAGGTATGGGTCGTTCATGGGCTATCACAGAGCTTATAGCACCCTTGCACAAAAATAAATTCACACGTGCACTTATCAAGCCCGTTATTGACACATCTCACGAGCTTGCATCACCAAGCCCCCAGAAATCACGTTGGGCTCACGATATTGAATGCCCCGAAATGACAGTTGAGCAGATTCACGAAATCATTGAAGCATTCGCAAAAACTGCAAAGCTTTGCCGTGATGCAGGTGTTGACGGTGTTGAGGTTCACGCTGTTCACGAGGGTTATCTTCTTGACCAGTTTGCTATTGAATATTTCAACAAACGTACAGACGAATACGGCGGCAGCTTTGAGAACAGATATCGTTTTGCTGTTGACGTTGTAAAAGCTATCAAGGCTTCCTGCGGTGAGGATTTCCCCGTTTCACTTCGTTATTCAGTTGAATCAAAAATGAAAGACTTCTGCTACGGCGCAATGCCCGGCGAAGATTATACAGAGGTTGGTCGTGCAATGCCCGAATCCGAAAAGGCTGCAAAATACCTTCAGGATGCAGGCTACGATATGCTTAATGCCGATAACGGTACATACGACTCATGGTATTGGGCACATCCCCCCATGTATATGCCCCAGAACTGCAACCTCGATGACGTTGCACATATCAAGAAATTTGTTGATATCCCCGTTGTTTGCGCCGGCAGAATGGAGCCCGACGCAGGTGCAAAGGCTGTTGCGGAGGGTAAAATCGACGGTGTCGGTGTTGCTCGTCAGTTCCTTGTTGACCCCGAATGGATTACAAAGCTTATTGAAGACAGAGTAGAGGATATTAAGCCTTGCATCTGCTGTCACGCAGGCTGCTTCAATTTCTCATCATCCAAGGGTCACGCAAATACTCAGGATCTTTTCGACACAATGGGTCTTTCACGTTGTGCGCTTAACCCCAAAACAATGCAGTCCAAAAAATATAAAATTGAGCCCGCTAAAAAGAGCAAGAAAATTGCAATCATCGGCGGCGGTATCGGTGGTATGGAGGCTGCAATCGTTTGTGCAAAGCGTGGCCACAAGGTTGACCTTTATGAGAAAACTGACAAGCTCGGCGGTGTGTTCATCGCTGCGGCTGCTCCCTCATATAAAGAAAAAGACCGTGACCTCATCGCATGGTACAACCGTGAGGTTAAGAGATACGATGCAATCACAATCCATATGAATACAGAAGTTAAAGACATCGCTTCTCTCGGCGCAGACGAGGTTATCGTTGCAACCGGCTCCGTTGCCAACAAGATTCCCGTTAAGGGCGCAGACAAGGCTATTGAAGCTGTTGACTTCCTTCTCGGTAATAAAGAAGTCGGTCAGAATGTTACAGTTGTCGGTGGCGGTCTTACAGGCTGTGAAATTGCTTACGAGCTTTATCTTCAGGGCAAGAACCCCACAATTGTTGAAATGCAGGATGACCTTATCACAACACCCGGTGTTGCACTTGCAAACACAAGCTACCTTCGTGACTTCTTCAAAACAAATAAGGTTCCTGTTTACCTTGAAACCAAAACAACTGAAATCACAGATTCAAGCGTAACAGTTATGACAAAAGACGGCAAAACAGAAACAATCCCCGCAGACAGCGTTATTCTTTCTGTTGGCTACAAGCCCGCACCCATCGCTGAAAAGAGCAAGCACGTTCACATTATCGGTGACGCTCTTAAAGTCGGCAACCTTCGCACAGTTATCTGGAAGGCTTGGGACGTTGCAATGAAGCTGTAATTTAATAGTTTTATAATTTTAAAAACCTCTTTGCTTTAATCGGCAAAGAGGTTTTTTACTTATAAGTTAAGGGGCGCAAGTTGTTTAGCTGCCAGCCTCCAGTCACCAGCCGCCAGTAGGGTACGGTCTAGACCGTACCGCTTTTGCGTTTTGCACAATTCTCGGTATATGCATTTGTGCAACCGTACAAATATGTGAAAAATCAAAAAAAATTTGCAAAAAATGTAGTAATTTGAAGATAAAAAACATATATGGGTGAAGGGTTAAAAATATATTGGGTGAATTTTAAAAGTTCACCCACCTAGGGGATCTTAAAACGACAGGGGGTGGTTGCCTTTTTTACGCTAAGTTGAAGAAAATGAAATTTAGTGTTATATTAGTTACAAGAAACCAATCAGGGGCGGTTTTGAAAAAAATCGTCAATAGCAGAACCGTCCCCTGATTGTTTGTTTTTGAAACAAGCTGATTGGAGATGATTTTGCTATGAGTGGAATTTTTAGATTAATGCTTTCGTTGTTTGCTGCGGGCGCTATTATCGGAATTATAGCGTGGGTTGTATCGGGTCTCAAAAAACGCCGTCGTTTTCGCATTGTTGCAGCAGTAGTTATTATAGCTACCATTGTGGAATTCGTCTTTTTGTGTGATCGACCGATGTCGCCCAAAGTGAATGAAAAAACAATTGAACAGGGCGTAAGCGAAATAATAGAGAATGTTCCGGTAAAAGAAGAGCCAACAGTATTTGTCAAAGATAATATTGAATACACCGTGTATGTGCACTCTTACAAATCTGAAAAAGAAGCCCAGGATATGTTTGAGTGGTATATTGATGATGAGTTTCACGATGAAATAAAAATTTGCAACAAAACGCAATATAGCTTATCTGATTGCTTCAAACCAAGAGACTGGCGATATTTTGGCGTTTCATCGGGGAGCTTCGGCGATATTTATGCGGTTAAAGATACCTATGTCGTTGAAGTTACATACTATTATGAAACAAATTCGTTAGAAGAATATATCGGAATCATTGTTCCGCCCACAACCTTTTATAGAGAAACCGTTGATTTGGTGGGGTTGAAATAACCAATCAAACCAAGCAGACAGTTCTGTGACTGTCCCGGATTAACCACAATTTAATATTTCAAAGGGCGGTTTGGTTAATTCCAAGCCGCTTTTTAAGTTGCCACTTGCCACTCTCAACTTGCCACTAAAACTGGGACGGTCTTGACCGTCATACCCAATATAACATAAAAACAACCCGAGTAGTCTCGGGTTGTTTACATATCACTCAAATTCTGCAATAACCGGGTAGTGGTCAGAGGGGAGCTTGCCGTTGATTTTATCGGTTGCGGTTGTGACGGTTGAAACTGAGCTTGTTTTTTTTACGAAAATAAAATCAATCATTTTCGAGCCCTTGCCGTACCAATGAAAGCTATTTATTTCGTCCTTTTCCTTTGCAACGGTTCTTGCATCAAAGAACCCGTTTGAAAGCATAAGCTCATAAACGGCTGAATCCGGCGTAACGTTAAAGTCGCCTGTTATAATAACGGGCATATTTTTAAATTGCTCCGCTTTTTTTAGAATCAGCTTTGCGCCCTCGAGCTGTGCGGTTGAGCCTACATGGTCGAGGTGGGTGTTGAAAACGGCATAAGACTTGCCGCTTTCTTTTTCTTTTAAAACGGCATAGGAGCAGGTCCTGTTTTCTGCACCGTCCCAGCCCAGGCTCGGCTTTTCGGGCGTTTCAGAAAGCCAGAAATCCTCTTTCTGAAGCAATTCATATTTATGCTTGTTATAAAAAACAGGGGAGAATTCGCCTTTTTTCTTGCCGTCATCCTTGCCGACGCCAACAAAATCGTAGGTGTCCTTGAACTGATTAACAATATATCGCATCCACGCATAATGCACCTCTTGAAGACCGAAGGTGTCAGGTGCGTATTTTTTTATGATTTCCCGAACGAGCTTCTGGCGGAAACACCAATGGTTTTCGCCCCTGCCGGCGCAAAGAATGTTAAAGGTCATTGACTTCATATAATCACTCCCGGGGAGTATTATACTTTATATCTCTTTAAAACACAATAAAATTATTGTGTTTTTCAAACTATTGTGCTATATTAACTTTATATATGAATATTTTAACTCGGAGTTGATATTGTGGATTACAGAAAAGATTTAACACAGAATATTTTACCTTTCTGGCTCAACAACGCCATTGACTATGAAAATGGTGGCATTTACACCTGCCTCGACCGTGAGGGCAACATTTACGGCACAGACAAAAGCGTGTGGTTTCAAGGCAGAGCCTTGTGGGTTTTCTCAAAGGCATATAACCTTATTGATAAAAATGAAGAATATCTCAGAGCTGCTAAGAATATTTATTCTTTCCTGCCCAAATGCACCGACACCGACGGCAGAATGTTTTTCACCGTTACTGCCGACGGCAGAGAGCTTCAGAAAAGAAGATACTATTTCTCGGAAACATTTGCGGCAATCGGTTGTGCCGAGCTTTACAAGGCAACGGGCGACAAGTCTGTTCTTGAAAGTGCGGAGATGTATTTCAACGTTGCCTATGAATGCTTCACGGGTGTTCGCAAAAACCAGCCCAAAATCAACCCCGCTAACATTGATTCAAAGGCGCTTTCACCTGTTATGATTATGCTTTCAACGGCACAGGTGCTTCGCAGCATTGACGGCCTTTGGGATAAATACAACCCCCTTTGCAAGGAATGTCTTGACGAAATTCTTCACGGTGGCTACTTAACTGAAAAGGCGCTTCTCGAAAGCGTTACAAAGGCAGGGGAGTTTATTGACAGCCCCAACGGCAGAATTGTTAACCCCGGTCACTCTCTTGAAGCCGCATGGTTTATTATGGCAGAGGGTCTTTTGACAAACAACGAGGAAGCCGTTAACGTTGCAAAGCATATAATCGACATAACCCTGCCCTTGGGTATCGACAAGGCTCACGGTGGCATTATTGCTTTCACAGATTTAGAGGGCAAGCCCCCTGTTCAGCTTGAGTGGGATATGAAGCTTTGGTGGCCCCAGTGCGAAGCGATGATTGCTTTACGTCTTGCATACCTTCAGTTCAAGGATGAAAAATACAACGAGCTTTATGACGAAATCAAGGAATATTGTGAAAAATATTTCTGTGATGACGAGTGTGGCGAATGGTATGGCTACCTTCACTATGATAACACCTTTTCAACAACCCTCAAGGGTAACATTTTTAAGGGCCCGTTCCATATCCCGAGACTTTATATGATTATGGCTTCTATGGACGAAACTAACGGTATTACCGAATATATGAAATAAGGATTTTTATGGAATTAAAGGTTTATAACAAGCTCTGTTTTTATGAGGATTTCCAAGAGTTTGAAAAAGAGTGCTTCCACCGATTGACCAACTACCATTGGGAAAGTGACCCGCCATACAGACCCAATACCTATTTTAAAATGGGCATTGTGGGCGAGGATTTGGTTGCAATGCTTAAATGCTATGAAGAAAGCCCGAGGGCTGCTTTTACGGGGCGTGACGACCCGATTTATCGTGACAGCTGCCTTGAGTTTTTTGTGGCACCGCTTGAAAACAGGGATGAATACGTCAACGTCGAAATGAATGCAAACGGCGCTTTTCTTTGCGAGTTCGGCAAGGGCAAGCTCGACAGGGTGCTTGTGAGCTCGTTAACGGCGAGTTCGCCGATAGTTGATTCGTTTAAGGGTAAGGATATGAACGGCGCTTATTGGGGCGTTACGGCTAAGCTAACGAAAAGTTTTCTTCGTGAGCTTTATAAAACGGATGAAATCAATTTCACAACTGTTAAGGCTAATTTTTATAAATGCGGCGATGATTGCGAAATTCCGCATTACCTTGCATTTTCGCCCGTAACAACTTTGCCGCCCGGGTTTCATAACCCCGAATGTTTTGCAGTATTTAAAAAATGAGGTATTTTTACGATGAGTATGATAGTTGAAACAAATTTACTTGAAATAATTAAGGCATTTCCCGATTTTGGTAAATACATCGGTTATAAACCTGTGTCTGAGGGGCATATAAATGATACGTACATAGTTGAATATGAAATGGAGGATGGCTCCGTTTCGCGCTACCTTTTGCAGAGAATAAACGTCAACGTTTTCAAAAAGCCTGTTGAGCTTATGGAAAACGTTTGCGGTGTTACCTCTTTTTTGCGTGAGAAAATTAAAAATAACGGCGGTGACCCCACAAGAGAAACCTTGACAGTTTACCCCGCAAAAGACGGAAAGAACTATTATATGGCTGAGGATGGCGGTTGTTGGCGAGTTTATAATTTTGTTGATGATACATTCACAATCAGCGAGATTACATCAGCAGATGATTTCAGAAGTGCGGCTTTGGCTTTCGGTAATTTTACTAACCTTCTTGCGGATTACCCCATAGACACACTTTATGACACAATCCCCAATTTCCACAACACACCTTCACGCTTCAATGATTTGAAAATTGCTGTTGAAAATAACGCTTCCGGCAGAAAAAATAATGCTCTTCCCGAAATTGAATTTGCATTTGCAAGGGAAAAGGATTGCTCCGTTATTACGGATTTGCTCGGCACAGATAAAATCCCCTTAAAGGTTACCCACAATGACACAAAGCTCAACAACGTTCTTTTTGACAAAGAAACTAAAAAGGGCTTGTGTGTCGTTGACCTTGATACGGTTATGCCCGGTTCAGCTCTTTATGATTTTGGTGACAGCATCCGCTTCGGTGCAAATACCGCCGCCGAGGATGAAAAAGACTTGTCAAAGGTATCTCTCAGCCTCGAATATTTCAAGGCGTATGTTGACGGTTACCTTGAAGCCGCAGGGGAGAGTCTTACAGAAACCGAGATTGATCTTTTACCATTTGCCGCTAAGCTTCTTACATTTGAATGCGGTATGAGATTCCTCGGCGATTATATAAACGGCGACGTTTATTTTAAAATTGAATACCCCGAACATAACCTTGTAAGAGCAAGAACACAGTTCAAGCTTGTCGAGGATATTGAGGCAAAATATGACGAAATGAAGGCTATTGTTGACGAAATAAAAAAACTTAAAAATTTTTAAAAAAAAGTTAAAAAAAGTGTTGACAAATATCTTCAAATAGTGTATAGTAGTCAACGTTGCGAGTGAGCAACGGACACATGGGAGCATAGCTCAGCTGGGAGAGCATCTGCCTTACAAGCAGAGGGTCATAGGTTCGAGCCCTATTGTTCCCACCAAGAGGTGGCCCGGTAGTTCAGTTGGTTAGAACGCTAGCCTGTCACGCTAGAGGTCGACGGTTCGAGCCCGTTCCGGGTCGCCACTTATTTTGCCTCTGTAGCTCAGTTGGTAGAGCAGAGGACTGAAAATCCTCGTGTCGTTGGTTCGATTCCGACCGGAGGCACCATGGATGAGTCGTCCTCACGGCTCATTCATTTTTTATGCGGATGTAGCTCATCTGGTAGAGCGCCACCTTGCCAAGGTGGAGGTAGCGAGTTCGAGCCTCGTCATCCGCTCCATTTTTTTATACGGCGACATAGCCAAGTGGTAAGGCGTGGGTCTGCAACACCCTGATGCATCGGTTCAAATCCGATTGTCGCCTCCAAAAAACAAAGGACTTCGTAAGAAGTCCTTTGTTTTTTGTGTTTGTGTCCGCAAGGACACAACAGCGTTACGAGCAAAGCGAGTACTTCGTTTGACAGTTTGCTGTCAGCTTCATTTCGCTTGCGGACACAAAACGATGTTACACCTATGGTGTAAACGATGTTGCGATAAATCGCAAACAGTGTTGTACTTCGCACAAACGGATTGGTAATAAAACAGAAATTATATATCGAATTCTATTTTATATAGAGTGACATTTACGGTGGAATATGCTATTGTTTAATAAAGGAGGCGATGTTATGAATGCAGCGAAAACAGGCAGTTTTATATCTCAACTACGAAAAGAAAAAGGATTAACGCAAAAACAACTTGCAGATGTCCTTGGTGTAACAGATAAAGCAGTAAGCCGTTGGGAAACTGCAAAGAATTATCCGGACATTGAGTTGTTGGAGCAAATTGCACAGTTTTTTGATGTGACGGTAAACGAACTTCTTGAAGGAAAAAGAATCCCAAAGGAAAACCTTGCTGACATTAGTGAAAATCAGGTAGTTGAGCAGATAAAAAATAATAAAAAAAGCAAAAAGAAATATCAATTAACTATTGCTATTATACTTTGCATGATTATTGCTTTCTTCTCATTCTTGGTTGTCTTAGAGCCTGGTATTGTTGGCTATGACGATTCTATAGGATTTTTATTTTTGTTTATAGGTCCTTTTATTCCTTTGTTGGTTATACCATTGCTTATAATTTTTACAATTAAGAATAAACTGAGCAAAAAATATATCGTTATTTTTAGTTGTTTATTATTTTTTCAATTAGTATTTGTTATTAATATGTTTTTAGGCTTTTTAGCTATTGGGGACGACTTGCGTACTTATGCTCCACTTGTAAGTTCAGTTGTTGAACTTGTTTTGTGCGTTATTCTCGTAAATAAATTAAACTATATTTAAAAAGATGATTAGCTACCAAACCCCAAAACAAAAAAATAAATAGAAAAATTCCAAATTTTCTTCTGGTTCTAAAATGAGACGTACTGCCCAAAATCGACGAATTTCGACAGAAGTTCGTCGATTTTACTTTTTACTTCTTCACTATTCACTAACTTTTGGGGCGATTTTTGGAAAGTAATAAGTAATATTGAATAAGTTGGGGCGGGACCCCCGCACCCTATTGTATTTAAAGATTATGTGTGATACAATTAATTTGACAAGCTAGAATTTTGGAATGGAGGGTTTGTAATGAAAGATAAAGTTCTTGTTGTAATTAAGAATATTTTTTGCGTTCTAACTGTTTTATGGTCTCTTTTGATGCTGTTTGAATATACTATTATTCTTATAGGTGCTCCCCAAATAAGTGGAATTTTATATGAGTTTTTTGATTTTTGTGTTTTGTTTCTTTATATAGGAGTTTTTGCTGTTCCATTATTGTTTTTTGTCTCTGCAATATTGATGGCAGTAGTTAGAGAAAAATATCAAAAAACGAGTATTGAAAAAATTTTGAATGTTGTAACTATTTTTTTGCCTATAATTGTCGGTACTATAATGATTTTAACAGATTTCAATTCTCGTTTACAATAAATTGTAAATGTGCTTAATGTATCTATGGTTCTAAAATGAGACGTACCTCCAAAGAAAAACGACTTGTTTCGACAAGTCGTTTTTCAGTTATATTCGCCTTCGGCGAGTTATATTGCTTCGCAGTTATATTTGCTTTGCAAATGATATTGCCTCCGGCAGTTTTAAAGGCGAATATAATATAACTGAAACCGTAGGTTTCAATATCACTATTGCCGAAGGCAATAATATCACTCTGACCGCAATGTCAGAATATCACAAAAAAACTGTTCGTCATTCCGGTCAGCAAACACAAACGAAAATCCGTTCACGAGAGTGGGCGGATTTTTGTTTGTGTTATTCATTTTTCAATATTCATCATTCATTATTCATTAGTGCAGAACGGATTTTCAAATGAATAATGAATATTGAGGTTGCTTCGCTGATGAATAATGAATAATTATGGGCGGGACACCACACCCAATTGTAAAGTCAAATTATGTGTGATATAATCAGTTCGACAAATAAGAATTTGCGGAGATGTATTATGACAAGCTTACTTTTAATCGTTATTTATATTGCTTTTATAGGGCTCGGAGTTCCCGATTCGCTTATCGGCTCTGCCTGGCCTGCAATTCATACAGAACTTGGTATTCCTGTTGAAATGGTGAGTATTCTTACGTTTTTAATTTCCGGTTGTACAGTGCTCTCAAGTATGTTCAGTACAAGAATTCTCAATAAATTGGGTACTGCAAAGGTTACAGCTTTCAGTACTGCTATGACTGCACTTTCTTTGCTTGGCTTTTCTCTGGTGCCGTCGTTCCTGTTTATGATACCATTAGCCATTGTCTTAGGGCTTGGTGCCGGTGCAATTGATTCCGGTCTTAATAATTATGTGGCTCTTCACTGTAAAGCAAGTCATATGAATTTTCTGCACTGCTTTTATGGTGTAGGGGTATCGTTAAGCCCTTACATTATGTCACAGGCTTTCAGTAATGTTGGTTGGCGTGGTGGTTATCGCTATGCTTTTTATGTTCAGTTTGCTATTGCGTTGTTATTAATATTTTCTGTTCCGTTATGGAAAAAGAATTCTTCAACACAAGAAACGGATGAAGAAAGCGGAGTAACCCTTTCAATTGCAGAAATGATAAAAAAATCAGATGTAAGACTAGTCTGGATAATTATGCTTATGACAAATGCAATTGAGTATGCTTGCGGAGTCTGGGGAAGTACATATTTAGTAGAGGAAAAAGGGTTTGAAATTGAACACGGAGCACTTGCGCTTACTATATATTATGTCGGAATGTCTATAGGTCGTTTTGCTTCGGGTTTACTTGCAAATAAAATTAAAACATGGAAGCGTATTTTTATAGGTTGTGTAATTCTCGCACCGGCAATTGTTATTATGCTTCTTCCTTTAGGTGATATTTTTGCAGTTGTTGGCTTATTCCTTATAGGTCTTGGTAATGGCTCTATTTATCCGAATATGATACATTTAACACCACACAATTTCGGTAAAGAAGTGTCACAATCAATTATGGGCTCACAAATTGCCTTTGCGTATATCGGCGTTATGTTAGCACCGCCTATGGTAAGTCTTATAAGTAGCGTGTTCGGAATAAAAGTTTATCCGGTCTTACTCGCATTACTTTATATTGTGATGGTTATAACTATTAAATGTTTTGTAAACCGCTTGAAAAAACAAGGCAGATACAGTAAGGATGTTTAAAATGAACGGTAACGATATTTTCAATATAAATAGTTTTCTTACTCCTGATGTTTCCTGTGCACCTGTGTATGTATGGGTGTGGAATGACGTATGCACTGAAGAAATAATAGATGCTCAAATTGAAGAGATGCAAAGCCTTGGCATAAGAGCATTTTATATTCTTCCCGAACCAAAAGATTTCCGTCCAGACAGTATGCCTACAACTCTTACCCCGAACTATCTTACAGAAGAGTTTTTTGAGCTTTGTGCATATGCAATTAAAAAGGGAAAAGCACTCAATATGAATTGCTGGATTTATGATGAGGGTGGTTGGCCTTCTGGTAGTGCTTGCGGTAACGTGACAAAGGTACATCCCGAGTTTTCATTAGTAAATTCAAGCTATCCTGATTTGCTCAACAAAAAAGCAACAGAATATTTTATAGAAATCACCCACGAAAAATATTTTTGGGCAATAGGTGAAGATTTCAAAAACTTTGTTAGTGCTGTGTTTACTGATGAACCCAAAGCACCTTTTCATGCTTCTAACAAAGAGTTAATAGAAAGATATGAAAAGATGTATGGCGAATCAATATTTCCATATCTTCCGTTAATAAAAGGTAAAATTGCTCCAACAGAAGAAAATGTTCATATATTGCACCGCTGGTATGATTTATGCAGTCGTGCATTCTGTGAGAATTTTCTTCTGCCCTGCAAAAAATGGGCAAATGAAAAGGGGAGTGTTTTTACAGGTCACCTTGATGTTGACCATAGTCCCCAAGGCTGTATGAATGGTTGTAACTTCAATCTTATGCGGGCTCTCAGGTGTTTTGATATCCCTGGTGTTGACGTTATATGGCGTCAGCTTTACCCTGAAAATAAAATAGATAATAAGAATGATTTTAATGCATATAATGGATTTTTTCCGCGTTACGCTTCATCGGCGGCTGCGCAGAATGGCACAAAATTTTCTATGAGTGAAATTTTTGGTGTAGCAGGGGCGAGTGTTTCTTACGATATAATGCGCTACACAGTGGGGTACGGGGCAGTTCGTGGAATAAATATTTTCAATCCGTTTAATTTCCCACTTGGAAGAAATGGTCAACTTCTTGCACAGGAGCTACCAATTTTCACAGAAAAGCAACCATTCTGCCGTTACCTTAATCAATTTAATCAATATACAGAACGATTATCTTACATAAACTCTCTTGGTGAGCGTGTATATGAAACAGGTCTTTATTATCCTGTCTCCGATTTTCAGGGTGGCTTGAATTCAGAAGAAATAGCAAAAAAATTTGACTCTCTTGGCAGAACTCTTGAAGATATGCTGGTCGATTTTGATATTGTGGATGACGATGTTTTGCAACTTGCAGAAATTAAAAATGGCTGTATATGCATTGGTAATGCAAAATATAAAAATATAATTATTCCGGAGGGCGCATTCATTCCCGAAGCCACACAAAAAGCGTTGGATAATTTTGAAAAACAAGGTGGCAGAGTTTCACACGAGCTTTCAAATCTCACACCGGTTGTAAAATCAGATGGTGTTGGTTTACGCGCTATGCACAGAAAGTTTAATAACGGTGATTTATTAATTCTCTTCAGAGAAACAGGCGAAATCGGGGATTACAGTATTCACTTACAGTCGGCAAAGGGGTATTTGCTTGACTTGAACAATGGTGAGTTGCAACACATTGAAACTGAAAATGGTGTTTTTAAAATTTCTCTTGCCATAGGCGAAACTGCTGGTGTTTTACTGACTGATGAGGTTCTGAAAGCAGAAAATCAGAACCGTTTCAAAGATGAATTTAATATTACAAGTGATTTTACATTCAGAAAAGAAACAGAACTTGTTTGTGATGAAAACGGATTTGATAATATTAACCGTTCTGAAAAGTCGGTTCCAATAAAACTTGGCGATTGGTCGCAAATTATTGGTAGTACTTATTCCGGTAGTGGCTTTTATGAAACTCGCTTTTCACTTCCAGCTGAAAAAGTAGGAAAAGAAGCCGAACTCAATTTAGGCGACGTTCATTTTGTTGCTTCTGTATCTTTAAATGAATACTATCTTGGTGCAAAATTAGCACCACCATATAAGTTTAAAATACCAACTGGAATTTTAAACGAAAACAATATGCTTAAAATAACTGTTACAAATACTTCTGCAAACTGGTATGTTCATACAGATTATTTTAAGAGATGGAAAACAGAAGAATTATCTCAGTATTTTGAGGGTGAAATTGAATATGCAAAAGATTTCCTCTCAGGTGGGTTATATGGTCCTGTTACACTTTACACGGAATGATGACAGGTTCCGTTGAATGTGTGATAATTAAACAAATTTGAATTTGGTAGTGAGGTAGAAATGAACGTAGACCTTATTTTGATGTCCGACGATGACATTCTTGAATTTAAGAAAAATATACAATACGCTTTTCAAAACGAAAATGTATTAGCTTATGCAAAATCATCAGGCAAAGAAATTATATTTAATAGCGATATGGAGCAATTAAAATGTTAAGTCCAAGAATAGAAACAGACAGACTTATTTTAAGAAGATATAAAGAAAGCGATATTGATTCCATTTATGAAATCATCACAGATGAAAGATTGTCTAAATATATTAAATATCCCAATTTGACAAAAGACGAAGAATTGGAATGTATTAAAAAATGGATAAGCGAAGCTGACGAAAACAAATATGAAAAGTGGGTTATGGAATTGAAATCCACGGGTGAAGTTGTCGGTAATATCGATGTGAATACCATTGTAAAAAAGCATAATTATTGTAACGTTGGATATACGGTAAGGTATAAATTTTGGGGCAATGGTTACGCTGCCGAAGCATTAAACGCAGTTACAGATCACTTGTTGAATAATCGTGATTATTATTTGGTTGAATGTTCGTGTAACGAACTTAATGTGCAATCATTTAGAGTAATGGAAAAAGCGGGATTTATAAAAGATGGATATATTTCTAACAGACGATTAAATAAAGATGGGAAATATTCCGGCGTCGTTTATTATAGTAAATCAAAATGAGAAAACCCGTTTGAATTTTTGACACACGCACCTGATTGTAAATTCAGGTTATGTATGATATAATCAAAACGTACATATTGTATCAGTTGAAAGGAGAGTAAATCTATGGCAGGAGAAAAGCATAAAAAAGGAAAGAGAGTTATACTTGGAGTTGTTGTTGCAATCATTATTGTTGCAGCTCTGGTTACAGTGCTTAATTATTGTGCAGTACAAAACCTTTTGGAAAAAGGAAATTCATACAACAAGGTTGAATTTAAAAATCAGCTTTCACCCGAAAAGGATGAAAACGGAAATTGGTGTTTTACAACCGATGGTGATTTCAAGGTAATGCACTTGACAGACATTCATATTGGCGGCGGTTTTATGTCGAAATCTGTGGATGAAAAAGCTCTTAATGCAGTTGCTGCTATGGTAACAAGGGAAAAACCTGACCTTGTTATTGTAACGGGTGACATTGCTTTCCCTGTGCCTTATAGTGCGGGTACTTTCAATAATCACAGCGGCGCAAAGGCGTTTGCAAATCTTATGGAAAATCTCGGCGTTTATTGGGATGTTACTTTCGGTAATCACGACGCTGAAGCTTATTCGTACTTTGACAGAGAAGCAATGGCAGAGTTTTACTCTGATGAAGAATATAAGTATTGTCTTTTTCAGCCGGGGCCCGAGGATGTTGACGGTTACGGAAATCACACTATTGAAGTAAAAAACTCAAAGGGCGTTATTACTCAGGCTTTGATACTCATTGATTCTCAGGCTTATGTGAAGGATAATATCATTGAAAGCATCAAGGGTACATATGATAATATTCATCCTAATCAGGTTCAGTGGTACGAAGATGAAATCAACCGTATGAACGCTGAAAACAAAGCTATCAGCAAAAATGCTGTACCCGTAAAATCTCTCGCATTCTTCCACATTCCTCTTGTTGAAATGCTTGACGGGTGGAATGAATTCAAGGAGAATGATTACAAAGATACTGATGATTTTAAATTTATCGAAGGCGTTATGGGTGAGGGCGGCAAGGTTGTTTACTGCGGCCTCGGAGAAGATGACATGTTTGAAAAGATGATTGAGCTTGACTCAACAAAAGCTATGTTCAACGGTCACGATCATCTTAACAGTGCTACTTTTGAGTATAAAGGAATTCAGTTCAGTTACGGTTACAGCATAGACTATTTTGCCTATTCAGGTATTGATAAGCTTGGCTCACAGCGAGGATGTACAATGGTAACCTGTAAACCCGATACGTCATTTAAAATAGATAAATACAATTACTATTCAGACAGATATGATCTTGAGGGATTTAGCCGTGAAAAGGTCACAATGCAGTTTGAAGATGTAACAATTCAGCCGGTAACTGAATAAGTGTTCGGATATATTGTTCAAAAGGGTTAGTAAATATGATTAAAGAAAAACTCAGCAAAAAGAATTGGTTTATAATCACTCTTTTCTGCTTTATGGGTGGTATAGCGTGGAATACTGAAAATATGTATTTCAACACCTTTATCACCAATGAAATATATGCCGATGTGTCACAGGCGGCTATCCTCGGTTCTATGGAAGCAACAACTGCGGTAGCCCGTATGGTAGCTCTTTCTGCTGTAGCTGCGGTTGTTACAACATTTATAATGGGTGCCCTCAGCGATAAACTGAAAAACCGCAAGATGTTTATATCTGTTGGTTACATATTGTGGGGTATTGTTACCGCAATGTTTGGTTTCATTACAAAAGAAAACGTAGCAAATCTTTTTAATCTTACAGATGAAGCAAGAATTCTCGGCACTACAGTGTGGTTTGTTATTCTGATGGATATTGTAATGACTTTTATGGGCTCCACCAGTAACGATGCCGCTTTTCAGGCTTGGGTAACAGATGTTACCCTACCAAAACAAAGACCTTTTGTTGAAACTGTGTTATCTGTTGTGGGTACTGTATCCTCCTTTGCGGTGACAGGTGTCGGCACATTTGCGCAGGCCGGTACTATTACTTACAAGGTTTTCTTTGCGGGCCTCGGTTTTGTAGTAACCTTGTGCGGTATTCTCGGTCTGTTCCTTATCAAAGACCCGCCGCGTACTGCACAGATTGAAAGCTCTTCAAATTATTGGTCAGACCTTTTTTACGGCTTCAGACCGTCTGTTATAAAGACCAATGCAAGACTATATTTGTCTCTTGTTTCGTTCTGCTTTGCAATAATTGCATTCCAGGTTTTCTATCCATATCTTCTTACATATATTCAGTATGTTGTTATCCCCGATAACGGCGGTGTCAGCAATATTCTGAAGCCATCTGTAATAATTACTGCTGTGGTTATCGTTGCGTTGCTCCTTTTCTGCATAGTAAAACTACTCAAACTTTCAGTTGAGAAAAAAGGTATTTGCCTTGTGCTGGGTGTCGTTGTAATGACATTGGGCTTTTTGTTGCTTTCAACTAGCACAAGTATCTATATTATTCTCTTAAGCTTATTGCCGGTTGTTCTGGGTAATGCTCTTGTAAATATTCTTTTCGGTGCCGCTGTCAAGGACTTTATTCCCGAAGGCAAGGCGGGTCTTTTCCAGGGTATAAGAATGATATTCTCAGTACTTCTTCCTATGGTTATAGGCCCCGTTATCGGTGATATGGCTTGCCAGAAAGCTGCACAGACTATTATCAATGAAGTCGGTGCAGAGGTAATAGTTCCTGCCAAGAATATGTTCCTTTGGGCGGGTGTAGTCTGTATATTTGCACTGCCTCCTCTCTATTTCCTTATTAAAAAAGGTTTTGATATTAAAGAGAGTAAAGCTTCGGAAAATGAGATTGTTGCTTGAGGTGAAAAATTTGAATAAATGGAGCTTTTACACATCAAAAGAGATAAAACCTGAGGGTTGGCTTCGCCGTCAGTTGGAAATACAAGCAGAGGGCTTAAGCGGTAACCTTCATAAAATATGGCCTGACATTCGCGATAGTGCATGGATTGGCGGTAATCGAGAAGGCTGGGAAAGAGTTCCTTACTGGCTGGACGGCTTCATCCCTCTTGCATATCTTCTGGAAAATGAAGAGATGATTGCAACTGCAAAGAAATATGTTGATGCCATTATTGCTGCGCAGGAGGATGATGGTTGGATTTGTCCTTGCAAAAAGGAAGAAAGAGCAAAATATGACACATGGGCAATACAGCTTATCTGTAAAACTCTCAAGGTTTACTACGAATGCTCCGGAGACGAAAGAATTCCCGATGTTATTTACAGAGTACTAAAAAACTATTACGAGATGCTTAAAAGCGGAGAAAGTAAGCTGTTTAAATGGGCAAAATTCAGGTGGTTTGAGACATTTGTTTCGCTCAATTTTTTGTATGAAAAATATAATGAGGAATGGATAAAGGACCTTGCAAAGATAATAAAGGAGCAGGGCTTTGACTATAATGCTGTAACTGAATCATGGAAAAAGCCAAGTCACAACTGGCTGAGAAAAACCCATATAGTAAACATCGCCATGATGCTAAAAAGTGAAGCAATTTCTCACAATTTGTTAGGTGAAGAATATACTGACAAGGCAGAAAAGCTCCGCGAAATTCTCGACCGTTATAACGGAACGGCTTTTGAGGGCTTTACAGGTGACGAGGTGCTTTCAGGTCTTGATCCAACCAGAGGCACTGAATGCTGTGCTGTGGTGGAGCAGATGTATTCATATGAAGAGCTTTTTGCCCACACAGGTGATAGCAAGTGGGCAGAACGTCTTGAGATTCTTGGCTTCAATGCTCTTCCTGCCACACTCAGCGAGGATATGTGGACCCATCAGTATGTTCAGCAGGTGAATCAGATTGCCTGTCAGAAGACGATGATTATGGCTCCGTGGAGTACAAACGGCCCTTATGCACATACATTCGGGCTTGAGCCGAATTTTGGGTGTTGCACAGCCAATTTTAATCAGGGCTGGCCTAAATTTGCACTTTCAGCATTTATGCATAATGGTGACACAATAATTAATTCCGTTATGCTGCCCTCTGTTTTGAATGATGGTGATATAACAATCAGACTTGAAACAGATTACCCGTTTAAAAATAAAATGTACTATTACATAGATGCAAAAAAGGATTTTTGCTTTGTAATCCGTATTCCTTCTTTCGCGAAGAATCTTAAAGTGAACGGTAACTCTGTAGAGACTAAGGATCTGGAGCTTGCAATTAAACAGGGCAAAACAGAAATCGAGCTGGAATTCGATGCTTTACCTTTTTTAAAAGAAAGACCTAACAGTCTTTATGCTTTGCAGTTTGGCTCATTGCTTTTCTCAGTTCCGATTGACTATGAAAAACAGATGCGCGAATATATAAAAAAAGGTGTGGAACGCAAATTCCCATATTGCGACTACCAGTTTTTTCCCAAAACACCTTGGAACTATGGTTTTTCAAGTGATGATTTTGAAATTAATTATCAAATAATAGGAAATGTTCCGTTTTCACAGAATAAACCTCCAATAACTATAAAGGCAAAAATGCAGCAAATCAATTGGGGCCTTAAATTCCCATACAGAAGCATTGCAAGAAAAACACCGAAATCAAGAGTTCCGATAACTGATGTGCGGGAAATAGAGCTTTGCCCATACGGTTGTGCAAAACTTCGTATGACAGAAATGCCGGTTCTTGATAAAAAGAATCGTTAAATTATACAATGCATATATAACTAAACCAAGTTAATTCGTTTTTTGAGGATTTGGGATGAATAATTTTTTTGACACGGCTTTGAGCTTTGCTTTCCCGGTCAGGTGTAAATATTGCGGAAGAGTTATTAAGCTCGATGAAGAAATCTGCCCCGAGTGTGAAAAAACTCTTAAAAGGGTAGTCGGCAAGGTTTGTCTGAAATGTGGCTGTGAAAAGGACCGTTGTAATTGCAAGAAAAAGCGTATTTTCTACAAGGCTGTTGTGGCGCCTCATTATTATGACAGCTCGGCACGCTATGCTGTGTGGAATTTGAAATTCAACGGCTTCAGAGAATTTTCGGAAATACTTGCAGAAGATATGCTTTTGACATATAAAGAACACTACAGCGAGCTGGATTTTGATTTTTGCACGTTTGTGCCAATGAATAAAAAGAGCCTTAGGGAATGTGATTTCAATCACGCCGAGGCGATTGCTTCTGAACTTTCGGTTCTTACGGGGCTTGAATGTGTGAGTGTTCTTGAAAAAATTTTTGAAACACGAACACAGCATAAATTGTCTGAAACTGAGCGTTCAGGTAATTTGCTTGGCGCTTTTTCTGTTATTGATAATACTGTCGTTGACGGTAAACGTATTTTACTTTGCGACGATGTTAAAACGACCGGCGCTACGCTTAACGAGTGTGCAAAAACACTTTTGATTGCAGGCGCCGCTGAGGTGTATTGCATAACTGCACTTGTTACAGGTAAAAAGAGGTCGTCTGAAGAAAAAAATACTTTACAATAATAAAATGTGTGATAAAATAAAGTTATAAATTATCGGAGGTTTTAATATGAGCGATATTAAACTCGGTGTTCAGCTTTATACTTTACGTGACCAATGCAAGGATGCAGCAGGCTTTGAAGAAACCTTGAAGCTTTTACAAAGCATCGGTTGTGACGTTATTCAGATTTCTGCGATCGGCGATATTCACCCCGAAATTGTTGCCGAGCTTGTTGACAAATACAAAATGGATGTTTGTGTTACCCACAAGCCCTATGACAGAATGAAAAATGACCTTGATGCTCTCATCCACGAGCATGACCTTATCCATTGTGACAATATCGGTATAGGTGCAATGCCCGGCAACATTCACGAGTCCTTTGAGGGTGTTACTGGCTTCATTGCTAAATGTAACGAGATTGCCTCGCTTATGAAAAAACAAGGTAAGCAGCTTTGCTACCATAACCACGCATTTGAGTTCGAGGTTTATGACGGCAAAAGAACCTTTGAAAGACTTATTGAAGAAGCGCCTGAGCTCCACTTTATTCCCGATACATATTGGATGCAGGTCGGTGGTGTTAACCCCGCCGAATATCTTAAAAAGCTCAAAGGCAGAGTTGAGGTTTGCCACTTTAAGGATATGCGAATCGTTAACAATGCTCAACGTTTTGCTGAGTGTGGCACGGGTAACATTGACTTTGATGCTTGCTACGCTTCTTGTAAAGAAATCGGCGTTCAGTATATTGTTATTGAACAGGACCTTTGCTATGATAAGCACCCCTATGACAGCGTTAAAATCGGCTTTGAAGGTCTCAGACGCATTGCTGAAGCTAACAAATAAGGAGGAAACGTTATGTCAATGTTGAAAAAAATTATATTTACAGTTATTTTTATCATTGCTACGCTTGTCGTTCCTGCGGTTTTGTTGTTGCTCTTTGTTGATGCAGGCACAACAAAAGGTTACGATACCTTTGTTATAGTTTTCGCGGTTATCATTTTTGGTATTCTTGGCTATATTGTTGCAAGCATTCGCAGTATGGAAGTTAAGTTCAGAGACACAATGGATGAAATAAAACGCCAGAACGCTGCCATTGCATATAAAATCACTCAGACTCCCACAGAGCTTGATACAGCTGTTGCGGGTGCTGATAAAACTGAAGTTGAGCCCGTAAAGGTTGACACAACCAAGGTTAATCTCAACCCTGAAGAGCCTCTTGCCCCAAAGGTTAAAACCAAAACCCGGGAAAAGGTTGTTGATGACAACTTCGATGATTTCAAATAAAAAATTCAAAAAACTCCGTAAGTCTAAGGTGAACTTACGGAGTTTTTTTAGTTAATAACTAGTGTAAGGTTGCTCATCGGGTAAGAGCAGCATGGGTGAATAATGCCGAATTTTGAATCTGCAAGGCGCCGTGAGTCAATTCCTTTCGGAATAAACACGTTGCCGCTTGTCAGCCGCGAACGGCAAAAACCGCATTCACCCGAGCGACAAGAGGATTTCGCAACAATGCCGGCCCTTTCAAGAGCTACGAGAACTGTTTCTTCTGCGGCACAAGGGATAGTTTTAAGAACTTTTCCGCCGCTTATTACCTTGCATTCAAAAACTCTGCCTTTTGCAGATTGGGGAAAATCGGGGAGTGAAGCGGGGGAGCTTATCTGACCGCTCAACCCGTATCTGATATATTTCTTTTCAAGCTTTAATTCAGCAATCTGGGGAGTGACTCTGTTATAAAGCTGCGTAGAACCGCAAACAAATACGCTGTATCTTGTTGAGGGAGCGTATTTTTCAATCAACGTTGAGGTGATAAATCCACGTTCACAGCCCGGAATTCTTTCATCACTGAAAACGTATATAACTCTGAATTTATCGGTTTGCTCTGCCAATTCATCAAGCTTTTCTGAAAGAAGAAGCTCTTTTTTCTTTCTCGAAGTGTAAAGAAGGGTTAAATCAACGTCAAGAATACCGTCTCTGATTGCCTCTGCCATTGAAACAAAAGCAGAAATTCCCTGGCTGTCGGTTATGCCGATAACGTTTCTTGAGTCTCTCAGCTTCTGGTGTGTGAAGCTGCCCATAGGCGCTGAGGCAATAACCTCTGTGCCTTTTTCCCAGTTGTTGCAGATATAATTTGAAACAAAGCCGTGGGGGACTTTTTTCACAACAATGACGTATTCATCCTTCAGCGTGAGTGAAGGTGAACAACAAAGTGTGTAGGGTCTTGTTACCACCGAGCTGCCGATTTTTAGTGTGATGCTGATATATTGACCGGGCTTGAAATACGCAAGACGTGCCGTGCCGTATCTGGGATTTGGCTCCAGAACGTATGCACGGGTATCGTTTGAAATCTGTATTACATGCTTAACCTTTAAAAACTGTTCAGACGGGTGCAGAAAGCTTGCTGTTGAATTAACAGCATAGGTTGCGTTAATAGGTTTACTGTCCGCCTCGGAAATAATGCCCTTTCTGTACTCGGGGATTTGTGTGAAATTACGCAAATCTTTAAAAGAGGAGTTAACAACTACTTTCTTTTTCATCATTATCCTCCTTGTCGTTTTCAATGTCGTTAAGTGTTGCAAATGCCGCATTTCTGCCCGATGCTACAGCACTGCTCACGCCTGATAGCTGAACACCCCAGCCGCCGCAAAACCGCAGTCCTTCAATGTCGCAATCCGAAGCCTCTGTCATTATTCTTGGGATTATGCCATCCCAATCATCACCATAGTAGCCGTAAACGGTTCCCTGGGGCGAGTTAGTGTAATGGGCGAATGTGATAGGGGTTGCGATTTCAAGCTCTTCTATGGCGTTGTGGATGATGATACCTGTTGCATTTTCAAAATTGGCTATCATCCTTGCCGCTAACAAGTCTTTTTCTTCAAAATACTTGTCCGGTTCAACGTCTGCCCAACAGTTATCCGTGTAAAGAGTTGTCATGCACAAAATTGTTGTGCCCACGGGTGAACAGTTGGGGTTTGCTATATTCAAACAAACTGTTGCCTGCGCATTGTTTGTTGCAATCGTCTTCATTAAATCATATTGTTTTTTAGTGTCTGTGGTGTCAGTAATGAAATATGAATAATTTTCTATTCCGAGCTCTTTTGGTGATCTGTTAAGTCCCAAATAAACACAGGCACCTCTTGCACCGAATGAACGTGCGTTTGTTCTTTTAGCGGCGCTTTCGGGTACGTCATCTTTTTTCATCATTTTCCCGAAAACCATATTCGGAGAACATGAACATATTATGTGCTTGCATTTGATTTTTTCGCCGTTTTTGAGAACAACACCCTGTACCTTATTATCTTTATACTGGATTTTACTGACATGGCAATTGTATCTTATATGACCGTTATAATCCTCGAGAACGCCGGCAAGAGCCATACTCATAGCGTGGCTTCGCTCCTGCGGAATAACAGAGCCGTGTTTTAAATAGGAATTCACCATTGAAATGTAGTGCACGAAGCTGAGCTTTGTGCAGTCAACACCGAGATACAGCCAGTATGCGTTTATAATATCACGTGCTTTAAGGGGCACACCGATTGCATTCGAGACTGTATTTACTGAATAGGGTGCGGTTCTGATAAAATTACCGTGTTCTTTTAAAATTGAGGGTAGAGTTTTTAAATTGATTTTAATGTCGTTTTCTGTAAAAAAAGTTGATGAATTTTCAATTTCATCAGCAATCTGAAAGAGTTTTATTAAAGAGGGCTTACTTCCCGGAACATAGCTTTCCACGCAATCAATGAAGTTTTCGACACCGAAAGGCATTGTTATATCAACAGGAGAGTTATCTTGATGCTTCGAAATTAATCTGAATGCTTCGGGGACATTAATCCATTTAATTTTATCGCTGATTTCAAGATAATCAAAAAGCTGGCGTAACTCACCGAGCCCTGCAGAGTTACCAAAGCCGCAGAGCTGGTGTAAAGAAACGTCAAATTCAAATCTGCCTCGCACAAAGCTTGAAGAAAAGCCGCCGGGTGTGTTGTGTCGTTCAAGAAGCAAAACCTTTTTGCCCTCTTTAGCAGCAGAAACAGCGGCGGATAAACCGCCGCAACCTGCTCCTATAACAATAATGTCATAGTTGTTGTTAATCATTTTTATTTAATCTCCGAAAGTTTTACGGGTCTGCCCTCATTAGCTGATTTTTCAGCTGCAAGAGCAATTTTAACAGACTGAAGACCTGCGTGGATACCAACAGGTGTTTCCTTGTCGTTTATGCAGCAATCAACAAACTGTCTTACCTCTTCTGAGAATGAGCCCATATATCTCTCAAGGAAGAAGTAGAGGGGCTTCTCACCTGTAACACCGTTAGCATCAGAAACAACTGCAGTTGAAAGCGTGTCGTTTGTTGTGGCAACCATACCCTTGGAGCCAAAAAGCTCAGCTCTCTGGTCATAACCGTACATAGCCTGACGGGAATTATCAATAACTGCAAGTGCACCGTTTTTCATTTTCATTGAAATGATAGCTGTATCAAAATCGCCGTATTCACGGATACCGGGATTGATAAGCGCATCAGCATAAACGTAAAGCTCTTCAACGTCGCTGTTTGTGAGGAAGCAAGCCATATCAAAATCGTGAATTGTCATATCAAGGAAGATGCTTGCGGCACAGTAGCCAACAGGGGGTGCCTGGGGGTCACGTGATGTGATTTTAAGAATCTGTGCTTCACCGATTTTGCCGTCGTCATAAGCTTTTCTTACAGCGGCAAAGTTGTGGTCAAAACGGCGGTTGAAGCCAACCTGGAACTTAACCTCAGGGTGAGCCTTGAGTGCGTCTGCAATTTCAAGAATCTTGTCAACTGTGTTTGCAAGGGGTTTTTCACAGAAAACGTGCTTGCCTGCGTTGATTGCTTCAATTGAAATGGGTGCGTGTGTGTCTGTTGAAGAGCAAACAAGAACGGCGTCAATTGTTTCATCTTCAATGATTTTTTTGTAATCTGTATATATTTTTTCAACACCGAAGCCTTCACAGAATGCCTTTGTTTCATCATTCATAAAGGGGTCAGCTATTGCTGCTACAACAGCGTTTTTAACGTGATATGAAATTGATTCAAGATGAACCTTGCCGATGCGTCCTGCACCGATGATACCGATATTAAGCATAGTTATTTTATCCTTTCTTATGTGTTTTAACAAAAGCTATCAGATAGTGCCGTCCCAGGTGGAAACCTCTGTTTTCTTTATTTCATCCTCATCAAACCAACGTGTTGTCACACATTTGCTCTCGGTAAAGAAACGGTATGCATCCTTGCCGAGACAGTGCAGGTCACCAAAGAATGAGTCCTTGTGGCCTGAGAAGGGGAAGAAGCCGATCGGAACGGGGATACCAACGTTTACACCAACCATGCCACCGTGTGTGTGGCGTGCAAATTCTCTTGCGTAGTGGCCGTTCTGAGTGAAGATAACTGAACCGTTAGCATAGGGGTTAGCATTCATAACAGCGACACCCTCGTGGAAATCCTTAACTCTCTTAACGCAAAGAACAGGTCCGAAAACCTCATCTCTGCCGATTGTCATATCTTCTGTTACGTTGTCAAAAATAGTGGGACCAACGAAATAACCGTTTTTGATTTCATCGGGAAGCTCGGGATTTCTGCCGTCAAGAACAAGTGTTGCACCTTCTTTGACACCTTTCTCGATGTCGGCAACAACCTCGTCATAGTGTTTCTTGTATGTAAGGGGCCCGAGCTTTGAGGTCTTATCAATAGATTTACCAACCTTGATGTTCATTGCCTGTTTTTTAAGCTCAGCAACGAATTTATCGGCGATTGATTCCTGTACTACACAGCAGGAGAGTGCCATACAGCGCTGACCTGCACAACCGTATGCAGAGTTTATGATGCCTGCAACAGTTCTTTCGATAGGTGCATCCTCAAGAACAAGGGCGTGGTTCTTAGCCTGGCAAAGAGCCTGAACGCGTTTACCTGCTTTTGCGGCTCTTTCGTAGATGAGCTTGCCGACAGGTGTTGAACCAACAAAAGTAATACCCTTAATGTCAGGGTGGTCAAGAAGAGTGTTGATTTCGTTTCTGGAGCAGGTAACAACGTTAACAACGCCATCGGGCATACCTGCTTCTTTGTAAAGCTCTGCAATTCTTAATGCTGTTTTGGGGGTGAGTGACGCCGCCTTAAGAACGATTGTGTTACCGCAGGCAACGCAAGTGGGAACCATCCAACCAAAAGGAATCATAGCGGGGAAGTTAACGGGAACAATACCTGCAAATACACCCATTGATTCACGGTAAAGGGTTGTGTCAAAGCCTGTTGACGCATCCATAAGGCTTTCGCCCATCATAAGCGAAGGAACCTGTGTTGCAAGCTCTGTGCCTTCCTTTGCTTTGAGAACGTCGCCTTCAGCCTCGCTCCACACCTTGCCGTTTTCTTCTGCAACAAGTGTTGTGAGCTCCTCCATATGCTTAATAAGAAGGTCGCGTACATTGTAAAGAATCTGTGCTCTCTTGATTGCGGGGGTTGCACTCCAGGAGGGATATGCGGCTTTTGCGGCTTCAACAGCCTCAAGAACTTCTTCGTTTGTGCAGCAAGGTGCGTGGCCTGTTATTTCACCTGTGCTGGGGTTAAAAAGGTCGTACCATACGTCAGTTTTTGAATCCTTGAACTGACCGTTGCAAAAATATTTGATTTTTTCAGCCATTTTATTTACCTCTTATAATCCTGCTTTTTCAGCTATGTATTTTCTTGCTTTAAGAGCATATTCAAAGGGATTTGCAATAGCGGGATCCTGCTCTGCTTCGACAAGAACATAACCCTCGTAATTGTTTTCTGCAAGAACCTCGAATATGGGAGCAAAGTCAATTACACCGTCACCCGGAACTGTGAATGTACCTTTGCGCACACCCTGAAGGAAGCTTTCGCCCTTTGCTTTAACGTCAGCAATAACATCGGGGCGGATATCCTTGAGGTGAACGTGCTTGATACGGTTGATGTATTTTTTGAGAATGTACATATAATCCTCACCGCAATATGCAAGGTGACCGGAGTCAAAAAGAAGATTGAAAAGCTCGGGGTCTGTGTTTTCCATCATTCTGTCGATTTCAGCAGCAGTCTGAACAACTGTTCCCATATGGTGGTGGAAGGTAAGAGTGATGCCCATATCCTTTGCAACCTTGCCAAGCTTGTTAAGACCTGTGCAAAGCATATCCCACTCTTCATCATTCATAACGTATTTGTCGTCAAAGATAGAAAGGTCTGTGCCCTGGATTGAGTGGCCCTGTTCAGAAACGCCAACAACCTTTGCCCCCATCTCTTTAAGGAATGTGATGTGTTTGATGAATTCCTTTTCAGTTTCCTCGTAGGGCTTTGTTGTGAGAAATGTTGAGAACCATGCATTGCAAATCTGCATACCACGAAGGTCAAGGGCTTTTTTTAGAACAGCTGTATCCTTGGGGTACTTGTTACCAACCTCACAGCCTGTAAATCCTGCAAGAGCCATTTCGGAAATACATTGTTCAAATGTGTTTTCTGCTCCAAGGTCCGGCATATCGTCATTTGTCCATGCGATAGGAGCAATACCGAGTTTTACTTTGTTTTTATCAAGCATCAGAACTTCCTCGCTTTACTAAGATTTTCTTGTTTATTTTCAAAAGCAGTTTTAACAGCTTCTTTTGATGATGTTGAAGCGATACCAACGTGCCACCAAGCACCGTAACCGTCGGTCATTGATTTGGGGAGAACCTTGATATCAATAAGAGTTGAAACATTTTGTTTCTTTGAGTCGATAAGAGCGGCTTCAAGCTCTTCGAGGGTTTTTGCGGTATAGGTTTTTACACCGTAAGCTGCCGCATTCATAGCGAAATCAATGGGAATAAGCTCACCAAGAAGATTTCCGTTTTCATCACGCTTGCGGAACTCTGTTGCAAGGTTACCTATTCCGTTAGACATCTGGAGGTTGTTAATACAACCGAAACCGGAGTTATCAAAAAGAAGAACGTTAATCTTCTTGTTTTCCTGAATGGATGTAACAAGCTCGCTGTGAAGCATAAGGTAACTGCCGTCGCCGCAGAATGCGTAAACCTCTTTATCGGGTTCAGCCATTTTTGAACCGAGCGCACCTGCAATTTCATAGCCCATACAGGAATAGCCGTATTCCATATTATAGGAGTTGGGGGCATCGGTAGTCCACATTCTCTGCATACAACCGGGTAGAGACCCTGCCGCCGCAACTGCAATAGCGTCATCGTCTATAATATCTCTTATGAGTGCAAGGGCAGATGTCTGTGTGATTGTGCCACCGATTTTTTCAACGAATTCGGGTATGGTTTCTTCATATCTCGCTTTGATAATCGGTTCAAAATCATCAGAGTATTTATATGAGGAGAGCTTTTCCATTTCGTCAGCCCAGGCTTTTTTAGCATCTGAAATTTCAACGGTGTATTCAGTTTTGTATTCACCGAGCACTTTGTCAAGTGCTTCAATACCAAGCTTTGCATCGCATACTGCTTTGACGGAAGAGAGCTTGTATGCATCAAATCTGTCGGTGTTGATTGTAATAAACTGTGCATTTTCTTTGAAGAGTGATTTTGAAGCAGTCGTGAAATCAGAGAAACGTGTGCCGATACCGAGAACTACATCTGCAGCTTTAGCGATTAAGTTGGCTGAAAGGTTACCTGTGACACCAACGCCGCCAAGATTCAGAGCGTGTGATGAAAGAACAGCGGATTTACCGTTCTGAGTCTCTGCAAAGGGGATATTGTGCTTTTCGCAGAATGCTTCAAGCGCTCTGCCGGCTTCTGAATATCGTACACCGCCACCTGCAATAACGAGGGGCTTCTTTGCAGATTTAAGAATTTCTGCAATATCAGAAATCTCGTCCTCAGCGGGGGCAATGCGTGTGATTTTATGTACTCTTTTTGTAAAGAAGTAATCGGGGTAATCGTAGCTTTCGCCCTCAACGTCCTGACAAAGGGCTATGCAGACCGCACCTGTGTTAGCGGTGTCTGTAAGAACGCGCATAGCATTTGTCATAGCGGACATTAACTGTTCGGGGCGAACGATTCTGTCCCAATATCTGCAAACGGGCTTGTAGGCATCGTTTGTAGTAACAGAAAGTGAATAAGGCTGTTCAAACTGTTGAAGAACGGGGTCGGGCTGTCTGCAGGCGAAAGTGTCTGCAGGGAAGAGAAGAAGAGGAATGTTGTTAACAGTTGCCGTTGCTGCCGCAGTAATCATGTTTGCGGCACCCGGGCCAATAGAAGAAGAGCAAGCGATAATTTTTCTTCTGTTGTTTTGCTTTGCAAAGCTTGCGGCAACGTGAGCCATTCCTTGTTCGTTTTTACCTTGATACACCTTAAGAGAACCGGGGTTTTCGTCAAGTGCCTGACCAAGACCGCATACAATTCCGTGACCAAAAACGGTGAAAATACCGTCAACAAATTTTGTTTCCTTGCCGTCAAAGGAAACATATTGGTTATCAAGGAATTTGACGAGGGCTTGACCCATTGTCATAATTGCCATTTATATCACTCCTTGTGGAATAAATTCATTATTTGGTGAGCCATTGATGCTCTTCTGAAACAAATCTTGTTGTTTTGTACCAAGGGTCATCGGGAAGATGACGAATCATCCATATATAGCACATTTCATACCCCGGTGCAACTGCCTGCTGGTGGTCGTTGCCATCGGTGATATATACTGCACTGCCCTGTACACTTTTATAAACATTGTCACCCACAAATGAGGCACCGAAGCCCTGTGGCTTATCAAATTGATAATAATAAACCTCAGGCTGTGGATGGTGGTGAGGGGGGTAACTGGACCATCTGCCGGGTTGATTGTAAACCTCACCGAGAACCATATTTGAATACGGGGCATTGTCGGGGTCAAAGACAGTTGAAACAATTCTGTAGCCTGTTCCGTCCCATTGGTCTTTGCCGAAATGCTGGTAAAGAATCATATCGGGGGTGTAGAAAACCGGGGTGAAAATTATATCGTTATCTGTCTGCTGAATAAGTATCTCAGAAACTGCGCCGGCCTTTATTGTAACCTCGGTGCATTTCGGAACGTGAAGACAGTAAGATGCTTTCACAAATGGATTTTCTCTTACCATATTTTTTGTTTCGCCGTCCCAGGAAATTTCAACGTCGCCGTAAAGAATGAGAAAAGCGGTTTCGCATTCTTCATCGTATATTTTAAAAGTCTCATTATCGGCAAATCTTTTAATCCTGATATTCATAAGCATATCAGAGTGCTTGCCGTTCATTTCACACACGGTTTTAAGACCCTGTTCATTAAATTCTAGTTGTTCAAACATAATTTACTCCTATTTGTCGTCTGTGAGAGCACCGCTTGAATTAATCGGTATGGCTTCACCAAGGTATGTGGGTTCGGGTTGGAAGATGCACCAAACAAAATCCTTTGTTCTTGCCAGAGCCTCACGGGTATTGTTGTATGTTCTTACAGCGAATGAGTATTGGTACTGACCGTCCGCACAAACACCATACGCATCCAGTCCAAGCTTTCTTGCGTTGAAAATCGCTCTGTAAAGATGATATTTCTGTGTTACTATTAAAACCCTTTTTACTTGAAATACGTCTCTTGCGCGATACATTGATTCATACGTGGAGAATCCTGCGTGGTCCATAAAAATGTTGTCAGATGCGACTTCCTGCTCTTTTGCAAAGTTTTTCATAACGTTGACTTCGTCGTATTCTTCCCTGCCGTGGTCGCCGCTCATTAATATTTTATCTGTGCAACCGGTTTTATAAACCTCAATGCCTTTGTTGAGGCGCTCTTCAAGCATCGGTGTGGGTGAAGTGCCCCATACACCGGCACCAAGCACGAGAACGCAATCAAATTCGTCGGCGGATGCTTCTTCAACAGAAAGAATGTATCTGTTTGAAAATTCAAGCATATAAATATTTATAAAAATGGGAATCTGTGCAAGAAGAAAGCCAATCAGCAAAAGTGCGCAAATCACGCGTTTTAACTTCTTCTTTTTCATAAAATCAGCCTCGGGCTATCATTTCGCCGTATTCTTCTTTTTCCTTCTTTATGAATTCTTTAACAGCGTCAACTGAGGGCATATCCTGTGAGCAGGCGTGGCTTGCAACAAGCATAGCGGCAGATGCTGAGCCGAATTCAAGGGCATCAATAATCTCCCAACCCTCAAGAAGACCGTAAAGGAATGCAGAAGCGTAGCCGTCACCGCCACCGAAGGATTTGAGAAGCTTAACGGGGAAGGGCTTGATATCGTAGCTTTCTCCGTCATTGGTGTATGCAGTGGAGCCCTCCTTACCATGCTTTATAATAACGATTTTAGCACCTAAAGAGTGCCAGTATGCAGCACTTGTTTTATCTGTGCCATCAAGACCGATAAGCTTTTCTGTTAAATCAAACTCTTCTCTTGAGCCGAGAATAATATCAGCCTTTGAAGCAAGCGTTGAATAGTAAATTGCGATCTCATCACTGTTTTTCCAGTTATAAGCACGGTAGTCAATGTCAAATATAACGGGGATATTATTCTTTTTTGCAAGAATTGTTGCTTTGAGAGCCGCCTCTCTTGACGGACTTTCACAAAGTGCAGTTCCCGAAATAAGAAGCGCCTTTGCTTTCTTTATATATTCTTCGTCAATATCCTCGACAGAGAGCTTGAGGTCAGCAGCATCGTTACGGTACATAAGGATTGAGCTTTCTGTTTCAGAAAGAATTTCGGTGAAGGTAAGACCGATTTTTTCACCGTTTGTGCAACGAGTGATATGTGAACAATCTATTCCTTCATTTTTGAAGAAGTTTTCAACGAATGTTCCGAGCTCATCATCGGAAACCTTTGCAAAGAAGCCGCACCTTTTACCCAGTCTTGAAAGACCGACGGCAATGTTTGCAGGTGAACCTCCAAGGTATTTTTTAAATGTTGTGCTCTGTGAAAGAGGGCAGTAGTAGTCTGTAGGGTTGAAATCCACCGCTACACGGCCAAGAAGAATCAAATCAAATTCCTTGCTGTTGTCAAATTCAATGTATTTCATAAATAAGCTCTCCTTTTATAAAGATTCCATATTGAAAATTTTAATATGTTTCTTTACGTTTTCATAAACTGCATCAGCCATACTTTGTGATAAATCAAAGTAATTGGGTTTATCGACTGAGGTGTTTTGCTTTGCGGCTTTTGCCACAGCGTCAAAGCTTGCGGTTGCAATATTGATTTTTCGCACACCGTTTCTGATGCACTCCCGGAATGTTTCAGGTGTGATGCCTGTACCCCCGTGAAGCACCAACGGTGTTTCACAGCATTTATCTATTTCGTTTAAAACGTCAAGCCTTAATTCCGGTGCGACAGGGTAGTTACCGTGAGCGTTACCTATAGCGACTGCCAATGCGTCAATTCCGGTTTTTTTGCAGAAGTCATCTGCAAGTGTCGGGTCGGTGCATTGAATTTTGTGCGCTTTGCCGTTCCCCTCATTGCCACCGACAACACCTAACTCTGCTTCAACAGAAGCACCGTATTCTTTTGCTGCTTCGACAACTCTTTTTGTTAAAGCAATGTTATCTTCATAGGAAAGGAGTGAACCATCAAGCATTACGGATGAGAAGCCTAATTCAAGAGCTTGTAACACAGTTTCATAATTCAGACCGTGGTCAAAATGAACACATATATCAACGCTGCTGTTTTCTGCCGCCGCTATCATCATAGGACCAATAACATTTAACGGTGAGGTGGGCAGCCTGACTTCAGCTATCTGCAGAATAATTGGTGTGTCAAGCGCCTCTGCGGCTCTGATTGCACCTAAGACCATTTCCATGTTTCCAACGGAAAAAGCACCAACAGCTACATCTTTTTTGTCGGCTTTTTTTAACAACTCTTTTAATGTTACGAGGGACATACAAAACCTCATTTCGAACTAATAAATATACACAATGATTTTACAACAAAAAATGTTACAAATCAATACAATATTATAAAAAATATAAATAATTATATATAGATATAAAGACACCGACAGCCGCTCAATTTCGTGAACGGCTGTCGGTGTTTGCGTAAGTTATTGGCGTATTAACTTGCATTAATATTACCACTCTTCAGCATAAAAATCAAGAAAAAATCGTTAGTTAATATACACAAAATTTGAAGCAGAAAATTATGCAACCCTTTTTATTGGCGGTTAATTGCTTTTTGGGTTTCGATGTGTTAATATCAACTAAATATACATATTAAGTGGGTGAGATAATGCTAGGATATGTTTTTTTTGTTTTGGGAATCCTTGCAACTATCATTTTTTTAACTAAAAGAACAGCATTTGCAACAATAGATGTTGTTGCAGTTAAGTCATTGGCGAGTATGGGGTTTATCCTTGCAGGAATATTCTTTTTTGTGTCAAACGATAATTGCACAGACATGCTCGGTGCGTTCACAATTGGTGGTGCCTGTTTTGGTATGCTTGGTGATATTGTGCTTGATTTGAAATATACTAAGCTTGGTGATGCAGACCGTTGCACAAAGCTTGGTTTCTGGGCGTTTCTTATAGGTCACGTGTTTTACAGCATAGCTATGTTGTCTGCATATAAATTCGGTCTTATTAACATAATTTGTGTGATTATCGGTATAATTTCGGGTATTGTTGTTGCAATTTTGACAGAAAAAGTCGTGAAGCTTAACTATGGTAAGTTTAAGGCAATAACAATACTTTATACAGCCGTTTTATGTATGACGCTCGGCTTTGCCGGCGGGTTTGCACTCAGCGAAAAATATTCAATGCACAGTCTTTTGCTTAATGTTGGTTTTGTGCTGTTTGTTCTTTCCGATGCTTTCCTTGCAAAGCTTTATTTCAGCAACAATGAAAAAGACAGAACAAGTCGCGTTTCAATAATCCTTAACCACGCTACATATTACGCGGCACAATATATCATCGCGCTTTCATTGGCGTTTTACAGAGGTTGATTATGACAGAGAAATTGTATTATTCAGACGGTTATATTAAAGATTTTTCGGCTGTTGTAAGGTCTTGCACCGAAGCTGAAAAAAGGTTTAAAGTTGTTCTTGATAAAACCGCCTTCTTCCCCGAAGGCGGTGGGCAGAAACCTGATACCGGCTTTATCGGTGAAGTCAGAGTTGTCGATGTTCAGGAAGAAAACGGTGAGATTTATCATTATACAGAGCAGCCGCTCGATAAGGATACTGAATATTTATGTAAAATTGATTGGGAACAGCGCTTTTCACGTATGCAGAATCACAGCGGTGAGCACATAGTTTCGGGTGTTGTTCACGGTCTTTACGGCTATGACAACGTTGGGTTTCATATGGAGGAAGACTATGTCACGGTTGATTTCAGCGGCGAGCTGACAAGAGAGCAGCTTGACGACGTTGAAAAAAGAGCAAACGAAGCCGTTTTTTCAAATATTGATATTGAGTGCTTGTATCCCAACCCCGATGAGCTTGATTCAATTGATTACAGAAGTAAGCTTGAGCTTACAGAGGACGTTCGTCTTGTTAAGATCGGCAACGTTGATTTGTGTGCTTGCTGTGCTCCACACGTTAATAAAACAGGTGAGGTAGGAACAATCAAGCTTCTCGATTTTATGCGTCACCGTGGTGGCGTAAGAGTCGTTATGCGTTGCGGATTTACCGCTTTGCAGGATTACCGTGAAAAATATACAAGCGTTTATGAAATATCGGGTCTGTTGTCTGCTAAACAGCCGGAGGTATCTGTTGCTGTTGAACGCTTGAAAAAAGAAAATGATGCGCTCAGGCGTGAAATGTCAGAGTTTAAAATAAATATCGCTGAGAATGACAAGAAAAATATTTCATTCGTAGATGGTGTTTCCTATTTCATTTCTTCGTTTTATGATGCTGATATGATGCGTGTTCTGGCAAATTTCGGTATGGAGCAATCTGAGTTATCCGTTATTCTTTCAGGTAACGATGATGCGGGTTATTCATATATTGCTGCAAGCAATACCCTTGATATGCGTAACGTCGCGAAAATAATCAATTCTTCGCTTAGCGGCAGGGGTGGCGGAAGAGATAAAATGATTCAAGGTAAAGTATCCGCAACCTATAGCGAAATTGTTGATTTCCTTGAGAATTTGAATGTTAAGGAGGTATAAATATGACTGTTAATTCCCAAAAGCCTCCAAGAGGCTCTACGCCTTGTCCTGACCATATTTTTATCAGCATAAAAGGCGATGCCAAGACGTCGATGACAGTTTCCTGGCGCACCAGTGTCGACGTAACCAACGGTTATGCTCTTTGCAGAAAAGAAAACACAGACAATTATTTAAGATTTGATGCTATTACCGATGTTTTTGAGAGCGATATTGATATCAGTAATATGTTTTGGGCCGATATGACGGGTCTTGAGCCCGGTACAAAATATTTTTATACTGTCGGCAATGATGATTATCGAAGTGAAGAATATCATTTTGTTACCGAGGAACAGAATGCAGATAGTTTTAAGTTTATTTGTGTTTCTGACCAACAGCGTGGCGAGCCCCATGATTTACCCGATTATTCGTCTTTTAATGAATTTTTAAGTCAAGTTCTTGAAGAAAATCCCGACACAAAATTTATTTTAACAGGTGGCGACAATACCGATTGCGGTCAGCATGAGGTACAATGGAATGGTGCATTTTCGGGGTTAAAGGGCATTGTTGAGCACATCCCTTTTATGATGACTCTCGGCAATCACGATAACCGTGGTTTTAAAGATTACAAAAACGGTATCGGCAGATATTATTCAGAGCCTGCTGAATTTTTCGGAAAACAGTTTAAAGGTTCATACCCCTATAACGGACCGGAGGCTTGGAAAACAGAAAACTATTCATTTGACTACGGTAATGCGCATTTTAATGTTATCGGTGTCAATGGTCCCGAGGACGTTAATGATTGGCTGATTTCCGATATTGCATCTTCGGACAAGGTCTGGAAATTCGGCTCGTATCATTTCCCGATTTATTACACGGGTCCCGAGCTTGCAAACGATGATGCTTACCCAATGATGCGAGAGGGAATGGAAATGCTTGATATTCTCTTTTCGGGTCATGAGCACAATTTTTCGCGAAGCTTTCCCATAAAGAAAGAGTCGCTTTTTGACAAGCCTTCACAGGGTACTATACATTACGAGCTCGGTAACAGTAATTATAATCCACCGGGCACTGCCACAGTAAAAAAAGTGTGGCACGCTGCTTATTATCCGCAGTCGGAAAACGTTGCGGCGGTTGCTGTTGTTGAGGTTTTTAAAGACAGAGTCGAGTTAACAACAAAGCTTAACGACGGTCGCATTGTTGATAAATGCGTTGTTGATAAGAAGAACGATGTTATTCTGCCTTATGCTGTTGCACCGTTTTACAGAAGACCACGTGTTTTTTATAAAGGAACTGACCTTGGTCTTGGACAAAGAGACCTTTTCCCCGAGAAGAAAGACGGCATATGGTTTGCGCCGTTGTCTGTAATGTTCAGCGCAATCTGTGCCGAAGTTATAAAGGAAAAGAATTGTGTTACTTTGAGTATTTACGGTAAAAGTGCAACCTTTACCGAAGGCAGTGATATTGCTGTCACACCTGAGGGTGAGGTTAAACTTCTTGCAAAGGTTTACCGTGGCAATAGGGGGCAGTTATATATCCCTGTTGATTCGGTGGTTCCGTGTTTTGGTATGAAATGGAACTATGCCGAAAAAAATAATTTTATTTCGATAGAACACGTCAGCGAAGATATACCTTGTACGGAGCAACCCTGATTATGAGCTTTTTATTAAAAAAACTACCCGATATGAATTTCGGAGAGTTGCAGTTTTATCCCTCCAATGAGGGCTGTGAGCTTGCATTATTCAACAATGTTTCCGAGGATGCTTTTCTGCAGTATTGCGAAAGGCTTTCGGGCGTTTTCAGACTTGTTAATGAGAACGTTATTGAGAACAATGCTTTCAAGTTTTATGTTGGCAGTGATTTTATTGTTTGCATAGGCTATTATCCTTGCAACAACACACTCAGAATTGTTGTTGACACAAACAGAAATCTACCCGATTTTAAAAAGAAATATGTTGTCGGAAGTGAAAAAACAACTGTATGGCAGTTTGAGGTTGACCATTCTTTGATTGATTGCGGAATGTGTTATATTATCAGAACCTGCACAGGCAAGTTTTTTATAATTGACAGCCCCCACACCTATTCAATCAATGATTGCGAGAGGATTCACAATTTTCTCAGAGAAAGAACACCTGCAGGTGAAAAAATACATATTGCAGGCTGGTTTTTCTCACACGGTCACGATGACCACATAACTCAGTTTATCAGCTTTCTTGGTTTTTATATGGGTGATGTAATTATTGATTGCGTTTATCATAACATCATTTCACCTGACCACAGAGATGGCGGTGATTGGATGGATACTCACCGTGGTTACCTCAAGTTATTTAATAATGCTCTGGCTTTACATCCCGAGATACCGATAGTTCGCCTTCACACGGGGCAGACATTCTACGTTGATAATCTTAAATTCGATGTTCTTTGTTCTCATGAGGATGTTTTCCCGAATGATAACAGTAACTATAATGATTCGTCCGTTGTTCTTATGCTTTCAGCTGAGGGTAATAAGGTTCTTTTCCCCGGCGATGCAGGGCACGAAGAAAGCTATATTCTTGAAGCAAGGTATCCCGGATATCTCAGTGCGGATATTGTTCAGCAGGCGCATCACGGGCATTTCGGCACAACCGATAACTTCTACAGATTAGTCGGCGCAAGGGTGGCACTTTTTCCTGTTACACAAATTAAATTTGACGAGGAGCTTGACCATTGGAGTGCAAACAGAGTTTCTTTGGATATAGCCGATGAATACTATATCGCCTCAAACGGAACTGTTGAGATAAATTTGCCGTACAAAAAGGGAGAGATTACGGTTTACCCCGATGAAACCTTTGAAAGCTTTAAAGGTGTTTATGATTTGTGGAGTTATGAATACACGCCCGAATACAAAAAGAAGCTCTATGACGAATATCTTGCCAGAGGCGGTAAACCATTGGATGAATATAAAGATGGATTTTGAATATGAAATAATCCGTTCCGACAGAAAAACACTTGCAATTCAGGTGGATTCTTCAGGTAACGTTATTGTGCGTTCGCCAAAAAACGTTTCCCAAAAAAGAATAGTGAAATTTCTTGAAGATAAAAGTGAGTGGATTGAAAAAACAATTATTTCACAAAAAGAAAAATCTGCAAATATACGTCATTTCACAGATGCTGAAATTAAGAATATGCGCAAACGAGCAAAAGAAGTTTTACCCGTTAAGGTTGCATATTTTGCAGAAATTATGGGCGTTAAACCGAAAAGTATTAAAATTAATTCTGCTAAAAAACGATATGGCTCGTGTTCTTCGGTAAATAATCTTAATTTTTCTCTTTATTTGATGGATAAAGATGAAAGGTTTATTGATTACGTTGTTGTTCACGAGCTGGCACATATCAAACATCACAACCACAGTCGGCAGTTCTATGATTTCGTTTATGAATTTATGCCGGATTATAAAGAAAGAAGTAAACTTTAGGGGGTCTGTATGGGTATCGAGATTATCAGCAAAGCCTTAAACGGTTTTATTAAAACACGCGGAAGACTTAACTTAAAAAACAAAGCCGCACAACCGTTGGCAGAAGCTTATGTCGATTTTATTAAAGAGGCAGGTAGTGAAAAATTTACTGTCGGCTTCGGTAAAGCAATAATGTTGCCTGACGATATTGAGAAGAAAAAATATTATATCGCAGGATATGGTGAGAATAACCCCGCAAAAGGTGTTATTGACCCTCAGTATGCCCACGCAATGTGGATTGATGACAACAGTGGCAGGGGAGCTGTGCTTTTTATTTCGCTTGACGTTGTTGGCATTCTCAATAAAGACGTTTTAAAAATCAGAAAAATGCTTGAGGTTTACTCTGAAAAATTCGGTTGCAGAAGCATTAATGTTATGTCAACCCATAACCACGCAGGTATTGATACAATGGGAATATGGGGCCCGTTGCCTTTCAGCGGTAAGGACCCCGCTTTTATGAGGATTTTGTTCGATGCCGTTTTGAAAGCCGCAATTGACGCTTATGACGACAGAAGAACAGGAGATTTATACCTTGGTACAATTGAAGTGCCCGATATGCAGGAGGATATAAGAACACCTATTGTTTATTCGAAAACCTTGACAAGATTCAGATTCGCTCCTGATGACGGCAGTAATGAAATATGGTTGTTGAATTTTGCGTCACATTCAGAGTCTCTTCAGGGTTGCAACCATCTTGTCAGTGCAGATTTTCCGTGCTATCTCAGAGAAAAAATCAAAAAGACAAAAAATGCAGACGTTCTTTACACTGTTGGCGCAATCGGCGGTATGATCAGTATGGATATACCCGAAGAAAACAAGCTTCGTTCAGAACACCGTCTTATTGAGTCCACTCGTGATATAGGCTACAAGTTGGCAGATTATGTTTTGAGTATTTCCAATGATGAAAAATTACTTCCGTTAATTAACTTTGCGAGAAAAGAGTTTTATGCTGACGTTGAAAACCCTGTTCTGACAATTGCTTGCGACGTCGGTTTGTTAAGTGCAGATAAATATACAAGAGAAACTGCGTCGAACTATTGGTGTCTGAAGTCTGAAATGACTTATTTTGAAATCGGTGGAAAGAAGCTTTTGTTGCTTCCTTGTGAAATTTTCCCCGAGCTCGTTTTCGGTGGTGCTTTGAGTGCAGAAGAATCGGGAACGGGTAATGGTCCGGAGATTAATCCGAAATTGTTGTCAGAGATTGTAAAGGATGAAAAAATTCTTGTTTTCGGTCTTGCAAATGATGAACTCGGTTACGTTTTGCCGCCAAATGATTTTGTTCTTGATGAAAAAATGCCGTATATGGATAACGGCAGAGATGCACATGGCCGCAGACACTACGAGGAAACAAATTCGATGGGTCCCGATATGGCAAGGGTTCTTGCTGAAACACTTGAAGATATTATTGAATCAATAAGATAAAAAAACTCGAAGTAACCGAACGGTTACTTCGGGCTTTTTATTTGTATTTTTCACATTCTGCAACAGCCAATCTGTCACATCTCTCGTTTTCCGGATGCTCATTGTGACCTTTAACCCAGTAAAATGTAACTTTGTGTACATCTAAAAGTGATAATAATTCACCCCATAAATCAGGGTTGAGCGCGGGCTTTTTATCAGGCTTTCGCCAGTTGTTGTCTTTCCATTTGTAAACCCAACCCTTTGTGATTGATTCGAACACATATTTTGAATCTGTTGTTACAGAAACCTCACAGGGCATTTTTAAAGCATTTAAAGCTTCAATTACTGCCGTCAGCTCCATTCTGTTGTTGGTTGTTGCGGCTTCGCCGCCACTCAGCTCTTTTTCAGTTGTGCCATACCTTAAAACAGCAGCCCAACCGCCGGGACCGGGGTTGCCGCTGCACGCACCGTCAGTAAAAATTTCAACCTTTTTCATAACTTACCTCGCTTTTTAATAATTATATCATATAATTTGTGACATTTAAAGTGTCTTTGTGTTTTTTAGTGTTTATTATGTTTATCTCAGGCAATAATTTTATAAGGTGAGTATATGATTATTGTCTGTGTTGAGTCGATTGAAAACTCTTTTTTATTTGATTATTTGTCATTGAACAGCTTTGCAAATATTCCGATTTTTTCAGATAAATTAATTGATTGTCAACTTAAAAATTTTTGGGGCTTCGGTGATTTTGAACAAGTTTTATTGAAAGAAAAATCACAAAATGATGATGTGAAGCATATCGATATTTCAATCGTAAATATCAATGAATTCAAGCTGCTTTTGTTGTGTAAGCCTGTTGATGAGTTTGTTTTGATTTTTAAAAGTAATTACTATTTTGAACTCGATGTTGATTGTGATTTAGAAAAAAAAGAGTGTGCTGTTTGTTCTGACGACGGGGAAGTGTTTTTAAAGGTTACTACTGTAAAGGAAGTTTTGGATGCATTGTTAAATGATAAAAAAACAGAAGAGCTGTTTTGCGCAAATAAATCCTGTTATTATAATTGCGGATACACCAAAAAGCTTGAAAATACGAAGGATTTAAAGGATTTGCTGATTGATAAAATCAATAACAAATCACTTACGTCGCCCCCGGTGCTGGCAGAGGGGATTTTTGCAGAAAAAACGATTCCATCAGGTGATTTTACGATAATTCCGCCAATTTACGTTGGCGAAAATGTTCAGATAGAGTCGGGAAGTGTCATTGGGCCTGATGTAGTTTTGTATGACGAGGTTTTTGTTGCACGGGGTTCAAAGATATCTGACAGTATTCTTTTAAAAGACGTTTTTGTTTCATCACATTGCGCTGTTTTCGGTGCCTTTTTGTGCGAAAGCTCGATTGTCAAACGTAAATCAATTGCGGCAAATGGCTCGGTTTTAGGAAAAGGCTGTGTTATAAGCGAAAATGTTGTCGTAAGCTCCGGTTCAAAAATAAAGCCTTACGTTAACGTTGGTTATCGCATTAAGCTGCCATATTCAAAGGATAGTGAATCTGTATTTGATTTAGTGGGTTTTCCCGACTTGTCTCCCGAAAATGCGCTTATACTCGGAAAAACGTTGGGATTATTGATAAAAAACGGCAGAGTTGGTGTTGCTGATGACGGCAATAATAATTCTCTTGGGGTTAAACTGAGTATTCTTTCCGGACTTCTCTGCAGTGATGCTGAGTGTATTGATTTTGGTGTTTGCATTAATTCAAGAGTGTTTTTTTATTCAATGTTTTGTGATGTTGATGTGTCAATTTATATAAGGGGCGGCGAAACGGGCACAGGTATTTCTGTTTACAACCGTGATTTCATTGAGATCAGTATGTCATCTTATTACAATCTCATAAATATGATGAAATCGGTCAAAAATACAACATTTTTACCTCAGAATAATCGAAGTGTCAAGCAATTCAGAGGGCTCAAAAGGATGTATTACAGGGCGATATCATCGTTGTTTTACACGCCACCCGCATTCAGAGTAGAGTTTATTAGCTCGAATTTAAAAATTAAAAAGTCTGCAAACGAAATTTTCGATTATCTGCACACACCGGCTTATCAATCCGATGATTTGAGGTTTAATATAAACGATAGGGCAACAAAGGCTTTTTTATTATATAAAAACAAGAAAATTACACATCAAAAGCTTTTGATATTGGCAAAAGCTATTCTGGAGGAAAGGGTGGATTTACCCGGTTATTTTTTCGAGCTTTACAGAAAAGATGCCTTGCTTCTTGCTTTTATAATTATTTCAGAAATTAACTGTAAAAACGTCGATTTAAACGACAGATTAAAAGAATTGCCACAGTTTTTTATAAGGAAAGAGAGCTTGGAAACAGGCGTTAAACCCGAGAATCTGGTTGTGATTTTAGATAGAACGTTTGATGTGTATTTTAACGGCAAAGAAATTTTTGTAAAATCAGAAAAAGCCCGTGCAAGAATTTTAAAATCAAGTGATTGCGATAAAATTAATATCACGGTAAAATCAGAGAAAAGTGAAGAGGGGATTAAACTCTTATCTTGTATCAAAAGAATAGTTACATCACTTGACAATAATTGTAATTAATAGTAAAATAAAAAATTGATATATTAGGTTACTATGCCGTCTTGTGTCCGACGGCACTACATACAGTGTTCAGAGTTACTTTTAAATATAAACAGGAGTATTTTATGCAAAAAGAAAATTCGAAAAAAAAGTCTTCTGCAGCTTACAAAAAAAATACAAAAACGCCAAAAAATCAAACTAATAAAAAAGCAGAAGCAAAAGAGAAAACTACCAAGAAAAAGCAGAATAAAACTGCACCTAAAAGTAAGTCTCAGAGATATTCAAAAATCGTGCCCCCCGTGAGTAATGAGCCTGTTAAGATTTCTTTCCTTGGCGGCATTAATGAGGTCGGCAAAAATATGACTTGCTATGAGTATAATAAATCTATGCTCATTGTTGATTGCGGACTGGCTTTTCCCGAGTCTGATCAATTAGGTGTTGATTTTGTTATACCCGATTTCAGCTATGTTGATAAAAATGCCGATAAAATCAAAGGTGTTATCATAACCCATGGTCATGAGGACCATATCGGAGCTTTGTGCTATCTTCTCAAAAAAATTAATATTCCCGTGTATGCTACTCTTTTAACTGCGGGTCTTATCAGAGGCAAGCTGTCTGAGCATAAGCTTGAGCACGAAGTTAATATCCACATAATCAAAGCCGGCGATGAAATCGGTATGGGCGATTTTAAAGTTGAATTCATTAAGGTAAATCACTCAATCCCCGATGCTGTTGCACTTGCAATCAAATGCAATGCAGGTACAATAATCCAGACGGGTGACTTCAAAATTGACACAAGCCCGATTGACGGTGACATAATAAATCTTTCCCGTTTTGCCGAGCTTGGTAACGAGGGTGTTCTTTGCTTGCTTTCTGATTCAACAAATGCCGAGCAGCCCGGTTATTCTCAAAGTGAAAGTAAGGTCGGCGAAACCTTCCGAAATCTGTTTACTCAAGCCGGTGACAGGCGAATTATTATTGCAACCTTTGCTTCAAATATCCACAGAGTTCAGCAGATTATCGATATTGCTGAGCAGACCGGCAGAAAGGTTGCTCTTTCAGGCAGGAGTCTTGAAAACGTTGTTTCAATCGCTTCCGAACTCGGTTATATGAATATTCCCGACGGCACCTTGATCAGCATCGATGAAATTAAGCGTTATTCAGACGACAGACTTGTTATTGTCACAACGGGCAGCCAGGGCGAGCCAATGTCTGCTCTTTCCCGTATGGCTTCGGGCGGTCACAGAAAGGTAAGTGTCGGTTATAACGATTGTGTTATTATTTCTGCAAGACCCATTCCCGGTAACGAAAAAACCGTTTACAGAGTTATTAATGACCTTTTAAAGCTCGGTGCCCGGGTTATTTATGAGAGAATGTATGATGTTCACGTTTCGGGTCACGCTTGTCAGGAAGAGCTTAAAATAATGCTTTCTCTCGTTAAACCCAAATATTTCATTCCTGTTCACGGTGAGCAGAAGCACCTCAGATACCACGCAAGGCTTGCGGAAAGCATCGGCATTGACAGAAACAATATTCTCATTGCCGACAACGGGTATGAGGTTTCCTTGAGTGGGAAGGGTATGTTTGTTTCGGGCACTGTACCCAACGGTAAAATTTACGTTGACGGTTATGGTGTCGGAGACGTTGGCGCAAGGGTTATGAAGGAGCGTCTTCACCTTGGTCAGGATGGCATAATAATTATTGCCGCTACCATTGACGGTGCTTCGGGCGAGCTTCTCAGTGGTCCCGAGGTTGTTTCAAAGGGATTTGTTTATGTAAAAGAAGCAGAATTCCTTATGAACGAAGCTGTTCGTGTTTCAATGCGCGTTATTGACAGCTTCCCGCCATATAGCTTTGACATTAACTCTATGAATAATAAGTTAAAAGATGAAATTTCACGGTTAATGTACGAAAGAACAAAGCGCAACCCGATGATTCTTCCTATGTTGCTGGAGGTATAAAAATGAAGTTAGTAGCTTTATTTTATCAGAATCCCGGTGGATTTTTGTGCAGCGTTATTTTGTTGATTTTCTCGGCATACGGTTTTGCTTTCAATAAAAAAGCTGCGTTTATCTTTTTTGCGGCATTCGTTGTTGTTTTTGCCGTAAATACGCTGTTTTCGTTGCTTACGCTAAAAACGACCAGAAAGTATGTGCGAAAAGTCAATAAAACCTTTGCTCAAAATGACATTGACACCATAGATGAGTTCCCTCTTCCTAATGTTATCTGCGATATGCGTGGTAACATTGTGTGGTATAACTCAACCTTTGAAGAACAGGTGTTGACCGATTATAAAGGTCAGAGGTTCAATATGAACCTTTTCTTCAAAAACTTCAGATATGATGAATACGCTGCCATTAAACAGACCGACAGCGAGTTTAACGGCAAAAAGTATTCTGTTTTTATTACGAAGATTAAGAGCAAGTCAAACCCGATGCTCAGCTTTTATTTCTTCGATGATACATATCTGAAAAACACAGAAATTGAATATAATCTTTCTCGTCCGTTTGTTATGCTGATTTTAGTGGATAACATCGATCAGCTTTCAAGACAGCTTACCGACAGTAAATTTGCTATGGTTTCAAGCGGAATTGAAAGCAGAATTGAAGAATGGTTGAAGCATGAAAATCTCATTCTTAAAAAGACAGGTAACGGCACGTTCCTGGTTATTGGTGAGCGTCGAAACTATGATCGATTGGCTGAAAAACGCTTTTCGGTTTTGTCTGATATCCGTTCCTACGAATATAACAATACACCTGTTTATGCAACGTTATCGATCGGTGTTGGCTCGGGTGAGGATTTTGCGGTTTGCGAATCGAGAGCAAAAAAGGCACTTGATATGTCATTGGGCAGGGGTGGCGACCAGGTCGCTGTTTATACCGATGACGGGTATGTTTATTTCGGAGGAATGTCTAACAGAGCAAACGATAATTCAAGGGTTTCACCAAGACAGACGGCAGCTAATATTTCGAACTATATAAAAAAGTTCAAACAGGTAATCATTGTCGGTCATAAGTTTTCTGATTATGATGCTATTGGCTCGGCAATGGGTATACAGTTTTATTCTGAAGCAAACGGTGTTCCTGCCTACGTCGTTGTTGATGAAAAAACAACTTTGTCTTCTCCGTTGGTTTCTTTTGCCCGCGAACGTGGCTTTGAAGAATTTATCTCTGTCGATAAGGCACTTGATATGTGTGACGAGAATACAGCACTGTTTGTTGTTGATACTCACAGACTTCTGCTTCTTGATGCTCCCGACCTTTATGAAAAGGCGGGCGGGCATATAGTTATCGATCATCACAGGCGATGTGATGATTATATAAGTGATGCGGATATTTTTTATCATCTTCCTTCTCCGTCATCAACCTGTGAAATGGTTTCAGAGCTTATTCAGTATTCCACAATTCAGGAAAAGGTCCCGGATCTTATAGCTACGGCACTTCTTTCGGGTATTGTTCTCGATACAAAGGACTATGTTCTCAGAACTTCACAGCGTACGTTTGAAGCTGCTGCTTTTCTGCGTGAAAATAATGCTGACACGGTTGAGGTAAGAAAGCTGTTTTCTTACAATTCCGATATGATAGTTCTCAAAAACGAAATCATCAGCAACGGGGTTATATATAAAGGCTTTATGATTTCGGGTACAGACAGTGACAATAAAAACATAAGAGTCATAACGTCAAAGGCGGCAGATGAAATGCTTAACATTGAAGGTGTCAGAGGTTCATTTGTGATTTACTTTGCGGGTAACGGCGTTGTGCAGATTTCTGCCAGATCCTTCGGGCAGGAGAATGTTCAGCTTATTATGGAGGAGCTGGGCGGCGGTGGTCATAACACTATGGCGGCGGCACAGTTGCCGGGTTCCGATATGGTAAATGCCAAAACGTTGCTTTTTAAAGCAATTGATGATTATCTTGCGAAGAAATAATTGATTCAATCTTCCTAAGGAGGTACAAATAATGGAAGTTATTTTGAAAGCTGATGTAAAAGGCTTAGGTAAAAAAGGTGAAAAAGCAGTTGTATCCGACGGATACGCAAGAAACTTTCTTTTTCCCAAGGGTCTTGCCGCTGAGGCAAACGCTCAGTTGATGTCCGAATTAAAAAATAAACAGTCTTCAGAGCAATTCAGAGCAGAAGAGGATTTGAAAGCCGCTAAAGCTAACGCAGAGAAAATTAACGGTAACACAGTTGTTTTTAAAGCGAAGGGCGGCTCAAACGGTCGTTTATTTGGCTCTGTTACCGCAAAAGAAATTGCGGGAGTTGTTTCCAAGCAGTTTAACGTTAACGTTGACAAACGAAAAATAACTGTTGATGATATAAAAGCATTCGGAACCTACAATGCTCAGGTTCGTTTGCATCCCAAGGTTTCTGCAGCCTTTAAGGTGCAGGTAGTAGAAGAGTAAAGAGGAATCTGATATGGCTGATAAAAACAAAACAACTGCTCTTGATGCGTTGGATTTGCCCTATAGCCTTGAAACAGAACAGGCTGTAATCGGGTCAATACTTATTAACCCGGAGTGCGTTACCGTTGTTCTTGCAAACGTTAGACCTGATTATTTCTATGTGGCACAGCATAAAACGATAATGGAAGCAGTTATGATGCTTGATACCTTAGGCTCAAGAATAGATGCATTGACAATTCTTGACAAAGTAAAAAGCAATGCGAATGCTGTTGAAGTTGATAGAAGCTATCTTGTTGAAATTGCTCAGTCTGTTCCGTCATCGGCTAACGTTGAGAATTATTGCAAAATTGTCCGTGAGAAATATTTTCTCAGAACTCTTATCGGTATTTCTCGTGAAACCATTGATTCTGCTCTTGACGACGGCGCACAGGCAGATAAAATTCTTGATGCGACAGAGCAAAAAATCTATGACATAAGAAAAGGCAAGTCCTCGGGCTCTTTACAAAAGCTCAGTGACGTTATTTCTGCCGAGGTTTATCCCACCTTGTCGCTTATTTCTTCAGAAAACGCTGATGAATACAAGGGTATTCCTATGGGCTTTTCTAAGCTTGATGAAATTACATCAGGCTTGAATAAGTCTGACTTTATACTTATCGGTGCCCGCCCGGCTATGGGAAAAACAAGCTTTGCTCTTAACATTGCCAGAAACGTTGGTATGACAGGGAAAAAGGTTGTTTTCTTCTCGTTGGAAATGTCAAATGAACAGCTAGCTACACGTGTTCTTTCAACAGAGGCACGTGTTCCCAGTCACAAGCTTCGTTCAGGTGAAATTTCCGGCGATGAGTGGATTCGTTTGTCTGAGGCAGCAGACCGTCTTACAAGGTGTAACCTTTATTTTGATGATACTTCTACAATTACCGTTCCTGAAATAAAATCAAAAATAAAGCGTGCAAGAGACGTTGATTGCATAATTATCGACTATCTCGGACTTATGCAATCTGCAGAAAAGAAAGAGAACAGGGTTCAGGAAATCACAAGCATTACCCGTGGACTCAAGATGCTTGCCAAGGATTTAAAAATACCTGTTGTTGCCTGTGCACAGCTTTCCCGTGGACCCGAAAAGAACGGCAAGGCTTCAAACAGACCGATGCTTTCAGACCTTCGTGATTCCGGTTCTATTGAGCAGGATGCTGATATTGTTATGATGCTCTACCGTGAAGGGTATTATAAAAACAGTCAACAGAATGCTGATGAAATTGATATGACAAAGGCTGACGTTGATGTTGCAAAAAACCGTCACGGTCCGACTGACAGAGTTAAACTTCATTGGGACGGTCAGTTTACCTTGTTCTCAACTCTGGAGTACCGCGATGAAGAGTAATAATTTCAGCGACGTTGTTGTTAATAAATTTTTAAACACCATCGAGCGATATAATATGCTTGATGGTGTTGAAAATGTTGTTGTCGGGTTTTCGGGCGGTGCAGATTCTGTTTGCTTGTTACATTTATTGAACAGCTATAAGAAGCACTTCTGTATTTCATTGAAGGCTGTTCACGTTAATCACGGTATCAGGGGCGAAGAAGCCCTTCGTGATGCTGAGTTTTCGAGAGCTTTTTGTGAAGAAAATTTAATTGATTTTTCTGCTGAAAAGGTTAACTGTGTTCTTGAAGCTGAGAAAACAGGCGAGTCTGTAGAAGAGTGCGGCAGGCGTTTGCGCTACGGTATTTTTAATAAATATGCGAAAATTAATGGCGTGGTTTCTACTGCGCACAATGCTAATGATAATGCAGAAACCATTATTTTCAACCTTGCAAGGGGCTCTGCTCTCAAGGGTGTTTGCGGTATTCCTCCTGTGCGTGATAATATAATCAGACCATTGATTACTTGCACACGTGATGAAATTGAGGCTTATTGCAGAGAAAACGGCTTGTCATTTGTTACAGACAGCACAAATCTTTGTGATGACTATACGAGGAATAAAATAAGGCACGGTATATTGCCCGTGCTTTGTGAAATTAACAGCAATTATTTAAACAATATTTCGTCATTCAGTGAGTCAACAGGTGAAATATTTAATTATTTTACATCGCGATGTCAAAGCATTTATACTGATATTTCTGTTGATGGATATATCCCCGTTGAACGGTTGCTTTCTTTTGATAAAGCCGTTGTAAAAGAGGTTATCAAATATGCATATTCTTTTATAGACAGCAAATCGCTGAGTAACAAAAAAATTAATGAGTTGTGTGCTTTTCTTTCATCTGAGGGGCGCTTGCAGGTTTACGGCGATTGCTACGCTGAAATACTAAAAGGTAAATTCAGATTTTTTAAAAAAGAAAACAATACAGAACCAATGTGTGAAACAGTTGATAAATTACCTTACACTTATGAAAACGTTTTTTACACTATTGAGATGAAGGAATATATAAATAATTCAGAAAATATTAACAATTTGTTGTTGGATAATTTAATTGATTGTGATAAAATATGTGGCAATCTTTGTGTTCGTAGCCGTAAGGAAGGGGATTCAATTACTCTTTGTCGCAGAGGTGTTACAAAATCATTAAAAAAGCTGTTCACTGAAAAAGCTGTTCCCGTTGAAAAAAGACCCTTTGTGCCTGTTATCAGTGACGATAGAGGTGTTGTGTGGGTGTTGGGTTTTGGTGTTGCAAAAAGATGTGCAATATCTCATAATTCAAATAATATTATTGTTGTCGGAGGAAAGGATAATGATAAGTAAATCATATAATGACGATATTGAAAAAATTCTCTATTCTCAAGAGGATATTGATTCAATAGTTAAACGCTTGGGTGAACAGATCACAGAAGATTATAAAGGCAAGGACTTGCTTTTAATCGGTATTCTCAAGGGCTCTGTTTTATTTATGGCAGATTTGATGCGTAACATCAAATTACCCTGCAGCATCGATTTTATGGCTGTTTCGAGCTATGGTGACGGAACAAAAACGTCGGGTGTTGTAAGAATCAACAAAGACCTTGATAAACCTATTGAGGGTAAAGATGTTCTTGTTATTGAGGATATTCTTGACAGTGGCAGAACACTCAGCTATATCAGAGAAATCTTGTCTGCAAGAAAGCCTAACAGCATTAAAATATGTACGCTTTTCGATAAACCCGAAAGACGTGAGGCTGATATTTATGCTGATTATATCGGTGGACCCGTGCCCAATGAGTTTATTGTCGGCTATGGTCTTGATTATAGCGAATATTACAGAAATCTTCCCTATATCGGTGTTCTTAAAGAGTCAGTTTATAATGGTTAATTAATTGGCTGTAATTTTAAATTCAGCCGTTGTAATAAAAATGAGAGAGGTGAGCTGTTATAAAAGACGGCAATAAAATCAAGGCTATTCTTCCGTATTTCATTATACCCTTGATTGTAGTTATAGTTCTTTCGGTGTTCTCAGGTGGAACGGCGAACAAAAAACTCAAATATCACGAAGTGATAGGTTTGTTTGACAGCGGTGAGGTTGTTGAATATGAACTGAATATCGGCTCGGGTAATTTGGTTTATAAATTAAAAGACGGTACTTCGGCGAAATATACGGTTCCGAACGTTACTTTGTTCATTGATGATATACATGATACTGTTGTTGAATATAACCGTAACAACCCCGAAAAACCGATAAAGTATGATTATTTGTCGGGTTCTTCATATTCTTTCTGGTTACAGATTCTGCCGATGGTATTGTGTGGCATCGTGATAATTGTCGGCGGATTTGTGTTTATGCGAAAGATGAATAATTCTATCAGCTCTGAAAATAACAGAGCTATGGGATTTGGTAAGGCAAGAGTCAAATTCGGCAAGGATGAAAAAAGAAAAACAACCTTTAAAGAGGTTGCAGGCGCAGATGAAGAGAAAGAGGAATTGCAGGAAATTGTAGAATTCCTCAAAGACCCACGGAAATTTACTGAGCTTGGTGCCAGAATTCCTAAGGGTGTTCTTCTTGTGGGCCCTCCCGGTACAGGTAAAACCTTGCTTGCGCGTGCTGTGGCAGGTGAGGCAGACGTTCCCTTCTTTTCAATTTCCGGCTCTGATTTTGTTGAAATGTATGTTGGTGTGGGTGCTTCCCGTGTCAGAGACCTTTTTGACCAGGCGAAAAAGAGCTCACCCTCAATTGTGTTTATTGATGAAATTGATGCCGTCGGTCGTCACCGTGGCGCAGGTATGGGTGGTGGCCACGACGAGCGTGAGCAAACTCTGAACCAGCTTCTTGTTGAGATGGACGGTTTCGGTAACAATGAAGGTATAATCATTATTGCCGCAACCAACAGACCGGATATTCTTGACCCCGCACTTCTCAGACCCGGTCGTTTTGATCGCCAGGTAACTGTCGGCAGACCTGACTTGAAGGGCAGAGAAGAAATTCTTAAGGTTCACGCTAAGAATAAGCCCCTTGCTCCTGATGTTGATCTCAAGAGTGTTGCCCACGCAACAATCGGCTTTGTTGGTGCCGACCTTGAAAACCTTATGAATGAAGCTGCTCTTTTGGCGGCAAAGCGTAATAAAAAAGCCATCACAATGACAGAGATTGATGAAGCGGCTGTTAAGGTCGAGGTTGGTACTGAGAAGAAATCACATAAATATACCGAGAAAGATAAAAAAATGACTGCTTATCACGAAGCTGGTCACGCAGTTGTTGCGTTTTATCTTAAAAATAGTGATCCTGTTTATGAGATTTCTATTATTCCCCGTGGTATGGCTGGTGGCTACACGCTTTACAGACCCGATGAAGATTCATCATTTATGAGTAAAACAGAAATGATAGATAAAATCATTTCCTTAATGGGTGGCAGAGTTGCAGAAAAGCTTATTGGTGATGATGTATCAACCGGACCTTCCTCAGACATATCCAGAGCTTCTGATATTGCCCGCGGTATGGTTACAAAATACGGTATGAGTGAAAAGCTTGGCCCGGTTGTTTACGGTAAGGATAACGATCAGGTATTCCTCGGTATGGATTATAACCACACTAAAAACTATTCAGATACCTATGCTACACAGATTGACGATGAAATAAAAAATATTGTTGTTGATTGTGAGAATAAATGCAGAGCTATTCTTGAAGAGCATAAGGATAAGCTGGTTATTATTGCAGAAACTCTGATTAAAAAGGAAAAAATCAACAGAGAGCTTTTCTTGAAGCTTATGGATGATAACTATGACCCTGATTCAGATGTTGAAGAATCTGAGGTTGCAGAAGAAGCTACGGAGCAGACAGGTGAGGTTGCGGAAGTTGTTGAAAACGAAGTGACCGAAAGCGAAGCTGAAGAGAAAACAGAAGAATAAAAGAAAAATTTAAACCTCGGTAACGCGCAGTTACCGAGGTTTTTATCATTCAAAACAGTTGTAAATTTCTGTGTAATCGTTTACGTAGTAGTCACAAAGCTTTTTAATTTCTTCGGGGCTTGCTTTTTCAGACACGTCGCTGATACCAATAATCTTGTAACCGGCTTTTTTTGCGGTTTCTATTGCATACAACGCATCTTCAAAAACGTATGTAGTTTCTTTATTTGTTCCAAGGTGCTCTAACGCAACGTTATAAATGACGGGGGTGTCTTTTCCCGCACCAACGCCTGAACAGGTGAAAATTTCCGTAAAATAATCAAGTAAGCCGTTTCTTTCAAGAGCTTTTTTTACAAGATGCTTGTCGGTTGCTGTTGCAATGCACATTTTGACACCTTTGTTTTTTAAAAAATCCAGAAACTCAGTAACGCTATTCTTTTTTATTACTTCATTAAAATAAAAATCCTGGACTAAGGCATTGACTTCATTTACAATTTCCGTTACTGTTGCCTTGGGGTCTATATTTTTAATGTAGTATTCAGCGGCTTGCACCATGCTCATTTTAACAAATTCATCTTCTACACCGGGAGGCGGTTCAATTCCTTTGTTTTTCAAAAATAATAAACCGATTTCGCTCCAGATGTGCATTGAGTCGAGCACCGTGCCGTCAAGGTCAAATATGGCGCCATCAATTTTCTTAATTCTATCAATAATCATTTTTGTTTCCTTTCGATTGTGTATTGTCCGTCAATGCCATTCCATATAATGCAAAGCTTACCGTCTGCTACAGAAATATTTGCGGTTTTTTCTATAAATTCGTTACTGATTCCAAGTGGAAAATCGGGTGTCAATTCAATATTGTTAACTTCATATAATAAATTGTTGATAGTAACACCCTTTGCATTACCGGAAACCGCAAACACAGAGATATTACCTGTGTTTGTCATTGAAAAAGTGACAGATGTGTTTTTTATTACTGTCAAATAAGTGTCTTTGTCAATAAAAACGGCATTTGCGTTGTTTTCGGCTGTAAAAGATGCTGCCTGGATGTTTGCAAGGGTGTGATCTAATCTGCCGCCTAAGCAACCGTAAATAATGAAATCTGAATAGCCCTTTTCCAAACCGTATTTGATTGCAAGCAAGGTGTCTGTATCATTTTTTTTGACCGGATGTTTAATGATATTTCCGTTAACAGGCAAGCTGCTTTCAATAGAATCAAAATCACCGATAATAACATCGGGTTCAATATTCAACTTTTTTAATGTTTCATAACCACCGTCTGCGGCAATAATTAAATCGCCGTTTTCAATTACTGCGCCAAATTCACAAATGGGTAATGCGCCGAAAATAATACATTTTGACATAAAACCATCCTTAATTGAAAAAGCAGAAATCCTTTTGATTTCTGCTTCGTTATTATCAGGTTCAAGCTTCTGTTATATAGTTGTTGTTTAACAAAAACTCTCTGGCATCCTTGAGAATTAACTTGTCGTTTTCAAACTTCAGGTTGTTGTGAGCATTCTCGTATGTTAACCAAATATAATCCTCAATTTCTTCAGGCTGGATTCTTGTGTTTGTGTCGTTTGTTGTGCCCACAAAAATTATAACTGTTTTTTGAATTCTGTTCTGAATTGAATATTCGGATTTGCTTTGGAACCCGGGGTATATATTTAACCTGAGGCCGGTTTCTTCAAGAACCTCTCTTTTGGCTGTATCTTCAAAGGTTTCGCCTTTTTCAACGTGCCCTTTCGGAAAGCTCCAGTTCGAGCTTCGCTTGTTTTTTATGAGAAGGTATCTTATCTCGTTGTTTATTTTTCGATAAACAACAGCACCGCAGGAACGCTCGTAATAGCACTCTAAGGTGTATGGTCTGTTTTTGGTGTAAAACTCAAGTAGCTTGCTGATTTCCCAGTTAATGAATTTTTTGGATTTTGGGGAAGCAATAATTTTTTGTTCGTTGTTATCCTTGAACTTTAGTGTTGCGATAATTCTGCCGTCAAAGTGTTTAACGGGATTATCAATGCCCAGAATAAAAACGCCTGTTACGGCTGGTGCAGGCTGAAACTTGCCAATCATTTTGCCGTGGTTAAGCTTGTAAACGCCACCGCCCGGTATGGATGCGCCAACGGGGTCGGTTACACTTACCCTGACTAATTTACCTAACATGAAGTAACCTCACAAAATAAAAGAAAATCTGAATACATTATAAGTCATTTTCTCTTGTGTTGCAATATGCAATCTATTGATAAATGTAAAAATTTTGACGTTATTTTCATCAAAATAATATAAAATTGTTAAATAATTTAGTCAAACAAGAGTCTTCAGAATATTGATTTTAGTGGCAATATGTGTTATATTGTTTTTGAGATGAGGTGATTTTTTGAAACGTTTGATATCAATTATCTTAGCTGTTTTAATTTTAGTTCCGTCTTTTGTTTTTTATACATTTGCCAGTGATGAGGGATATGTTAAGCTCGATACTACTATCAGCGGCAGAATCGATTATAATCAGAAGCCATATGATTTTTCTTCAACCGTGACTAAAAGTTATTATAAAAAATCAGTCGGCTCAGCTGATTACCGTTGTTATTCGCTTTTGAATGATATGCAGCGTATGATTTATGACACTGTTGTCGATTCTGATGTTGGCGTTTTAACATTCCATTTTTCGTTTGAATACGGTGAGTTTCCTATAAGTTATTTTTCGGGCGATTTCTTTAATGAGCTGATGAACGCAATTTCGCTCGACAACCCACAAATATTTTATTATGGTGGGTATGCCTTAAATCAAGCATATGTCTACAGTGACCAGCAATACGTCGCTATGTTTGACTATGTTGTTGATATATTCAATGGTGCTACATACGTTGAGTCAGAGCTTTCGGCGAATTATAACGCAATGATGAATGTTGTTAAAACTGCCGACGTTGACCTTAGCAATAGATTTAATTTTGTGAAATCAGTTCATGATTTTCTTTGCGAAATCGGTACTTATCCCGATTTGAATTCTGCCGATTACACAGGTAACTGTCACGACGCTTATGGCTGCCTTGTTGAGAAAAAGCCGGTTTGTCAGGGCTATGCTGATGCTTTTAAGCTTTTCTGTGATTATTATAATATTCCTTGTGTCTGTATAGGTGGCAAAGCTAATGGTGGTAACCATATGTGGAATGCCGTGCAGATGGATGATGGGTATTGGTATTTGATTGATGCTACATGGGATGATCAAGAGTCATACGGTATATTTTATGACTTTTTCCTCAGTGGAACAGATACGGTTTCGTCTTATGCTTTTGGGTCGGAGCCTTTTAAAGAATCCCATGTAAACGATGCTAACATTTATTTACCATCTTTGAATTATGCTACAAATGAATATAGTCAGAGCGATCATTATACAGGCTTCGAAGCAACGTATAACTGTGCAACAATAGATGATGAAAAATATCTTATTTTGTCTTTTTTCGATGCATTTGCCAATAACATTTACTACGATGGAATGTACGTTGATGTTGACAAAGATGAATTAGCAACGGGTACAAATCTTTCTCTCAAGAATTCAGAAGATTGGAACGTAGTTTTGGTTGGTGATTGTAACGCTGATGGTGTAACTGATTCAACAGACTATTCGGTTCTTGTAAATAATGCTTTGCTTGGTGTTGCTCCCTCAGATGCTTGTGAATATGCGTGTGATGCTAACGTAGATAACGTTATTGATGCAATTGACGTAGCTATTCTTGAACGAGCCTATACCGGCAACAATACAAATATAGTGATTGAGTAAAAAAAGAGGTTAAGGCAAAATGCCTTAACCTCTTTTTTCTGTTAAAGTTTTTTGAATCGTTCAATTACTTCTGAAGCTTTACCGCAAGTCATAGGACCCTCGGGGCATTTTGAAACGTAGCAGCCGGGACCGTAGAATTTAAAGACGTTTCTATCAGCAGTACGTAATTTTTTCAGCATATCAACAGCGAAATCTCTGATTTCCCACTGTGCTCTGTTGCAGGAACGCAAACGCATAAATAACAGCAATTCTCTGCCGTTGATTGTTGTAACGATATCAAGGGTGTTACCGCTGAGAAGAACGTAGCCCAGAAGCTCTTCTGAAACGCCCGCTTTTTTGAGTTCAGTGTAAAGGGCGGCTGTTTTTTCAAATGCTTTACAGTATCTTTCTTTAGTTTCCTCATTGATACAAACAGTTTCGGGAATTATGTGGCGAGTTCTGTCGGTTAATGTAAGAGACGGAACTTGTAAAGACTGTATTCTGTGACGTGCGAAGTGTGTTAAGCAAGCAAGTGAAACGTTGTTTATTCTGAAGGTGAAGGTTGCCGCCTCCAAGGGTCTCTGGCGTTTGGAGTTGATAACTTTTTCAATGATTTTTGAGCATTCCTCGTCATCTTCAATTATTGAATCAATCTGTTTCGTGGGAAGGTTGCAATATTCGATCAAAGCTGCTCTTGCAATTGCCTTTGAAGGGGCCGGAGTGTAGGCGAGGAGCTCTGTTGCATTCTCTTCCTTAATTAAAGCAACGTCTGCCTTGTAGTCAAAAACGGGAACATCCTGCACTGTGGGGCGTCTTGCTTCAAAATCCGTAAAAATGCCGGGGGTCATTCTCTGTGCCTGCTCAAGAAGCGATTCACCGATTGCTTTGAGCTCGGGGAATTTTGAACCCCTGCCGTAAATCATAGCATAAAGCATATTGATTAATTCACGGGCATTTAAGGTGCAATAGAAGTTGCTGTATAGTGAGTAGGGCAAAATAAATCTTGCGTCTTCTTTCGGAATACCGCTGTCTATAAGATATTGATATTCACCATAGAGGTAGTCCATATGCTCTATGTATTTATCCTGAATAGCTTTCGATTCAAAATGAGGTATGTAGTAACCGAGTTTTGCAAAATCAACATATCTTCTTGATTTAACGGTAAACGATGCAAGGCGGAATTCAATAACAAATTGCTCAACGAGAACTGAAACGTTCTGGAACGCAAGGTTGAAAACCGTGTGCTCAACCGTTGAAGTGTGACCCGAGCGTGTAACCTTTGAAATGAGGTTAGCGTTTTTTTGCTCGTCCTTTGAAAGCTCAAGAATTTCCAAGGCTGTTCCGGATTGGGTTGATATTCTGCCGGATGCCGCAGGAATTCTTTCGCCCGTGTCTGTCATGCCGATAATCAGCGCTTTGGAGTTTGTGTTGAATTCGGTAGTCATAAAATACCTCCGATTAACTTTTGAATTTTCTAACATTTTATCATAATGAAAATTTATTTTCAACATCTAATTAAAAAAACACACAAATTAACCACAATATATATTATATATAATAAAATTAAACATAATATCTTGAAAAAATCTTCTACCTATGTTATCATAAAATGCAATTATGGGTCTATGTTGTCTGAAACCGTTTTCAACATATCAGGAGGTAGTTTTATGGCTATTGTTAAAAAAGAAGCTTACTATAATTCTTCAACAGGTTGTGACAAAATCCGTGCCTTAATCTGGTTTGATGATGAGGTTGAACTTCGCGGAGTTTTCCAGATTGCACACGGTGTTTGCGAGCATATTGACAGATACGACAATTTTGCAAGATATATTGCTTCAAACGGCTTTGTTGTATGCGGTAATGACCATCTCGGTCACGGTAAATCCGTTAAGGACGAAGATGACTTAGGCTACACAGCCGAAAAAGAGGGTTATCGCCGTTTTGTTGACGATATGCATATACTTTATTCAATTATGCACAGACGTTACCCCGATTTGCCCTATTATCTTTTCGGCCACAGCATGGGCTCACTCTGTGCTAGAGTATATGCCAGCACCTTTGGTTCAGAGCTTGCAGGTCTTGTAATCTGCGGTACTGCACAGATGCCCTCGGGTCTTGATTTCTCAATTAACACGCTTGACAAAATCGTTGAAAAGTTCGGTGCAAAAACTGTCAACCACGTTGCTGCCGGAATGCTCAACAAGTTCTCATCAATTTCTGTTAAAGACAGAACGTCGGACCTTGATTGGCTCAGCGTTAATCGTGAGAATGTCAAAGCCTATGCTGAGGACCCGCTTTGCGGTTTTGAGCTTACTCTTTCAGGTATAAGGGATTTAGCCGCTATTGGTATTATTGCTTGTGATTCTATGTGGCCCGCTACAATTCCCACTGATTTGCCGATTATGATTATTTCCGGCGCTATGGATCCTGTCGGCTTTAACGGTAAGGGCCCCATTGCTTGCGCTGACGCTCTTACAGAAAGCGGTCACGATCCGTTGGTTATTATTTATCCCGGTTGCCGTCACGAGATTCTCAATGAGGATTGCAAAGAAAAGGTGTATCTTGATATTCTCGGTTGGCTTAACGAAACTCTTTCTTAAAGGTGAATATTTTGCAAAAAGATTATCTTGTTCCTGAGTCAGAGCTTGAGATTCAGAAAGAATATATAAAAAAAGTCAATACTGTTTTATGCTCGCGCTATTCTGCAGAAGCCCCGAAAGCCTTTGTTCACACGTACGGCTGTCAGGGTAACGTAGCAGATAGCGAGCATATCAAGGGTATGCTTGTTGAGATGGGCTATGAGCTGTGTGACAACGTTGAAGCTGCAGATTTGATTCTTTACAACACGTGTGCTATCCGTGAACACGCTGAAGACAGGGTGTTCGGTAACGTGGGCGCACTAAAAAGGCTCAAAAAGGACAAGCCCGGTATGATTATTGCCCTTTGCGGCTGTATGATGCAGCAAAACCACATTTGCGAAAAAATCAAAAACAGTTACCCGTTTGTTAATCTCGTGTTTGGTACTCACGTTCTTCACCGGTTACCCGAGTTTATTTCAAAGGTTTTGTGCACGGGTAAGCGAGTTTTCTCTGTTGAAGACAGCGATGGCGTTATTGCCGAGGGCTTACCCTCTTCAAGAGACAGCGGTGAAAATGCATGGATTCCCATAATGTATGGATGCAATAACTTTTGTTCATACTGCATTGTTCCCTATGTGAGGGGGCGTGAACGAAGCAGAGAACCTGATTTGATATTATCGGAAGCTAAGGAGCTTGTAGCACAAGGCTACAAGAAGTTAACTCTTCTTGGTCAGAATGTTAACTCCTACGGTAAGAACTGTGATTTCAGCGTTAATTTTGCGGAGTTGATAAGACGGATTGATAAAATCGACGGTGATTTTACATTTGATTTTATGACATCCCACCCCAAGGATTGCAGCTTTGAGCTTATTGATGTTCTTGCTGAATCAAAGCATTTCTGCGGTCATCTTCATTTACCTGTTCAGTCGGGTAACGACAGAATTCTTCGTGAGATGAATCGCCATTATGACAGAGCCGGTTATCTGAAGTTAATCAGATACGTTAAAGAAAAAATACCGGGCGTTGATTTAACAACGGATATTATTGTAGGCTTCCCGGGTGAAACCTATGAAGAGTTTCTTGATACCGTATCTCTTGTAAAAGAGGTTAGATACGGCTCAATGTTTACATTTATTTACTCTGCCCGAAAGGGTACACCGGCTGCTACGATGCCTGACCCAATAACTAAAAAAGAAAAAACAAAATGGTTTATGGAGCTTTTAAAGGTTCAGGAAGAAATTGCGGCAGGAAATTAATTTGTTTATAAAAATTTTTTATAAAAATCATTTTAAAAGGAGTACAAAAAATGAAAGTAATCGAACTTACAAGACAGCTTGGCGCAGCTATCCAGGAAGATGAGCGCTACAAAGCATACGAAGAGGCACGCAAGGCTAATGAGGCTGATACAGCTCTTAATGACCTTATCGGCAAAATTAACCTTACACAGCTCAACTATCAGCAGGAAGCTGCTAAGGGTGAAGAGGCTGACGGCGACAAAATGGAAGGCTACGCAAAAGAGTTTGAAGAGCTTTACCGTGAAATTATGCTCAACGGCAACATGGTTAAATTTGAAGCTGCAAAAACAGCAGTTGACGATATGATGAATGAAATTATGGGCATCCTTGCTTGCTGTGTTGATGGTCAGGACCCTGCAACATGCACACCCGAGCACCATTGCAACGGTAGCTGTGATTCTTGTGGTGGCTGCCACTAATTAACATTTATTTTCGAGGTAAGAAATGGCTAAGTTATCTCCGATGATGGAGCAATATTTTGAGATAAAACAGAATTATCAGGACACGCTTCTTTTCTTCAGGCTTGGCGACTTCTACGAAATGTTTTTCGAGGATGCCAAAATTGCTTCTAAAGAGCTTGAACTTGTTTTGACAGGCAGAGATTGCGGTCAGGAGGAACGTGCACCAATGTGCGGTGTTCCCTTCCACAGCGCAGATGCATACATTGCAAAGCTTGTTTCAAGGGGCTATAAGGTTGCAATTTGTGAACAGGTTGAAGACCCTGCCACCGCTAAAGGGATTGTTAAACGAGACGTTGTCAGAATTGTTACACCCGGCACCGTTATCGAGAGTAATATGCTTGACGAAAGCAAGAATAATTACCTTGCATCCGTTTTTGTTTCCGACAAAAACAGCGGTATCGCTTTTATTGATATTTCTACAGGTGAGGTTCATCTTGATTCTTTTGTTGAGGGTGATTCAACTCAAAGCATAATTAACCGCTTGGGTTGCTTTTTACCCAGTGAAGTTATTATCAATAAATATGCTGCATCGGTTAAATCAATAGTCAGCTTCTTAAAAGACAGGTTATCAGTTGATTTTCAGATTGTTAATGAATATGATTACGATACAGCTTACCTCGAGGATTTAATTAAATCGCATATTCCCGAGGCAAGCAATGATTTTGAAAAGTTTTCTGCCAATCAAAGTCTTTTGTTTGCCTTTGGTGCGGCTTTAAAATACCTTAAAGACGTTCAGAAAACCGACCTTGAAAATATTAATGAGGTTGATTTTTACAAAGAAGACAGCTTTCTCACTCTTGACTTAATCGCGAGACGTAATCTTGAGTTAACAGAAACTCAGATACGTCGTGAGAAAAAGGGTAGCCTTCTTTGGGTTCTTGACCATACCAAAACAGCGATGGGAAAGAGACTTATCAGAAATTGGGTTGAACAACCCCTTATTAACTACAATGCTATTCAACAGCGACAAAATGCTGTTGAGGAATTGACTGCAAACATTATTCTTCTTGATTCTTTAATGAGCAGTCTTTCGGATATGTTTGATATTGAAAGAATCATGACACGAATAGTTTACGGCACGGCTAACGCCAAGGAGTTAAGAACTCTCAGCCAGACTATTGATAAGCTCTATGATATAAAATCTTCGCTTTCATCCGTAAAATGCAAAATGCTGTCTTGTATTTATGATGAAATTGATTTGCTTGAAGACGTTAATAATTTAATTAAAACGGCGATAACAGATGAGCCCCCCTTCACCGTAAGAGAGGGTGGAATGATAAGAGCGGGTTATAACGCCGAGCTTGATTCGTTGCATGAAATTCTTACAAACGGTAAAGGCTTTCTTGCAGAAATTGAGCAACAGGAACAGGAAAAAACAGGTATTAAGAAGCTTAAAATCGGTTACAACCGAGTTTTCGGCTATTATATCGAAGTTACAAATTCATTTAAAGAGCTTGTTCCCGAAACTTACATCAGAAAACAAACACTGTCTAATTGTGAAAGATATATAACACAGGAGTTAAAAGAGCTTGAATCCAAAGTTCTTGGCGCTCAGGAAAGAATAGTCCGTCTTGAGTACGAATTATTCTCCGCTATCAGAACCGAGGTTGCAAATCAGCTGGAGCGTGTGAGAAAAACCGCAAAAGCGGTTGCGCGGCTTGACAGCCTTTGTTCTTTGGCTCACACAGCCGTTAACAACAACTACATTCGCCCTATTGTGGATAATTCGGATGAAATCATCATTAAAAACGGCAGACATCCCGTTGTTGAGCTTATGCTTAACGGTTCGCCATTTGTTCCCAATGACACGGATCTCAATTGTCGTGATAACAGAATTGCTATGATAACCGGCCCCAATATGGCAGGTAAATCTACATATATGCGACAGGTTGCCATAATAACTCTTATGGCTCATATCGGTAGCTTTGTTCCTGCTTCTTATGCAAAAATCGGTGTCGTTGACAGAATATTCACCCGTGTTGGTGCGTCAGATGATTTGGCGGCAGGTCAGTCAACATTTATGCTTGAAATGACTGAGGTTGCGGATATTCTCAAGAACGCAACAGCAAAAAGTCTTATTGTTTTTGACGAAATCGGCAGAGGAACCTCAACATACGACGGTATGAGTATTGCGAGAGCTGTCCTTGAATACACTGCTGATAAGAAAAAAATCGGTGCAAAAACCTTATTTGCGACGCATTATCACGAGTTAACCGAGCTTGAGGGTAGTGTTGAGGGTGTTAAGAATTTCAATACATCTGTTAAAAAGCGCGGTGACGATATCACCTTCCTTCGCAGAATCGTAAAAGGTCCTGCAGACGGAAGCTACGGTGTTGAGGTTGCAAAGCTTGCAGGTGTGCCAAAAGCGGTTGTTGAAAGTGCAAAGAAAATTCTCAATACACTTGAAAGTCAGGAAAAAGTTACTGTTACCACGCCTGTTTCAGTTAACACGACAGACTTTGAAGGGGAAGAACAGCTTTCATTTGGCTTTAATAGTAAAAACTCCATTATAGATAAACTAAAAAATATTGATGTTAACACCTTAACACCGATTGAAGCTATGACAACTTTGTTCGAGCTTCAAAGGGAAGCTGAACAGCTTTAAAATATCATCTATTATTAAGAAAGGGGGATGCTTATGCCTCGTATTAATGTTTTACCCAAAAATATTGCTGACTTGATTGCGGCTGGCGAGGTTGTTGAGCGCCCTTCTTCGGTTATTAAAGAGTTTGTTGAAAATTCTCTTGATGCAGGCTCAAAAAACATTGTTATTGAAATAAAAAACGGTGGTAAGACTTTTTTAAGAGTTACCGACGACGGTTGCGGTATTGAAAAAGAAGATGTTCCCAAGGCCTTCCTTAGCCACGCCACAAGTAAAATCAAGTCAGTTGAAGATCTTGATGCAATCAGCACGCTTGGCTTCAGGGGGGAGGCATTGGCTTCAGTTTGCGCTGTGTCAAGAGTTGAGCTTTTAACTTCAACTGATAGCAATAACGGTACAAGATACGTCATTGAAGGCGGTGAGGAGCTTTTCTTTGATGATGTGGGTTGCCCCATCGGCACAACAATAATCGTCAGAGATTTATTCTTCAATATTCCCGCTAGAATGAAGTTTTTGAAAAAAGACGTTCAAGAGGGCAACTATATTGCAACCATTGTTGAAAGAATAGCTGTGTCAAACCCTTCGGTTTCTTTCAAATTTATTCGTGACGGAAAGCTTCAGTTTGTTACACCCGGCGACGGTGATTTGAAATCGGCTGTTTATGCAGTGTTCGGAAAGGATTTTGCCGATGGTTTGATTCCCGTAGCAAACGAAATGAACGGTATCCGTGTTCACGGCTTCGTTTCAAAACCCACTTGCGGTAAAAATAACAGAACCTCACAGATTTTCTTTGTTAATAACAGGTTTGTTAAAAGCGTTGTTTTTCTGAGTGCGCTTGAAGCCGCCTATAAAAATTCAATTATGGTTGGCAAATATCCCTATTGTGTGATGTTTGTTGAAATGCCCTTTGAGGCTGTCGACGTAAACGTTCATCCTGCAAAAACAGAGGTTCGATTTTATGAAGAAAAGCGTGTGTTTGATTGTGTATATTACGGCGCTTTAAATGCCTTGCAGGATGATAAAACAAGGGTGAACGTGGTTATTCCGCAGGCTAAGTTTTTTACTCCGCCTGCTGAAAAAGGTGAACAGCTACGGATTTCAGGTGAAGCAGTGAGCACACAAAAGTCCTTTGTTGTTAAAGAATATGGTGTGCCGGTCAGCGGTAAAACAGAGGTTTTTTCAACGCCGCTGAAGGATAAATCTTCAACCCCCGAAAAAATAAATGAAGAATACCTTAAACCCAAGGTTTCTACCTTTAATATTGAAATCAAGCCCGCTGTTACAGCGGCTAACGATAACGCCGTTACTAATATTGACATAAAACAGGATGTATTTACACAGCCTGTTGAGCAGACGATATCATCTGAAAATATAGCTATTGCTGTTAAAGATTTATCACAAGAGAAAGATGATGATATTGAACCTGTAGTTGAGGTCGAGGTGAAAAAAGCACCCGAGTTCAAATATATCGGCGAGTTGTTCGGAACGTATTTGCTTGCAGAAACACAAAATAAGCTTTTACTTATCGATAAACACGCCGCACATGAAAGAATTTTATTTGAAAAATTCAAAGAAAGTCAGAAAATTAATTCACAACTTCTGCTTCAACCTGTTACGGTTGATTTGTCTGCAGATGAATATGCGGCAATCATTGATGAAGAAAATGCAGAAATGCTGCAGAATACGGGCTATGATATCGCTGATTTCGGTGACCGCTGCGTTAAAGTAAACGCTTGCCCGCCTGAGCTCAGCGGTGAGGATATTGTATCTGCCGTTGTTGAGATTGCAGGTTATTTGTCTAATAACGTAAAAACACTTCTACCCGAGAAAATTGATTGGATTTATCATTCAATGGCTTGCAGAGCCGCTGTTAAAGCGGGTAATTTTACCTCTGATTTTGAAGCACGTAAGTTTATTGAAACGTTACTTTTACGTGATGATATCAGATATTGTCCCCACGGCAGACCCGTTATGATAGAGTTAACAGAAAGAGAATTAGAAAAACAGTTCAGAAGAATAATTTAGGTGATATATTTGAAGAAAAAGGCTGTTGTTGTGGTTGGTGCAACCGCATCGGGTAAAACAGCACTCGGTGTCCACATAGCAAAAAACTTCGGCGGAGAAGTTATTTCTGCGGATTCAATGCAGATTTATAAAACACTTTCCATTTCAACCGCTAAGCCGACTCTTGACGAAATGTATGGAGTCACGCATCATTTAATAGATTTTTTGCCCCTTAGTGAAAAATACAGCGTATCTAATTATTGTCGTGATGCCCGACAGGTTTTTGATGAATTATCTCAAAAATCAATATTACCTGTTATTGTCGGTGGCACAGGGCTTTACATTGATTCTTTCATCTCAAATACTCAGTTTATTGAAGATGCTTTTTCAGATAAAGTTAGGTCTGACTTACAGAACGAACTTCAGAAAAAGGGTATTAATGAATTGTATAAAGAGCTTTGCTCGGTTGACCCTGTCGCGGCTGAGAAAATCCACCCCAATAACAAGGTGCGTGTTCTCAGAGCCCTTGAGGTTTACAGAGCAACCGGCAAAACAATTACCTGGCAGGCAGAAGCCTCGCATAACGTTGAGTCTGATATCGAGCCGCTCTTTATTGGCATTAATTATCGTGACAGAGAAAAATTATATGAACGCATAAACAAACGTGTTGATATAATGCTTGAAAGCGGTTTGCTTGATGAGGTTGAATTGTTTATGCAGAGCAGCCCATCACAGACGGCGTATAACGCTATCGGGTGCAAAGAACTTATCCCGTATCTTTTGGGACAAGCTTCTTTAGATGAATGTGTTGAAAATCTCAAAAGAGAAACCAGACGATATGCGAAAAGGCAGATTACCTGGTTCAAGAGAAATAAAAATATTAATTGGTTTTATGCCGATGAGCTGTCGGCTGATGAATTATACTTTAAAATAGACTCTTTGATTAAAGAGTATTTAGGTGGTGATTTTAATGGCAACTAAAAAGAGTTCTTCGAAAAACAAAAAAATGAGAATTGCCGCTTTGGTTTTGATGTTGTTTTTGGCATTTTATTTTATGTGTTTCTTCGTTTATCAGTTTATTTCTTATAAAAATGCTGAAATCAGGACTGAGGTTGCCCTTAAAGAAACCGTCTATAATAAAATTGAAACAAAGTGCTTCGTTCTTCGTGACGAGAGCTTTATAAAAAGCTCTGCCAGCGGAACAACAGTTTCCTTTGCAAAAAACGGTCAGAGAATTGCCGCAGGTGATACTGTTACGATGGTTTTTGATTCCCAGGATGATGCCGCAGCATATCTTAAAATGAATGAAATCAAAAAGGATATTGAGGCTTTTGAGAAAATTTCTGGTCAGTCTGATATAGATTTATCGAATATTGATTCTTTAAACAGAAAGATTGATAAAGAATTGTACGATTATCTCGATGACGTTGACTCAGGTAAGTTCAGAGATGCGATCAGCGATGCCGAGCTTTATCTCGGCACTGTTACCGGCAAACAGATTGCCGTTGGCGAAAAACTTGACGTAAGTAAAAAGCTTGAGTCATTGAAAAAAGAGTATGAAGAATATAACAGCAAGGATTATAGTTACACGAAAGTTACCGCTGAAAATTCGGGCTATTATATCAATGGCGTTGATGGATATGAAAAGGCTTTGGATTATTCTTCACTTAATGAAATAACTGCTAAGGATATTGAAAAGGCTATTGCTTCAGAGCCGGACAAGGTTTCATCAGACGTTATCGGCAGAAGTGTTGGTGCATTCAAGTGGTATGTGCTTTGTGTCGTCGATGTTCAAGAGACAGTTAACCTTAGCTTCGATAAAGAATATTATCTCAATTTTCCTTATAGCGGCATTGAAAAGCTTCCTGTAACTCTTTACAGTATGGGCGAGAGAACGGGTGACAAGGTTTCTTTGGTTTTTTGTTGTGACAGAATGAACGATGACCTTGCCGATTTAAGAATTGAAGACGTTGAAATTATCACCGAGGAATATACGGGATTGAAAATACCCAATTCAGCTATCAGAACAGAGGATGGAGTTAAAGGTGTTTACGTTATCCGCGGTCATCTTCTCGGATTTAGAAAAATTCATGTAATATATTCGGATGCTGATTTTTCCTTGGTTGAAAAGCCCGAGGATGCCGAATCCGGTTACATCCGACTATATGATTTAGTTGTTGCGGAAGGAGTGGATTTATATGATGATAAACTCGTTTGACAAATCACATTTTGCCGTTATCAGTGACAACATTAATTATATCAGGGAGCAAATGGCTGAGGCGTCAATTAAAAGCGGGCGAAACTGTGATGATGTGAGATTGATGGCTGTTACTAAAACAGTTTGTTCTGAGTATATTAACCACGCAATTAATGAATGTGGTGTTGATCTGATAGGTGAGAATAAGGTACAGGAGTTTTTGTCAAAAAAAGATTCACTGAATCTTGACGGTGTTGAAAAGCATCTTATAGGACACCTTCAGACAAATAAAGTTAAAAAAATCGTATCTGAGGTTGATATGATTCAATCTGTTGACAGCGTCAAGGTTGCAAAAGCCATTGCGGATGAAGCTGCAAAAAAACAGCTTGTTGCTAATGTTTTGCTTGAAATCAACATTGGTAGCGAAGACAGCAAAACCGGTTTTGATAAAGCTGCTTTTTCTGAAGGGTTAAGTGAAATATCCGAGCTTGGGAATCTTAAAATCAAAGGCTTAATGACTATTCCACCCATTTGTGAAAGCTCTTTAGAGTGTGAGAAGTATTTTGAAACGATGTATAACTATTTTAACGACATCAAACAGTTGAAATACAAGAATTTTGATATGCAGATTTTATCAATGGGGATGTCCGGTGACTATAAAGAAGCTATTCTTCACGGTTCAAACTTAGTAAGAGTCGGTTCCGCAATTTTTGGGCCGAGAATATATAAATAATCTTTCGGAGGTATAGATATGTCTTTTATGGATCAATTTAAAAAGTACATCAACGCTGACAGCAATTATGACGATTATGATGATTACGATGAGGCAGAAGATGTTGTAGAAGATACAGCTTCTTATGCAGACGAATCATATTTCAACCGTCGTAACGGCACTAAAACGACAAAAACAAGCAGAAGCACTGTTGCAGAGAAGGGGGAGCCGAAGGCTAATTTAAAAAGCTCTGATAACGTTATTCAGTTCCATTCAACAGCAAAGTTTAATCTCAAAATCATTCAGCCTACAAAGTACTCAATGCAGGAACTGAATGAAATTGCAGAACTACTTGAGGATAATTTCCTTATATTTTTGGATCTCGGCAAAATCAACGGTTCTGTTTCAACACGTTTTGTTGACTTCTGTTGTGGTTTTGCAAGAGGTATCAAGGGCTGCTGCAAAAAAATATCGAATACTACCTATGTTGTATCACCTTATGACGTTGAAATCTCCGGCGATTTAGTTGATACACTTGGTGATAATAATAATTTTAATTTTTAATTTCGTGGAAATGGGGTATCTGTTATGATGACACCTGCTGAGTTAAGACAGTATGAGTTTAAAAGTGCAGGCAGAAATGCCTACAAGTCCGATGAGGTTGACTCATTTTTTGCTGAAGTGGCGATTTCATATGAAAAAATGTATCGTGAAAATGCAGAAATGACAAAAAGAATGAGTCTTATTGCTGACAGACTCGAACAGTATAAAAAAGAAGAGAATGATATTAAACAGGCAATTTTAAGTGCTCAAAAAGCCGCTGATATAATTGTTAAGCAGGCTGAAGAGTCTGTTGAAGATACTAAGGTTGAGGCCGACGCAATTCTTGCCGCTGCAAAGGGTGAAGCTGAGATTATCAAATCCGATGCAGAAAAACAGGCTATCGCTGACTCTGATTTGCTGCTTTCAATTGCCCGTGATAAAGCTGAAGAAATCATTAATAAAGCTAAGGAAGAGGCTCACGGTATTCTTATTGAAGCAAATAATTCTGCAAGCAACACCGTTGGTGCCGCGACCAGAACAATTACAAGCGAATCAATTCACTATGAAATGCTGAAGAAAGAGGTTTCTGAGTTCCGTTCTTCGTTACTCGCTCAGTACAAGGCTCATATTGAACTTATTTCAAAGCTTCCCGAACTTGCTGCTGAGGAGGCTTCTAAAATTGAAGCAGAAGAAGCTTCAACAGAAGACACCTCAGATGCTGCACCTTTTACAGAAGAGGCAGAGATTTCTTTTGTTGATGAGACAGAAGATGCTACTCCGGAGAATTCGGAAATTGAAATTATTGAAGCTTCCGGGGTTCTTGAAATCACACCTGAGGAGGATGGCGAGTTTTCCGAGGTTTCTGAAGATGGCGAGCAAATTATAAAAACTACGTTACCTTATGACTTCTTTGCGGAGGATACATCAATTGAGTTTATTGAGGCTGATTCTGCAGAAGAAGAGTTTGCTGAAGAAGCAACAACTGAAGAAGCCGTTGAAGAAGATAATGAGGCAGTTGAAGAGACTGTTGATGAATCTGCTCTTGACGATGTTCTTAAAGCGTTTGACGAAAATGCTTCCTGTGGTGACACTGAGAATAAGGTGATTGAAGATATTGCTATTTCAAAAGGCTTTTCGGTTAACACAGCAAATATAGATAATGATTATTTCAACGGCTCTCTTTTTGATTCTATTGAAGCGATTGACGGAGAGAATATAGAAGTTGACCCTGAGCCGGTTGCTGATGAGGAAGCTGAGTCTGACGATTCATCAAAGGGCTTCTTTGGCTTTTTCCGTCATAGAAAATAATTACGGAGTTTTATATGTCTGTTTTTTCTGCAATTGTTCTTTGTGCTGCGTTAATCGGAGCAGACCAATTAATTAAGCTTTTGGTGGTTGAATATTTGAAACCAATTCTTTTTATAGATATAATTGACGGCGTTTTACGCTTTCAATATGTTGAGAATAGCGGGGCAATTTTCGGCTCGTTTTCTTCACATACAATCATTTTAACTGTTGTATCTATAATACTTCTTGCGGTTGTTATCTTTATTATTGCTACTAAAAAAACAAAATCACGAGTTATTGATTTCTTTTTGTTGCTTATGGTTTCAGGCGGAATCGGTAACATTATCGACAGAATCAGATTAGGCTACGTAGTTGATTTTATTGAACCGCTGTTTGTGGATTTTGCTGTTTTCAATTTTGCCGATTGTCTCATAACAGTTGGTGCGTTTTCTTTGATGATTTATCTTATTGTTGACTTGATTAAAGATGCAAAAAATAGCAAAAAAGTGAGCGTAACTTCGGTGGATGATGATGAATAACGAATTATTTATTGTTAACGAAGGTGAGAATGGCTTACGCCTTGACAAGGCTGTATCAGTTTTGTGCAATGATCTTTCACGAAGTGCGGCGCAGTCGTTGATTGACGACGGATGTGTTCTTGTTAATGGCAAGCAATCAAACAAAAAAGCGATTGTTAAAACAGGTGATGAAATTTCCGTTGAGATGCCGGAGCCGAAAGCTCTTAATATTGATGCGGAGGATATCCCACTTGACATAGTTTATGAGGATGAACACTTGCTTGTTGTAAACAAACCTAAGGGTATGGTTGTTCACCCCGCCGCGGGAAACTACAGCGGTACGTTGGTCAATGCTCTTTTGAAGCACTGTGGTGATTCATTATCGGGCATTAACGGTGTTATCCGACCGGGTATCGTTCACAGAATTGATAAAGATACAAGCGGCTTGCTGATCGTTGCCAAAAATGACGTTGCTCACCGCTGTCTTGCTGAGCAGATTAAAGAACATAGCTTCACAAGAGTCTATAATACGGTTGTTGTAGGAAATATAAAGGATGATTCCGGCACAATTGATGCACCAATCGGAAGGCACCCGAAAGACAGAAAGAAACAAGCCGTGACAGACAAAAACTCCAAAAATGCCGTTACTCATTTTGAGGTTATCAAACGTTTCAATGGGTTTACGCTTTTAAGGGTTAAGCTTGAAACAGGGCGAACTCATCAGATCAGAGTTCATATGTCTTACAGGGGTAATCCTGTTGCGGGTGACATTGTTTACGGTAACCCAAAGAAAACCTATGGGTTAGACGGGCAGTGCCTTCATGCCGCTGTTATCGGATTTATTCACCCTGTTTCCGGTGAATATCTTGAGTTTGAGTCTGAGCTACCTGATTATTTTAAAGATTTTCTTAGGAGAATTTCTTAATGGAAAACAAATATTCCGAATGGTTATTGGTTTCTGATATCGACGGAACATTGAATGATAAAAAAATGCAATTGCCTGAAAACAATCGCTTAGCTATCAATGATTTTGTGTCACGCGGTGGCAATTTTACTCTTTGTTCCGGCCGCAATCTTGAATCTCTAACTATTCATTATAAAAAGCTGGGTGTTATGACACCTGCAATTTTCCTCAACGGAGCGGGTATTTATGATTTTTCATCCGAAAAGATGCTACAATATACCCCGATAACCCCGGAGGGTGAAAAAATTATCCTTGACGTTATAAAATCTAATAAATTCCTCCAGTTAACAGTTTATTCTGCTGATAAAATTTATCTTGCTACACGAAAGTGTATTTATGGTTATATTATTTCAAAGATGGATAAACTAAGTTTTGAATTGTGCAGGAGAATTAGTGATTTACCAAGCGGAAACTGGGGAAAGGTTACTTTTTTTGGCCCGCGTTCTGTTGTTATGAAGCTTCAGGAAAATTTTAAAAGTGAAAAATATAATAAGATGTTTGACTGTTTCTTAACCTCTCCGTTTACTTTAGAGGTTGTAAAAAGCGGTGTCAATAAGGGGAGTGCCGTTAAAAGGCTTATCGAAATGCTGGGTGTTGAGCAGTTTAACACAGCCGCAATAGGTGATTATTATAATGATGTTGAAATGCTGAAGGCAGTCGGGCATTCTTGCTGTTGCGGTCAGGCTCCCGAGGATATAAAGGAAATCTGTGAGTATATAGCCTGCCATTGTAACGACGGTGCTGTTGCTGACTTTATAAACTATTTGAAAACATATTACATAAAGTAACGGAGGTTATAATATGGATGTAATTTTAAAGAAAAATCTTGAAAGGAACGCATGTCTTATAAGAAAAGGCATCATCGAGGGCACCTTTAACGCTAAATCCGGTCACCCCGGAGGTTCTCTTTCTATGACTGAGATAATTACTTATCTCTATTTTAAAGAGATGAATATTGACCCTGCAGAGCCCCTTAAAGCTGACAGGGACAGATTTGTTCTTTCTAAGGGACACGCCGCTCCCGCTCTTTATTCAGCAATGGCTCACAGAGGATATTTCCCCGTTGAAGAGTTAAAAACTCTTAGAAAGGTTGATTCCCGCTTGCAGGGTCACCCCAGTATGCATTATTTACCCGGTGTTGATATTAGTTCAGGTTCTCTGGGGCAGGGCATATCTGCCGCTTGCGGTATGGCTCTTGGTGCAAAATTAAAGAATGATGCGTTCAGAGTTTACACTGTGCTTGGCGACGGTGAAATTGAAGAGGGTCAGGTTTGGGAGGCTGCAATGTATGCCGCCGCAAAGAAGCTTGATAACCTTGTTGCTTTTGTTGATAATAACAATCTTCAGATCGATGGAAGCGTTGAAGAGGTTAATTCACCTTATCCCATCCCTGAAAAATTCGCGGCGTTCGGTTGGAATGTTATTGAAATTGATGGTCATAGCTTTGAAGAAATTGAAAACGCTCTTGAAAATGCAAAGAATTGTAAGGGTAAGCCTACTGCAATTGTTGCAACAACAGTAAAAGGTAAAGGCGTTTCATTTATGGAAAATCAGGTTGGTTGGCATGGTTCTGCACCCAATGCTGAACAGTACGAAATTGCTATGAAAGAACTTGATAAAGTTCTTGCTTCTTTGGAGGGTTAAGTTATGAGTGAAGTAATTAAAACCGCAACACGTGACGCCTATGGTAAAGCTCTTGTTGAGTTAGGCGAAAAAAATCCTAACATTCTTGTTCTTGATGCTGATTTAGCAGCGGCTACCAAAACAGGTGCTTTTAAAAAGGCATTCCCTGAAAGGTTTTTTGATACTGGTATTGCCGAATCAAATATGATGGGTGTTGCCGCGGGTCTTGCAACAACCGGGTATACTGTTTTTGCAAGCTCCTTTGCAATGTTCTCTGCCGGCAGGGCATTTGAACAGGTCAGAAACACTATTGCATACCCTCACTTGAACGTTAAAATCGGTGCAACCCACGCAGGTATCTCTGTTGGTGAAGACGGTGCAAGCCACCAGTGCTGTGAGGACATCGCGCTTATGCGCTCAATTCCCGGAATGGTTATTCTTAACCCCGCCGATGACATTGAAGCACGTGCGGCTGTTTTAGCCGCCGCAGAACACGATGGTCCTGTTTATATGCGTTTCGGCAGACTTGCTGTTCCGAGAATTTTTGATGAAAATTATAAATTCGAAATAGGTAAAGCTGTTACTCTTAAAGAGGGTAGCGACGTTACGATTATCGCAACAGGTCTTATGGTTAATGAAGCTATTGAGGCTGCTAAGATTCTTGAAAAAGAAGGAATCTCTGCAAATGTTATAAATATGCATACAATCAAACCCCTTGATAAAGACGCTGTTGTTGAGGCGGCAAAGAAAACAGGCTGTATTGTTACTGCTGAGGAGCACAACGTAATCGGTGGTTTGGGTGATGCTGTTTGTGATGCTGTTTGTGGCGAATATCCCGTGCCGGTTGTTAAGGTTGGCGTAGAGGATACTTTCGGTAAATCCGGTCCTGCTGTTGACCTTCTTCATATATTTGGTCTTGATGCCGCGAATATTGTTGAAAAAGCAAAAATAGCAATTTCTAAGAAATAAACTCAATTTTTAACTAAATTATATCTTAAAAAACAGTTTTTTTATTGAAAACATAAAATAGTTGTGTTATAATGAGATATATTTATACAAGATTGGTAGGAGATTCTATGGCAAACTGTCCTAAATGTGGCTACAAATTAAGAATGATCGACATCAAAGCCGATTGTCCTAAATGCGGAGTCAATATGTTGTATTATAACCATCAGGAAAGACTCGCTGAGGATGCTGACAAGGCTGAGGAAGAGCACATCAAATTCCAACCGAAGATTGACCGTGTTAAATTCGCCTTCATCGGTACAAAGCTTTCAATCGTCAGATTGGTTATGCTGTTAATCCCCATTGGTATGCTTTTCTTGCCTTTGGCACACGTTACCGTTAATTTACCTTTTAACAGCATTGATACCGATGTATCAGTTCTGAATCTTGCGATGGATGTTGTGGCAAATCTTCAGTTCGATGTTATTTTTGCAATGATTTCCGGTTCAGCGTTGACGCGTATTGCATTTATTTTCTATTTGGTTGCAATTCTTGGTGTGTTCATTTCAGCTATCTTTGCTGTGCTTAACATTCCCTTTGATGCTGTTTCATGTTCACCCAAGGGCTTTAAGCGTAACGTTACATTATCCTCTTGTGGTATTGCTTTTATGGTTTTGAGTATTGTTGCATTCCTTGTTTTTAATGCTCAGCTTACCTCAAAGTTTGGTGCTATGTATTCCGGTAGTATTGGTATTGGTGCATTCCTTGTAATTTTAGCATTTGTTGGAATTATAGTTATCAATGTCATTATTAAAAAGAAAAACGTTCCTGTTAAATACACAGACGTTTCCGTTTACGTTGAACGTATGGAAAAAAGAAGACAAGAAATCCAGGAAATGGAAAAGGCTATAGCAGAAGCAAACGCCGTTACTGCTGACGTTGAATAAAAAATTCTAAACAGAAACCCCACACTCACTATGAGTGTGGGGTTTTTATATACCCGCGTGTGCCGGATGCGATAATAGTAACCTGCACTCAGCAGGTGGGTGTCCTCTCAACGGTTTCACGCTCCCTTCGTCCGCATTTGCGGGAGGTCTGCAATCCGCCGCCGAAGCCCGGACTCCCTTTAAATTGTCATAGGGTTAGTATTAGTCGCATTTATCGAACACCGCAGGCATATTAAAGTTTTATCTTTCTGTTGATTATTATTCGTCAAACTCAAAAAGATCTTCAAGTCTTTCTTCAAAGATTTTACCAATCTCGTTAAAAAGATTTTCATCCTCAATTGGCTCAAGATATGTTTCGCCGTCTTCATCCTCAACAACAGAGAGAATGATTAACTCACCGTCGCTGTCGAGGATTTCTTCTGCTTCCGTATAAACAGGAAGCAGGGCAATGAATCTGCCGTCATCTGTTTCAATTCTGTCTAATTCTTCGAATGTGTGCTCCACACCTTCTTCATCAACTACTGAAACAAGATCAGGGCCGTATTCTTCGTTAAATCCGGGGTTGTTCTGTGTGTTGTTGCTCATTTTTAAATTCCTTTCAAAAGAAAATATATTATTAAGTAATTAATATTACTCAGATATTTTAATTTCCCAAACAAAATTTTTAGATTCTTGGGGCTCTAATATCATAATACCTCTTTTCATCGAGATATCATCCTTTTTATCGTAATTGTCATTTACACCCCACCAGGGCTCGATGCAGACGTAAGGTGCGTTGGGTTTTGCCCATATACCCAGAAGAGGTGAATCAAAATAGAAATCGATAATACGATTATGGTTATCACTTTTCAGAGAAACCTTTTTTGATTTGTAACCGCTGAGAATCAAAGCGTCATTGTCAAATATATTTTTAGTCAAAACAATACGATTATTTTCCATTTCAACAGGGAATTTTTCATCCATCAGAATAGAATCGTGATCTATTCTCTCTGTGTAAAGTTCGCAATCGTCTGAGAACTCAATATAGTCGCCGATTTCACAGTTAAGTCCGGGATGTGCCCCGAAAGAATAATACATCACTTTGTTGTCTTTATTGATAATGGTATGAGTTACCTTAAGACCTTCATCGGTTAATTTAAAGGTTACTTTTATCTCAAAGTTAAAGGGGTACATCTTCAATGATTCTTCATCTGCAGACTGTGAAAATGTTAATGAATCTGTTTTATTTTCTGTTAAAACAAAGGGTTTCTTTCTGACGATACCGTGTTTTGGCATTTCAAACTCTTTGCCGTTGAAACGGTATTTATCATCAAGCAATCTGCCGATTATGGGGAAAAGAATAGGGGATTGACCATACCATATATCTGTGTTACCGCACCATATATATTCAATTCCTGTTGTTTTTGATTTAAGGGATGTAAGTTCTGCACCCATCTCTTTTACAGTAAGTGAAAACTTACTGTTTTCTGCAGAGAAAACCATAGAATACCACCTTTATAATAAAGGCATTACACTTTTCTGTGCAATGCCTTTTTAGTTTATTTAATTATATAATAACTAAGGTTAACTGTCAATCTTATTCGTTAGTTTCCTTTGGCTTTTTAATAGAAAGAACAGTGTTAACAATGATACCGAGAATAAGAGCACAAGCAATTGATGTGATTGTTACTTTTCCGAAGGTTAGGGTAAGACCGCCGATACCGGCAATAAGAATAGCCGATACCACGAAAAGATTTCTGTTATCCTCAAGGTCAACCTTCTGAACCATTTTAAGACCGCTGACAGCTATAAAGCCATAAAGCGCCATGCAAACGCCACCCATTACACAAGAGGGGATTGAGTTAACAAAGGCAACAAAGGGTGAAATAAAGGAAATAATAATTGCCATAATTGCCGCTGTGAGAATTGTATAAACTGAAGCGTTTCTTGTGATTGCAACACATCCGACAGATTCACCGTATGTTGTGTTGGGGCAACCGCCAAACAAAGCACCAACCATTGAACCAACACCGTCACCGAGAAGAGTTCTTGATAGACCGGGATCTTCAAGAAGATCTTTTTCAATAATTGAAGAAATGTTTTTGTGGTCCGCGATATGTTCAGTGAAAACAACAAATGCAACGGGAACATAAGCAACAATAACAGAAACGATATATGATGCGTTAATGTCTTTGAGCCCCTTTAAAGCAGTTACAAATGTGAAATCAGGAAGTGTGAAAAACGAATTGATTGTAACGCCATCTGCAAAGAGCGCAGTTATTGGTGCAAAGTTTGAAACCATAAGAGCTTCGTTACCTGTCGCATAACCAATGGCAGTGAAAGCGGCAGCAGTTGCATAACCGGCAAGAATACCAATGATGAAGGGGATAAGCTTACCTATTTTTTTGCCGTAAACAGAAGAAAAGCAAACAACAAGAAGTGTAACTATACCGCAAATGATTGTTACGATAGGAGATGCCGTTGGCACTTCATTAACCAGATAGCTACCCTTCGACATATCGCCGATGGCATTGCCGGCTAATGAGAGACCGATTATTGCAACTGTTGGGCCAATTACAACTGTCGGCATAAGCTTGTTTATCCAGTTGACACCTGCAAATTTAACAATAATTGCAATAACAACGTAAACCAAGCCTGCAAAAATTGCGCCAAGGATAATACCTAAATAACCAACCTGGACTGAAATTGCGCCAGCAAAGGCTGCCGCCATTGAACCGAGGAAAGCAAATGATGAGCCAAGGAATACAGGACTCCTCATTTTAGTAAACATAAGATAAATAAGTGTACCGCAACCTGCACCGAAAAGTGCTGCAACAGAGCTCATAGGTTGAGTGCTTGCCAAGACTTCGTTGCCGCTGTTGATAATAACGGGAACAACAAGCGTTGCCGCCATAATCGCAAGCAGCTGCTGTATAGCGAAGATTATAAGTTCGCCAAATCTGGGCTTGTCTTTTACATCGTAGATAAGTTTCATAAAAAACCTCCGTATTTTATTTATTAAGCCAAAAGGCATTAATACAATTTTTGGAACAGCTTTACGCAAGTTTCGCCGTCAACCTCAGACAGGTGAACTGAAATCATTTCAGATGTTGAAGTCGGGACATTTTTTCCAACGTAATCAGCCCTGAAAGGAAGCTCCCTGTGCCCCCTGTCAACAAGTATTGCAAGCTGAATACTTGAAGGTCTGCCGGCGCTGAAAACACCTTCAATTGCGGCACGTACGGTTCTACCCGTAAAAAGAACGTCATCAACAAGAATAATATCCTTGCCTGTAACGTCAAATTCAAAGGATGGTGGGGTTGCTGTAGGCAATTCACTTGTTTCTGATAAATCATCTCGATAATGCTGAATGTCAAGCTCGCCGACAGCAATTTTTGTGCCCTCGATTTTTTCAATGTTTGTGGCAATTCTCTTTGAAAGGGGAATACCGCGACTTTTAATGCCGATAAGGCATAAATTAGAGGTGCCTTTGTTTCTTTCAATTATTTCGTGGGCAATTCTTACCAAAGCGCGGTTAACCATTGCTTCATCCATTATTTCAGCTTTATACTTCATAACTCAAACCTCAAAAAAAGCCTTGCCGCTTAGGTGCGACAAGGCATAGACTCCAACAAAAACCTTATAGACCTCTCGGATCAATTTAAAAGTTTATCTTAAATATATTCTAATACTAAAATAAAGCTTTGTAAAGAGGTTTGTTGAAATATGTCGAAAATCAAAGCATATAAACGCCCGATTCGAGCTCAACAATTTCACGGTCATTTGTTTTTATAAATCTGAATACAGGTTCTTCGAATGTTTTGTAATCAGCAACCGAAAAATCTTTGAGGTTAACCGTTCTGATTTTTCGGGATTGGTAATTACAGATGTAAAGCTTTTCGTCGTATGAAGAAATGGAAACCGGGTTCAAAAATGCGGTTGAACTGTCTCCACCTATTCTGAGAACAATTTTTTCGGTAGAAGGAGAGTATCGTACAATGCAATTACCCTCGGGTACAACGCACCAAAGATATTTTCCTTCGCCTGTAACACCATTTACGGGGCAATTCTTATATAATAAATCTCCGGTCCAATATAACTTGCCTTTATCATTGAATAAACCAATTTCACCACTGGCATAAACAACAGCAACGTGATTGTTGGGTAGAATTGCAGCATCGCAATAGATAAAGTCATTTAATTGTTTTTCAATTTCCTCATAGTTTTCACCGAATTTGTTGAGCATATAAACGCTTCTGGTGCTTGCTGTGGGGCGTTCCAGCTTAACGTCATAGGTAAAAAAAGAGATTTTTGTTTTACCGCTTTTTAATATGTCTTTTCTTGCTACTATAATTCCTTTGGAAAAGGGGACTATATCAGCAATATCAATATCCATCAGCTTTTTCATGAGTTATCACCCATGTTTTCAGGCAAGCTGTTTATTTGATAACAAAGAGTCATCAATGAATCACCAAGGTGAACATTTTCAACTGCAACTCCCTCGTATCTGTGAACAAGGTCGTATTGGGTGAAGTTCCAGAAGCCTCTGATTCCCAAGGAAACTAATTTATCTGCATTCTCTGCGGCATATTCAGCAGGTATGCACAAAATAGCAACAACAGGCTTTTCTTTTTGACAGAATTCCTCAAGCTCGTCGGAGCTGATAACGGTTTTGTTGCCGATAGTTGTGCCGATAACGTTGGGGTTATTATCAAAGATACCAATTAAATCAAAGCCTCGATTTTCAAATCTGAGATGTGTGGCTATTGCGTGGCCAAGATTACCTGCGCCAATCATTATAGCTTTAGATCTCTGATTGATACCAAGAATATTGCCGATTTCATTATATAATTGTTCAATATTATAACCATAGCCTTGCTGACCGAAACCGCCAAAGCAGTTAAGATCCTGACGAATCTGTGATGCGGTAAGCCCCATTCTTGAAGACAATTCCTTGGAAGAAATTCTGACAACTCCCATATTTTTAAGCTCCTCAAGATATCTGTGGTAACGGGGTAAACGTTTAATGACAGGTATTGAAACCTGAGAGTAATCTTTCATTGCTTATCGCCTTTTCATTCAATAGTTTTTAATGTATCCATAACATATTTACCGAATTCTTCACAAGTGCAGCCTGTGTCACGACCTGTAATGGTAAGCTTCTTTTCGGTAATCATACAAATATCAAGAGCTTTTTCAAGCTTGTCTGCCTCTTCCTGTTTACCGATGTGAGAAAGAAGAAGAACAGCGGCTCTGAGCATTGAACAGGGGTCTGCATACTGACCTCTGCCTTCCTTAACCATACGGGGAGCAGAGCCGTGAATTGCCTCAAACATAGCGTACTGTTTACCGATATTTGCACTACCGGCTGTGCCTACACCGCCCTGGAATTCAGCAGCCTCGTCAGTGATAATATCACCGTAAAGGTTGGGAAGAACAAATACCTTGAAATCTGTTCTGCGCTTTTTGTCAATAAGCTTCGCAGTTGTGATGTCGATATACCATTCATCAGTTGTGATTTCAGGATAATCTTTAGCTATATCCTTGCAAAGGTTAAGGAATTTACCGTCGGTTGTTTTGATGATGTTAGCTTTTGTGATGATAGAAACTCTGTCTTTTTTGTTGTTTCTTGCATATTCGTATGCAAGCTTTGCAATGCGCTCTGTACCTTCAGTTGTTGTTACAACAAAGTCGAAAGCGAGCTCACCATCAACATCAACGCCCTTTGAGCCAACTGCATATGCACCTTCTGTGTTCTCACGGAAGAATGTCCAGTCAATGCCCTCTTCAGGGATTTTAACGGGGCGTACGTTTGCAAAAAGGTCAAGAGCCTTTCTCATAGCAACGTTTGCACTCTCAATGTTGGGGTATCCGTCGCCCTGTTGGGGAGTTGTTGTGGGTCCTTTGAGAATAACGTCACACGCTTTGAGCTCTTCCATAACATCATCAGGGATCGCTTTCATTACCTTTGCACGGTTTTCAATTGTAAGACCGTCAATATACTTGAAAACGATTTTGCCACTGTCAACATCGTCCTTAAGGATAAATTTAAGAACGTTAGCAGCTTCGTTTGTAATAATCGGTCCAATACCGTCGCCGCCGCAAACACCGATAACGATTTTGTCAAGTGATTTAAAATCTTTGAAATCCTTAACGGATTTGATTTTCTGATTTCTTGCATCCTGTTCTACGAGAAGCTCTTTGAATTTAGCAAGAGCATTTTCAATCTGTACTTCGTTCATTATTTATTTTCCTCCTTGGTGTAATCTAAAAGTCCGCCCGCGCAAAGGATATCAACCTGTCTTTCAGAAACGTCACACACAAGTTTATATTCTTCGTTTTTGGTGATATTTTTAAGAGTAATCTCTTTTCCTGCTTTGAGTTCGGATTTAATTTCAGGCAGAACGAGCTCGTCACCGACTGAAATCTTATCATAATCGTCAGCATTCACAAAGTTAAGAGGAAGAATGCTTGCGTTAACAAGGTTTGCCTTGTGAATACGTGCAAAAGATTTTGTGATAACTGCTTTTACGCCGAGATAAAGCGGAACAAGAGCTGCGTGCTCTCTTGATGAGCCCTGTCCGTAGTTATTACCGCCTATAATGATGCCTGAGCCGGCTTCTTTACAGTGTTCAGCAAAATTCTCGTCACACTGGCGGAAGCAGAACTGTGAAAGATATGGGATGTTTGAGCGGTAAGGAAGAATTTTTGCGCCTGCAGGCATAATGTGGTCTGTTGTGATATTGTCTTCAACCTTGAGAACAGCCTTTGCAGAAATGGAATCCACAAGGGGAGTTGTCTTGGGGAAGGGCTTGATGTTGGGGCCGTAATAAACCTCAACGGCAGATGCTTCCTCTTTTGTTTCTGCTGGCATTTCAATCATATTATCGTTAATGATGAATGACTTGGGAAGTATAACGGAAATATCATCTGTCAGTGTTGTGGGGTCTGTGAAAACACCGGAAATTGCAGATGCAGCGGCTGTTTCGGGGCTGACAAGATAAACCTTGCCGTCTGCAGTACCGCTTCTGCCTTCAAAGTTTCTGTTGAATGTGCGAAGAGAAACACCGGATGTGCAGGGTGACTGACCCATACCGATACAGGGGCCGCAAGCACTTTCAAGAATACGAGCACCTGCGTCTATCATATCGGCGAGTGCACCGTTGAGTGCGAGCATATTAAGAACCTGTTTTGAACCGGGAGCAATACCGAGAGATACTGAAGGATGAACCTTTTTACCCTTAAGGATTTTTGCTACCTTCATCATATCAAGGAGTGAAGAGTTCGTGCAAGAACCGATAAGCACCTGGTCAACCTTGATGTTGCCGATTTCTTCAACTGACTTAACATTATCGGGCATGTGAGGCATTGCGGCAAGCGGTTTAAGAGCACAGAGGTCAATATCAATAACTCTTGAATACTCGGCATCTTCATCAGGAAGAAGCTCGACCCAATCCTGTTCTCTGCTCTGAGCCTTCATAAATTCATAGGTTATTTCATCTGAGGGGAAGATTGAGGTTGTAGCACCAAGCTCAGCGCCCATGTTTGTAATTGTTGCTCTTTCGGGAACTGAGAGGGTTTTTACACCTTCACCACCGTATTCAACAACCTTACCTACACCGCCCTTTACGCTGAGAATTCTCAAAACCTCAAGAATAATATCTTTAGCGGCTACGTAAGGTGAGAGCTTGCCTGTAAGGTTAACCTTGATAACCTCGGGAACTGTTATGTAATAAGCACCGCCACCCATAGCAACTGCAACATCAAGACCGCCTGCACCCATTGCAAGCATGCCGAGACCGCCGCCTGTAGGAGTGTGGCTGTCGGAGCCGATAAGTGTCTTGCCGGGGATACCGAATCTTTCAAGGTGAACCTGGTGGCAAATGCCGTTACCGGGGCGCGAGAAGCGAACACCGCGCTTTTTGCAAACGCTCTGTATGAATTTGTGGTCGTCTGCGTTTTCAAAACCGGTCTGCAGGGTGTTGTGATCAATGTATGCAACAGAAAGCTCTGTTTTTACTCTGTCAATGTCCATTGCCTCAAGCTCAAGATATGCCATTGTACCGGTTGCGTCCTGAGTAAGAGTCTGGTCAATTCTGATACCGACTTCGTTACCGGGCGCGTATTCGCCGTCAACGAGGTGGTTTTTAATGATTTTTTCACATAAAGTGAGACCCATAATTTAAACCTCCGAAACTTGTTCAAATTTTTAACAAAGATATTTTATTATTTTTTGAGTCTTTTGTCAATCTATATGTAAAAATATAAAATTAAATTAATTGCGACAAATCTTGAACTTTTTTGTTCATTGTGCTATTATATATTGGTTAAAATATCGCTAAATGGAAATATTAATATTTGGTGATGTTTTTGTATAACGATTTGTATGGCTTTTGCTCATTTGATGATAATGAATGTAACACGAATAATCAAAATTGTATCTCAGAAAATTCCGATGAAAGCAACCTTTTTGATGGTAGTGTTACTGTAAATCACGGTGGTCGGTATTTTCATTGTCTGACGATAATCGGTCAGGTTGAGGGGCACTATTCATTGCCGGCCGACAATAAATCCACAAAATATGAGCATATTATTCCCAGGATTGTTGAGGTTGAGGAAAATCCCGAAATTTCGGGTCTGCTGCTGATTCTTAACACAATCGGCGGTGATATTGAAGCAGGGCTTGCAATTTCTGAGTTAATAGCAGGAATGAGAAAGCCCACGGTGTCTTTAGTCTTGGGTGGCAGTCACTCTATAGGGATTCCGTTAGCAATTTCAACTAAACATTCTTTTATTGTTCCAACAGCTTCAATGACTGTTCACCCCGTCAGAATGAATGGTCTGATAATCGGTGTTCCTCAATCACTTCTCTATTTAAAAAAGATGGAAGAGCGTGTGGTTGATTTCGTTGTCAGAAATTGTCGTATTTCGGCTGGGCGTTTTAAGGAGCTCATGCTTAATAATGAAGAATTGGTCACAGATTTCGGAACTGTTCTGAGCGGTGAAGATGCAGTAAATGAGGGTCTGATAAATCAAATTGGCGGTCTTGCAGATGCCCTCAGCAAGCTTGAAGAAATGTGCCAAGATAACGTCGGAGGTATAAATGAACTTAATTGAAGCAATAATTCTCGCTTTAATCCAGTCTGTTACTGAGTTTTTGCCCGTTTCAAGTTCGGGTTTAGTTTATGGGTTAAGTGCTTTATTTAAAATTGATTGCGTTACTGTCGATTTACTTTCGGCGGTATTACATATCGGTTCACTTTTTTCTGTTGTTTTATACTTCAGAAGAACATTTTATGATCTGCTTTTAGAAATAAAAGAAATCGTCAAAGACGTAATGAACGGGCGGTTTTCTGCGGACGACGGCAGCTTCTCGACAAACCGCAGAATGTTGTTTTCGTTAATTATTTCAACTTGTGTATCTGTTATAGTTGTTTTGATATTGAATTCTGTTTTTCCCTCAGATACTGAAATGCTTTTGTTAATCTGTGGTATATGCTTTCTCGTGACAGGATTTATAATATTTTTAAGTACATCATTAAAAAAGCCGTTGACAAACAGTTATTCCACGAAGTTTTCGTTGGTTGCAGGACTTTTTCAAGGTTTGTCAATTGCTTTACCCGGCTTTTCTCGTTTTGCCACAACTGTTTCGGCAGGCAATATCTTCGGCATTTCAAAGCAGAATGCGATCAGGTATTCATTTGTTCTTAGTTTTCCGGCGATGGTTGTTTCTTGTGTTGTATCAATCGTCAAGGTTTCTTCAACTAACGTATTGGTTCCCGTAATTCCGCTGTTAATCGGTTTCTTGATAACGGTATTTTGCGGCTTCTTTTTTATCAATCTAATCTCAAAACTATTAAAAAACAAGTTATTCAATGCTTTTGGTTTCATAAACACGCTTATCGGCATTGTGTTTATGTTAGTTGGCGTTGTTGCGAATTTTAATTCGTAATAAGGGGGTAGAATTTATGGCACAAAAAAAGAATAATACCACAAAAAAGAGTGCCGGCGGTGCTAAGAGTGGTAAAAAAGGTAATAAACGAAATAATCAGAATTCTTTATTCAGACCCGAGCACAGAATGTTGATCGACATCATAGCAATATTCTTTTCTGTGTTTATGTTGGCAGTTGTCTATATTGATGGCGGCAACATTTGGGCTGCATTGCGTAATTTCTTTTTTGGTGTTTATGGTATAACTGCGTTTATTGCTCCGTTTTTTATTGGATTTACTGCTATTATGGCTTTAACAAAAAAAGACACAAGGGGATATAAACAAAAAGTTGCAGAAGCTTTTGTTATATTTATTCTTGTCTTATCGCTTTGCCATGTTGTCAGAGTTGATTCAAGCCTTACATATGGTGAACAGATAGCAGATGCTTATAATATTTTTAAAAATTACAACGGCTCAGGTGAGCATTATGGTTTTGGCGTGTTGGGTGCTCTTGTTGGCGGTATCCCGCTTCTGATAACCGGTGGAAGCAAGCTTGCCGCAGGGGTTGTTGTGGTTCTCTTACTTGTTGCTTTTATTTTGATTTTCTATGGCACAACAGTATTCAGTATAGTTTCTTCTCTGAAAAAACCCGCGAAAGCCGTAGGGGAATATGCTGAAGAAAAATACGACAGCCTAAAAGAAGCATATAACTCACATAATCAGTCAGAGGAGACGCAAGAAAAGGATAAGCCCGCTAAAAAGCTCAGACGTAAAAAGGTTGTGGATGACGAGCCTGAAGAGGTTGTTTATCCTTCAGAGGAAGTGCCTGCAACCGATGGCGATGAAGATTATGTAAATTACGACAGAGCCGCCACACTATTATATGAAAGCCTTGAGGAGCAACGTATGAAGCAGGCCGCCAATAGTAAGGTTGATTCACCCTCGGATTACGTAATTCCTCTTGATGACGTTGTTCCGGAGCCGCCTGTTATCGAGGATGTTTTCTATTCTGAACCCGAGGATGTTGCACAAGAAACGGTTGACGATTCTGTCTCAGTGGATGTTGGCGACTTTGAAGAGCCCGAAACCGATAAAGCGGTAAGCGAACCGATTAAGTATGAATTGCCGCCTATTGATTGTCTTGAATTACCTAAAAACAGCGGTTCACTTAACAATGAGGATGATTTAAGACGAAAAGGCGAAACCATTGTGAAAACTCTCCAGAGCTTTGGTGTGGGTACGAGAATTGTTGAAATTTGTCAGAGTCCCTCTGTTACTCGCTTCGAGCTTCAGCCCGAGCCCGGTGTTAAAATTAGCAGAATCACAAATCTCGCTGACGATATAGCGATGAATCTTGCGGCTTCCGGCGTGAGAATCGAAGCACCTATACCTAATAAGAACGCTGTTGGTATCGAGGTGCCCAATGCCGTTAAAGCAATGGTTACTCTTAGGGAAATTGTTGAGAGCAGTGTTTATAAAGGAGCAAAATCCAAGTTGAACGTTGCCTTGGGCAGAGATATTCAGGGTGTTGCTACCTGTGCAGACCTGGCAAAAATGCCTCACTTGCTTGTTGCGGGTACAACAGGCTCAGGTAAATCAGTTTGCCTTAATACAATGATTATGAGCTTGCTTTATAACGCAACACCTGAAGAAGTCAAGCTTATAATGATTGATCCCAAGAAGGTTGAATTCACAGTGTACAGGCAGATTCCCCATTTACTTGTTCCAGTTGTTTCAGATGCACGTAAAGCCGCCGGTGCACTTTCCTGGGCAGTTGCGGAGATGGACAAGCGTTATGCCCTTTTTGCAGATAACGGTGTAAGAAATCTTCAGGGCTACAATAACTACGCTGAGGATAAGGGTATTGAAAAAATGCCCCAGATAGTTATAATCATCGACGAGCTTGCCGATTTGATGATGGCAGCATCCAAAGAGGTTGAAGATTCTATTTGCCGTCTTGCTCAAAAGGCTCGCGCCGCGGGTATGCACCTTATTGTTGCCACACAAAGGCCTTCTGTTGACGTTATCACAGGTCTTATTAAAGCCAATATTCCCAGCCGTATAGCCTTTGCGGTTAAATCACAGATTGACTCCCGTACAATTATAGATACACAGGGTGCCGAACAGCTTCTTGGAAACGGTGATATGCTTTTCTGCCCTGTTGGTCTTTCAAAACCCGTCAGAGTTCAGGGATGCTATGTTTCGGATGAAGAAATCGAGCGTGTAATTGATTTCGTTACTTCTCAGGGCGAGGTTAAGTATGACGACACGGTTATGCAGGAAATTGAGCTTAAATCTGTTCAGGACAGCAAAAAGAAGGGTAGTGCGGGTGCTGAGGTTGCAGACACTAACGGTTCCGGCTACGATGACGAGCTTTTCCCGGAGGCTGTTGAGTTGATTCTTGAGCTTGGCAACTGCTCAACAACTATGATTCAGAGAAAGCTCCGCCTTGGTTATTCAAGAGCGGGCAGAATTACCGATGAATTATATGAAAAAGGGTTTATCGGACCACCGGAAGGTGCAAAACCCAGAAAAGTTCTTATTACAAAAGAGCAGTGGTATCAGATGCAGGCAAATTCAAACGTTTCTTCCCCTAAACAGTTATCTATAGAGGATATGGCAAAGCCTGTTGATAGCCCTGTTTCTTCTGTTGGTGACAGTCCCAACTATTTTGGTTCGGCTGTTAATACAGATAATTATGAAGTAGGAGGGGAGTAATGAATATATTTATTGAATATCTTGACGGGGATTATGCTGTTTGCCGATTACCCGACAAAAACAAGAATCTTATTCGTCTTCCGTTAAGGGATTTACCTAAAGGGACAAGAGAGCTACAGGTTGTTACTCTCAGAGATAATGGCTCTTTCTTCATTAATGATTATGCACGTGAAACAAGAATGAAGCAGATTTCAAACTACCTTAATTTCAAGTCATACAAGTTCAATCTTGGTGAATAAAAAAACTGTGGTTTGTATTGAAATATTTTACAAAAAACTATTGCTTTTTTTGTAAAACAGTGATATACTCCCATAGTAAAAAACTCACGCAGGGTAGATTATATGTGCCGTGTGCACCCAGATGGTGTGGTGTGTATGAGTCGAAACCTTGCGGCGGTTTAACAAAAAGGAGGCAATATTATGTCAGTCGTTTCAATGAAACAATTACTCGAAGCAGGTGTTCACTTCGGACACCAGACAAGAAGATGGAACCCCAAAATGGCTCAGTACATCTTTACTGAAAGAAATGGTATCTATATCATCGACCTTCAGAAGACTGTAAAGAAGCTTGAAGAGGCTTACACCTTCATCAACCAGATCGCTCAGGAGGGCGGCGAAGTTCTCTTCGTTGGTACAAAGAAGCAGGCTCAGGATTCTATCAAAGAAGAAGCAGAGCGTTGCGGTATGTCATTCGTTAATGCTCGTTGGCTTGGCGGTATGCTTACAAACTTCAACACAATTCAGAAGAGAATCAGAAGACTTGCTCAGCTCAAAGCTATGGAAGCTGACGGTACTTTCGAACTTCTTCCCAAGAAAGAAGTTATTAAGCTCAACCTCGAAAGAGAAAAGCTTGAAAAATTCATGGGCGGCATCACAGAAATGAAAAAGATGCCCGCAGCAATGTTCATTGTTGACCCCAAGAAAGAAAGAATTGCAGTTCTCGAAGCAAAGAGACTCGGTATCCCGATCGTTGCCATCGTTGATACAAACTGTGATCCCGACGAAATCGATTACGTTATCCCCGGTAACGACGATGCTATCCGTGCAGTTAAGCTTATTGCAGGTGCAATGGCTGATGCTATCATTGCAGGTCGTCAGGGCGAACAGAATGTTGCTGAAGCTGAAGAAGCAGAGGCAGAAGTAGTTGCTGAATAATTAAAGTTTCATAAGGCGGAATCTTTTCCGCCTATTGATTTTGATAAAGGAGGAATATCCCATGGCATTTACAGCTCTGGATGTTAAAAACTTGAGAGAAAAAACAGGCGTTGGTATGATGGAGTGCAAAAAGGCACTTACAGAAGCTGACGGTGATATGGATAGAGCTTTTGAAATTCTTCGTGAAAGAGGTCTTGCTGCTTCTGAGAAGAAAGCAAGTAGAATCGCTGCTGAAGGTGCAATTATTGCATACACAGATGAAGCTGCAAAGGTTACTGTTCTTCTTGAAATCAACTCTGAGACAGACTTCGTTGGTAAAAATGAAAAATTCCAGGAATTCGGTCTCAATGTTGCTAAAACAATTGCTGCTAACAAGCCCGCTTCCGTTGAAGCTCTTGCTGACCTTAAACTTGTGGATTCTGACAGAACAGTTACTGAAAACCTCAATGACCTTATCCTCGTTATCGGCGAAAACCTCAAAATTCGCCGTTTTGAAATCGTTGAAGGCGACGTTGTAACATATATCCACGGCGGCGGTGCTGTTGGTGTTGCTGTTAAATTTGAAACAAACCTCAGCGACAAAGCAGAATTCGTTGCAATGGGCAAAAACATTGCTATGCAGGTTGCTGCAATGCGCCCCGAGTATCTTGGTAAAGATTCTATCTCTGAAGATGAGCTTGCAAAGATGAAATCCATCACAATTGACAGCTCTCTCAACAAACCCGAATCTCTTCCCAAGCCCATTCTTACAGCTCTCTTTGATAAGGCTATTGCTGAAAACCTTTTCAGCGCTGAGGATGTCGCTGCTTATGAAGAAAACAAGAAGAGCCCTTATCTCTTCAACTTCCTTTCAAAAGAAGCAGTTGCTACTCTTGCACAGCTTGCTATCGCAGGTAAAGAAGAATACATTACAAATAAAATCTTTGCAGGTGCAGTTGAAGGTCGTATCAAGAAACAGATTAAAGAAATCTGCCTTCTTGAACAGACATTTGTTCGTTCAGACCTTTTCGACGGTACAGTTGCAGGTTATGTTGCAAATGTTGCAAAAACAACAGGTGCTGACATTAAGGTTGTTAACTTTATTCGTCTTGAAAAAGGCGAAGGTCTCGAAAAAAGAGAAGACAATTTTGCTGACGAAGTTGCCAGCATGATGAAATAAGATTTCAATTGAGGGCGGCTTTCATTGAAAGTCGCTCTATACTTTTTCGATGTTTAAAAATCCAATTTTTGTAAACTATATAAAGTGGTGAGATTATTATGGAAAGAAAAGTCGGTACTGTATCAAGAGGTATTCGTTGCCCAATTATCCGTGAAGGCGACAACCTTGTTGATATTGCAGTAAACAGCGTTATTGAAGCCGCAGAGAGTGAAGGCTTTGAGCTTCGTGACCGTGATGTAGTTGCTCTTACAGAGTCAATTGTTGCACGAGCACAGGGTAACTATGCAACTGTGCAGAACATTGCTGATGACGTAAAGGCAAAGCTTGGTGGCGAAACTATCGGTGTTATTTTTCCCATTCTTTCAAGAAACCGTTTTGCAATCTGCCTCAAAGGTATTGCAAAGGGTGCAAAGAAAGTTGTTCTTATGCTCAGTTACCCCAGCGATGAGGTTGGTAACTCTCTTTTGACATATGACCAGCTTGATAATGCAGGAATTAACCCTTATTCAGATGTTCTTTCCCTTGAAAAATACAGAGAACTTTTTGGTGAGAATAAGCACGAATTCACTGGCGTCGATTATGTTGCATATTATTCAGATATAATCAAAGAAGCCGGTGCAGAGGTTGAGATTGTTTTTGCTAACCAGGCTAAAACTATTCTTGATTATACAGATTGTGTTCTCACTTGCGATATCCACACACGTGCAAGAACCAAAAGAATTCTTAAAGCAGCAGGTGCAAAGGTTGTTTGCGGACTTGATGATATTCTTACATCACCCGTTAACGGTGGCGGATGCAATGAGGCTTACGGTCTTTTGGGCTCAAATAAATCTACTGAAGACACTATAAAGCTTTTCCCGAGAGAGTGTAACGGCCTTGTAAAAGAGATTCAAGCAGAATTTCTTAAACGAACAGGCAAACATATTGAGGTTATGGTTTATGGCGATGGCGCATTTAAGGATCCTCAGGGTAAAATCTGGGAGCTTGCTGACCCCGTAGTTTCTCCCGCACACACCGAAGGCCTTATCGGTACACCTAACGAGCTTAAACTTAAATACCTTGCTGATAATGACTTTAAAGGTCTTTCCGGTGCAGAGCTTAAAGAAGCTATTTCAAACAGCATTAAGGCAAAATCCGGCAACCTTGTTGGTAATATGGCATCTCAGGGAACAACACCCAGACAGCTTACAGACCTTATAGGTTCACTTTGCGACCTTACAAGCGGTTCAGGTGATAAAGGTACACCTATTATTCTTGTTCAAGGCTATTTCGATAATTATACAGATTGATAATAAACGGAGGTTTAACTGTTATGGAAATGATTAAAAGACCCGACGATATGCAAAGAATTACAACAGTTGAACTTGCAGAGGCTTTTATTGCCGAACAAGTTGAAAAGGTTCGCAAGCAGGTTGGCGATAAAAAAGTTCTTCTTGCTCTTTCAGGTGGTGTTGACTCTTCAGTTGTTGCCGCGCTTCTTATTAAGGCAATCGGCAAACAGCTTGTTTGTGTTCACGTTAACCACGGTCTTATGAGAAAAGGCGAGAGTGAGCAGGTTATTGAAGTTTTCGGCAAACAGCTCGATGCTAACCTTATCTATATTGATGCAACAGACCGTTTCCTTGATAAGCTCGCAGGTGTCAGCGATCCTGAAAAGAAACGTAAAATTATCGGTAACGAATTTATTGTTGTTTTTGATGAGGAAGCCAAGAAGCTTGAGGGCATCTCATTCCTTGCTCAGGGCACAATTTACCCTGATATCCTTGAAAGTGACGGCGTGAAAGCCCACCACAACGTTGGCGGTCTTCCCGAAGAAATGGCAATGGAGCTTGTTGAACCCGTAGCACTTCTTTATAAAGATGAAGTACGTGTTGTCGGTTCAGCACTCGGCCTTCCCGATGAAATGGTTTACCGTCAGCCGTTCCCCGGTCCCGGACTTGGTGTTCGTTGCCTCGGTGCTATAACTCGTGACAGACTTAACGCTCTCAGAGAAGCTGACGCTATTCTTCGTGAAGAATTTGACAAAAACGGTCTTGCCGGCAAGGTTTGGCAGTATTTTATTGCTGTTCCCGATGTTAAGAGCGTTGGCGTAAGAGATGGCAAAAGATACGAAGGTTGGCCCGCAATCATTCGTGCTGTCAACACAACAGACGCAATGAGCGCAACTATTGAAGAGATTCCCTACGCTCTTCTCCACAAAATCACAGACAGAATCACTCACGAGGTTGAAGGCATCAACCGTGTTCTTTATGACCTCACTCCGAAGCCCATCGGAACAATCGAGTGGGAATAATGATAACTAAATATTATAGTGTTAAAGTAGCAGACCGTGATTTCACGGTCTGCTACTTTTTGTATCGTTATTCTGTTTTTATATAGATAATTCTTTTCTTTTACTCCTTCTGACACGGTTAATGTGCCTTTCAAAGTCACCGTTATTAATGAGTTCGGTGAGAACGTATTGCATGAATGTTGGTACTGTGCAGGAATAAAAACCAAGCTTCTTTTCAAATTCCGGCACAAGGTGTTTCGGCAAAACCATATAACCGATTCTAAGTGATGGTGATATTGTTTTTGAAAATGTGTTAAGATAAATGACGTTATCTTTATCAGAAAGTGCAAAGAGAGTCTCTGTTGGTTTTGCAGAAACTGAAAATTCTGATTCAAAATCATCTTCTATGATATAGCGGCTTCCTTCATACGACCAGCGAACGTACTCGTGGCGTTTTGAGGCGGTTGCGGTAACTCCGCTTGGATAACTTCTGTACGGTGTTGTGTGCAAAACGGTTGCTTTTGTTTTTGATAGTGCGGCGCTATCAATTCCTGAATTAGTCAAAACAAGCGAATCGTAAATGATTTCTGTTGCAATGTAAACTTGCTCAATTTTTTTGTAAGAAGGCGATTCGATTGCATAGATTCTGTTCCTACCGAGAAGCTCGACAATGAGACTGTATAAATACTCCGAACCCGAGCCAATAATTATCTGTTCAGCGTCGACGTAAATACCTCTGTTTCTTGCTAAATAATGCTGAATTGCCGAGCGCAACTCTAGGCAACCGCTGTTTGGTGATTTGACAAGCAGCAATTCACCGTTTTCAGTTAAAACCTTTCGCATTGTTTTGCTAAAAACAGACATCGGAAAGGTAGGAGAGTCGGAAGTAATTTGGCGTACATCGTGCTTTGCTTTGTTTTCATCGATATTTACAAAACCGTCTGTTTGTTTGAATGTAACAAAATAACCGCTGCGTTCTCGTGGCTCAATGTATCCTTCATCGCACAAAAGCTCATAAGCATGCTCAACTGTAACTGTGCTGACCCCTGTTTCTTCAGAAAGGCTTCTTTTTGAGGGCAGTTTCGTATTATATGCATAGCTTTCAGAAACAATATCGTCTCTGATTTGTTTGTATAATTGAAGATAGAAGGGGCGATTTTCTTTGTCTATAATATATTTCATCTGGTTATATAAAATACTCCTTATTTGGTGATTGTTATATAGTCAGATTTAGTATACATTTTTCTCAGTAGGTTGTAAAGGGGTTTATAAAAATGAATTCTAAAACAAAAAAATTGGTTATAGCATCATTAATGGCGGCTATCACTTGTATAGCAACAATGATTATCCACATCCCTTCACCGCTTAAAGGATATTTGAATCTTGGCGACTGTGTTGTACTGTTATCGGGATGGATGCTTTCACCTGTATACGGCTTTTTCGCTGCCGGACTCGGTTCAGCCCTGGCAGACGTTTTTTCGGGTTATGCACTCTATGCTCCTGCCACGTTTATTATAAAAGGCGTTATGGCTTTAATTGCTTTTTATTGTTTTAAGCTGTTACATAATAAGCTTTCAGAATTATCATCCGGAATAATCAGCGGAGCATCTGCAGAGCTTTTTATGGTTTTGGGTTATTTTATATTTGAAGGTTTCCTGTATGGTTTTTTGCCGTCAGCTGTAAATATCCTGCCGAACGCATTACAGGGCGTGGCCGGTTTAGTTATCAGCCTCTTTTTAATTACGGTATTTAAAAAGAATAAGTTGTCTTTTAAATAATTTATAAACTTGACAAAAGAATAATTTGCGATTAATATACTCGTGATTATCAGATAGCTTTCGTTTTATCTATGCTACTTGTTTATTTGTACCTGGAAGTGAATTATGAGTATTTTAGCAACAAAAAATAATTATAAATATACTAAGCTTGCGTGTTATTGTGCTTATTTTACAATGTCATCGGTTTTTAGCCTGCCACCTCTTTTATTTGTCACGCTACACAATATGTATGGCATTTCATACACGCTGTTGGGTACGTTGGTTCTCGTGAATTTTTGTACCCAGCTTTTTATTGACTTGGTATTTTCATTTTTTTCGAAACATTTTAATATCAAAAAAATAGTTCGTGTTATGCCGTTGATAACATCTTTTGGTATGATGCTTTATGCATTGATACCAATGCTTATCCCGGAATACGCCTATTTAGGGTTAGTTGTCTCAACAGTAATTTTTTCTGTTGCTTCCGGTCTTTCTGAGGTACTTCTCAGTCCTATGATTGCGGCTATTCCATCCAAAAACCCACAGAAAGATATGAGTATGCTTCACTCCTTATACGCATTTGGTGTATTTACTGTTGTTTTGATTAGTACCCTTTTCTTAAAAATATTCGGAACACATAATTGGATGTTTTTAACTATGCTTTTAGCTTCACTTCCTGTTGTTGCCGCTGTTTTGTTTATGATTTCACCCATGCCCGATATGCAGCCTTCGGCTGACGTTCAAACGCAAAAACAATCAAGAAGGCACTATGGCGATCTTTTGCTCTGCGTTGGTTGCATTTTCTTTGGTAGCTGTGCCGAGGGTGCTATGTCTAACTGGATTTCAAGTTATATGGAAAACGCTCTGAAAATAGATAAAGCATTAGGTGATGTACTTGGTATGGCGATGTTTGCAGTGCTGTTAGGCTTGACACGTATCCTTTATGCAAAATTCGGCAAGAATATTTTTAAAATGCTTTTTATATGTATGATAGGCTCTGTTATTTGTTACATAACTGTCGGGTTATCAATGAACGTTATTATTGCTTTTCTTGCCTGTGTTTTAACCGGGGTGTTTACCTCGATGCTTTGGCCGGGTTCGTTAATTATGATGGAAGAAAACGTGCCGAAAGCAGGCGTGGCTGCGTTCGCTCTTATGGCGGCGGGTGGTGACTTGGGTGCCTCCGTTTCACCGCAATTGGCAGGCATTATTATTGATAATGTAACAATAAGTGATTTTGCTTTGAAGCTTTCTGAGGTTTCAGGTCTGTCAACTGAACAAATCGCAATTAAAGCGGCGATGCTTTCTATCGCGGTATTCCCTATGGTTGGTTGCGTTGTTCTTTATGCAACTTATTCCAGATTTAAAAAAAGAAAAATATAAATTATGAGCTGTAAAAAACGAGTGCATCGTTTTTTACAGCTCAATTTTTAGAAGATTATTGATACTATTGCAATGAATATTCCTAAAGAACAAGCGGCAAGAGCACTTGTTGCAAAGCATAATTTCTTGTAAAGCTTCTTCGATTTAATTGCAAATATCAAGGAGACTATAGTAGCGGCTGCAGGTATGCCACCAAATACAATGGTGAAGAAAACCTTAGATATTCCCGAGGATAGCTCGTCGTCATACAAAAAGCCGTAGTCATCGTCATAAAACTTTTCTTCACCCTCGGTGAGCATAGCAATTGCATTTTCATCTGTTATCTCATAAACAGGCAGGTTATCGATATTATAGTTTTCATAAAAGTCCGATTGGGATTCTGCACCAATCTCAGAATAATCCAAGAAATAATATCGATCGTTGTGTGAAATTATTTCACCTACAGATGCTCTGAAGCTGTTATCACTTGCTGCGGCGTAAACAGTGAAGCTCATATCGTTCGTAATCTCAGTTTTTGTGCCCTCTATTAACACTTCTCTGTCAAGATTAATTGTATTTCCCTCGGGGTAAAAGAAATCCACCAAATAATTTTCGCATTTTCCTTGAGTTACTTTTTTATATTCCTCGATATAATCATCTCTAAGGTAGGTTACCGAAAGAGATGCACCATCATAATAATAAATTATTGCATCTATGATAGTTCCCTGTGAATTTGAACTCAATTCAACACTTTCAACTATTTCACTTTGAGTGTCGCTGAGCATATGCTCATAAATGTTATATTGCATTTTGTCGTTATATATAACGACTTCGTCAGCATCGGTGTATCCCTCGATTTCAGCAACTACATTATCGTAGTTGTATTCGATTTTTGATGCATCTACTCGTGAATAAACGTAACCATTGCAATACAGTTTTAAAAAATCTTCAGAAAACGTAACAACATTATCTGTTGCAAGAGAAGTTAAACCGAGAGAAAATGATAATACTACAATTAATAAAACTGACATAATTTTTTTCATCATTTTACCCTCCTTAGCTTAAATTGAGCTTACGATCAAGCATTCTGTATTGGAAAGTGTAGAATGCCATAGCAATTGCCCCAAGAAAAAATACAGCCATTAATAATATCAAGAATACCACAAGCTTTATTGTTTCGTCTGAAAGCTCGAAAACCCATTCGGTAATGCTACCGATACCAAACATAAAGAACATTTGTGTAAAGAAGGTTATTAAGCTACTTGCACCGTAATATAAAGCGATTGCTGTTACGATTTTTGCTTTTTTGGCAATTATTGACGCTATTGTGATGCACATAAATGTGAACAATGCAGAAATAACAACAAATAAAATAATGCAAAGTAATCCTTCGAAAATGTATGAAGCGATATAAAAAACACCAACTTCTTCAACAATCATTTCAATATTATCAAATAAATCCTTGAAAAACACTTTGTTGAAAATCTCTTTTCTGAAGGTTATGCAGAGAATAATGAGAATGTCAATAATAACAAGCAAGCCTGTGCTTAAAGTTGTCGCAGAGCCCAGCAAAAGCTTTGAGTTTAAAATGTGGTTTCTTTTTACAGGTAAGGTAAAGGTGAGGTAACCTTCATCTGTAAAAAGATTTTTATAAAATCTTATATAAACCAGGAGCTGTGAGAGTGTTAAGAAAGCAAATAAGCTCAGTGCAACCAAAACTATTACTAAAGTCGATATAACTAAAGCTGCGGCGGGGAGCTCTTTTTCGCTGTTTAAAATTTCGCCGCAAAAACCCGCGCCAATCGAAAGTGCGGTTATTGTTACAGCGGCAATCCACCAATATTTGAATACGGATTTAAAATCGTATTTCAGAAGTTTTTTCAGCATCTGAATACCTCCTTAAATAACTCGTCGAGAGATTTACCGGTCTGGTTTCTTGTTTCTTCGGCGTTACCACCCATAAGAATCTGTCCGCCGTATGAAATAAAAATAAAGTCGTCAAGAACCTGCTCAACGTCGGTGATGAGGTGAGTGGTAATTATAATTGAAGCTTCGGGATTGTAATTGCTGACAATTGTGCTGAGTATGTATTCGCGAGCAGCGGGGTCAACACCTGCAATCGGTTCATCGAGAAGGTAAAGCTTCGCTTGTCTTGACATAACAAGAATTAACTGAACCTTCTCTTTAGTACCTTTAGAAAGGGTTTTTAGCTTTGCAGCAGGGTCTATTTTTAAATCAGCGAGCAGCTTATATGCTCGGTCAACATCAAAATCCTTGTAAAAATCTGCAAAATAGTCAACAACCTCTTCAACCCTCATAGATTGAGTGAAGTATGTGCGTTCGGGGAGATATGAGATATCTGCACATGTTTTTTCGCCGATTGGGTTACCGTTAACAAATATTTCACCCTCGTTTGGTTGAAGGATTCCGGCAATCATTTTGATAAGGGTTGATTTACCGCACCCGTTGGGACCAAGTAGTCCGATAATTCTGCCTGCCGGAATATCTATATTGAAATTTTGCAAAACAGGATGATTTTTCTTGTATGCTTTTGTTATGCTTCTGCACTCAAGAACATTCATATGCTTGCCTCCTCTATAATTGAGATTATTTGGTTTTTAGGAATTGAAAGTTGATTCATATCGTTAATAAAATCCTCAACAATCTTTTTTGCCATTCGCAATCTGCAGGTTTCTATAATTTCTTTGTTGTCGGTAACAAAACGGCCGAGTGTTCCTTTAGAAATAATTAAACCGTCGTTTTCCAGCTCTGAAAAAGCGTGTTGAACCGTATTGGGGTTAACTGCCGCTTCCAAAGCTAACTGTCGCACGCTGGGGATTTGCTCGCCTGATTTATATTCACCTGAGAGAACAGACCTTGTTATTCTCTCGGAAATTTGAATATAAACAGGTTTATCCGTAGTGAATCGCCATGCCAAATTATCGCCTCCTTGTACTATTGTGATAATACAATAGTACACTTGATTCATAAATTTGTCAATTACAAAATGGTTACAATCTTGTTTCAATTAATTATTTATGATATAATCCGAAAAGGAAAGGGTGTTTTTATGAAAATAATCGCAACCGATTACGACGGAACCTTGAACCACAGCGGAATTGATGAAAATAAAAAGCAGGCAATAAGCAACTGGCGAAGGAAGGGTAACTTGTTTGGCGTTGTAAGCGGCAGGGGAATTACGTCATTGCTTGATATTATTGATGGTAAAGAGTTTGAATATGATTATCTAATCGCTAGCAACGGCGGGGTAATATATGATAATAAAAATAATCTGTTGTTTGAAAAGCATCTTGATGGTCAGATTGCCGTAGGATTAGTTGAAGATCTGATTTCTTGGGGGTGCCCGTTTGCTAATATTGATACTGATGTGTCAATTATGGTGCAGGCGCAAGAAAAACGAAGTGCCGATGAATTCACCCTTGCAGATATGCCCAGGGACTTTAAAGTATTCAATCAAGTCAGTACGTGGTTGCCGACCATTGATGAAACACTTAACATAATAAATAAAATTGAAAAGAAATATAGTGGCATTCTCACGCCGCTTCAGAACGGTTGTTGTATTGATATCGTGCCGTTCGGAGTTAACAAATCCAGCGGTATTTACGCCTTGTTAAAAGCGTTTGATGCTAAACCTGAAAATGTTATAACCGTTGGTGACAACGTTAATGATTATCATATGATAAGAGATTTTCGTTCATATGCCATGGCAAACGGAGTTGACTCAATAAAAGAGCTTGCCGATTACATAACGGAAAGTATTACAGATATAATCGAAAAAGAGATTTAAAAAAGGAAGTTGAGTTAATCAACTTCCTTTTTTTAATAATTATTTGTTTGATTGATTCTTCCTACGTTTTTCTCAACTATCTCAAACGGTGCATCAAAGTAGTTGTTATTAACAGAAACATTCTCGATGTACTCAAACCAGAAATAGTGTTTTCCGCTTACGGGTAATTTAAAGGTGTTGTGCTCTATTTTCAAAGATTTGTGAACGTATTCCTTTGAGTTTTCATCCATAACCTTAGGAGTGCAACGTATAACGGGACCGTTTGGGTACATTGACGCAAGCTCACATCTCTCAACGTAGTTGTTTGTAAAGCTGATGTCAGTTGTGTAGCCTGACTCAAACCAGAAATTACAATCGTCCTCGATAAGGAGTGCCGGTCCCCATAAATTACGGAACTTATTATTGGTGATGGTAACCTTGCCACGAGTTGTGCACAAGACACCTCTGCCCGAGGTGGGTCCGAATTCGCAGTTTTCAACCGTGAGGTTTGGTGTCCACGAAATATTTTCAACTACGTCTTTATTTAATTCTATATTGCCGATATTTTCATCTAAACCTAACAAAATATCGGTTTCATTAAGCTTTTTATAAAATTTAACGGTTGATTTGTGGTAGGGGATAAGTGTGTTCCATTTAATAAACTCAATTTCGTCGCCGACTTCAAAAGCCTGGAAACCCCAGGTTTCGGGATGTATAAATCGAACAGTAATTGTTTTATTATTTTTATTTTCTTCTACAATTCTCAAATGAGTTCCGTGAACGTTAATGTAATCGTCGTGAGCACCGGCTGCACGGCAGTTTACAATGCATATATCACCCTTGCAACCTGAAAATTGAAAGAAATCGGCTGTGCTTGCAATTGTTCTGCCGGCTTCAGGTGTAAAATCACAGCTTTTGAATGAAACGTTTTCACAAAACTGCGAAACCATACCCAATCCATGCATAAACTTTACGCGCAGGTTATTAAAGTTAAGATTTTTACATCTCTCAAAAAAGCTACCAACCTGGTCACGGGTGATGTTTCGTGTTTGTATAATTGAACCTGCAGGGAAGTAACAATTCTTGTTTTTTAATGTTACAATCAGATTTCGTTCATCAATTTTTTCTATAAATTCAAAATCCAGGTTTTTTCTGTTGAAATCGCGTGAAGTTTCTGTAACAGGGTCAAATATTTTAACGTATCTGCCTTTTTGGAAGGCTGTGTCAATCCAACAAGGCTCGCCGTCGGCTCCTGTTTCGCCCAACCAATATAAGATATTGTTTTCAACTTTAAAAATACAATCATCATTGATTTTGATGTGACACCTGCCGTTAATGTTTGAAAGAATTTTAAATTCAGACATAGTGGGTACGGCATAATCTATTATTAAATCATTAATTGTTATATTCTCGCATCTGTCAAGCAGAATAGGTGTCATTTTGCCGTGAACGAGGATTGTAGCACCGTTACCGTTTATGGTGATATCTTTCTTGTCTTTAAGATAAACGGCTGTTTTACGCAATCCTGTGGGATTTTCGTAAATCTTTGCCGAGTTTGAGCAAAAATAACCGTTTAACACAAAAGAATCGTCTTCGGTAACGTGATAAATTCGGTTCTTGTCGAGATTCACAGTTGAGCCGTTTGTTATGCTTGAAAATATTTTAGATAAAATGTTCATTATACTTTTGATGATTATAAAATGTTAAAGTGTTTTTCCGTATGCTGCTCCGGATTCAATATCCTGTAATAGCGTGAAACCGTTTCTTTCATAGAAGCGTCTGGCCCCGGTGTTATCGCTACCGACAATAAGCATAACGCCGTTGATTCCGCGTTCTTTTAAGTCATCACAGAAAGCCGTTATGAGCTTCGAACCAACGCCTTTCGATTGGTATTCGGGTAAAATGTCAATGTGGAGGTGGGCAGGGTATTTATCTTTATAAATAGCGTGATCGAACATTTCAGTTAAAGCATCTTTTAAAAAGATTCTGTTGCTGATTTCTGCAACACGTTTAATGTAATCTGTAAAATTATTCTGATAAGTGTCGTAATCTGCCGCACCGTAAACATAACCGATTGGTTTATCGTTTTCATCTACTGCCACAAAGCAGTTTTCGGGCTCTTTTTCAAGGTAATATCGGCAAAACATAACCTCAACATATTTTAAAAGGTCATCGCAATTTTTACCGATCATATCGTGAACACAAATATATTTTGTTGCTTCAAAATCTGAGCTTTTATATTTTCTGATTTGCATAAACCATTCTCCTTAAATTAATGAAAATATTATATCAATTAAATCTTAAAAAGTCTATTTATTTTTCTTATTATTTGTGCTAAAATCAAAGAGAAGGGTTGTGATTATTTGAGAAAGATAAATTCAGGAGTTTATCCCACAATGATAACTCCGTTTACAGAAGATAATAAAATTGATTATAACGGTGTTCTTCAGTTAATTGAATGGTACAAAAATAAAAATGTTGACGGTATTTTCGCTATTTGTCAAAGCAGTGAAATTTTCTATCTCAGCTTCGAGGAACGTCTTGAGCTCCTCAAGTTTATTATTGAACACAAGCCTGAGGGAATGAGTATTGTTGCGTCCGGTCACACTTCCGATGACCTCGATACACAAATTGCAGAAGCAAAGGCTTTTATTGACACGGGCATTGATGCCTACGTTTTCATTTCAAACAGGTTTGCAAAAGCAGATGAAAGTGACGACGTTTTCTGGCAGAATATGGAGTACGTCGCATCTCAGCTTCCCGACATTCCTCTTGGTGTTTATGAGTGTCCGTATCCGTACAAGCGAGAAATTTCACCCTACATTCTTCAAAAAATGGTCGATAGTAACCGATATCAATTCATAAAAGACACTTGCTGCAGTCTTCCTAAGCTCAAAGAGAAGCTTGAAATAATCAAAAATAGCGACGTTATGCTTTTTAACGCAAACGCTGCAACTCTTCTTGAGAGTTTAAAGATGGGTGCATCGGGTTATTCGGGTGTTATGGCTAACTTCCACCCCGATTTATATTCAAAGCTTATTGCTTCTTTTAATGCGGGTGATTCTGAAAAAACTGAGTTTCTTCAGAATCTTGTAGGCTTTTTCTCAGTTGTCGAGTGTCAGTGTTATCCCGTAAATGCTAAGTATTATCTTGGACTTGACGGAATAAAAATAGGAATTGATTGCAGAACACGCGATAAAAAAGAATTGATGGAAAGCAGGAAGCTTGAAATCGACCAGATGTATTATTTGACCAAAGAGATAGAAAAGAAATTCAATATATAAAATAACGCTCCCACAAGGGAGCGTTATTTATTTTTTTATTTGCGTTTCATAACTAAGTTACCTTTTACATAAATTTCGGTGTTGCTTGTATCACCGTGTAAAATGTAGTTTGTAACTTCGCCGTCTTTCCATTCAATGTCAACGGTTATATTACCCATTGCTTTCAATCCTGTTACCTTGCCGTCTTTCCACGAAGAGGGAAGTGCAGGAAGAATGAAAATTTTACCGGGTCTTGATTGCAGGAACATCTCACAAATACCGGCTGTGCAACCATAGTTACCGTCAATCTGGAAGGGCGGGTGTGCATCGAAAAGGTTGGGGTATGTTCCACCGCCTCTGTAACGGACATTTTTAAGTGCAGGTACAGGGCGTAACTGCATATCCAGAAGTTTGAGAGCGTGGTCACCATCCCAAAGACGAGCCCACATATTGATTTTCCAGCCAAGGCTCCAGCCTGTTCCGTTATCACCTCTGAGCTCTAATGAGCGAATGCAGGCTTTTGCAAGGTCAGGTGTTTCATCAGGTGTGATAAGCTGACCGGGGTGAAGACCGTAAAGATGTGACTTGTGTCTGTGCTCAGGCTCGTGCTCTGTAAGCTCTTTGTACCATTCAAGAAGCTCGCCTCTGCTACCGATTTTAAAAGGAAGAAGCTTGGGTAAAACTTCTTTTGCTTTTTCGATATCTTCATCGTTCTCGCCAAGTATTTCTGCGGCTTTGACTGTGTTTGAAAGAACCTCTTTCACAAGAGTCATTGTCATCGTTGTTGTTTCTGAAAGGCTCATTGCAACACCGTCGATAAGGAACTCATTTTCGGGCGAAGTCGAGGGTGCCATAATAAGGTATCCGTCTTTATCTTCAATGAGCATATCAAGAACGAACTGTATACACTTTTTCAGAATAGGATAGGCTGTGTCTCGTAAATAATCGATATCTAATGTGTAGAGATAATGGTTAAACACGTGTTGGCAAAGCCACACACCGCTCATAGGCCAGAAGCCCCACTGTGCGTCACCGTTTGCGGGGTCTGAATATCTCCATATATCAATGTTGTGATGACCACAGAAGCCTCTGGCATTATAAATGTGCTTTGCGGTTTTTTCACCTGTGACAGATAAATCTTTAACAAGATCAATGACAGGTTGGTTAAACTCTGCAAGGTTACAGGGGAGAACGGGCCAATAGTTCATTTCGGTGTTGATGTTGACCGTGTAGTTTGAGCTCCAGGGAGGTGCTAATCTGTCGTTCCAGATTCCCTGCAGGTTCGTAGCCTGGCTGCCTGCTCTCGAGCCGGATATAACAAGATATCTGCCGAAGTTAAAAATAAGCGCATAAAGAGCAATATCTTTTTCACCGTTGTTGTGGTTTATAAGACGTTTATCGGTGGGAATATTACCTTTGTTATCTGTGCCGATGTCAAGAGTAACTCTGTTAAAGTAAGAAGAAAAATCATCCATATGCGCTTTTAACATGTTTTCGAATGTTTCTGCAGTTGCTTTTTCAAGTTTTGAAAAACAAGCATTTTTAAATTCTTTTCCTTCAAGTGCGGGATGCTTATCAAAACCGTTAAAAGAGTTTTCTGTGCAGAAAACAATTGTGGCATAAGAGGCGTTGCAAACAGTAAGTGTTTTGCTGCCTGCAACAACCTTACCGTCTGTAAGTATTTTAAGAGCACATCTGAAAGAAATACCCTGTTTTTCGGGTGAATCGGGATATTTCTCTTCATTTTTGAACCACTCAAGGTCGTAGTTGTAGGGTGAGTTTGACGGGCATATACCATCAAGAATCAAAACGCCGTTTTCGATAAATGAAGTACCTTTAAGTTTGGTTTTTAAACATACGCTGAAGTTTATTGCACCTTTTTTGCTTGCGGTGATGTTGTCAATGTACGCATCACTAACAGCACTGACAAATGATTTTCTCACAAAATCAACACCGCTACGTGAAAATTTTACTGTGTTAACACCGGTTTCAAGGTCTAAGAATCTTTCGTAGTTTTTTCGCGGAAGGATTGCCTTGTAATCAATTGAAATATCACACAAGGGCATATATGCCTGTGAACAGTTGGCGAGCACATCAGCCTCTATAAGATCCTGACCCTTTCTGTATTCGCCGTTCATAACAAGCTCACGTGCTTTTATGAAGCTTTCGTTTGCTTTTTCGGTCAGGATTGATTTTCTTGGGTAGCCTGTCCACAAAGTGTCAGAATTCATAGCTATTGTTTCTTTATCTGTTCTGCCGTAAACCATTGCACCCAAAAAGCCGTTACCCAAGGGCATTGCCTGTAACCAGCTTCTTGCCGCTGATTTATAATATAATGTTTTTGAATCGTTTAGCATAAAGACACCACCTGTATAAATTTAGTATATTTTACATTAATTTTGATATAAAATCAATATATTTATGTTATAGGTGTTGTAAAAAAAATATAATTATGATATATTTGTATCGTATTTTGGAATTGAGGTGTGCAAATGAAAGCTTTTAATGAATTTTTTGATGAAAAGAAACTGGGGTTTGATTCCACTGTCGAATATATGGTGAAAAAAATCACCGATATTTGTGAAAAAATCGGTCCTCGTGCCCCCGGTAGCAAAGAAGAACTTGAAGCCCAAAAATTAATGGGTAAAGACCTTGAACAGTGGGCAGATAAAATTGAAATAGAAGATTTTACCGTTCACAGACAGGCGTTTATGGGCTTTATTCCTTTTACTGTTGCTATGGCGATTGTTGCAACAATTTTCTTCTTTTTCTATCCCTTGATCAGCTTCATTGCTACTGTTATCGCTTTTATTCCCCTTGTTCTTGAATTTTTGATGTATAAACAATTTATTGACCCTTTGTTTTTCGGTCATCCCTCCCATAACCTTATTGCAACAAGAAAGCCAAAGGGTGAGGTAAAGAAAAGAATTATACTTATTGCTCACTCCGACTCACAGTATGAATGGATTCTTAACTATAAGCTCGGCGGCACAGGAATGAAGCTTTTTCTTATCCCTGCGGTTGTCGGTTTGGTTGTTTGCTGTATTGCAAGCCTTGTTAAGGGCATTGTTGTTGATTTTAAAGGTATCGAAACCCCGGCTTCTTCAACATTCTTCCTTATCGTAGGAATAATTCTTTGCATCTTTATTATTCCCTACATAGGCTTCCTTTTTTTCCAAAGCTACACCAAGAGCGTCCCCGGTGCAAATGACAATCTCTCAGGTTGTTTGTCAGTAATGTCAGTTTTAAAACTCCTTGACGAGTCTGACATCAGATTTGAAAACACAGAAGTCAGAGTTATTCTTTCAGGCTCTGAAGAAGCGGGCTTGCGTGGTGCGAAAGCTTATGCCGAAGCACATAAGCATGAGCTTCGTGAAATTGAAACAGTCGTAGTAGCTTGTGACACAATGCGTGATTTAAAAGATATGGCGGTTTATGACCGTGATCTGAGCGGTACCTTGAAGCACGATAAACAGGTTAAAGAGCTTGTTAAACAGGCAGCCGCAAACTGTGGTTGGGATATTCCCTATGCTTCTATTTACCTTGGTGCTTGCGATGCTGCTGCCTTCACACAGAAGGGGATTAAAGCAACAGGCTTTGCTGCTATGGATCCCACACCGCCCAGATATTATCACACAAGACTCGATGCTCCGGATATGCTTGTTCCCGAAGCATTAAAGGTCGGTGCTGAAATCTTACTTGAAACTGTCTGCCTTTATGATCTTGAAGGTTTGAAATAATTGTTATTTGTGACCGCTTTTTGGGCGGTCACAAGTTCAGTTTAGGAGAATTCGATGAACTATATTATATTAGACCTTGAGTGGAATAACGCCTATTGTAAAAAGAAAAAGGGCTTTATGAATGAGATTATTGAGATAGGTGCCGTAAAGCTTAATGATGAGTTGCAGGTAATTGATACGTTTTCAATTTTCATTAAAGCACAGTTAGGGAAAAAACTCCATTCAAGAGTCAAAGAATTAACTAATATTACAAACGATGATATAAGCACGGGTAAACCGTTTTCACAGGCTATGTCGATGTTCAGAAAGTGGGTTTCAAACGAACCGAACATAATAATGACTTGGGGCGATACCGATATCAGAGTAATGATTGAAAACTTTCGCTATTTCAACGGTATTGGGTTTATTCCTTTTCTGAGCAACTATGTGAATTTGCAGAAATATGCTCAGGCATTTATGAATATACCTAAAGCCGAGCAGATCGGTCTTTCTCATGCAGCAGAAAAATTAGGCATAGATTTTGAGAATTACTCGTTGCATCGTGCACTGGATGACAGCAAGCTGACCGCTGACTTGTTTAAAACAATGTATAACAAGAGTATGCTTGATTCTTACACTCATATTTGCGACGCATCTTTTTACACAAGACTCACATTCAAACCCAAGCCCATTACCGATATCAACAGTCCGCTTATTGACAAGACAAAAATGCGTTGTGTATGTGATATCTGCGGCAACCCTTGTGACAGGGTTTCTGAATGGAAAATTGTCAATCACTCGTTTAAGGCAATTTTTAATTGCAAAAAATGCAAACGAAAAATGCGCTTTTTAATCCGATTCAAGGAATATTATGACAGAGTTGATATTAAAACATCAACAGTTCCGTTTATTGAGAAAAAAGAGATAATTAACGTTGTGGCTGTTGAACAGCAAAGCACAACCGAGCAAAATGAAATCAAAGGTGAAGAATAATGAATTATCCTATAAAATTGAAACCTGTTTTTAAAGAAATCGTATGGGGCGGTAACCGTCTTAAAAATGATTATGGCTTTGAATCCAACCTCAATAATATTGCCGAGGCCTGGATGCTTTGTGCAAGGGACGATGGCGACAACATTGTTGAAAATGGCGTATTCAGTGGCAAATCATTTAAAGAGGTTGTTGCAGAAAACAAAAGTCTTCTCGGTAGAAAAGGCGAGAAATATGCTGAATTCCCCTTGCTCATAAAGTTTATTGATGCAAAATCAGATTTATCTGTCCAGGTTCATCCGGATGATGAATATGCACGTATTCACGAAAACAGTTACGGCAAAACAGAGGCTTGGTATATTCTCGATTGTGATGAGGGTGCTCAGCTTATATATGGCTTTAAAAATGAACTTAGTAGAGATGAGTTCAGAAAATCTATTGAAGATAATACTTTCCTTGAAAACGTTAACAAGGTTAACGTAAAAAAGGGCGATATTTTCTTTATAAAGGCGGGTACACTTCACGCTATCGGTGGCGGTATTCTTCTTGCTGAGGTTCAGCAGAACTGCAATACAACATACAGAGTTTATGATTATGGAAGACTTGTTAACGGTGTGCCCCGTGAGCTACATATTGAAAAAGCGATAGACGTTACAGATACCGTTCCACCTACTGATTCAAACGAGCCTGTTTGCGTCAAGTCAGGTGATGGATTTGAATTTAAAAACCTTTGCTCCTGCGAGTTCTTTAATATGGATACAATTACCGTAGAAGGCAACTATAAAATTAGCGGTACTGATGATACATTTATATCTTTACTTGTTTTGAACGGCAACGGTTCAGTTTCATTTAACGGTACAACTGTTGATGCAAAATCGGGTGACAGTATTTTTATACCCGCAGGTAAGGGTGATATTTTGATTTCAGGCAAAATGGAGATTTTGAGCAGTACTTTGTAAAATCAGGTGGTAATTATGTCTTTGTTGACAGCGCAAAATTTAACATTTGGTTTTCTTGACGGCGTCTTGTTTAAAGACGCCGCTTTTAAGGTTGAGGAAAACGATCGAATCGGCTTAATAGGTGCCAACGGGACAGGTAAAACGTCGCTATTCAAACTGATTATTTCTGAGTATTCGCCTAACAACGGTGGAATTGTTCGCGGTAAAGATGTTCGCATCGGTTATATGGAGCAGTACCTCGTTTGTGATGATGCTCAAACCCTGTATAACGAAGCTCTCAGCGTTTTTAATGACGTATCCGAAATGGAGGCAGAGCTTGAAGAAATTAACCTTAAATTGCTTGAAAATAACTCTGATTTTTTAATTGAACGTCAGCTTTTTCTAACCGATGAAATTGAGAAGCGTGATGGCCTTGTTTACCGAGCCAAGACAAAATCTGCTCTGCTTGGTCTGGGATTTTCGGAAAGTGATCTGGACTTGCCTGTAAACTCCCTTAGCGGTGGTCAACGTTCGAAGTTGTCTTTGTGCAAATTACTTCTTTCAAATGCAAATTTGCTTTTGTTGGACGAGCCCACCAATAATCTTGATATTGACGCCGTAAACTGGCTCGAGGACTTTCTGTGCAAATATAAAGGGGCTTTTATTGTTGTTTCTCACGACAGATTTTTTCTTGATAAGGTTACAACGTCAACGATGGAGATTTGTCATAAGAAAATTACTCTTATAAAGGGTAATTACAGTGTTTTCAAGAAAATTAAAGCTGAAAGAGAGCTTGCTATTGAGCGTGAGTATGAAAAAAATGTCGCTGAAATTAAACGCATCGAGGGCATTATAGAGCAGCAAAAACGCTTTAACCAGGAGCGCAACTACATAACAATAGCCAGCAAGCAAAAACAAATCGACCGAATAAAAGAAACACTTGTTGTGCCTGATAAGGCTGTTGACACTTTAAAATTTTCTTTTAACAGCGAACTAAGAAGTGGTGATGATGTTCTTGCGGTCGAGAATTTATCAAAATCATTCGGCGAAAAGCATTTGTTTTCCGCTTTTAATATGAATATATACAGAGATGATAGGGTATTCCTGTTGGGACCCAACGGATGTGGAAAATCCACTTTTTTAAAAATTGTTAATAAAGAAATTATGCAGAATATGGGTACTGTAAGGTACGGCTCAAATCTCAAAATCGGGTACTTTGACCAGAATATTGATAAGCTTGATTCAGATAAAACTGTTTTAGACGAGGTGTGGGATATTTACCCATTTATGACCGAGACAGAAATCAGAAATGCACTGGCAATTTTCTTGTTTAAAGGCGAAGATGTGTTTAAAAAAGTGCAATCAATAAGCGGCGGTGAGCGTGCGAAGCTTTCATTGCTCAAAATTATGTTGTCTAAGCCAAACTTTTTAATTCTGGACGAGCCGACCAACCACCTTGATATAACCTCACGTGAGGCGTTGGAGCATGCTTTGTTGAATTATAACGGAACGTTGCTTGTTGTTTCCCATGACAGATATTTTATCAACACTCTTTCCAGCAAAATTATTTATCTGACAAATACAGGAGCTGTAAACATCAACGGCAACTATGACAGTTATATCGAATATAAAGAATCCCTCCATTCCGAAGCCGTTCAGCCACAACCTAAAAAAGGTGGTGGTGAGGAATACAAACAGCGTAAAGAACAGGCAAGCCTTGAAAGAAAGCGAAAAACAAGAATTGCAAAGCTTGAGGATATGATTTCTGATTCAGAGGAGAAACTTAATATTCTTCAAAATAGTCTTTTGCTTCCCGAGATTTCGGGTGACTATGAAAAGCTCCTTGAAACCACAAATTCAATTCAGAGCTTAAAAGATGAATTAGATAATATGTATTCAGAATGGGAGTACTTGCAAACAGAATAAAAGAAAAATCACCTGCATATAATTTTGCAGGTGATTTTTATGAATAAAAAGGATTATTTAATTAAAACAATATTTTTTCAACTTCTGATCTGCACTTTACTGTTTATAATTGTTTTTGCGTTAAAAATGAACGGAAACACCCTTTTTATTGAGTTAGACAATCTTCTTTATGACAAATTAAGCAATAATTCAGTAGTAGAAGAGGTTGTTGATGTTTTTTCGAAACAAAAAACTAACGATAACAGAAAAACGGACGAAGAATTCACAACTGAACAACAAATTAATAACGAAAAAATTGAGAGCGAAACAGTTTTTGTGCCGTTTGAGGAGCCGTCTTTGGCCGCAGAAATCAAAGGTACAGGTGGTGCTGATATTCAAATTAATTCTAAAATGGATATCCCCGAAAACGTCAGTATATCATTATATAAACTGAATCAGAAAATGATTAAACCATTATCCGGAACTATAACTTCTGAGTTCGGACCAAGAATACATCCTATTGACGGCGATTTGAGGTTTCATGCAGGCATAGATATAGCTGCCGATAAGGGAACACCGATATATGCTGCTTTTGACGGTGCTGTTGAAGAAGCGGGATACGATAAATGGAATGGATATTATATAAAATTAAAGCACGATAATAATATTATGACTGTTTATTGCCACTGCGAAAAGCTCAACGTAAAAAATAAACAGGTAATCAGAGCAGGTGAGTGTGTTGCAACAGTTGGCTCCACAGGTAGCTCCACAGGCCCGCATTTGCACTTTGAATTAAGAATTAATAATAAATCATTCGACCCGTCAATTGCACTGAAAGAGGCAAATGATGCGGTTTAATATAAAAGATATACACTTCAATCTGAGTTTTACGTTTTTTGCGGTTTTTCTGTTTTACTATCTGAATAATAGTTTGTTGATTTATTTTTATGCTATAATTTCAGTGCTTGTGCACGAAAGCATTCATTTATTATTGATTATGCTTTGTGGCGGTAAAATTGACTGTATAAAGTTTAATATTTTCGGCGGAACAATTCAAAGAAATTCAAATGTAATTATCAGCGATTACGCAGAAGCGCTGATCAGTATTTCAGCACCTATTACAAATATAATTCTGTTTCTTCTGGATTATATAATAAAATGTGAAATTACCGATTGGGGAGCGGTAAACATAGTATTAGGAGCAATAAATATAGCACCGTATTATAGCTTTGACGGCGGTAGATTTCTGTATTTTATATTACGAAGAAGATATTCTGAAAGAATTTTGTTCTTAATTCAGTTTACTCTCTCTTTATCTTTAACGATTATTTTAACAGCTTTCACAATTGCTTTAACAATGCTGAATAAAAGCAGTTTTATACTGATTTTATTTAATATATACGTGATATTTTCACTATTTTTCATCAAAAGTTAATATAAATTCAATTATGACATATGTTACAAATATTAAGATTTTGTAACAATTATTGAATTATTTCGGTTTTCGTTTATAATTAGTTTAATAAAATTAATTTTTGTGTGGTATAAAAATGGAATATATATTTAAATCCGAAACGTCGCTTAAACGAATTCAAGACATTCGTGAATTCCTTCTCAGCGATAAATGGATGCTTATTCTTTCGCTCGTTGCTGCCGTTTTTGCGTGTCTGCATTCATATCATATAAAAGGTGATTATCAGATTTGGGGAACAGTTGTTCTTGCTTATATTACCGGTTTCTGTTTTTTGATGTCCGGTGACATTATAACAATGCTTATACCTACGATGTTTACCTATATGATTGCTATGCGATGCTACAATTCGCTTGCAAAATTTTTAGACATAGCGTGGCTGTTTGTTCCGCTTGTTCCCATGGCTTTATTCAACCTTATAGCATACAGAAAAAAGCCAACCACAAAAGGCTCGCAGTTCAAGCCAATGCTGTTTGTATCTATTGCTGTTATCTTAGGCGGTGTTGGCTTTATTTCGCCTAAAGAGTATTTTTCCGGTACCTCTCTTTACCATATGTTGGGCATCGGTTTTGCAATGCTTTTGATATATTGCTACTTTTACGCTAAAATAGATGTTCCGAAAGACTATTCATTAATTGAAAAGATAACAAAAATTATGGTTGTTATGGGGCTTTTCGCCTCTTTTATGGTAATAGCCCATTATATGATTAACATTCAGAAGGCAATTGAAAATCAAGGCCTGCTCTATGTCAGGTGGCGAAACAACCTTTCGACAATTTTAATGATTGTTATGCCTTTTGCATTTCTTATGGCAAGAAACAAGTCTTATGCTACGATTTTCGGCTTCTTGTTTTATTTTGCTATGCTTATAACAGGTTCACGTGGCGCAATGGTGTTCGGAACAATCGAAATTGTTATGTGTACTGTTATGTTTGTGCTGTACGACAAGCGCAGGAGACTCGCATACGGCATAATCTGTGGTTGTATAGTCGTTGCAGCCTTAATGTTCCTGCCGCAGATACTGACATTCTTCGATTACACAATAGACCGTCTTTTCAGAGTATTTAATCAGTTTATATTAGGCGGTGGCGAAGATTCCGAAACCAGAGTTAAGCATTATGCACGTGGTATTCAGGATTTCTTAAACAGACCAATTTTCGGCACCGGTCTTGGTTATATGGGTAATCGTGACATTTTCCAGAATAAAGCAGGTTCTCTTTGCTGGTACCATTGTGAGCCCATACAAATTGCCGCAAGCTTTGGTATTGTTGGTATTATTGCTTTTATTTATCAGTTCATTAAAAGGAATGCTTTGATTTGGAAAAAAGCAACTTTCTTTAATATGACAATTTTCCTTTCCTACTTCAGTCTTGAAATGATGTCACTTGTTAACCCCGGAATACTTTGTCCAATGCCATACTTATTATTGGTAACTTTGTTTATGGTTATTGTTGAAAAATGCAACAATGAAGTGCAACAGGAAAAAATCCCGATTCTGAAAAAATTCAGAAATAAACTTCAAGAGAAGAAATAAACAAGAATTGAGCTGTAAAAAACTTTCGTTTTTTTACAGCTCCTTTTACTTGATTATTATTCTTCATTATAGTAAAATGTAAACATATAATGTTCTGGAGTTGTAAAAATGTTAAAAGATAAGATAGAAAAAATTCTTCCCTTAGTTCAAAAACCCGCAAGATACACCGGTGGGGAATTGAACTCTGTTGTAAAAAACAAAAAGAATACAGATATAAGATTTGCTTTTTGTTTCCCCGATACATATGAAATTGGTATGTCGCACCTCGGGATGAAAATTTTATATAGCTTAATTAACTCACGAGAGAATTATTGGTGTGAGCGTGTATTTGCACCAGATGTTGATATGGAAGAGGTTATGCGCGAAAACGATATACCTCTCTTTGCTCTTGAGAGCAGAGATGCTTTGGCGGATTTTGACGTTGTTGGTTTTACAATTCAATATGAATTATGTTACACCAACATCCTTAATATGCTTAATTTGGCAAAAATCCCCCTTAAAAGTTACGAAAGAGGCGATTCATTAGATATTCCGATAATTATCGCCGGCGGTCCCTGCGTCTGTAACCCTGAACCGTTAGCTGATTTTATTGATGCTTTTCAAATTGGTGAGGGCGAAGAAATGATGCTCGAATTTCTTGATTTGCTTAATGAATGCAAAAAGAACCACACTTCCAGGAAAGAGTTTTTAAAGCAGGCTTCGCAAATCAAGGGTATTTACGTGCCTTCACTTTATAATGTTGAGTATAACAGTGACGGAACTATAAAAAAGGTTACACCTATCGAGGGTGCACCCGAAAAGGTTGATAAACGTGTTGTTGCCGATCTTGATAACATTTTTTACCCCGATAAGTTCGTTGTTCCCTTTGTTGAAGTTGTTCACGACAGGGTAGTTCACGAAATTTTCCGTGGATGTATCCGTGGTTGTCGCTTTTGTCAAGCAGGCTTCTGGTATAGACCAATTAGAGAGAAAAATGTCGATACAATCAGCAAACAGAGTCGTAAATTAGCTTGCACAACAGGCTATGATGAATTATCCTTATGCTCTCTTTCCAGTAGCGATTATACTAAAATCACCGAGCTTCTCGAGGTTCTTCTGGGATGGGCTACTCCTCAAAAAATCAATATTGCTTTACCTTCTCTGAGAATTGATAATTTCTCTGATGAATTAAAAGAAAAGCTTGCTCTTGTAAGACGCTCGGGCTTAACGTTTGCCGCCGAAGCGGGTACGCAAAGAATGCGTGACGTAATAAACAAAAATATTACGGAATCAGAAATTTTAACAACCTGCAGAAAAGCATTTGTTGGTGGTTGGACAGCTGTTAAACTGTACTTTATGATAGGTCTTCCTACTGAAACAGATGAAGACGTAATCGGAATTAACGAACTTTCTCAAAAGGTTGTTGAAGAATTCTATTCTAATCCCGATAAACCAAAAGGCAAAGGTGTTTCGGTAAGTGCGGGTGTATCATCGTTTGTGCCAAAGCCCTGTACTCCCTTCCAATGGGAGCCCCAGGATACCGTTGATGAATTAAAACGAAAACAGCAGCTGCTTTTAGCAACCTGCACCTCAAAGAAAATTACTTTCAGATTTCATAACGTAAACCTAACTTATCTTGAAGGCATTTTTGCCCGCGGTGACAGAAGACTTGGTAAGGTTATTGAAACAGCGTATAACAAGGGTTGCACCTTTGATAGTTGGGATGATAAATTCAACTTTGACGCCTGGATGGAAGCCTTTGATGAGTGTAACAGCGACAAAGCTTTTTACGCTAACAGGCGCAGAGATTATGATGAAATTTTACCTTGGGATCATATTAATTCTGGTATAAAAAAATCATTCTTAATTAATGAGAACGAAAAAGCAAAAGCCGCCCAAACAACACCCCATTGTCGACAGAATTGTGCTGCCTGTGGCTCAAATTCATTGAACGGAGGAAAGTGCCATGCGCTCAATAAGAATTTGGTTTAATAAGAAAGATTCTGCGAAATACATTTCACACCTTGATTTAACCCGTTGTCTTATCCGCGCTTTTCGCAGAACAGATATTCCGCTATGGTACACCGAGGGATTTAATCCTCATCCGCATCTTGTATTTGGTTTACCCTTACCCCTTGGTGTTGAGGGTATGCGCGAAACACTTGATATCAGATTAAATGACGACAGTTATCCGAATGAAAAGGTTTTGGAGCAGCTTAATCTGGCAACAGTGCCCGGTATAGATTTTATAGAAATTGCTGAGCCTGTTTTAAAGCCTCTTGCTGTTGTTTTTGGTGATTATACTGTATCCATCCCCAACGTTAATAATGCCGATGAGTTTATTGAAAAAATTAAAAGAGCCCTTAATGGTGGCGACATAACAATAGAAAAGAAGACCAAAAAAGGTGAGTTCAAGCAAATTAACGTTTGCGAACATATATCCGATGTCAGTTTTTATGCTGATGATACAACAGTTATGTTTAATTTCAGATTACCTGCGGGCAATGATTTTACAGTTAACCCGGTTCTTTTCTGCAAATCGCTGTTTTCGAAGATTGACTCATCTGACCTACTCCACAGAATAGTTCGAAACAGACTTTTAACTAAGGATTTGGAAGAATTCAGATAATTATAACAAGAAATTTTTCATATAATTAACAGGTGATTGTATGAAAAAGCTTCTTTTTGCGATAATTCCCGTATTATTATCGTTAATTATTTTTATTTCTTCAATATTTTTCCCTGCATCAATACCTCAAAACGTCAATTTGACTCAGGGCTATTCCTTGCCGGTTATAATTATTGATCCCGGTCACGGCGGTTTTGACGGGGGAGCTGTGTCAGTAAACGGCACACCTGAAAAACATATTAACCTTCAAATTTGCTTGCTGCTCAATGAGTATCTTACTTCGTTTGGCTATAAAACAATAATTACGAGAGAAACAGATATTTCACTTGAGGATACCGGCTTAAAAACAATCCGTTCTAAGAAAACATCTGACTTACACAACAGAATGAGCATTATGAGCAAAACAGAAAATGCCGTTTTCGTTTGTATTCATCAAAACTCTTCTACTAACTCAAGCTATAAAGGCTTTCAGGTGTTTTATTCACCGAATTTCAAGTCTAAAAGCGAGCTTCTGGCCAATTGCATTCAAGAATCTGCTCTTACGGTTTTGCGAGAAGAAAAGCCTCGTAAGATTAAAGAATGTGGAAGCTCAGTATTTTTGATTTATAAAGCAGTTAAGCCTGCTGTATTAGTCGAGTGTGGGTTTATTTCTAATGCAGAAGAAGCAAATCTTTTGGAGTCAATACCACATCAGGAAAGAATTGCCTTTAGCATCGCTAACGGTATTCAAAAATATTTATCACAGGAATGGTAATATGGCTAAAACAAAAACGTTATTTGTGTGTAATAATTGCGGATATGAAACCGCAAAATGGTTTGGCAAATGCCCATCGTGCAGCGAATGGGATACAATGGAGGAACAGGTAGTGATTAATGAGCCTGCAAAAGGCTCCAGAAATCATTTATCTTCAGCCCCTGGTAAAGCACTGCCATTATCCAAAATCGATTCAAGCAACGAAATCCGCTATAATACGGGTATCGGTGAGTTTAACCGTGTTTTGGGAGGTGGACTTGTTAAGGGTTCATTGGTTTTAATTTGCGGTGATCCCGGTATTGGTAAATCTACAATTTTATTACAGATTTGTGAGCTTTTGAATAGAGATTTATCTATTCTTTACGTATCGGGTGAAGAATCTGCTTATCAGATTAAAATGAGAGCACAAAGACTTAACGTTTCAAGCGATAGGCTTTCAATAATGTGCGAAACCGATGCAGAAATAATAAGTGAATATATTAAAAGCGAAAAGCCGGACGTTGTTATGATCGACTCAATTCAGACTATGAGTATAAACGACGTAGCCTCAACAGCCGGTAGCCTCACACAGGTAAGAGAATGTACAAACCTTTTTATGAGAACGGCGAAGAATTTTGATATTCCAATTATCCTCGTCGGTCACGTTAATAAGGATGGCAATATTGCAGGACCAAAAGCGCTCGAACACATAGTTGATACTGTTTTATATTTTGAGGGTGAGCGCAATCTTACATACAGAATTTTAAGAACAACAAAAAACCGTTTCGGTTCAACTAACGAAATCGGCGTTTTTGAAATGACAGGCAAAGGCTTGAATGAAATAGAAAGTCCGTCACTTGCAATGATATCCGGCAGACCTGTTAACGTATCGGGTACCTGTGTGACGTGCCTAATCGAGGGCTCAAGACCAATTCTCGCCGAGGTACAAGGTCTTGCAACTGCTTCCGGCTACGGCAACCCACGACGTATGGCTGCAGGTTTTGATTACAACAGAATGGCAATGCTCATTGCTATTCTCGAAAAGCGTTCCGGTTATTTCCTTGGTAATATGGATTGTTTTGTAAATATAGTCGGAGGTCTCAAAGCGGATGAGCCTGCATGTGACCTTGCGGTTGCTTTGTCGCTTATTTCAAGCTTCAAAGACTCTGTTATAGACAGCTCTACAATCGTCTTTGGCGAAATCGGATTAGCGGGTGAAATCAGAACAGTCACAAACTGTGAGCAACGTATCCGAGAGTGTCAGCGTTTAGGCTTCAAGCGCTGCATTGTGCCCCGTCAGAACTTATCAACTCTTCCAAAAAACAGCTTTACTGATATTGAAATTATTGGTGTTAGAAATATCAGAGAGGCCTTTGAATCTGCAATATTATGAGTAAACTGGTATCTTCACCTAATTTGCCTGAAAATAAAGTAAAAAAGCTTATTATCGGAAAGTGTAATACAAAAGAAATTGCCGAATTAAACGAACTGAGCATTGATACGGTATGCATTGAAGGCGGTAACAGCCTTGATTCAGAAATACGCTCACACGCCGACGTTCTTTGCTTTAACACAGGAAAAGGGGAGTTGTTCGTTTCACCGGAGCTTAATGAATTGAATTTAACATCTGACCGATTCAAGGTTACACAAATAAAGAATAGTGTCAGGTCGCCTTATCCTGAAGATGTACCATTGAATTGTGCTTTTATAGGTGATAAGATTATTTGCAACACAAAATATGTTTCTGATGAAATTGTCTCGTTTGCAGAAAAGAACAAACTAACAATTATTCATACAAACCAAGGATATTCAAAATGCTCATTATGTGTTGTAAATAAAAATGCTGTTATTACAGAAGATGCCGGATTGTATAGATTGTTAAAATTTTATCAATTTGATGTCCTGAAAATTGAATCCGGACAAGTTTATTTATCAAAAAACCATAGTGGATTTATTGGTGGAGCCTCAGGTTTACTCAGTAATAAGTTAATTTACTTTAGCGGGAACATTTACAGCCACAAAAACTACAATAATATAAAATGCTTTTTAGATAATTATTCAATAAACATTTATTGTAATAAATCACGTCAATTAAGAGATTTCGGCGGAATTATTCAATTAACGGAAGAAAACTGAAAAAATCCGTTTAATCAGTTTTTTTAAAATGATGAAAGCATCGTCAGAAAAATTTCTGTTAAAGTAGAAAGGAATCAATATTATGAAAAATCCCGAGAAAAACGCAGTAGCCAAGCTTGGCTACACAGTTACAATGATTGTGGTTACATCTGCAATTCTTGTTGTTATGAAGAAATATAAAAAATAATAGTTTATCTGGTTAACTTAATTTTTTTATTCTTTTTCCCTGCCCCTAATTATACAAAACTTTAATTTTGTATAATTAATTCTATGAAAATTAGAGGTATTAACTTGAAAAAACAAGATTTCTGGGAAATATTCCCCCCTTTTGTTGCTGAGTTTTTAAATTACAACAGCGTTATAAAAAACAGGTCTGACCTGACCGTAATTGAATACGGTAATGATTTGCAGACTTTTTTCAGGTTTTTAAAAGTTATCCGTGGATTAGTTGACAGAGAAACTCCTTTTGAAGAAATCGCAGTAAATGACATTTCTATTGAGATGATTTCAACAGTTTCTCTCAACGATGCTTATATGTTTCTTGTTTACTGCAAAGACAATAGAGATAACAATGAACGTACAAGGGCCCGAAAAGCAACTACCCTGCGAATGTTTTACAAATACTTAACCGTTCAGAAGAAATTATTAGATGAGAATCCCCTGCAGGAGCTCGATAGCCCTAAAATAAAAAAGACTCTCCCCAAATATCTAACCCTTGAGGAAAGCCTTCAGCTTTTAAACGCTGTTGACGGCAAATATAAGGAACGCGATTATTGTATTCTTACAATGTTTTTAAACTGCGGATTACGTCTTTCTGAGCTTGTTTCTTTAGATTTAACAGATATCCGTTCAAACAACACTCTTGTAGTTACAGGTAAAGGTAATAAAGAGCGCACTATTTACTTGAATGACGCCTGTATAGATGCAATTAATGCCTATCTCCCCTTTCGCAAGGTTGACGGCGTAAAAGACAGCGACAGAAATGCGTTGTTTATCAGCCATCAAAAAACAAGAATCAGCCCAAAAACTGTTCAATACATAGTAAAATCCAACTTAGAAAAGGCAGGTTTGGCAGGTAGAGAGCTTTCGACCCATAAACTAAGACATACAGCAGCAACACTGATGTATCAATATGGTAACGTTGATGTTCTGGCAATCAAAGAGATCCTTGGTCACGAAAGCCTCAGCACAACGCAAATTTATACTCATATTATGGATGAACAGCTTCAAAAAGCGGCTCAGGCAAACCCGCTAAGTGGTGTTAAAGCACCCAAGAGAGCTGATTACGACCTTAATAAACTAAATGATGCCGAAGAAGCCGATAAATAGCTTTATTCCAATTGTTTTTATGATGCTGCCAATTAACAACGGTAAACACATCACGCAATAATACATAGCAATATCTCTTAACGAATAACAAGCTTTTGATGCTCTTCCGTTAATTACCACACAAAATAATTCAACAGACATTTTCATACTTTCACAGCAGCACTTTAACAAAGTCGCTGCTGTTATTGCGTAAAAAGGGATATTTCCAAGAACACAAAAAATAAAACCCGTTAATCCATAGTTAGTAAAATAACAACAAATGCTACTGCCAAAAATTAACCCCAGAACGAATGGTAATAAACATAAAGCAGGTGTTCCGACAGCACAGAAACCTAAAATAAAAGCAAAAAAAACAAATAGCAGCGATATTAAAAAGTATGTAAAAAAACAATTAATAAAGCTTAATTTACTGCAAGAAAACAAAAAACTGTCAAATAGGTTGCAAAGCACATTATTATCACTTTTTAACAGTCTTGAAGAAGTGAAAATACCAAGAATGAGCCCGCATATCAAAACAGAACTTAAAATTATAACCACTTTATCAAATTTGAATTTATTGATATTTTTTAAATTTAATCTGTTAGCTTTAATAACTATACTTTTTTTCATCATTTAAAACCTCTTTATTTTCGTGAATTAGCCGCCAATACTCCACCAACTACGCAACTTAGTACAGCTACAAGACCCATTAAAAGCGAGAACGCCGAAACATTAAAACAAAATAAATACGATATCAGAAACAGAAGCAAAGAATACAACACACCCGCCTTGATTCCTGCTTCAAATCCCCTGTTACTCGAGTTTTTATAAAGAAATTTTGATGAAATCAAGCCACCGATAGCAATAAAAATATAAGGAATGTAAAATATAAGCCTTGAATCAGTCGAGGTATAAAATAATATGATTGCGGTTATGGCTACACCCAAAAGAAAGAACGCAAGACCACTAAAAATTGAAATTACATATTTTTTGATTATGTTTTTTAAAAGTGTATTATCTGAAGACATAAAAAAACCTCCGCATAGCCTTTTTTCAAGGATATGCGGAGATTCGCAATTTTATTCTGCTTTTTCTTCAACTGTTGATTCAACATTTGCGTCTTCTGTCTCGCCAATGTTTTCAACCTTTTTTGTTTTTTTCTTTTTGCCTTCAACTGCTTTATCGATAGCAGCCTGTTCATTTTTTGCCTGTTTAGCCTCTGCAGCAGCCTTTCTTTCAGCTTCCATACGAGCGTTTGCTGTATCATTTGTCTGAATAGCCCAACGCTGGAACTTCATCTTAATTCTGTCTGCACCTGTTTCAAGAACGATACTGTCCTCTTTAACAGTAACAACTCTGCCCATAATGCCGCCGATTGTTGTGATTTCGTCACCAATCTGGATTGAATCACGCATCTGCTGCTCTTGCTTCTGTTTCTTCTTCTGAGGACGAATCATAAGAAAATACATAGCAGGAATCATTAAAAGCATAAGAATCATGCCCATAGGACTGCCATTAGGTGTTTCACCGGCTAATAAAATAAAATCAAACATTATAAAATCCTCCAAAAAATTCGTACCAATGTATTATACTATATTTTTAAAAATATACAATAGTTTTTCACAAAATATTATATTCTTTTGTCTAAAACATCAACGTATTTATTTTTAAATTCAGAGAAGGTTCCGTTATCTAACTCGTCTCTGATTCTTTTCATCAGGTTATTATAAAAATAAAGGTTATGAGTTACTGCCAATCTCATGGCAAGCACTTCTTTCGCTTTGAAAAGGTGATGTAAATATGCCCTGGAAAATTTCTGACAGGTCGGGCAATTACACTCTACATCAATAGGTGAATCATCGGTAGCATATTTAGCGTTGTTCATATTAATTATACCGTTCCACGTAAACAAATGCCCATGTCGAGCGTTACGGCTTGGCATAACACAGTCGAATAAATCAACACCCCTGCTGACACCCTCAATGATGTTGCCCGGTGTACCGACGCCCATAAGATAACGAATTTTATCTTTAGGTGCGAAGGGTTCAACAGCAGAAATGATTCTGTACATATCCTCCTTAGGCTCACCAACAGCAAGACCACCGATAGCATAACCGTCCAAATCAAGCTCTGCGATTTCTTTCATATGCTCAACACGCAAATCATCAAACGTTGCCCCTTGGTTAATACCGAACAAAAGCTGATTCGGGTTGGTTGCACTCCCCGATTCATTCAGATTTTTCATTTCAATCCGGCATCTTTTGAGCCAACGTGTAGTTCTTGCAATTGATTCTTTGGCATATTTATATTCAGCGGGATTTTTCACACATTCATCAAAAGCCATAGCTATTGTTGAACCAAGATTAGATTGAATCCGCATACTTTCTTCCGGTCCCATAAAGATTTTTTTACCATCAATATGAGAATTGAAGGTAACGCCCTCTTCTTTGATTTTTCTTAAACCTGCCAAGGAAAAAACTTGAAATCCACCGCTGTCTGTAAGAATAGGTCCGCTCCAGCCGGTAAATTTATGAAGACCTCCAAGATCTTTTATTAGCTTGTCACCGGGTCTCACGTGAAGATGATAGGTATTGCAAAGCTGAACCTGGCAGTCAATTTCTTTTAAATCATAAGCAGAAAGACCGCCTTTGATTGCCGCACAGGTGGCAACGTTCTGAAAAGCAGGCGTCTGAACAACGCCGTGAACTGTGTGAAATTCACCGCGACGTGCAGTCCCCTCAGTTTTTAGAAGTTTAAACATAAATACTCCTTATTAGTTAAATAAATTAAACGATAAGCATTGCGTCGCCAAAGGAAAAAAATCTGTATTTTTCCTCTACCGCTGTTTTATACGCAAAAAGCGTTTTATTGTAGCCATAGAAAGCAGAAACAAGCATAATTAACGTGCTTTCAGGTAAATGGAAATTAGTCAGAAGACCGTCGATGCACTTAAAGCTATAACCGGGATAAATAAATATATCTGTCATTCTTTCATCCTCGCAGATTTCACCACGAAAGGTTGCACATGATTCGAGCGTTCTGCAGCTTGTTGTTCCTACAGCGATAACTCTGCCGCCGTTTTTCTTTGTTCTGTTAATCAAGTCCGCAGTTTCTTGGGGCAAAAAATAGTGTTCAGAATGCATTAAATGGTCTTCTATGCGCTCTGCTTTTACCGGGCGAAACGTACCCAAACCAACGTGAAGCGTAACGTAACCGATATTTACACCTTTTGCTTTTAGTTTTTCTAAAATCTCATTTGTAAAATGCAAACCGGCAGTTGGTGCGGCTGCAGAGCCGAGCTCCTTTGAATACACTGTCTGATAACGTTCTTTATCCTGCAGTTCTTCTGTAATATAGTGAGGAAGCGGCATCTCGCCGATTTTATCAAGAATATTAAAAATGTTGTCATTTTTATCATATATGAAACGGATAATTCTATTACCGTTATCAAGAACACCTTCAACCTTAGCAGTTAATATACCGCCACCAAAAGTAAATTCCGTGCCCTCTTTCGCCCTTTTACCGGGACCCGCAAGTGTTTCCCATACATTAGTTTCAATTTGCTTTAATAACAAAAACTCAACGACAGCACCTGTCCCGTTCTTTGTACCGTAAATTCGAGCAGGAAGTACACGCGTGTTATTAAGAATAAGACAATCACCGGCTTTTAAATAATCACATATATCGTAAAAATGCTTATGCTCAATTTCGGTACTTTCTTTAGAAAGCACCATCAGCCTTGAACTGTCTCTCGGCTCCAAGGGATGTTGGGCAATGAGAGATTCTGGTAAATCATAGAAAAAATCAGACTTGTTCATATTTATTCCTCTATAAATTAACTAAAAAAGATTGACTTAACTTTTCATTAATGGTATTATATATAATCGTTAAAAAGCGGAATATATTATAAAACATTTGCTTCGCATTTACAAGTATTATTTTAAAATACGGAGGTTACTTATGAAAAAGTACAAAGTTGGTATTATCGGTGCAACAGGTATGGTTGGTCAGAGATTTGCACTTTTGCTTGCAGATCACCCGTGGTATGACGTAACAGTTCTTGCCGCCTCATCACGTTCTGCCGGTCAGAGCTACAAAGAGGCACTTGGCAACCGTTGGTGCATGGAAGAACCCACACCGGCAAAATATCTTGATATGACAGTTCTTGATGCAGAAAAAGACATTGAAAAAATTGCTTCTGAAGTTGATTTTGTTTTCTGCGCCGTTAACCTTTCAAAAGCAGAAACAAAAGAGCTTGAAGAAAAATATGCTAAGGCTGAATGTCCCGTTGTTTCCAACAACAGCGCACACAGAATGACTGCAGACGTTCCTATGGTTGTTCCGGAGCTTAACCCCGAGCATATTGAAGTCATTCATTCCCAGAGAAAGCGTCTCGGCACAAAAAGAGGCTTCATTGCAGTTAAGTCAAACTGCTCTTTGCAGTCTTACGTTCCCGCTCTCTTCCCTCTTCACGATAAATACACGGTTAAGGACGTTGTAGTTTGTACATATCAGGCAATCTCAGGCGCAGGCAAAACTTTTGAAAGATGGCCCGAAATGGTAGACAACGTTATCCCCTTTATCGGTGGTGAAGAAGAAAAGAGTGAGAAAGAGCCCCTCAAGCTCTGGGGTAAAATCGTTGGTGACGAAATTGTTTCTGCAACCGAGCCGCACTTTACAGCTCAGTGTATTCGTGTTCCCGTTTCCGACGGTCATATGGGTGCTGTTTTCGTAAGATTCGAAAACAAGCCTGAAAAAGAAGAAATGATTGAAATGTGGAAGAATTTCAAGGGCAGAGCACAGGAGCTCGACCTCCCCTCTGCTCCCAAGCAGTTCCTTCACTATTTTGAAGAGGATAACATGCCTCAGACAAAGCTTCACAGAAACCTTGAAAACGGTATGGCTGTTTCTATTGGTCGTCTTCGTGAAGATACACAGTATGATTATAAATTCGTATGCCTTGCACACAACACTCTTCGTGGTGCTGCGGGTGGTGCTGTTCTTCTTGCAGAGCTTCTTTGTGCAGAAGGCTATATGGATTAATAATATATTAAATGGAGGTTTTCGCTGTGAAAAAACCGATTTTCACGGGTGCCGGTGTTGCAATTGTAACACCTTTTAAAGGCGAGGATTTAAAAATCAACTTCTCTCTTTTTGAGGAGATAATCGAAAACCAGATACAAAACGGAACAGATGCGATTGTAGTTTGCGGAACAACAGGTGAAAAATCCACACTTGTTTACGATGAACACGTTGAAGCTATCCGTACAGCTGTACGTGTTACAAACGGCAGAATTCCTGTTATTGCAGGAACAGGCAGTAATGACACTGTTCATGCAGTAAAGCTCTCAAACGACGCTGAAAAATGCGGAGTTGACGGTCTTCTTATGGTAACCCCCTACTACAACAAAGCTTCTCAGGACGGACTTATAGAGTCATATACCTATATCGAAAAACGTGTTTCAACACCTATTATTCTTTATAACGTACCCTCAAGAACAGGGGTTAATATTAAACCTGAGACTTATCTTGAACTATCAAAGCTCCCGCTTATAAACGGTGCAAAGGAAGCCAGCGGTGATATATCTGCTTTTGCAAAAACCGTTGCACTTTGTGGTGATAATCTTAATTTTTATTCAGGTAACGATGACCAGATTACAGCCTTCACCGCTTTGGGGGCAAAAGGTGTTATTTCTGTTCTTTCAAACATAGCTCCGAAGCTTGCACATAATATTGCTATGCTGGGTATTGAAGGAAAAACCGAAGAAAGCGCAAAGCTGCAGCTTGAATATATTGATTTATGCAATGCTCTTTTCTGTGATGTTAATCCCATCCCCGTCAAAGCAGCTATGTGTATGATGGGAATTGACGTGGGAAGATGCAGAATGCCTCTTTCCCCTCTTAATGAAGCTAACACTAAGCTTCTTGAGTCTGTTCTAAAAAAACACAATATGATATAATTTGCGGGACGGATTTTTCCGTCCCATAACACTAAATAAAGGAAGTAAATTTTATGACAAGAATACTTTTAAGCGGTTGTTGCGGCAAAATGGGCAGAAATGTCATTAGCATCGTTAACGAACGCAAGGATTGCGAAATAGTTGCAGGCATAGATATTGTTGATGACTCATCAATCGGTTTTCCAATTTTCCAAAGCTACGACGAGGTAGAGATCAAAGCAGACGTAATTATAGATTTTTCCAACCCCTCTTTACTTCCCGATATGCTTTCTTTTGCCGAAAAGAATAACACTGCCGTTGTTCTTGCAACAACCGGTCTTAACGAAGAACAAATTAAAAGTGTTGAAAACGTCTCTGAAAAGGTTCCCGTATTTTTTTCATACAATATGTCAATCGGTGTTAGCCTTCTTTGTGAAATATCAAAAACAGTTGCAAAGGTACTGGGAAATGGTTTTGACGTTGAAATTATCGAAGCTCACCACAACAAAAAAATTGACGCACCAAGCGGTACGGCAATAATGTTAGGTAATGCTGTTAAAGAAGAACTTCCCGACCACTACTTTGAATATGACCGTTTTTCAAAAAGGCAAAAAAGAGAAGCAAATGAAATCGGCATTCATTCAATTCGCGGTGGCACAATAGTTGGCGAACATCAGGTTGTTTTCGCGGGAAACGACGAGATATTAACCTTGAGCCACAGTGCTCGTTCAAGAGCAATTTTTGCGACAGGTGCAGTTAATGCCGCTGTTTTCATCGCAGAAAAAGAAAACGGTATGTTCAATATGTCAGATTTAATAAACGGATAAATTAAGCGGTAGATACAGTTGTATCTACCGCTTAATTTTTAAAGCTTTGTAAGCTTTGCCATTTTCGCCATTATTTTTTTTGTTCCGCAAGAATCAAAAGCAATTTCAAGCACCATATCGCCACCAACAGCATTAGCGCCAATAATCAAGCCCTGACCAAAGGTTTTATGCTCTACCCTGTCACCAACCTTGAAATCAAGGTTGACTGCGGATTTTGAAGTCGAAGCAGGTTTTGAACCTGAGAACCCACCAAATCCTGAGAACCCGCTTGAGGTTGCAGTTTTTTTGGGTGCTCCTGCCCTGTTACCAACGCTTGAAGCTGAATAGGTACGTGTATTGCTACCGTAACCACCAAAACTATTAACAGGTTGTTTCTTTTCTGTTTCTGTTAATTCCTCGGGTATCTCCGCAAGAAATCTTGAAGGTCTTGTAAAGTTTGTATTACCGTAAATCATTCTGGAGTGTGCATTAGTTATATATAACTTTTCCTTTGCACGCGTTATACCAACGTAACAAAGACGACGCTCCTCCTCCAGCTCACTCGGGTCATACATTACTTGGTTACCGGGGAAAAGCCCCTCCTCCATACCAACAATGAAAACAACCGGGAATTCCAGTCCTTTTGCAGAATGAAGCGTCATAAGAACAACAACCTCATCCTTTTCATCAAGATTGTCGAGATCGGTTGTTAACGCAATCTCTTCCAAAAAGCCGCTGAGAGAAGCTTCTTCACCGTTATTATCCATATAATCAACTAATCCGTTAAGAAGCTCAAAAACGTCAGATTTGCGTTCTTCTGCTGTTTCTCTGTCAGCGTCAAGTGACTCCATATATCCGCTGTCATTGATAACATCAATAAAGAACTCTTTAATATCCTTTTCTTCTAACGAAGCGGCAAAGCCTTTAATTAACGTGGCAAATTCCATTAATTTTGATGCACTTCGGGAAAGAATGGGGTACTCATTGGCGTTAGAGATAACTTCAAATAAACTAAGACCCAAGCTGTCTGCAATCTGCATAGCATTATTAATCGTTGTGTCACCAATTCCCCTTTTAGGTTCATTAATAATTCGTTTTAATCTTACGGTATCAGAGGGATTTGTTATAACAGACAAATAAGCCATTACGTCTTTAATATGCTTTCTGTCATAGAACTTAAATCCACCGATGACCTTATATTTTATTCTGCCGTTTGTAAGAGCATTTTCAATGCTCCTTGATTGGTTATTTGTTCTGTATAAAATAGCAATGTCCGAGGGCTTGTACTTACTTGAAACGTTAATAAAATTATATATTTCATCAGCTACAAAGCGACCCTCTTCACGCTCATCTGCCAGGGTGCGGACCTTAATTTTGTCACCGCCATCCTTCTCTGTCCAGAGAGTTTTACCCTTTCTGCCCCTGTTATTTTTAATAACGGCATTAGCGGCATCGAGAATAACAGAAGTTGAGCGGTAGTTTTGCTCAAGTCTTATAACCTTTGTATCATCATACTGATTCTCGAAAGAAAGAATATTCTCGATTGTAGCACCTCTGAACTTATAGATACTCTGGTCATCGTCACCAACAACACAAATATTGTTGTATCCGCCTGCAAGAAGAGAAGTGAAAATATATTGCGCGTGGTTAGTGTCCTGATACTCATCAACCATAACGTATCTGAATTTTCTCTGATAATACTCCAGTATATCGGGATTTTCTTTCAAAAGCTTTACGGCATTGACAATAATATCATCAAAATCCATTGCATCAGCTTTTTTCAGGCGTTCCTCGTATTTATAATATGCCTGAGCAATCAGTTTTTTATTAACATCAAAGGGTGTTAAAGAATTTTCGTAATCCTCAGGCGTCATTAAAGAATCTTTTGCCTTGCTGATTTCTGATAAAACAAGCTTCGGAGGCAATCTTTTTTCATCAATGTCAAGAGAACGCAAAACATCCTTCATAACTCTTCTTGAATCATCTGTATCATAAATAGTAAAATGCTTTGAAAAACCGATTCTGTCGCAATCACGGCGAAGAATACGAACACAGCAGGAGTGAAAGGTGCTTGCCCATACATCATTACCTTTTTCACCAAGCATTGCTTCAAGTCGTGCTTTCAACTCGTTAGCGGCTTTATTCGTAAATGTTATAGCAAGAATCTGCCATGGTGCAGGAACATCTACCCCAAGCATTCTTTCAAGGTCTGCAGAAAGCTCGCCGCCGTTTTCAATATAATTACGCAAAACCTCTTCATCATTAAAGCTTGGCACTCTGTACGAAAAATCAGAGTTATAAGCATTACCGTATTTTATCAGATACGCTATTCGGTTAACAAGAACCGTTGTTTTACCGCTACCGGCACCGGCAAGAATAAGAACGGCGCCATTCACGGTAAAAACAGCTTCTTTTTGCATATCATTCATTCTTGAAAACTCTTTTTCAATCAGTTTTCTTCTTAATTCGTAGAAACCCATATCAATTATTTATTAATATCCTTTCAATTTGTGAAAAAGTCGTTTTTAACGTTTGGGATAATTCAAATAAAGATGCATAAACTGTGTATCTTAACAACGGCTGTTGCTCAACGCCGCTAATACAATCCTTGATTTTCTTCTGAATGTAAAAAGATGTGTTTGAGGTAACACTCAAACTCTCGGAACACTCATTTAAAACCTGTTTTTTATTTTTAAAATCCACTAAAGATGACAACAGCCTTTCTTGCCGTTTTAAAATATCTGCTAAAAGACCGTTGGTTTTTCTGACATCATACCAGAATAGTGAAGAAAACTCACTGATAACTCTGATACAATGCATCTGCTCAGTCAGACAATCAGCAATAACATAAATATCATCACGGGATATAGGGGTAATAAATTCGTTACACAGCTGATAATTTAATTCTTTCTTTAAAGAAAAAAAGGTCATTCTGCTAAACTCAATGTTTCTGTTGTTTAAAACGTCAGAAAATGCCTTTGAAACGTCATTTGATAAATCATTTAACATCTTGAAATAGTTATAAGATTTCTTCAAATACACCTCATAAATTATATAAACTTTTACCCGTTGAATCTATTGCAACAATAACAGGAAAATCCCTGATTATTAATTTCTTAACCGATTCACATCCAAGATGTGGGAAAGCAACAACCTCACAGGATTCAACACAGCAAGAATACAACGCACCGGCTCCGCCGATTGCGGCAAAATAAACACATTTATTCTTGATTATGGCATCATAAACGTCTTTGTTGCGGTCGCCTTTACCAATCATTGCCTTTAATCCCAAGGAAAGTAGCTGTGGGGCAAATACATCCATTCGCGAAGACGTTGTAGGACCAATGCTGCCAACAGCCAAGCCATTCTTTGCAGGAGTGGGTCCGGCATAATAAATCACAGTATTTTTGATATCAAAAGGAAGGCTCTCGCCTTCCTTTATCAAATTAATGAAATTCTTATGAGCAGCATCTCTTGCGGTGTATATAGCACCGGATAAATAAACCTTGTCACCTGCTGAAAGCGTTTGTGCCCATTCATTAATATTATTTGTATCTAAAAAATATTCACTCAATATTCATCATCGCCTAAATCAGATTCTTCCGAAACAGAAACTTCACTTGAAACAACTGCCGTTGGTAATATTTTTTCTGTATAGCCTGTATCAGAAATTAGCGCCTGAGCCGTTTTGCTCATATCACCGGTAAGCACTTTAATACGCAATTCAACCTCTTCAACAGATTTAGTGAAGTTCCTTGCTATTTCACCGATACCTGCAGAAAGATCATCAATCTTAATAGCAGTCTCACCGATTGCTTCATAAACAGACTTTGTAACGTCATTAGCTCTTTCGCGCGCAGCTTCAACAAGCTCTTCCGAGTGCGCTCTGGCGTCAAGCATAGCAACACCCACCTGTCTTTCAAGGTCGCGTTTTTTGTCAAGCTCAGCAACAAGTCGTAAATTCTCAGCCTTGAGTGCATCAATTTCTTCTTGTGCACCCTCATTAGCCTCGGCCTTAGAAACACGTTGTGTCAACTCAGTAATTAAATCGTCCTTATCACTCAAAGAACTCTCCAAATTAACAATTTCGGCATTAAGAGAAGCGTTTTCTGAACGCAATTTACTCAAATCATCAAGCTCATTCTGAAGCTGAGTAAGTTGGGCTGCGAGCTGAGTTTTTTCAGCATTCATTGTCGCTAAAGCTCTTTCGAGATTACTTTTTTCTGAGAGGACGTTTTCGATAAAACTCATAACGTCGTCTTTTTTAAAGCCACCAAAGGCTGAGGTTCTGAACAAAACATCATTAGCCATACTTTAACCCCCATTTTTAACTCTAATAAGTATAGCAGATAAATTATCATAAAACAACAAAAATTTGTTTTTTTTATTTATTTTTGAGACAATGTGTAGTATAATCTAATAAAAAACAAGTAAAGGTTGTGAACGTATGAAAAAAACAACAAAGCTTCTTTTAGGCGGTGCAGGACTTTTCGCTGGAATAGGCACTGTAATGAACACAATGGTTTTAACACGTGTTTCAAAAAAAATCAGTGATAAAAACCATGAGCTTGAAGAAAAAAAGAATCCCCGTGACCCTTCTGCACCCAAAGAAATACTCAGAGCTGAGGGCGATGCTTGGTTAGATTCAAAACAACACAGCCACATTGTAATACAGAACAGTGAAAACAAACCTATACACGGTTACATAGTAAAAGCAAATGAGCCCTCGGATAAATGGCTTATCTGCATACACGGCTACACAAGCTCACCTAAAGGTATGGGTAGTTACGCTCTTCATTACCATAACCGTGGCTACAACGTATTGCTTCCCTGTCTGAGGGGTCATGACATCAGCGAACACCGTTCCATTTCTATGGGTTGGCTCGACAGACTTGATATCCTTGATTGGATAAAATATCTGATTGACATTTACGGCGATATTCAGATTGTTTTGCACGGCGTTTCAATGGGCGCCGCAACAGTTATGATGACTACAGGCGAAGATCTCCCGAAAAATGTTAAGTGTGCAGTTGCTGATTGTGGTTTTTCTTCTGTGTGGGATGAATTTAAAAACGAAATGAAAGAAACCTACCATGTACCTGCATTCCCTGTTCTTTATGCAGGCGACCTGGCAACAAGAGTAATAGCAGGATACGGTTTCAAAGAGGCCTCCAGTCTCAAGCAGGTTGCAAAATCAAAAACACCCACCATTTTCATACACGGTGAAAAGGATTTATTTGTTCCGTACAGAATGCTTGATCTCAACTACAATGCTGCTGCGTGTGAAAAAGAAAAACTCTCAATTCCTGATGCAGAGCACGCTGAAGCACACCTTGTTCACCCCGAATTATACTGGGAAAATACATTCAGATTTGTTGAAAAATACGTCAAATAAATTTCTTTAATCAACTCCCCGTATTTATGGGGAGTTTTTTTATATAATAGTACTAAAATTATATAATTTTGAAAAATCAGTTGAATTTAGCTAAAAATTGGTGTATTATGGTAACGATTACAGAATAGGTAATTTTGGACAAATTTTAGGAGGTTTTTGTTATGGCATTAACTACAAACAAGAGCGTTCTCTCCTGGATCGATGAAAAGGTTGAACTTGTAAAACCCGACAACATCGTTTGGATCGACGGCTCAAAAGAACAGATCGAGGAGCTCAGAGCAACTGCTTGCTCAACAGGCGAACTCATCAAACTTAATCAGGAACTTCTCCCCGACTGCTATCTTCACAGAACTGCAGTAAACGACGTTGCTCGTGTTGAAGGCAGAACATTCATTTGTGCAAGCACAAAAGAAGAAGCCGGCCCCACAAACAACTGGATGGAACCTTCAGAAGCATATAAAATGCTTTACGACATTGCTCGCGACAGCTACAAGGGCAGAACAATGTACGTTATCCCCTATTCTATGGGTCCTGTTGGCTCTCCTTTCGCAAAAGTCGGTATCGAGCTTACTGACTCAATCTACGTTGTTCTTAACATGGTTATCATGACAAGAGTCGGCAAAGACGTTCTCGAGGTTCTCGGCGACAGCAACGATTGGGTACGTGGTCTTCACTGCCGTTGTGACATTGACGAGGAAAAGAGATACATCTGCCAGTTCCCTCAGGATAACACAATTATTTCTGTTAACTCCGGCTACGGCGGAAACGTTCTTCTCGGTAAAAAATGCTTCGCACTTCGTATTGCTTCTTACCAGGGTTGGAAAGAAGGCTGGCAGGCAGAGCACATGCTCATCCTCGGTATTGAAAATCCCCAGGGCGAAGTTAAATATATCTGTGCAGCTTTCCCCTCAGCTTGCGGCAAAACAAACCTTGCTATGCTTATTCCTCCGGAGCTTTACAAGGAAAAGGGCTATAAAGTATGGTGTGTCGGTGACGATATTTCCTGGATCCGCAAAGGTCCCGACGGAAGACTTTACGCTATTAACCCTGAAAACGGTTTCTTTGGTGTTGCTCCCGGTACTAACGTAAAATCCAACCCCAACGCTCTTGCTTCCACAAAGAAAGGCACAATTTTCACAAACGTTGCTCACAACCTTGATGACAACACAGTTTGGTGGGAAGGTCTTGATAAAAATCCCCCTGCAAATGCAGTTGAATGGAAGGGTAACCCCTGGAATGGCCAGGAAAGTGAAGAAAAAGGCGCACATCCCAACAGCCGTTTCACAGCTCCTGCTGTAAACTGTCCTTGCCTCAGCCCCGAATTTGAGAACCCCAACGGTGTTCCGATTTCAGCAATCGTATTCGGCGGCAGACGTGCAAAGCTTGCACCCCTCGTTTATCAGTCACGTGACTGGAACCACGGTGTATTCGTAGGTTCAATTATGGCTTCCGAAACAACAGCTGCAGCTGCAGGTGCAGTTGGTGTTGTTCGTCGTGATCCCATGGCTATGCTTCCCTTCTGCGGCTACAATATGGCTGACTACTGGCAGCATTGGATTGACATCGGTGCAACTCTTGATCCCGAAAAAGCACCCAAAATTTTCAACGTTAACTGGTTCCGTAAGGATGACGAAGGCAACTTTATGTGGCCCGGCTTCGGTGATAACCTTCGTGTACTTGAATGGATTATCAACCGTTGTGAAGGCAAGGTAGATGCTAAGGATACAGAAATCGGCTATATCCCCTACGCTAAAGACATCAATATTGAAGGTCTTGAGGGCGAAGTATCTCTCGAATCTCTCGAAAGCATCCTTGAAGTTGAAAAAGAGCTCTGGCAGGAGGATGCAAAGGGCATCGAAGAATTCTACGCTAAATTCGGCGATAAAATCCCTGCTGTTCTTGCAGAGGAACTTGCTACACTCAAGAAAAACGTTCAGTAATTAAACAGTTATAAAGGGTTGTGCTTCGGTACAGCCCTTATAAACTTTATAAAAAATCATTACAGAAAGAAGTCGTTCTAAATGGCAAAGCTTACAAGAGAAACAAAAGACGGTATTTATTCACTTATGCTCACTCCTTTCTTTGAGGACAGAAGCATTGACTACAATACATATGAAGAATATGCAGATTGGCAGGTTTCACAGGGTGTTGACCACCTTTTCGCGGTTTGCGGAAGCTCTGAAATGACACTACTTTCACTCGAGGAAAGGCTCAAACTTGCAGAACTCACCGTTAAACACAAAGGTAACACAACTGTTGTTGCCACTGCAAATATTGAAGCAACAAAAGAAGAAAATCTTGAAGAAATCAAAAAAATGGAGCAGACCGGTGTTGATGGAATCGTTCTCACAACTAAAGGTCTTGGCGATGATGATGAAAAGCTTGTTGAGTACATCAGCGAGCTTGCTTCAAGCGCAACCGTTCCTGTTTTTCTTTATGAATTCCCCGGCTTTCAGCCCCACCTTATGAGCGGTAAAGCATACGGTGAACTCACAAAAGACGGACTTATCTGGGGAATCAAGGATACAACCTGTTCACTTGAAATGATTAAAGATAAAATTGCAAACAAAGGTGATTCCACAATCATTCAGGCTAATATGCCCTATCTCTTTGATTCATACGTTGCAGGTGCAAGAGGCGTTATGGCTACCCCCACATCCTGCGGTGGTGCATTCTTCCAGCGTTTCCACGAAGCATTTGTAAGCGGTGATATGGCCCTTGCCGAACAGCGTTACAACGAAATCATTCTTCTTGACAACGCTATCGACAGCGGCTTCTGCGCAAGTGCTAAAGAGCTTATTCGTCTCCAGGGAGTTGAAGGCTTTAACTGGTACACAAGAGGCTCACACAACCTCAGCCCCGCAAGACTTCGCTCAATCAAATCCTTCCATGATTGGTGCGTAGCTAACGGCTTAATGAAGTAATTTATATATAACAAAAGCACCGTAGTTTTCTACGGTGCTTTTTATTATGTGTTTTATTAATATGCTTTACCCCAGCAAACCATATGCTTTGCAGGTTTACCGCAGCAAACGCAGGTATCGGCAAGTTTTTCTTGCTCAAAGGGGATACAACGTGAGCCAACACCGGTTAACTCCTTAACCTTGTCTTCGCATTCTTCTTCGCCACACCACATTGCTTTAACAAAGCCATCGCCGTTTTCAGCAAGAGCATTGTTGATTTCATCAATTGAAGTGCAATTATATGAATGCTTCTTAACGTTTTCAAGAGCTTTGTTATATATTGCTTCGGCAAAAGCATTAAGCGCGTTACTGATACCCTCTTCGAGGTTATCAAGAGAAACAAAAATCTTTTCTCTGTTATCTCTTCTAACGAGAACACACTGATTATTTTCAATGTCCTTGGGTCCGATTTCAAGACGAATGGGAACGCCCTTCATCTCATATTCAGCAAATTTCCAGCCAGCGGAGTTATCGCTTGAATCAAGCTTAACTCTGAATTTCTCGGAAAGACGATTTTTAAGTTCGTTTGCTTTGTCAAGAACCCCCTCCTTATGCTGTGCAATGGGAACAATAACAACCTGAATAGGTGCAACAGCAGGAGGAAGAACAAGACCGTTATTGTCACCGTGTGACATAATGATGGCACCGATAAGGCGTGTTGTCGAGCCCCAAGATGTCTGATGAACGTATGAAAGCTTATTGTTTTTATCCTGATATGTCATATCAAAAGCTCTGGCAAATCCATCACCGAAATAGTGGCTCGTAGCTGCCTGTAAAGCCTTGCCATCGTGCATTAAAGCCTCAATAGCGTATGTAGCAACAGCTCCTGCGAATTTGTCACTCTCAGTTTTAACGCCCTTAACGACAGGCATACAAAGTGATTTCTCACAGAAATCAGCATAAACATTGAGCATCTGTTCTGTTTCCTGAATAGCTTCTTCAGCAGTTGCGTGAACAGTGTGACCCTCCTGCCAAAGAAATTCTCTTGTTCTGAGGAAGGGACGAGTTGTTTTCTCCCAACGAACAACACTGCACCACTGATTGTAAAGCTTTGGCAAATCCCTGTGAGACTGAACAACCTTAGCATAATGCTCGCAGAATAATGTTTCTGAAGTGGGGCGAACGCAAAGACGCTCTTCAAGCTCAGCACTACCGCCGTGTGTAACCCAGGCAACCTCAGGAGCAAAGCCTTCAACATGGTCCTTCTCCTTCTGCAAAAGGCTTTCGGGAATAAACATAGGCATATATACATTTTCGTGACCAAGCTGCTTGAATCTTGTATCAAGAATATTCTGAATATTTTCCCAGATTGCATAACCATAGGGGCGAATAATCATGCATCCCTTAACACTTGAATAGTCAACAAGATCCGCTTTCTTTACAACGTCTGTATACCATTGCGCAAAATCCACTTCCATAGAAGTGATAGCTTCTACCATTTTTTTCTGTTCTGCCATTTTAAAATCCTCTTTATCATAAATTTTCTTCAATATACTTAACTAAATCGCCAACTGTTTCAAGCTTTTCAGAAGCTTCCCAGGTGACCTCAATGCCAAATTCATCTTCAACAGACATACATAAATCGGCTATATCAATTTCATCCAAACCGAAATCAACAGCAAATGAAGAATCTAACTCAACAACATCATCTTCATCTAAAAATTCATCCAAGATAATTTCTTTGAGTTTTTGAAAAACCATTATTCAACCCCATTTCAGAGTAATAATAAATCTCAAATATAGATTTTATAAACTTACAGAGTTTTTGTCAATAGTTTTGCACCATTTTCAAAAACTCTATAACATATTATATGCAAGAAAAAACTGAATCAATTATTTTCTTGATATTTTTTCATATTCTTTTAGAAGTGTCGGTGCAATAAGGTTATAAATAAGAACATTAGCACCCGCTTTTATAAAGTTAAACGCAACACAAACACCTAAAAAGCCTTTTATAAAGGATATTGCATCCATATGCATAAAAGCAGATGCAAGCCAGATATTCATCGGTATCATAACAATAACAACGACAATTACACCACACAAGGATGAAACCAATACACCTTTAAGTCCACTGAATTTTTTTCTTAACAAATAAATTGTCAAAATCATTAAACCCGAGGATAAAAAGTGCATCAAAAAACCAATAATACCACTTGATGCGCTGACAGTTAAAGCCTGGATAAGACAAACCACAAAAAGTGTTGCCAGACCGTAAATCGGTCCAAAAAGTGTTGAGCAAACAAGAATAGGCACATCTGCAAACTCCATTTCATAGAACGGTGCAGACGGGAAAATTGAAAATCTGATGGTCACCATCAGAACAATTGATAACGCCGCAAGGACGGCAGATATCGTGAGTCTTTGAAGCTTTTGATCACTACTTTTTGATGTTTTCATAAAAACACACCTTTCAAATAAAAAATTCGCCCCGAAAGACTCAGGGCGAATAAAAGGTTTCAACAAAAGAATAACTTTTGAAATCTTCTTTCATCCGGACTATACCGTCGGTTCGGGAATTTCACCCAATCAACCGCAATGCGGCTCGCAGACTTTACTGCCGGTGGGGAATCACACCCCGCCCTGAAGTTTCGTAAATACATATTAACACCATAATCAAAAAAAATCAAGCATATTGTTAAACAAAAACAATTACTTAACTTATTAGTTCATAAACAGCAATAAACATTGACTTTTATAGGTAAATATAATATAATTTAGCTGTATGTAAAAATATCAAATACAGGAGAAATTCAAATGGGTATTTATGAAGAATTAGTGGCTCGTGGGCTTATTGCTCAGGTTACTAACGAAACAGAAATTCGTGAAATGATTAACAGCGGTAAAGCAAAGTTTTATATTGGCTTTGACTGCACGGCAGACAGCCTTACAGCCGGTCACTTTATGGCTCTTACTCTTATGAAACGTCTGCAGATGGCCGGTAACCAGCCTATCGCTCTTATCGGTGGCGGTACAACTATGATTGGCGACCCCTCCGGCAGAACAGATATGAGAAAAATGCTTACAAAAGAAGATATTGACCATAACGCTGATTGCTTCAAGCGTCAGATGGAGCGCTTCATTGAATTCGGCGAGGGAAAGGCACAGATGGTTAACAATGCCGAGTGGCTTTTGAACCTCAACTACGTTGAACTCCTTCGTGAGGTAGGTGCTTGCTTCTCAGTTAACAATATGCTTCGTGCCGAGTGCTACAAACAGCGTATGGAAAAGGGTCTAAGCTTTCTTGAATTCAACTATATGATTATGCAGAGCTATGACTTCTATTATCTTTTCAAAAACTACGGCTGTAATATGCAGTTCGGTGGTGACGACCAATGGAGCAATATGTTGGGCGGTACAGAGCTTATCCGTAAAAAGCTCGGTGCAGATGCCCACGCTATGACAATCACTCTCCTCACCGATTCACAGGGCAAAAAGATGGGTAAAACAGCAGGCAACGCTGTTTGGCTTGATGCTAACAAAACGAGCCCCTACGAGTTCTATCAGTATTGGAGAAATGTTGCTGACGGCGACGTTCTCAAGTGCATCAGAATGCTCACCTTCCTCCCCCTTGAGCAGATTGACGAAATGGATAAATGGGAAGGCAGTGAGCTTAACAAAGCAAAAGAGATTCTTGCTTATGAACTCACCGCCCTTGTTCACGGTAAAGACGAAGCAGAAAAGGCACAAAATGCAGCAAAAGCAATCTTCGCAGGGGCAGGCAACTCTGAAAATATGCCCTCAACCACTCTTGAAGCAAGCGATTTTTCAGACGAGGGTCTTAACATAATTGATGCGTTGACAAAAGCAGGTCTTTGCCCCTCCAGAGGTGAAGCAAGACGACTTATTCAGCAGGGCGGTGTAAGCGTTGATGACGTTAAAATTAGTGAGCCCAATTACATAATACCGGTTTCTGATTTTGAAAAAGGTTATGTAATCATCAAAAAAGGCAAAAAAGTCTTCCACAAAATCATAAAGTAATCCCGGTGATATAATGAGTAAATTATATGATGCCTACATCTCTTCTTACCGTATGGATGCCCCCGATTGGGAAAGCTTTCTGAAAACTGCAGGTGATATTTATTTTTCACCACAGGTTCAGAGCTTGGAGCAATTTGAGCAGCATTTTAAAATCAACAGACTTCAGCATATAAGAAGTGTTGCATACCTCAGCTTTCTTATAACAAGAAAATTGGGCTTGGATTACAAAAGCACTGCTCGCGCCGCAACAATGCACGACCTTTTCTATTACGATTGGCGTGAAAAAGATTTAAGTCACAAGCTCCACGGCTATCGTCACCCAGGCGTTGCTCACAAAAACGCCTGGTATTTGTGCGGTTATCTTAACAAAAAAGAAGAAGATATTATAAAAAAACATATGTGGCCGCTCACCATTATCCCCCCGAGATACCTTGAAAGCCTTGTGGTATCATCAATGGACAAATATTGCGCCACAATTGAAGTATTTTACTCATCATCATCAAAATACAGAGATAAATTCCACAAATTAACCGGAATAGGTGGTGAACAATGAGCGTTCTTGATTATATATTTTATTTCTTTTTATATAGCTTTGTCGGTTGGTTTTTTGAATCATGTTATTGCTCAATAAGGCCAAAAAAATGGATCAACCGCGGCTTTTTGCGGGGCCCGATTTGTCCCATTTACGGAGCCGGAGGTATGGTAATTTTACTGTTACTTGTGCCATTGCGTGATCTTACCAGCAACCTTTATATTAACGAAGCAATAATTTTCGTTGTGGGTATGGTTGCTTGCGATATTGTTGAATTTTTGACAAGCTATATTATGGAAAAATTGTTCCATGCCCGCTGGTGGGATTACTCCAACAAGAAATTTAACATTCAAGGCAGAATTTGTCTTACCCACACCTTCTATTGGGGCACTTGTTCTTGTTTATTTGTTTTTATCCTGCAACCGCTTGTTGATATTTACCTTGTCAGCCAGGTTCCGGAGCAGTCAAGAAACATTTTAACATATATTTTCCTTACAATACTCGTTTTTGACCTGATTGACACAGTAATCAACGCTCTCGGAATCAGAAGTATGCTGACCAATTACGAGAAAATCTCAAACGATATAAGTAATTTTGCCATTGATGCCTACACATCCCTTGGCGGCAAAACAGACAAGGATGAGTTGCAGAAGCGATTTGCCGAGCAACGCACGAGATACGACAATTTCAAGAAGGATTTTTCAGAAAAGAAAAACAAAAGCAAGCAACGTCTTTTTAAAGCTTTCCCCTTTCTTAGAGACGGAATGGCAAAACAAGATAAAATCCTTGAGGATTTGCTGAACGATTTAAAAGAAAAAATCAATAAAAATTAACGGAGGTAAACGTATGAGTATTAAACACACATATTACAGAGCCTATCAGAAAACAATGAAATTTGCAGTTAATTTCCTTGATTGGACTCCCCCGAAGCTCATTAAGGGCGCCGGTGCTGTTCTTCAGTTGCCCGAGCTTGTTAAAAAAGAGGGGCTTAACAACGTACTGGTTGTAACAGATAAGGGTCTTATGGGTCTTGGTCTTCTCAATCCTCTTTTTGAAGCACTTGAAAAGGCAGGCATCAAATATTCCGTATTTGACAGCGTTCAGCCCAACCCCACAATCTACAACGTTGAGGATGCGCTCAAAATGTATAAAGAAAACGGTTGCCAGGGCTTTATCGCTTTTGGTGGCGGCTCACCTATGGACTGTGCTAAGGTCACAGCCGCAAGAGTTGTTAAACCTAAACAGACACCATCAGATATGCGTGGCGTTCTCAAGGTACTTAAAAAGCTGCCACCCTTCTTTGCTGTTCCCACAACAGCGGGCACAGGCTCAGAATGCACCATTGCCGCCGTTATTTCAAACCCCGACACACACGAAAAGAATTCTATTATGGACCCTGTTCTTCGTCCTAAATACGCTATTCTTGACCCTGAGCTTACAGTTGGACTTCCGCCCCATATAACCTCAACAACGGGTATGGATGCCCTTACACACGCCGTAGAGGCATACATAGGCAAGAGCAATACCAAGCAGACTGAAGAAGATGCAATTATTGCCACAAAGCTGATTTTCAACAATATTAAAACTGCCTATGAAGACGGTAAAAACATCGAAGCACGTGAGAATATGCTCGTTGGTTCTTTCCATGCGGGTCTTGCATTCACAAGAGCATACGTTGGCTATGTTCATGCAATTGCCCACAACCTTGGCGGTATGTACAACATACCCCACGGTCTTGCAAATGCTGTTATTCTCCCCTATGTTCTTGAGTTCTTTGGCGAGAGCGCATACAAGCGACTTGCAGAGCTTGCAGACATTGCCGGTGTTTCCGGTGCGGCACAGGGCGACAGAGAAAAAGCAAAAAACTTCATTGCTGCTATAAAGAAGCTCAATGAAGAAATGAATATCCCCGATAAATTTGACCAGATTAAGGACGAAGATATCGAGCTTATTGCGGAACGTGCACTTATGGAAGGCAATCCCCTTTACCCCGTTCCGAGAATTATGAATCTCGAAGAGTGCAAAGCAATAATAAAAAAGCTTCAGAAATAATTTAAAAGGGGCTGTAAAAAAAGCGCAGACCGCACAAAACTATATAAATAAAGGGACTTTTATTAGGTTTAAAGCCTATAAAAGTCCTATTTTTTAATAAAGAACGAAATACTTGTGTTTTGTGCTACAAACAAACCTCGCCACTCGACGTACCTTTGTACGCCTTCGGGCAAACAAAATAAGTCTGAAGCCTTGTTTTTGCTCGGTTTGTCCGTTCTGCATCTTTTTTTCCTATCCCCTGAAAAGGAGCTGTAAAAAAACGTTCGTTTTTTTACAGCTCCTTTTTTATGATGCCATAAATTGATTAACAAACTCCTGGTAATCCGCAACAGTAATTGTATTGCCGCTTGTTGCGCCGACAACGTTTGCCGCTGTATATGCACAGCCAACGAAATATGTTGACTTATCAATGGAACGTTCAACTTCCTGAACGTCAAGAACGTCGCTTACACCATCTTGATTAACGTCACCTTTTATTACAAACTGAAAATCAAATGAATACGTATTTAATACTTTTATAGTTGCCTTTGTACCGGTTGCCAGGTAATCCACCCCACCGGCTACGTGAGTTAAACTCATTTCAAGCCCTGTAACCTCACTGTTAAAGCCAATAACATCAAAAATATCACTATGTATTGCGTTATCGCCCACATAAACTGTATAGGGCTTTACCCTTGAATCAATATACACATCATCATTTATCGGATAATAATATTTGTAATCTCTATTTAATATATAAATAGATTCAAAAGAATACGAAGTGTCACCAAAGGTGTTTGTAATAACGCAACAATAATACGGCCACGATGAATCAGAGGGAACAAGCGTGTTGCCTGTAGCTACACTTCGTTTTGTATCATCATTATTGTAATCCTTACTGTGTAAGCCATACCATACACACTTTGAATTCAAACCAATATAATCAACTGTGATGGGTTGTGAAGCATCTGTAATAACCTTTGGAGCATTAGTTACAAACGTTGTTTCATCAGTCAAAACGATGTAATTCAAGCACAATTCTTCAGCCTTTTTGTGGGCGGTTGTTCCATTAAAAACATACATAACACAATTATCGTTTTCTGCTATATCCAAGGTAATCATATATGGTGAAATAACCGCAAACCCTTGGTCAGGTAAATCATAAACTGCTGAAACAGTATTAAGATAAGTCTTTTCAAGGTTACATTCATCAAAGCAACCGTCGGTTACTGTTCTGAGGTTTTTGAATTCAGCAGTCTTTATCGGAGTTTTGCCCAAAGCGGCTTTCCCCAAGGTTTCGGCATCACTAACATTTATATTTACCAAACCCGTGCAACCATAGAAAGCATAATCTCCAATGTACTTTATTGAAGTTGAATTTATAGTATCAAGCAAATAACAACCGTAAAAAGCTTCTTTACCCACTTTTTCAAGAGCCAAAAGACTTACCTCAACAAGGTTTTCGGCATTTTTAAAGGCACCATCAGGTAACTCTGTTAACGAGTCAGCCCAAAACTGAGCCAGTTTAGGACAATTTGCAGGAATGAAGTGATTCCCCGAATCCGATTCTAAGTTTAGTAAAGAATTAAGTTTAAGCGTTAATAAATTGTCGCAATTATCAAAGATGCCATCTGATAATAACTCAACAGATGATGCCGAAACATAAGACAACGCCTCACAATTATAAAACAAATTTTCAGGAAACTCGGTAATTCTGAAGCTGTTAAAATATTCAAGCTCCGTACACTCAGCAAAGGCACCTTTACCGATTTGAGTACAAACGTCAAGACTTATGCTGGTAACCGCTGAACTATAAAACGCTCTGTCTCCAAGCTCAATAATCGAGTTGGGGCCCGGAGTTACGAGGGAGCTATTGTTCTCGAAGGCACTTTCACCAATATATTGAGTGGTGATAAGATTAACTGAATTCAGCTTGTGACAATCTTTAAAAGCATTGTCCCCGATTCTTTCAACTACGCTCGTGTTAACTCTTGTAAGGTTATCGCAACCCTCAAAAGCGCTGTCACCAATAACTGAACAACCTGCCGCTCTTATATACTCAAGAGAATCACAATTTTTAAAAGCACTGTTACCAATTTGGGTCATTGCCGGCAAAAAGCCGACACTTCTCAATCCCGAGTTTTCAAAAGCACCGTCAGCAACCGAAACAACGTAAATGCCGTTGACAATTCTTGGCACAACAATATCTGTATCATTGCCGGTGTAGCCGGTTAGCGCGCCGTTTTCATCGACTGTGAACAACGATGCATCTGAAACAGCCCTGGTATATGAATAACTCATATTGTAACTTGGCTTTGAGCCTTCACGAACCGCAAAAGCAGTAACAGTCATATCGTAACAAACCGTTATCGGCTCCGTGAACACCTCGTATGTGCCGGGGTCCATAAGCGAAGTGTTATAATATATTGTAGCATCAGCATCTTTACAGGTAAAAGATAAATCAAAGCTGCTTGTAAATGTAGATGACCTGTAGCTGAAAACGGGGCTTGATGTTTTTGCTTTTTCTCGGGTAAGATACTCTGCATTGACATATTTAATTGATTTGTTGCCTAAACAAAACGATGCATTATCATCTAATTTGCCGATTATATCATCTTTTGTGACAGCGCCGCCAAACATTGCAAAGGTCACAGCGGCGGTAATAAACGGCGTTGCCATGCTTGTACCTGACATTTTTCTGTATGCATTATTAATATAAGTACTTACTATTTCTTCACCGGGAGCGGCAAAATTACATTTAGTACCGTAGTTTGAAAATGACGGTATTTTGTGTGAATCATCGCAAGCCATAACAGTAATAACTTCATCAAAGCAAGCCGGTGAACAATAAATGTCGTCAATGTTTACACCGTCATTACCCGCTGCGGCAACGGTTATTATCCCCTCATTGTGCGCATTTGTAACAGCCTCGTGTAAAAGAGCGTTTTCACCTTTCACGCTAAGGCTAAGGTTTATAACATCAACGTCATCTTCAACAGCCGCCTGAATACCGAGGTACACCTGCAGAGCTGTTCCTTTACCGTCAGCACCAAGCACCTTATATGGCTTAATTTTAACGTTTTCTATTGTGTTTGCAACAATTATTCCTGCAACGTGAGTGCCGTGACCGCGGTCATCATAACAGCTCATTTCGGGATTGATACTGTTAAAGCCAGTTGGGATAACTCTGCCCTTCAAAAAATCGTGGTCATTACACACACCCGTGTCAACAACTGCAACAATCAAATCATTTTCATATACAATTTCGTTATCGGAAATATACTTTTTAACAGCATTATACCCGAATTTTTCTGACTGGCTCTGTGTAGGAATTGCATCATAAATCAGGTTATCGGGTGTTCCCACCTCGTCTGAAGAAACGCTTTCCTCGCACACTAAATCTTCCTGCACAAATTCAACGCTATCAAGAGATAAGTAATATTGATATGCATTTATAAAATCTTCTGAATTTTTAAACTGTAAAACGTGAAGATCATTGTAGCCACAGATATGAGCAACAGCATTCATCGAATCTATTTCTCTGTGCGATTTTACAACAAGTCTGTTTGTATATTCTACGTTAGCTTTCGCATCTGCTAAAGAGCTTTCAGCCTCTGTTTGAGAATCACCATAATATTTTCCAACTGAACCGCTTATAGACATCTGATTATTACCTTCAATTAAGCTACTGACCTCGGACATAAACTCACGAAGAGCAGCGGATGAATAAGAATCATCGGCAAACACAGATAAAACTCCCACAGACGGGAGCAACAAACAAATTGTTAAAATTAAACACAAAAAACGTTTCATAAATACCCTCTAAATAAATTTATAATAATACTATACACCCTCAACCTTACAGCTATATTGTGAAATTATGAATAATTTGTAAATAAAGCCGACTATCTGTCAAGACAGTCGGCTTATATTCACCAAGATAACGCCTGGTTTACGGCTTGCTGATAATCCAAAGAGTCAATTGAACCATTTTGATTTGTGTCTGCAGCTGTTTTAAATAAATCTAAAAACTGACGTTTACCACTTGATACACGCTCAATCGCCCGAACATCTAAAACATCAACAACGCCGTCAGCATTAACGTCTGAGTAAACCACAAGGGTATATGAATCGGCAACAACGCCATCGTGATAAATATCGAGTGTTGTTCCTGTGCCGTAGCACTCCAGTCCTGCTGTTGTTGAATACGGGGTTAATTCAATATCGCCGTCAACAATCAAGGCGTTTTCGATTGTTCCCACGTTATTGGGGCTATACGTATAAATATAACATTCCATATAATCAACATTTGTCACGTCTTCATCAACTGTTCTTATTACATTGAACAAATTGTGGCAAAGAGAGCTGCGTATCTTTACTTCGTTGCCGTTATCCGTGCTTGTTGCTTCGCAGTAATAGTATTTATAATCCGCCTCTCTGCCTTCTTCATACAAGAACTCAATGGGGTCCTCAACATTTTCATCAAGCCCTTCAAGAACAACGGCATCAGTGCGATTTTCATTGTTACATCCGTACCATTTATATGTAAGATTAAAGCCAAAGCTTTCGAACATAAGAGCATCGGCGGAGTTATAATAACCTGCGACATCTGTGATTACGGATTCCTTTTCACCTAAAGCAACAAAGGAGATATCATTGCTGTCACAATAATTTTCAACAACGGAACCGCTGTGACCGATAACAACGCTATTCTTTTGGTCAGCGCTGAAGCTTTTTATTCCGGAGCCGATTAAAACATAGTCTGCTACCGGCAAAGAATATAATTCCACAACATTTTCAAGATAAAGGCAATCAAAGCTCAGACCATTAAACGCACCAACCTCGGCGGTTTTTAACCCTTTCATTTCGAACTTACCTGTTTCCATTAAGCCACTTGCGTTCAAAGCATTTTTGCCGATATATTCAAGTATATCAAACTCAAAAGCATCGGCAGTAATTCTCTTGCAGCCCGCAAAGGCTTCTTCGTTTATCTTTTTCACGTGCTTGTAATCACATCTTGAGTTCGATGCACTAAGATATGAGCAATTCTTGAAGCATCCCTTAGGTATTTCAGTAAACCTAACCGGAAGCACAACAGTTGCTAAATTACCACAATTTGCAAAAGCATATTCGCCCAGTGAATTAATTTTTGTAATTGTTGCATTACTTAAGTTGTCGCAATATGCAAAAGCATATTCGCCAATATCGGTGATACTTTCCAAAGTCGGGTAACTAATTTTATCACAGTTATAAAAGCAGTAATCGCCAACTGAAGTTAAAACCGGCATATCTATTTTTGTAAGATACACATTGTTTTTAAAAGCACTCGCCGGCAAGGCTTCAACAAGAGGAAGTGCTACCTCAGCATTAACCGAACACTCTGCAAAAGCTCCGTCACCAATTTGTGTTACAAGCGGGAAGCTGACTTTTTTGATTTTCGTTCCATAGAATGCTTCATTGCCTATTTCAACAACAGACGATAAATAGTAAGTGTTCAAGGGAGTGTTATAAAAAGCTCTGTCACCAATAACCTCCGCTTTATTAAAATGAACGATGGTTATCAACGGACAACCTGACAGGAAATTTGCAGGAACTTCTTTTAACGAATTAAGGGAAACTGTACGTAATTTTTCAGAATTCGGAAAAGCAATGCTGCCGTTTTCAGTGGTCGGAAATTCAGTCAATGCATCAAAAGATATGCTCTGAACCGCACTGTTATCAAACGCAGAAAAATCAATATCAGTCGCTTTATCTGCCGTGATGCTGAAGAAATTAGAGCAACCGGAAAATACGTTTGACTCAATTCTTTTAGCATTGTTTATTGAACAAGTATATAATTCAGGACAGTTGTAAAAAGCACGCACACCCAAAACCTCAGCAGAGTCAATATAAACATAGTAAAGCTTAGGTAAATTCATAAAGCACTCATTAGGAATCGACTTTATTGCGTTACCGTAAAAGGTTTTCAGAGATGTAAAGCCTTGCATATTATCCGTTGAATCAAAACCGGTGGCGCCATCAACGTTTATATATGTGATGTTTGACTCAATGCCTTCAAAAGCATCAACATTGATTACCTTCAAATTTTTAAGAACAACAGTTGTTAACGATGAACAACCTGAAAATGCATTGTCCGCTGCAGTCTCAAGCATTGGCAATTCAATTCGTGTAAGAGCTGTACCACAGAAAGCATTTTCCCCGATAGTTTTTGCTACAGGTAAGTTCACAGTTGTTAAATTTGCACAGCCAAAAAACATGCTCGCCTTGATATCTTGCAAGGTCATATCCGTATATGATTCAAGAGAATACAATGAACCGGGCAAACCGTCGTAACGGCTTTCAAGGCTTTCGAAAACAACAGTTTTAATTGCCGAGGAATCGCTGAACGTTGTATTATCAAAGCTCTTCAACTTGGGAAGATTTACAGATTCAAGAGTAGATATTTTTGAAAATGCATATTTGCCTGCTGATTCCAAACCGGAAAAGCTTGCAGATGTAATGGCAGTGCCATAAAATCCATAATCACCGACACTTGTAATGCTCGATAATTCAACATTAGAAAGCTGCTTGCAATTTTTAAAGAAATTATCGGGCACAGATGTAATTTCATTTGCAACAAAATCAGTAACGTTCGGAGCAAATTCACCCAAGAGTAAGTCTTTTGTTTCAAAGACCTCTGCACAGTTAAAGCTGAATTTTTTAATGTTATTACAACCCTCGAAGTCACTTAAATCAACTGTAACTAAAGAATCAAAACACACCTCTTCAAGTGAAGCACAAGAAACAAATGCATCAACGCCGATTTCAGTTACCTTCTCGAATGCAGCACTTGCAAGTGCCGTGCCGTAAAATGCCTCTGAACCAATTTTTTCAGCATTAATAAATGTTGCGGAATTTAATGCGGTGCAGCCACTGAACGCCTTGTCACCTATGCTGAGAACCTTTTCGGAGCTTATAGATTTAATTGTAACACAATTCTCAAACGCAGAAGCGCCGATAACCTCTGCATTTGTAATTATAGCACTAAACAAATTGGCGCAATCTGCGAAAGCGCCCTCACCTATAGTTGTGGCTTTACCTGATATAACAGAATTCACGCCCGATCCCGCAAAAGCACGTGTACCGATTATAGTAGCAGAGGAAACCGTTACCGTTTTTAAGGAAGTAGCATTTTCAAAACTATATTCCTGAACTTCAATAAGCTTTGGGAAATTGATAGAAGTCAATGATGAGCAACCGTAAAAAGCTTCTGCACCAATCTGAGTTACCGCCGTTGCAGAAATTGTCTTTAACGAATTGCATCCGGAAAATGCAGAATCTCCAATTTGTGTTAATCCGCTTGCAGATATATTTTCAAGATTAACGCAATCCTTGAATGCATTATTACCGATTTTAGTTATTGTTGAGTTAAGAGTAACTGAAGTAACTATCGCATTATTACGGAATGCATCATCTGCAACAGCTGTTATTTTTATATCATTATACGTCGCAGGTATGCTCACCTGTGCATCCGAACCGTTATACGAAAGAACCGTTCCCGCCTCATCAATTGTAAAATAGGATGCATCAACATCAATTTTTGTTAGGGTTACGCTGGCAGGCGAACCTAGTAGCTTGCCTGTTTCAACACAATATGCCGAAACGGACACAGACTCTGAAAATGTCAGCGGAGCTTTGTATTCAAGATATGTATTCTTTGCCATTTTATCTGTTCTGTAAAGGATTTTGGCACCCGCAACAGAGCAGCTGATTTCTAACGAAACCGACCCCATAAACGAAGTTGAAGATTTATTAAAAACAGGTTTAACCGTTTGTTCTGCGTACGTAACGGGCGAACCCGGATAAACACATTTACCCGAAACACCACCGTAACAGGGCTGACTAATCTGAAGAAGCTTTGCTTTGACGCTGTCAGGCGAAAGAGAAGAGTTTTTAGACAATTGATATGTAACTGCGGCTACGATAAACGGTGCCGCCATAGAGGTTCCTGAGGAAGATTTATAAGTATTCCCTAAATATGAGCTTAAAATATTTTCTCCGGGTGCGGCAACGTCACATGATGTGCCGTGATTTGAAAATGAGCAAATACGCCTTGTATCATCACAAGCCATAACCGTTATTGCTTCCTCAAAACTTGCGGGCGAATATGTATTGTTTGAAATATCATAACCGTCATTACCCGCAGCGGCAACCACAACAATACCCGCATTATATGCATTTCTGACGCCTTCGTGAAGAATTTCACTTTCACCCTGTCTGGAAAGGCTGAGATTTATTATATCGACACCATCTTCAATGGCAGCCTGAATACCCAGATACACCTGCGTATCCGTACCTCTACCACTGTCATCAAGAACCTTATAAGGTCTTATTTTAACGTTTGTTAAGGTGTTCGAAGCAATAATACCGGCAACCTGTGTGCCGTGACCCCTGTCATCATAGCATGAATCGCCGCCAACACTGTTGAAGCCTGTTGTCTGTACTCTGCCACTCAAAAGGTCATGGTCATTTTCAACGCCGGAATCCACAACTGCAACTGTAATTGTAGGCAAGCTACTCGCAGAGCCAAGCGAAGACATTGCGGATGTGTAGCCGAATTTTGCCGATTGAGCTTCCATAGGTCTTTGAACAACACTTTCGGAAACGACTGAGCCTTCTTCACAGAATTTATCTTCCTGAACGTAGTCAACATAATCAAGCTCGGAATAGTACTTATATGCCTCAGAAAAAGACTCACCATCATCGAACTGAAGTATATGTAAATCATTATATCCGCATATATGATTTACACTGTCAAGTGAATCAATTTCATTTTTAGATTTAACAATCAATCTGTTTGTGCTATCGTTTTCGTCTTCTTCAGAAGAACTACCGTTATTATAAAACTTATCAATGCTACCGCTGATTGTAAAACCGGAAGAACTAACCATATCGTTATATGAATTATTAAACTCTTGCAACGCCGATAATTCATCGGAATCTGCGGCAAAAGCCGAAAACACACCTATTGACGGCATAAGCAGGCATATTGATATTATTATGCACAATATTCTTTTCATAAAGCTCTCCTTTGGTTGTTCTCAAAATAATAATAATTCATAATCTTAATATCTGCGTTGCAAAAATATGAACAATCTGTAAACAAAAAAAGAGAGTCATCTACCTGCCCGGTAAATGACTCTTTATCAGATTTATTTTAAAGCTTCTGAACATCTGCCTCGGTAATCATATGAATTCCTTGTTCAACAAGTGCATTCTGAGCGCCTGCTACGTCTTCAACACGGAAAATCATATAAGCGTGCTTTGTAACACCGTTACCCATAAAAGCATACATATAGTCAATGTTAAAGCCCTTTGCCTCAAGGATATTAAGAACCTTGTTAAGACCGCCGGGAACATCAGGAATTTTAACACCCAAAACGTCAGTTAACGAGTGAATATAACCTTCATCCTTTAAAACGGTAGTTGCTTTATAAAGGTCTTTAACAATGATACGAACAATACCAAAATCCCCTGTTTCCGCAAGAGAAAGGGCTCTCATATCAATTTCGTTTTTTGCAAGAACGCTTGTCATTGCGCTCATTGAACCGGGTTTATTTTCAACAAAAACTGAAATTTGTTTTATACTCATAGCAGCTCCTCCTCAGATTTTTCTTTTATCAATAATGCGAACAGCCTTACCTTCACTACGAACGATTGATTTCGGAGCAACCAAGGTAACTTTAGCAGAAATACCGAGCATTGAGCGAAGACCGTCAACAAGCTCTTTTTGTCTCTTGTCAATTTCACCCATATTATCAGTGAACATTTCAGGTGTCATTTCAACGTGAACGTCAAGAGTATCGGTATTTTTAACTCTGTCAACAATAATCTGGTAGTTAGCAGAATACCCCTTATTGAGAAGAACTGTTTCTATCTGTGAGGGGAACACGTTAACACCGCGAATAATCAGCATATCATCACTTCTGCCCATGGGCTTGCACATTTTAATAAACGTACGTCCGCAAGAGCATTTTTCACGCTTGAGAACACAAATATCCTTAGTTCTGTAGCGAAGTATGGGGAAAGCTTCTTTTGTTATTGCAGTGAAAACAAGCTCACCCTTTGAGCCCTCGGGAAGAACCTCGAGTGTTTCGGGGTCAATAATCTCTGCAATAAAATGGTCTTCGTTTATATGCATACCGCTCTGTGCAGAGCATTCAAATGCAACACCCGGACCCGAAAGCTCCGTAAGGCCATATATATCATAAGCCTTGATTCCAAGAGCTTTTTCGATATCATGGCGCATCTCTTCACTCCAGGCTTCTGCGCCGAAAATGCCCGCTTTAAGAGGAATCTGTTCGGGAGAAAGGCCCATTTCTTTCATTGACTCACCAAGATATGCAGCATATGAAGGTGTACAACAAAGGATGGTTGATTTTAAATCCTGCATAAACATAATCTGTCGCTCAGTATTACCCGAAGAAATCGGGATAGTAAGACAACCAACCTTATGGCTACCGCCGTTAAGCCCGGCACCGCCTGTAAAAAGACCGTAACCGTATGCAACGTGACAAACATCCTCATTTGTTGCGCCTGCAGCTGTCAATGCACGAGCACAACAATCATCCCAAAGATCTATATCGTGCTGTGTGTAATATGCCATTACACGTTTACCTGTTGTACCTGATGTTGAGTGAATTCTCACACATTCAGACAGGGGCTTTGCAAGCAATCCGTAAGGATAACCCTCTCTTAAATCATCCTTAGTGACAAAGGGTAATTTATGTAAATCTTCCGTTCCTTTAATATCATCAGGTGTAACGCCTGCATTTTCCATTTTTGCACGATAGAGAGGAACGTTATCCCACACATGCTTAACCTGTTTAACTAATCTCTCGTCCTGCCAAGCCTTGAGCTGTTCCGGGCTGGCAGTCTCAACCTCAGGTTGATAGTAATGTTCCATAATTGTCTCCTTGAATAATATATCTATAAAATTACACTAAAGTGTATTTTTATACAGCAGATTATAAAACTCAAAAAAAGCAAAGTCAATAGATAATATTCATTTTCTCTTGATTTTGTTTAAAATTGCTGTAAAAAACAACCTGACAAGTGATGCAGCGATAATACCGCCACCAATACCGACACCAACAGTCAAAGTTGTTAAAAAGTTTTTCGATGCCAAATCAAAATTCTCTGAAATCAAATTACTCATTGTATAATACAGGGTTCCGCCCGGAACCAAAGCAATACAACCGGGTAAAAGGAAAACAGTAGCCGGGGCTTTCCCTAATCTTGCAAAAGCCTCTGCTAACAATGCAACTGCAAAGGAAGCTACTGCGTTGGGTATAAAATCGCCACCAATGAGCTCACTCAAGCCAAAATACAATAAACAGGCTGCTAAACCGCATATTGTAGCAAATGGCCATAATTTTACCTTCAACTTAAATATAATTGCAAAACCCAGAGTGCTGATGGTGCCGGCGATGATTTTTAAAAGAAACTCATCCATTAACAACACCCCCGAACACAAGAATGGCAACAATAAAGCCAAAAGCCACCATAATAGCCGTCAGAATAGCCTGAACAAGCTGTATAACACCGGAAACAGTATCACCGAACAGCAAATCTCTTACTGCATTACCAAACGCCAGACCCGGAATTAACAGCATTATTGTGCCTATCATAACCATATCTATATTTTGTCCTATTCCAAAATGAACGAGAATCAAAGCACACATCGCACCTACAAAAGATGCAGCAACAGTATATAGCATCTGGTTAAAGAGCTTGACCTTATGAAGGTTAATTATTGAAACAACGAGACCGGCAACGGCAGCTGCGAACGCATCCCAAAGATTGCCGCCAAAAAATACGGCAAACCCACCGGCAGCAATAATCCCGCCCAATAGTGTCAAAATCTTTGGAAAAGGCTTTTTATTCAATGCAACCGATATACAATTATCCACGTCACCTAAAGAAACAGCTCCGCAACAAACGTCTCTGGAGAGATTATTCATTGCATCAAGTGTATACATATTATTTGAAGTTTTATAAATTCTTCTGACCTGTGAAGAAGTTGTGCCATCACTCATTCTTATACCAGCAATAACTAGTGACGGTAAAGCAAATACATCTGTATGAACTGCGCCATATGCACTGCAAATGCGTTCGATGGTATCTTCAATTCGGTGGGGTTCACCACCACAACGAAGAATGTTCTCACCAATATCAAGAGCTTTACTCAAAATATAATCGGCAGTATATAATGATGCATCCGCAATTTCAAGCTTAGAAACAGCATTTTTAGGCTTCTTATTTTTAAACAAAAGAAATCACCTTTATGATTTATATTTTCTGGATTCAATAAAATCCTGCAGAATTATCTCTGCTGCAACGGCATCAACAACGTTTTTCCTTTTTTTGCCTCTTACGTTGTTTTCGCTAAGAATTCTGTGAGCAGAAACAGTTGTTAAGCGCTCATCCCAAAAAGAAACAGGAATTTCTGTCTTGGATTTAATCAACTCACCTAAATTCTCACAGGCTTCAGCTCTGAACCCCTTGGATCCATCCATATTTTTAGGTAACCCTACAACAATCATCTCTGCCTTTTTCTCGCAAGCAACAGCTACAATCTTTTCTGCAAGAGCTTCAGGATTCCATTCATTAATAACACAAACAGGTGACGCGAGCATTTCTAACTTGTCACAAACTGCAACACCTGTTCTTTTATCGCCATAATCGACAGATAAAATAATCATATTTAACCTCTCAAAAAGGCTGATAGCTAACTATCAGCCTTTTATTAATTATTCTCCGCTTATTTCAACAGAGGGTTGTGGCTCTGTTGTAGCCGGCGGCGTTGGTTCTGTTGTAACGGGTGGCTCTGTTGTAGCCGGTTGTGTAACAACAGGTTCGGTTGTATTAATCGGCTTAGTGGGCTTGGGCTTAGTGGGTTTAGGTTTCTTAGTCGTAGGCTCTGTAGTTGAAGTGGCTGACGGTGCAGTTACTGCATCCGGAATTTCAGAACCAATTGCATGAATCATTGCACAATTCTTACACTTCGCCGGTACGTTTGACGATTTATAATAACCGGTACTTGTGTTAGCACAACCATCACTTGCCAAATCGCCGGAAATCGTACAATATCTTCTTGCAACAACGCCACTGGCTGTCGGGTAAGACATTGAATCAAGATCTTTGTGAACATCATTCATTATTTCACGGAAAATCTTACCGGCAGGGTTGCCACTTGTGTTTCTTATGGGCTTTGGTTGGTCATAGCCATACCAGACAGAAGCAACGTAGTAGGGCGTTCCACCAACAAACCAACGGTCTTTATCATCGGAGGTTGTACCGGTTTTAGCAAATGTTTCAAAGCCGTTAACACCGTAACCGCCACCTGTACCACCTGTGACAACAGTACGAAGAAGCTGTCGCATAACGCCTGCGGTGCTTTCATCAACAACCTGTTCGCCCTTGCTGTTGCCGGATTCAAGAAGAACATCTGTACCATCGTGATTTGTAACCGAATAGTAGCAATACGGCTCGAAATAATAACCGTTGTTGCCAAAAATTGCAAACGCCGCAGTCATATCAAGTGTTGTAACGCCCTGACTTGTACCACCTACACAAAGTGAAGAAAAGTTTCCGTCATAATCGGGATCATCCTCGTCAGTAACAAAAGTTGAGATTTTCAAGTCATCAACAAGGAAGTCAAAGCAAGGTTCAATGCCGACTTTTCGTATAATCTGAGTCGGAACGGTATTCAAGGATTGTGCTAAAGCAGACTGAACAGTAACAAAACTTGTAGCAGAACCATAGGAACCGCCGTAGTTAACAGGCCAACGAGAAGAGCCAAGCTTTATACCGTAGTTCTGCACCTTTGTTGACCAGGTTATAACGTTATTCTCAATAGCGGGAGTATAAACAGAAATCGGTTTAATGGATGAACCGGGCTGACGCGGTGAATCGGTTGCTCTGTTAAGACCGCGGAACGTGGTTTTTTGACCTGCACCGCCAACCATAGCAACTACCCTGCCGCTATAATCCATAATTGTCATAGCAGACTGAACGGGTGGATTTTCTTTGTCGTTTAAATCCTCATCAGGGAACGTTTCTCGTTTAACATAAACATTTTCAGCGGACTCCTGAATATCAAGGTCAATAGCAGTGTAAATACGCAAACCACCAAAGAAAACTTTCTTCCATGCCTCGTTATATGAGAGTTTATATTCCTTTTGAAGGTCTTCTATAACTGTATCTATAACATATTCAACATAATACGAAGATTTTTCCGAATCAGTTTTGTCTGTGAATTTGATATCGTCTTCAGTGTAGTCTATATCCTCATCCTCTTCATCCTTTGTAACCTGGCTACCCTTATAATTTTCACTGTTTGTAAAGATAAGCTCAAACTCCATTGCTTCGTCATACTCTTTTTGAGTAAGACTGCCCTGTTCAAGCATACATTTAAGGCAATATTGCTGACGAGGAATATTATTTTCAGGCTCGGTAAGCGGGTCATATTCAGCGGGAGCCTTTGTTATTGAGGCAATAACAGCACATTCAGCGGCGTTAAGGTCCTCAACATTTTTGCCAAAGTATTTTTCTGCAGCTGTTCTGATGCCATAGCAGCCGTTACCAAGATAAACGGTGTTAAGGTAAAACTCCATTATTGTTTTCTTTGAATAAAAACGCTCAAGATTCAGAGCATTAAGGATTTCGTAAAACTTACGGGAAACCGTTCTGCCGTCTTCTTTTGTAAGGTTTTTAATCAACTGCTGGGTTATGGTGGAGGCACCACGCTCAAAACCTGATGACAGAACACCGAAAACAGTTCCGTACCAGTCAACACCCTTATGTTCATTGAAGCGCTTATCTTCAAGGTCACGGAAAGCGTCAACCATAGCTTTGGGAATTTCATCATATTCAATCCAGACTCGGTTCTGTGCACCATGAAGCCTCAGAAGTTCAACAAGCTGCTTATTGGAATCATAACCGTAAATAATACTTGTCTGCTCCTGGTTAGCCTTGTATTCCTCAAGGTCAATCATCTTTTTGCCGTTAACATATTCATCAGCAAAATTGTAGATATAAGTGCAGGCAACAGTACCGCAAATAAGTCCGATTGCAATAATTACGAACGCAATGCGAAGCATCAGCCTTAATCTCGGATGTTTCTTTTTTGCGCTACCGTCTGTTTTGGATTTTTTTGCGCCAAAAGGTTTTTTTATTGGTTTGTGGCTATCTGCCATAAAGGATACCTCCTTTAGTGTTTTAAAGTTCAGATTTTATCAGAATTTTCGGAATGTATAAATTGCAGAAAATAACTTAAACTGAATAAAAAGGTGAAAATTATGAAAAAACGAACGTTAATTATCTCTTTAATTATTCTTCTCGTGGGTTATTTGACAATATTCGTATTATCAGACAGAAGCAACAATACAAACACAGCGATAATAACGACACAACAAGAAAATAAATATATGCTAAAAGAATTCAACGGTATGCTTGCATTATTTGAAAACGACTTATCACAACCAAAAGAAATCTATAACATTTCTATATCATCATTCCCGGAGGAAGATGTTGTAAAACTAAAAAAAGGAATTGTTGTTAATGGGGCTGATGAGCTTAACAGACTATTGGAAGACTACACAAGCTAGGGCGTATTCTCAATGATGGCCTGTGCAACCGCCATATCAAAGGGTGTTGTTATTTTAATATTATTGTCGCTACCCTCAACAAATTTCACAAAATAACCTCTGTCGTTGAAAATAGAAGCAACATCGGTATAAAACTCTAATTCATCCTCAGGTAATGAGTTTATTACCTTATCAAGCTCTTTTAACCTGAAGCTTTGCGGAGTCTGTACTCTGTAAAGCTCCTTTCGGTTTAAAGAATCAAATGACGAATCAGCAGATGCGGCTCTGATAACAGAATCATACACAGGCATTACCGTGTTAGCTGCACCATATTCGTTGACGGCGTTAATATTATCACGGATGATTCTTGAATCAATAAAAGGTCTGACAGCATCGTGAGTTAATATAACATCGCTATCGGTAACGTTATAGTTATCCATCAAAAACCGACAACCGTTCTGAACAGATGAGTTTCTGTTTTTGCCACCGGGAACAACAAAAACTGTTTCGGGTGAAATGCGGTATTCAAGCAAAAGTGCTTTTGTATATTCGACCCAATCAACCGGGCAACAAACAACACCTGCCCTGAAGGAGCCGAAATCCGTGAAGTTTCTGATTGTCCTTATTAATATAGGTTCAGATTCAATTTTCAAATACTGCTTGGGTAGCTCCGGTGATTTCATTCGCGAACCTACGCCACCTGCAAGAATCATAAAAAATAAATTCACTTATTATTTCCTCTTTTGTCGAACCCCTCAGTACTTTCCTTTTTAAAAAGTATCTGAAGAGTCATAAGTATAAGTTTAAAATCAAGTGCCAAAGAATAGTGCTGGATATATATCAAATCCATTTTTAGTTTATTATACGCAGATGTATTATATTTTCCGTAAACCTGAGCATAACCCGTAAGACCACCCTTGACCTTATAACGGCAAACGAACTCAGGAATCTCGGCAGAATATTTTTCAACGTGCTCAATTCTTTCGGGTCTTGGACCAACAATAGACATTTCGCCGACAAGTATATTGATTATCTGCGGCAGCTCGTCAATTCTCAATGCACGAATAACCTTTCCGACCGGAGTTATTCTTGAATCATTATCAACAGCAGGCTGAGGACCATTCTTTTCGGCATCTACAATCATACTGCGGAATTTTAAAATATCAAAGGTTTTTAAATCTCTGGTACAACGCTTTTGTTTATAGAAAACGGGGCCACCGTCATAAAGCTTAATTGCAAGTGAAACCACAAGGAAAACAGGTGAAAAAACAATAAGTGCAAATAAAGAGCCTAAAATATCAATTATTCTTTTAACAGCTCTTTGTTCCACGGTTAATCCGTTAGAAGAACATTTTATAATCGGCGAATCGAAATATGAAATATCCGAAGCACTTCTGATAACAATATCAGAAATTTTGGGAACTACATAAACATTTTTATTCTGCTGGTATGCATATTTCAGAAGGTCGTTACGCATACGCGCGGGAACATCACAGATTATAAGGCTCTCATATTTATCAATTTTACCCGTAAGTGATTCAAAGCCTTCATCAACATTTGCGGATTCTACTATAACATAGCGTTCCTCGAGATTGCTCATTTTATAAACTATTTCAGTCGCAAGATGGCTACCGTAAATTATGAGCATTTTCTCAGGCGGGTTAAGCTTGTGAACAATAACAAACGCCAACAATGTCCAGACTATGAGAGCTGCAACTTGTGAAAGCAATATGTAAAGCATACCCCAGATGTTAGCAATAACAGCCTTGATAAGACAAATCTGAACATAGGCTATTGCATTTGTAAACAACAAAGCAATTACCTCGTAAAAAATTATTTCGCTTTTTCGCAATTCATCAATTCTTGAGGCACCCAATATAAGGCTCATAATAAACAAAACAGCAAAATAAACCACAGCCAGGAAAATTTTACCCTTACCCATAAACGGATGCTCAAAATCAGGGTTATAAACATTGTTCCAGACAAAGAAATATATTGCGGTTGCAACTATATCAAGAAGTGTAATTGCGACTACCCTTATGGTAGTTCGATATTGTTCAATTCTTTTCATAGTACCTCTCTTTTGCTTTTGGACTGGCAAATTACCAATAATTTTTCATATATTCTACGGAGGTGAACCGTATGGATATATTCAGCTTAATCGGAAATATGCTCTGCTTGATTTTACATGTAACTGACACAGACTCTTTTCCAAAACCCCTGTCTAAAAAAGAAGAAGAAAGAGTTATTGAAAAATATGCAGCCGGTGACGAAAGTGCAAAAAATATGTTAATAGAACACAATCTGCGACTTGTTGCACATATAATTAAAAAGTATTATTCAAATTACAGCGAGCAGGATGACCTTATTTCTATCGGAACAATCGGTCTGATAAAAGGAATAAACAGCTTCAAGCCCGAAAAAGGAACAAAGCTTGCCACATATTGTGCACGCTGTATTGAAAATGAAATTCTGATGTATTTCAGAAACAGTAAGAAATTATCTCAAGAAATATCATTCAACGAGCCAATAGACACCGACAACGACGGCAACCCGTTAACCTTGATTGATATTATTTCAACAGATGACACAATCATAGATGACATTGACACAAAAATGAAATTAATAACGCTTGCAGATAAAATCAACAGTATTGAAAACCAACGAGAAAAAACGATTATAATAAAACGTTATGGGCTCGACGGAAGCAAACCGTTAACCCAACGTGAAATAGCAAAAGAATTAAACATTTCACGTTCTTACGTTTCGCGTATAGAAAAGAAAATTCTTGAAGATATGAGAAGCTTATTCAATGGCTCTTGATATAACGCATTGAATCCTTAAAGGCGTGCCGTTTTCGTCAACAGCACATAAAGCAGACAAATCAAACCACTGATACTTTTTCGCTACAGGGTCAACCAACAGCCTTGCTTTAAAGAAAACAGATTTCAAGGTCGTTCTTGTTCTTGCCAAAGCTGCAAGAACAGACTCAAGATCATCTTTATGAATAGTATCTGTTATTTTAAAGTTTTCCTTATCATTTATAGCCGCCAGAACATTGTAACCAAAAACATTGTTAATGTTATAGGATGGTCTGAGCGTTTTATTCAAAATGTGATAAGTTATAATAGCACAACCGTTGTTTGCCATATCATAATAGAACAAGGCAGGATCAAGGGGCTCGACTTTAGATTCTTTAACCTGTGATGAATATTTTACTGTTTTGCATCTCAATTTATAATTTTCGATAAGTGCATTTGTGCCGAAAATTGCATCCTGGGCAACAGAAAAATCGCAGGCATCCGCTTCAAGCATCATTTTAATCTCATAGTCAGAAATCTGAGTGGGAATTGTGACATTCGTAACATATGCCTTGAGATTATTGAGAGTCATAGCGGCATATTTCAGATTCTTTTCAGATGCGCCTGTAGAAATTGTGTGCTCAATAAATTCCGAAGTAACAACGTGTCTGTCAAAAATATCATCGACGTAACAATAGTTGTGAATATATCTTGTACCGATAAGATATATTCCGATTTTGAATCCGAGACTCTTGATGGTATCAGCATAACTACGAAGCTTTCTGATGGTCACACCCTCAAGAAAATCCTGGGGAAAAATTATGCATACATCAAGACCCGAACAATCATTTTCTTCGGTAAAGCTCTTGATTTCTTGAATAAAGCTCGGCATATCGTCCGGCATTATCATTGTATAAACCGAGACAGGCGGAATCTTATGCCCCTGCTGTTTCATTTCAATCAAAACATACAACAATGATTTTAGTGAAATAATGCTTAAATTCTTTTTTGTTGCGTTTGATTTGTTGAGTTCGTAATAAACCTCTGTAGTAATCGCGATAGCATCGTGAGAGGTTGAGAAAGGAATATAATCATAGCAAACCAACTCACCGGTTCTTGCATCACAAACAGGAACAAATTTGGGCTCGTGGTCATTTTTCATATCCAACTGTATACCCACACCTGCTGAATCGTCTGAATATGCTGCAAGATGTCTCATACCAACGTTATAGAACGTATATGCGCTTTTTCCGCTGATTTTAGCTGATTTTGACGCATATTCGGCTGAAATAGCAAGCTTTTTGAAGTTTTTACCGTCATTTGGATACCGTGCAATACCCATTGTTGCAGTAAACTCACCGCTTTCAGTGGCAGTTCTGTAAGGTTTACGCAAAAGGTTATGGAGATTTTCAATAAACAAAACCATCTCAGACTGCTTCGTAACGTTTTTTACAAAAAGCAGGAATTTATCCGATGCAGATTTGCAGATAATTTTATCTTTATCGGTAATACCCTTTAATTTAGCGGCAAATTCCTTAATAAGAGCATTACCGTATTCATAACCGAAAAGATTATTGCAAATGCTCATATCATCAATATCAATATGAACTAGTAAATTCTTAGAATTAGGATTGTTTTTTATATAAGAATCGACGTCAATCTCAAACTGTTTAGGCAAAAGAAGTCCTGTCAAACCGTCTGTAACGCCAAAACCGCGTTTTATATCAGAAAGAATTTCATCATCGTCATAGATACTGAACGCACCGTCGAGGGCTATTATATCTTTATTATCATTAACTCTGAAAACGATGAAACCGACAGCCAGATATTCAACGCCATCTCTTATCACCCTGAACTCAAGTCGCGTTTTTCCTTTACCCATTTTTGCAAGCTCATTAAAACTTGCAAGGTTAACCTTATTAGAAAACCTGGGCAAATCAGCCGGGTGACAAATTTTGTGACATTGGGAAACGAATTCAGCAAAATTCTTTGGAACATACGGAAAGAATTTATCCCACTTGCCCCTTGTTACCCTGAAAAGACCCTGTGCGATATCAGCTTCAAAAACAATATCATACGCAGATATTATAGCATCCTCACAAATATCAAGTGATTTATTTTTATTATCATTTGAATCGTTGGTATTTTCGGAAATGAACTTATTTTGCTCGCTTGGTGTCGTAGGAGCATCGTTTTTGAGCTCTCTTTCAATTTTTGCGAAATCATTAACCACAGATGAAAAACATTTAAGCAACTGAGGTGAAAATGCACCACAGGCACCGTTAAGAATGAGCTCTACCGCTTCTTCGTGTTTTAAAGCAGTTTTGTATGTTCTGTGGCTTGTCAAGGCATCATAACAGTCGGCAATTGCAACAATTTGTGCAGAAATGGGAGTTTCGTCGCCTTTGAGGCCGTTGGGATAACCGCTGCCGTCCCATCTTTCGTGGTGATAATGGCAGATTTCTTGACAATATTTGAAATATTCGTTACTTTCACTGATATCATCAAGCATACCAAGAAGCAAAGCACCACGTGTGGTGTGGGTTTTCATAATCTCAAACTCATCCGGAGTAAGTCTGCCGGGCTTGAGCATTATAGCGTCCGGGATAGAAATTTTACCGATATCGTGAACAGAGGAAGCGTAGAAAATAAGCTCCTCCTGTTCTTTTGAAATGCCGTATTCGGGGCACATTTGTGCAACCGCAGACGTAAGTGCTTTTGTAAAAAATCGTATGCGTTTAATGTGCTGACCGGATTCCATATCACGACTTTCAATCGCCGCAACAAGAAGCTCAACAAGGTCAAAGTTCATGCTCTGCATTTTTATATTTTGCTCACGGAGCTTGTTCGCCTGGCTGAGAATACGCTTTGTATGAATTTTGGTAAGATTAAAAATCTGAAGCTTTAATTGACGTATTTCTGAAATGTTAATAAGCCTGCGAAGAGCCACATCATAGGAAAAGGGATCCGGCAGGATATCATATGCAAAGGATGAAAAGCCAGCGCTTTCAAAAACACGCATAGCCTCAAAGCTGGTGAAAAGAATCGGAACTTCTGCAAAGACATTATCTTCATATAATTTTGAAATCAACCACAACGCATCGTTTTCATCGGGCATTTCATCAAGAACAAACGCAGTGTTAAGATTAGAATAAAAGTCAACATCATCCCACGAGTCGGCGGAATAAGAGCAAATGGTAAGATTGCTTTTTGATTCAAGCAATTTTATAAGCTGTTGATTTTTATCTTTATTGTCAGTGAAGAAAACAACAGAAAAATCCTTCAATACATTCACCTCAAAAGTGCGTAATTAAACAGAATAATATTACCATTAAATATGCCAAAAGTCAAATTTATTACAATAATGTAAACTAATTGTAATAAACCACAAACATTTTTTCCTAATCGCCTGACAGACATTGCATTTTTTAAAAATAGTGCTAAAATTAAATCATAAAATTAACGGAGTGTATTTTTTATGATTACAAAAACAGAATGGAAAAACATCAGGGGCTCTTCCCCTGTCCCCGACCAGATAATGCTATCAGTAAAGGGTAACCCTTCGAGTAATATGGCTGTGCGTTGGCGAACAGATACACAGGCAGACAGCGGCTTTGTTAAAATCCGTGAAAAGGATTCAACTGAATGGCGAATCATTTCGGCACAGAGCATTGATTTTGAAACCGATATGGATTTCAGCCGTTTTCACTTTGCAGACCTCAGCGGGCTTTCTGAAGACACTTTTTACGAATATAACTGCGGTGATGAAAAAAACCGAAGCGAAAACTATGTTTTCAAAACCACAAAAAAAGACTGCACTAAATTTTCTTTTCTTTGCATTTCAGACGTTCAAGCCGGTGACGCCGAGCCCCCTGCAGACTATTCGGCGTTAAACACCGTTCTCAAAGAAACATTAAAAAAGCACCCTCAGTGCGAATTCATTTTGACTGCGGGTGACAACACAAACTGCGGTCAGACAGATATTCAATGGACAGGACTTTTTGAGGGCTTAAAAGGAATAATTGAGTCAAAACCCATTATGTTCTGCATGGGTAACCACGACGATATGGGCTTTGAAAACTACTTCACAAAGGAAGGTAAATATTACTCTGAATATGCTGAGTATTTTACTAATCAGCTTTGGGGCTCATACGAGCACAACGGCCCCAAGGACAGACCTGTGGCAAACTACGCTTTTGACTACGGCAACGTGCATTTCTGCGTAACAGGCACAAGCGGATATGAAGAAATGAATGAGTGGCTTGTTGACCAGATGAAAAACAGCGACAAAACCTGGAAATTTGCCGTTCACCACTTCCCTGTTAACTATTCCTCACCGGTTCTTGAAATTGAAGACACATACCCCGCTCTTCGTGAGGGAATGGATATGTGTGATATTGTTTTTTCGGGTCACGAGCACACCTTTGCACGCTCTTACCCAAGACGGGGTGAAGGTTTATTCGACAAGCCCTCCGAGGGTACAATTCACTACAACCTCGGCTCAAGCCACAGAAACTCACCGGGGGCACGGGTTGTCAACAAGGTTTGGAACGTTAAGACATATTGCCACGAAGAGCCCCTTTCAATGTATTCGGTTGTTGACATAGACGATAAAAAATGTACTCTTACAGCCTACGTTGAAGACGGCAGAGTTGTTGACGTTTGCGTGATTGATAAAAACAAAGATAACATCTCCCCTGCAGACCTTGCCCCGATTTACGACAAAACAAGGCTTCTTTTCAAGGGTTACGACCTTGGCATCTGCACACTTGCTACACTACCACAAAAGGTCAACGGTGTGTGGTATATACCAATCGGGCAAATAATCTCGTTCACAGGTGCCAACGTTGAAAGAGCACCGGGTAAAATTAAGGTTTCGATCTACGGCAGAACAAGCGAGTTTACCGAAAATTCAAACATTATAAAAACACAAAGTGGCGAAGAAGCAATGAGCTCCCCTTGTCTCAGGCTTGAACAAAATCAGCTTTACGTGCCCCTCGACGATTTCGGAAAAAACCTCAGAATGCACGGATATTATTATGAGCACAACAACTTCATCTCTATTGAATCGGAAGTGCAACACCTTTCAATACCGCATCAGCCATAACAAACAAAAGCCACCCGGCGAGGGTGGCTTTGATTTTTTAATTTAAAATTACGATAATAACCACTATTACTTAATGAACAAACCTTTAATCTTATCAATTATTTTTCCCGAATCAGAGACAGGCTTATCTACAATCCAAGGCAAACATCCGTGTGTAGGCTTCGCCGAGGGTGCGTTCGAATCCCTGTTTTTAAATTTCACAAGAAACCACAACATAACATATCCGGGAATCAAATATTATTATGAAAATAATATAAAACTTCAGTTTCACTGTCGTATAAATAAATTGAATAAAAATCAAACTTCCTATAATTTAAATCTTCGTCAGGATCGTTGTGTTTGGTTTTGATATAAACAAAATCACCCTCGGTTATAGTTTTTCTATTAAAATCGTAGTTTTCTTTTAATTCATTTCCTATTTCATCAACCCAATTTTCAAAATTATCCATATACGAATACAATTCTGCAATATCATCCGAGGTAACAACAGAAAAATATTCGGATAACTCAAAGTCTTCAACCGAGATTTCATCAAAAGTATACTTTGCATAATCAGTATAATCCTGAAATCCACCTGAAGTATAAAACTCTTTATTATTATACGGAGGTAAAGAATCAATTACAGGGTCGGAATAAGCATTATCAAACGGTGAAATAGATTTAAGAAATGCCCAAAAATCCTTATCCTCTGATTCAGAGGATAGTGAACAAGACGAAAAAGAGATAATGATTAATAAAACTAAAATAAATGATGTGATTCGTTTCATAATTTAAACACCTCGTTTTCTTAAAAAAAGTTGTAAGTTTGTTTGAACACCATTTAAAAGAAAACTCTAAATCCGCCAGTAAAGAATTATTCATATATTCCCCCTCGACTAGACTTTAACACAAACCCCCATTTTTTTCAACTGCCAGCGTTACAGGCGACTAATTAATTCACATAAAAAACAGCAACCACCATTTATTGGTGATTGCTTTATTTGTCTGTGGGCTACAAAAAAGATATATTCTGCTTTTTGTGTATGAATTCGAACTCTCACATAATCGTTAGCTTTTAGTGAAATCGTTCGCTTGCGCTCACGGTGAAATAATTCACTCCGTGAATTGTGAAATATTGCTCCCGTTGGTTGCAATGTGAAATAAAATTCGCCTCCTCACATTTGCGGAGCAAATATTTCACAGCGAAGCTATTTCACTTGGCGAAGCCAAATTTCACTCGCCGCAGGCGAATTTCATTGAAAAAAGCACTTGCTTTCGCAAGTGCTTTTTTCTGGCGCAGACGGTGGGATTCGATGGGCTCTGCCCATCGTTTGCTCCGCAAACACCCGATTGTGTTCGGTTCGCCGAGGGTGGGTTCGAATCCCATTATTCATTTACATAAAAAACAGCAACCAACATTAATTAGCGGTTACTGTTTTTGGCGCAGACGGTGGGATTCGATGGGCTCTGCCCATCGTTTGCTCCGCAAACACCCGATTGTGTTCGGCTTCGCCGAGGGTGGGTTCGAATCCCATTTTTGATTTACATAAAGAAAGCAACCACCATTTATTGGTGATTGCTTTATTTGGCGCAGACGGTGGGATTCGAACCCACGAGCCCGGTTAAAGGCTAACGCATTTCGAGTGCGCCCCGTTATGACCACTTCGATACGTCTGCATTTATTGTTATATTCAAAACGATTGTTGCGGGGAAATAAACACTTCGGGGCTTGCCCCGTTATGTCCTGTTGCGGTGCCCGAAAAATCTGCATATCTGTCGATATTTGATTTTTCGACCGCTGCCACTCCTTATTGCTCGCTTACTCTGCCACCGGCAGCGCTCGCAAACGTCCCCACTTCGATACATCTTCATATGTTTATATATTTTTCATTTTGTCAACGCTTGATATTTTAGCAAAAGGTCACTATTATGTCAAGGAATTTTTGGTTATTTAGTTCGACTAATTTCCCCTAATTTTATTGATTAAAAGGAAATGTTAATGTTATAATTAGTTCAATAACAGTAAGTTACAACATCTGAACACGGGAGGGTTTTACGTGGGTATAAAAAACAAATTTGCACAATTCAGAGAATATAAGAACGGTATTCAACACTGCACCTTTAATCCGAACGGACCGGGTGTTGTGCGCATACATCTTGTGCCACCTAAGTTTTCACTTTTTAAAAACAGCGCTTACATAGTTATTTTAAACGGATATTATATTCTGCCCATTGGCTACTCTTGGGCTTTAATCCTTTCGACGTTTATGAAAGAGGTTAATAAATACCACGGAAAACCAATTACCGAAAAAGATGAGAACAACATTTTTAACATTACCACAAAAAAAATCAAAGCGATCTACCCGACAATTCCGTTGTCCGAAATTGAAGAAGATTTGAGTGAAATCGTGGATGTCCTTTTCACGGTAGCACGTGGAGAAACACCACAAACACCTATCGAAAAACTTTCCGTTCGTGATTACGCACCGAATATGACGGCACCTCACCGTTTCGACTTAATGGTCAGTGCAATGACAGATGAAAACGGAGCCTGGAAATGCAACCAAAGGTGCAGGTTTTGTTACGCAGCAGGGCAAGAAAAAAGCTGCTCCACTGAGCTTTCAACCCAAGAGTGGGAAAATGTCATCGACATTCTTTACAAAGCCGGTGTACCTATGGTCACCTTTACAGGTGGTGAACCCACGCTGAGAGAGGATCTTCCGCAACTTGTAAAACACGCTGAAAAGATGGTTACACGACTTAACACAAACGGCGTTAATTTAACGGCTCAACTTTGTTCGGAGCTAGCATCTGCCGGTCTTGACAGCGTCCAGGTAACCCTGTATTCAAGCGATGAAAGCATCCACAACTGTCTTGTGGGATGTGAGCATTTCAGCGACACGGTTTCAGGCATTAAAAATGCTTTAGAAGCAGGACTTGACGTAAGTGTTAACACTCCCCTTTGCAAAACTAATTCCGATTACTTAACTACTCTTGAATTTATTAACGCTTTAGGTGTACGCTTTGTAACGGTAAGCGGATTAATTTGCACAGGAACAGCCCAAACCACTCATAACGATTTTGATTTGTCTGAAGCTGAATTGTCTGATATTATAAAAAACGCCAAAAATTATTGTAACGAAAACGGAATGGAAATTGATTTCACTTCCCCGGGCCTTTTAAAGCCTGATTTTCTTGAAAGGCTCAAAATGAATGTTCCCATGTGTGGCGCGTGTCTTAGTAATATGGCTGTTTCCCCCGACGGAACGGTCGTTCCTTGCCAAAGCTGGTTGAATTCAAGCGCCTCATTAGGAAACGTTTTAACTGACGATTTCAAAGCAATATGGAGCAACCCCAGATGCGTTTCAATCAGAAATATGAGCAATGAACAGGCACTATCTTGTCCGTTCAGAACACAAAGGGAGGGTAAATTTTGAGTAAAAAAAGAACTGAACCTCACAAAATGAATAAACCTAAAGCCAAAGAGGATAACTACAACTTTTCAAAGGAATTCATAGAGAAAAACAGGACCTTTCCAAAAACAAAAGCACTGCTTCTTGCAGCTTGCGTTATTGCTCAGATTGTCCTTGTAATTTTCTGCTTTTCTGTTGAAACTCAGCCACAGGACGTAATTAAAAATTACTCCGTAACAGTTCATCCGTTGGACGACGGTTCACTTGATATTGAATACAACGTAACCTGGCAAGCTCTTGACACGACAGAAGCCTTAACCTGGGTCAAAATCGGTATGGCAAACAGTGATTATACTGTCTATGACAAATCCGTTTCTGACAATATTGATTTTTATGACTACGTAAACGAAGACGGTTATACTGCACTTGAGCTTTATTTTAACGAATCCTACATTGGTGGAGATATTCTGAATTTCAAATTCAAAATCAATCAAAAAAGTATGCTTTGCGAGAAAGGAAGCTGTAAATTCTTTGAGTTCACACCGGGTTGGTTCAATGCTACGCCAATCGAAACGTATATTTTCAGATGGAAAGCAAGCGAACAATGCACAAACAGAAACAGCCTTGAAAAAATCGGTAATTACTACACACTTACCGGCTCACTTGATTGCGGTGAATATAAAACATTCACGGTTGAATATTCAAAAACCGCTTTTGAAAATGCTGTAACTGTACCATACACACCATTTGACGGCAGTGGTGCCTACAACGAATTAAAGGATGAGGATTTCGGTAAAATTGTCCTTTTGGTTCTTATTATTGTATTTATTTTCTTCGTAGAATTCTATATTCTCGATGCCTTTATCTCTTATAAAAGGGGCAGAGGCTTCTTATCCGGTCACGGCCACAGAGTCCACGTTTACGGCAGAACAAATCCACGTTATATAACTGCCCGCAACGCTTACAACGCAACCCACTCATCCGGAGGCAGAGGCTTCGGCGGTGGCGGATGCGCCTGTGCCTGCGCTTGTGCTTGTGCCGGTGGAGGAAGGGCCGGCTGCAGCCAAAAAGATGGCTACACAAATGAAGAAAAAACCGGTAGGTGAAATTATGAGCCAACGAAATTTAATAACAATTTCTTTAAATAACCAATCAACAACTAATAACGGCATTTTTCAGGGTTGGGGCACAAGCCTGTGCTGGTGGGCAAACAGAGTCGGCTATTCAGATAAGCTTACAAAAAAATCTGCCGAGCTTTTCTTTAATGAAAATGGATTAAACCTTAACATTATGCGCTACAACATCGGCGGTGGTGACGACCCGACTCACAAGCACATAACAAGAACCGATTCAATGATTCCAGGCTGGCTTTATTTTGACCAAGACAACAACAGCTACTATTATGATTATGAAGCAGATAAAAACCAGCTCAACGTTTTAAAACAATGTGTTGAAGCCTCTGGCAAGGACGCATTTGTTGAGGTTTTTTCTAACTCCCCGCCTTATTTTATGACTAAGAGCGGTTGTTCTTCAGGTGGTGAAAACCCGAACAAAAACAATCTCAAGGAAGATTGTTACAAAGAATTCGCCGATTATCTCGCACACATTACAGAATACATAAATAACAAGCTAGGCATTAAGGTTTCCTCAATTTCACCTATGAATGAACCAAACACGAAATATTGGCAAGCATTCAGTGAAAAGCAAGAGGGATGCCATTTTGATGCCGGTGAGAGTCAGAATAAAATTCTGCTTGAAACATACAACGCAATCAAAAAACGTGGTTTAGACCACGTTGAGCTTGTTGGCAGCGATGAAACGTCGACAGACAAGCAGATAACTGCCTGCAACAAGTATTCTGCTGAGGTGAAATCAGTCATCAAAAGAATCAGCACCCACACCTACGGCACACGAAAAATCAAACAACTTGGTGCATTAATGAAATCTGAAAACCGTAACCTGTGGATGAGTGAAACCGATTGGAGCAACGAAGCGGGCAAAAACGCAGGAGATATGAGCGGCGGTTTGTGGCTTGCGAAAAAGATAATCGCTGATATAAATGGGCTCTCTCCATCTGCATGGGTGCTATGGCAGGTTATTGATTACCACATCAGCAAAGATGGTTATATGGGAAACAAGGATTTCTGTATGCCCAACATCAAAGGCGGATTCTGGGGACTTGCCGTTGCTGACCACGATAAAGAAGAGATAATTCTTTCACAAAAATATTATGCTATGGGTCAGTTTTCAAGATACATAAGACCCGGTGACACAATTATTCATTGTGACAAAAACACACTTGCGGCTTACAACAAAAAAACAGGTAAAATCACCGTTGTTTCGGTTAATGACACAAGCAAAGCAAAGCACATTACATTTACTCTGAACAATTTCAATGACATCTACAAAACCGCCGAAATCATACGAACAAGCGGGAGCCTTGATGATGGTGAAAAATGGGCAAAATGCGGAATTGTTGATATTAACAACAATGAGCTTGAAGTCAGTTTAAAAAGTAACTCAGTTACGACTTTTATTATCAATTAAAACAAAGGGATAAATTATGTTTGAAAACTTTATTGCATCAATAACTGATGCACTTTACAGCTACATTCTTATTATTCTGCTTGTTGCAGGTGGAATTTATTTCACCCTAAGAACAAAATTTGTTCAATTCAGACTCTTAAAAGAGCAAATCAAAGCTGTTACAGAAAAGCCAACCGACGGCAAAGGTGTTTCATCCTTTCAGGCTTTGATGGTTTCAACCGCTTCACGTGTCGGAACAGGTAACATTATCGGTGTTTCAACTGCACTTTGTCTTGGTGGCTTCGGCTCTGTTTTCTGGATGTGGATTATAGCAATAATCGGTAGCGCTTCTGCATTTGTTGAAAGCACACTTGCACAAATTTACAAAAGAAAGGGCGATGACGGATGCTATGGTGGCCCCGCATATTATATTGAAACAGCATTAAAAAACAGACCCCTTGCCATAATATTTTCAATTCTTCTTGTCATTACATACGGCTTTGGCTTTAATATGCTGGCTTCTTATAATCTGCAGTCAACCTTCTCTTCATACAGCTTTTATAACCCAAATACAACCCCTTGGATTATCGGTTTACTCGTTGCCGTTCTTGTTGGTTACTGTCTTCTCGGTGGCGGTAAGAGAGTTGTTAAGGCTACATCAGTGCTGGTTCCCGTTATGGGTGTTGCGTATATTCTTGTAGCGCTCATTATTGTTGCCCTTAATGTTCCTGCACTCCCCGATATTTTCAAAACAATATTCACAGAAGCCTTCGATTTTGAAGCAATTTTCGGTGGATTCAGCGGTTCTTGCATAATGTTCGGAATTAAACGAGGACTTTTCAGTAACGAAGCCGGTGTTGGCTCTGCACCGAACGCATCTGCTTCCGCTGATGTTAGCCACCCTGCAAAGCAAGGTCTTGTTCAGGTGCTTTCAGTATTCATTGATACTATTCTTGTTTGCTCTGCAACGGCTTTTATGTGTATGAGTTCGGGAGTTGAACCAACCAAAGAGCTTTCTGGTGCCCCATACGTTCAGGCGGCTCTTACACAAACGCTTGGTAGCTTTGGTCCGATTTTCATTACTGTTGCTATGATTCTTTTCGCATTTACTACCCTTCTCGGCAACCTTTATTACATTGACCAATGTGCTGTATTTTTCCTTGGAAAGGTTCCGAGTAAAAAAATCCAAAATATTTATCACGTAATAGCAGCAATTGTTATTTTTATCGGAGCAGGGCTCAGTGCAGATTTACTTTGGAACATTGCCGACATTACAATGGGCGGTATGACAATAATCAATATGCCGGTTATACTCATACTCGGCAAATATGCTTTCAGAGCTTTAAAAGATTATGAATCACAAAGAAATGACGGAAAAACACCAACCTTTAAAGCTAAAAACATTGATTTACCACATAAAACAGATTATTGGAACTGATAAAAAGCCTTGGAGGAAAATCCCCCAAGGCTTTTAAAATTCAATATTAACAGGGTTGTTAATTTCTATTGATTCCTCAGTCACAATGCAATCATACGCTACCACATTTACGCCGTGTTTGGCTGCATCTCTTAAAGCATCACCGAATGCCCTATGGGTAATGTCATTGGGTTTAAATAATTTAACACCTTTCATTTGCACAACAAACAAAATGTATGCTTCATAGCCCTCTTCAAGGCAACTAATAAGTTCGTTTAAATGCTTTACTCCCCTCTCTGTAGGAGCATCGGGAAACGTAGCTATGCCGTCATTTTCAAGCGTGACACCTTTAACCTCAATAAAAGCTTTACGCTCACCGTCTTCAACATACAAATCAAATCGGGAATTGCCGAAAGTGACCTCTCGTTTAATTTTTGCATTTTCGATGAACAATCCACTTTTAGATAACCACTCAAAAGCAATCTGATTTGGCACTTGAGAATCCATATTAATCAAAATCAATCCCCTGTTAGTCACCTTTTCAACTGCTACAAGGTCATATTTTGTTTTTCTTAATGGGTTACTACTTTTTTCAAGATAAACAGTTGCATTTTCAACAAGTAACTCTTTGCATCTACCTGTGTTTTTAACGTGAACAATCTCAGTTTTTCCGCCAATGCTGACTTCAGCAATAAATCTGTTTGGCCGTTTAACAAAGGCTGCTTTTTGTATATTGTTATATTTCATAAATTACCCCAGCAAAACGTCAAAAACGAGCATAAGACAAAAGCCGAAAAGCAAAGAATAGGTTGCCCCTTTTTCAGAACCATGAGAGTGCGTTTCTGGTATCATTTCATCACTTATAACGTAAAGCATAGTACCACCTGCAAAGGCAAGCGCAAAAGGCAAAATCGCCGTAGCGACACTTACGGCAAAATAGCCGATAAGTGTGCCGACTACTTCCACAAGACCGGTTGCCGCAGCGCATAAAAAGGTTCGACGTGGCTTTATTCCGGCAGAAAGCATGGGGCCAATAATAACCATACCTTCGGGAATATTCTGTAATGCAATACCACCAGCTATCAACAACGCTTCGTTTGCATTCCCAGAGCCAAAACCCACACCGGCCGCGATGCCTTCAGGAAGATTATGAATGGCAATAGCTGTTACAAAAAGAAGAACTTTGCTTAAATTTGCATTATTTTTGTGGTTTTCAATATCCTGACCTGCAATTTTATGAAGATGCGGTACAATCTTATCAATCAGGCTAAGGCAAGCGGCACCAACAAATATACCCACAACCGTTATTATTAAGCCGTATTTTCCGCCATATTCGACCGAGGGTATAATAAGGCCCAGAACTGCAGCCGCGAGCATAACACCGGCAGCAAATGACAAAACAATATCGCTGAATCGGTGTGATATTTTTTTGAACATAAAACCGATTATTGAGCCAATAACCGTTGCCCCGCCCACACCTAAGGCGGTAACTAACACCATTTCCATTATAAATCCCCCTCTAATCTTTCCAATAAACTAATGCAACCATCGTAAATATCTCGATAGCACTTTTCAAAATCGCCACTGTACCAAGGGTCGGCGACATCACCGCCACGAGAAGTGTAGTTCATTAATTTGCTTACCTTTTTGTCACTATCAAAACCAACTATTCTGAATATATTTCTTAAATTATTTTCATCCATAGCAACCAGGTAATCATAATCATCATAATCACTCTTTTTGAGTTGAACAGCTCGTTTGCCTTCACAAGACAAGCCGTGCTTTAAAAGTTCATTCCTTGCAGGCGGGTACACCGGACTACCAACGCCATTCCATATTTCTTCAGTACTGGTTGCAGACGACGAAATATAGTATTTTTTTGAAACACCTTTTTTATTAATTAAATCTTTGAATATAAACTCCGCCATAGGGCTTCTGCAAATATTACCGTGGCAGACAAACATAATTTTAATTATACTCATAAAACACTCTCCGTCTTTTTAATCTATTATAACGGAAATATTATTATTGTACAAGTTAGTTTTATATGATATACTGTAAAAAAATTATGAGGTATAAACGATGATTAGATTTGGTATTGTTGGCACAGGAAATATTGCCCATCGCTTCGCAGAGGCTATCAAAAATGTTCCGCAGGCTGAGCTCACTGCAGTGGCATCAAGAACTCAATTGAACGCTGAAAAATTCGGTGATGAGTTCAACATTCAACACAGATTCGGTAGCTATGAGGAAATGGCGACATCTGATGTAATCGACGTTGCATACATTGCCGTACCACATTCCGGCCATGCAGAATGTTCAATACTTATGATGAAAAATAAAAAGAACGTAATCTGCGAAAAGCCTCTTGCGGTTAACACAAAAGAAGTTGAAGAAATGATTGCTTCTGCAAAAGAAAATAATGTTTTTCTTATGGAGGCAATGTGGGCAAGACTCGTTCCCGGAACTATTAAAATTTTAGAACTTATTGAAAACGGTTTATTGGGAGAAATCAAAGGCGTTGAGGGTAAATTCTGCTACACAATGGATGAGGACGAAATGGATCACCACGTTTTAAAAAACGAAAACGGTGGCGGCTCCCTCCTCGACGTTGGCGTATATGGTCTGAATTTTGCAAGCTGGTACCTCGGTAAAGATATTGACAGCTTTGACGCTAAAGCTGATGTTGTGAATGGTATTGATACACACACCTGTGCAGTTATAAAATACAAAAGCGGTGCAATTGCTGATATTTCTTCTGCTGTGCTTTTGAGAAAGCCAAATGAAGGCTACATCTACGGAACTAAGGGTTACATTCACGTTAACCGTTTCTATGCGCCACAGGAAATAGAAATCAATCTTCTCGACGGAACAAAAGAAATCATACAAACCAAATATATGGGAAACGGTTTTGAAGAACAAATTATTCACGTTTGCGAATGTGTTGAAAAAGCTTTAAAGGAAAGCCCGATTAACACTTTTGAACAAACTTTATTTATAACAAAGCAAATGGACGAAATACGCAAAATAATCGGGTTAGAATACCCGCAAGATTATTAAAAGAGGATTTATGTTAAGTATTCTAATTGTAATTTACATAGTTTTTATTTCCCTCGGTCTTCCTGATTCTGTTTTTGGTGTCAGCTGGCCTGTTTTACACGTTGAGTTCGGAATACCCGAAAGCTTTGCTTCTGTTTACAGTATTATTATCGGCGTTTGTTCGGGCGGAGTAAGCTTCATTGCAGGCAGGCTCCTGAGAAAATTCGGCACGGCAAACGTCACTTTCTTTTCGATTTTGCTCACTGCAATCGGTCTTATCGGTATAAGCTTTTCACCAAACATTTTTGTTATGATGATATGTGCAGTAATAATGGGTTACGGTGCCGGAGCAATCGATACAGGGTTGAACAACTATATTTCTCTGCATTATGAGGCTCGACATATGAGTTGGCTTCATTGCTTTTGGGGTTTAGGTGTTACCATCAGCCCGTTAATAATGTCAATCTTTCTTAACGGAGAAAACGGAAGCTGGCGAAACGGATACAGAATACTTGCTATAATACAATTTTCCATTGCAATACTTGTTGCTCTTTCATTAAAAAAATGGAAAAAATTTGAAAAACAAGATGTTGCAGAAGCTCCGGAGGAACAAAGTGAAAAACACGGCATAATAGACATTTTGAAGATAAAAGGCGCTTTAACAAGCATACTCTCCCAAGGGCTTTACTGTAGCATGGAGTTTCTTATTGGAACCTGGGGCGCAAGCTTACTCGTTAACAGCTATGGCTACTCTCCCGATATTGCTGCTCGATGGGTTTCGCTTTATTACGGCGGTATTATGCTCGGCAGACTGATTTCGGGCTTTATTTCCATAAAGGCGAGTGATAACACACTCATCAGAGGCGGTATCGTTACCGCTTTTGCCGGAATGAGTCTTCTCGCTCTGCCTATTGGTAATATTTCTGTTTTGGGCTTGCTTTTAATCGGCATTGGATTTGGCCCGATTTTCCCAAGTATTCTTCACAGTGTTCCGTACAGATTCGGTTCGAAGTATTCTGCTGACCTAACAGGCTTCCATATGGGAGGAGCATACACTATCGGTTTTGCTGTTCAGCTTACATTTGGTTATGTTGCAACTGCCACTACCTTTAAAATCACACCATTTGTACTTTTGATATTTATTTTACTTTTGTTCTTTGTGAACGAATTTACAATAAAAACCATCAAAAAATCGAGGATATATAAATGAAATCAGCTTTAATACTTGAAGGCGGTGGTATGCGTGGACTTTACACCGCAGGTGTGCTTGACACACTTATGAAAAACAACATTTATACAGATGTCGCTGTCGGCGTTTCTGCAGGTGCACTATTTGGTATAAACTACAAATCGAAACAAATCGGACGAGTTCTTCGATATAATTTAAAATACACCGGCAACCCGAGTTACACAGGCTGGAAATCGCTGTTAAAAACAGGAAATCTGATGAACAAGGAGTTCTGGTTTGAAGATATACCTTTTAAACTCGACCCGATGGATTGTGAAACATACCGAAACAATAAAACAGAATTTCACGCTGTTGTTACAAATCTTCAAAACGGAAAAGCAGAGTATAAAAACATTTTTGACTTAGAAAACGAGGAATGTATGGAGTATCTGCGTGCATCCGGCTCATTACCGTTTTGTTCACAACCGGTTGTTGTAAACGGAGTACCGTATCTTGATGGCGGCATTGCTGACAGCATTCCATTGAAAAAGTATGTTGACGAGGGTTACGACAAAATTATTGTTGTTCTTACCCGCCCCGCAAATTACCGCAAAAACGGCGGAATACACGGTGCCGGCCTTTTCTACAAAAAATACCACGAATTCGTTAAAACTCTTTCTGACAGGAATGCAGTTTATAACAAGCAATGTGATTACGTTGAAAAGCTTGAAAACGACGGAAAAATCGTTGTAATTCGCCCAAGCGAAACAGTTGACATTTCAAGAACAGAAAAAGACAGAGAAACTCTTCAAAAAATGTATAATTTGGGAATAAAAGATTCCGAAAGCAAGTTAAGCGCAATTATTGAATATCTTGAAAAATAAGGTGATATTTTGACAGAAAGAACTATATATAAGCACGTGGTAGTTATCGGCATTGACGGTATGGGTAACTTCAATTCTCTGACCGACACCCCGAATATAGACGGAATATTTGAAAACGGTGCAACTACAAGCTACGGTCTTTCTATGGACCCTACGATCAGTGCCGAAAACTGGGGTGCAATGCTTCTTGGTGCTGAGCCCATTGTTCACGGACTGACAAACAGCAAATTAAGTCACAACGACCATAAAAGCGAGCTTCTTCCATCTTTATTTAAAAGAATAAACGACGCTATCCCCGATGCAAGGCTTTATTCATATTGTAACTGGAACCCAATAAACATCGGCCTGATTGAAAAGGATATCCCCGTTACGAAATACACAAACGGCAACGACAAAGAGCTGACAGATGAAACATTAAAAATAATTAAAGAAAAGCCAACCTTTTTGTTTGTTCATTTTGATGAAACCGACGGCTCCGGTCACAGAAACGGTTACGGCACTCAGGCACAGCTTGAAACTATCAGATACGAAGATGAGCAGACGGGTCGCATTTTTAAGGCATACGAGGATGCGGGAATTATCGACGAAACGTTATTTATTGTTATAGCAGACCACGGTGGTTTTGAACACAGCCACGGCGGTTACTCTGACGGTGAAAAATATGTTTTCTTCGGTGCGCGCGGTAAAGGTATTAAAAAATCTGAAATAGAGTATATGCGAACAGTAGATTTATACGCAATTGTGCTTTACGCATTGGGTATTGATATTCCGGAATATGACTTAAAAGGCTTCTGTTCACAGGTTCCCAAGGGATTATTCCCCGAACACAACAAAGCTTACGAAAGAATAATCGGAAAGCCCTATAACCCTGAAATTAAACCTACACCGGATTACAGAGCCCCTGACGGGTTAAGCGCTTTTATCCCGGAAGAAAAAACCAAGCTTGCACTCTTTTTTGATAACAATACCACTGATGCAACGGGCAAAAACAAGGTTACTTCAACTGTGGGCACAGTTAAATATTATTCTGAGGGTGTCCGAGGGGCAAGAGTTGAGCTCGGCACAAACGGTCATTTTGTAATTGATGGCTTTAATTTCGGTAGCGGTAGCTTCACCGCATCTCTCTGGATTAAAATTGACCGTGATTTAATTGATGAGCCGGCAATTTTTGCAAATAAAAACTGGAGCGGGAAAAGATGCACACGCGGCGTTCTTCTTGCGTTAAGGTGTTCAAACACAGCTCTCAACATCGGTTGCGGCGATGATGATTTTGATTTTGTCACGCCCTTTCCGCCCGAAATCTCAACAGGCTGGGTCCATGCAATTTTTGTTGTTGACAAAGAAAACAGAAAAGTCCAGACATATTACAATTTTGAGCTTTGCCACGAAACTGAGTTAGAGCCGCAATACCTTGTTGAGCTTGACAATATGCCATTCACAGTCGGCAACGATGCTCTCGGAACATACAATAACGAATATCAGCAATTATATAACATTGATGACCTTTTTATTTTTGACGGAGCTTTTACACAAGATGACATTAACAGCTTAAAAAAATACTACAACTGACAGAGGATGTACCAATTTGGTACATCCTTTTAAAATAATTAGGATTATACGATAAAAATAACTGTTAAAACCCTTGATTTTTGTGTAAATAGTATTATAATATTTATAATATGTGCTTTGCACAAAAAGGAAAGTGAAATACATATATGGCAAAATATCTTATAGTTAACGCTGATGACTACGGAATGTGTAATGCCGCTAACGAGGCAGTTGAAGAGCTTTTTCTCGGTGGTTGGTTAAAATCCTCAACAATTATGATGCCCTGCCCCGGTGCAGAGCACGCTGTTCAATTCTCTATTGACCACCCCGAATACGCAATCGGCATACACACAACGCTCACAAGCGAATGGAGCAAATACCGTTGGAAGCCTTTAACAGACGGTAAAACTCTTCTTGACGAAGAGGGATTTATGTGGCACGAAAGTGACCAGGTTGAAAAAAACGCTTCATACGAAGACATTGAAAAGGAAGTTCGTGCACAAATTGACCTCGCTCACAAAATGGGTATGAAGCCTTCTCATATTGACAACCACATGGGCTCACTCTACGGTCACTATACCGGCAGATTAGGTCTTTCAAAGCTTGCCCTTAAAATATGCGGCAGCTATGGTTATGCATACCGTCTTTACACAAAAGCAGACAAAAGAATCTGCCCCAACGGCACACCTTATCCCCTTTATGCCGCTGTTACAATCCTTTCAAAGCTCTGGGGTAAAAAATATAATGTTGTTATTCCCGATTATCTTCTTTTCCCGGATTGGAATGACGATATGCGTGTCAGCTACGAGGTTTATCGTGACACAATTCTTAAAATCTGGACAGATATCCCCGAGGGCGGTGTAACAGAAACCTTTGTTCACCCTTCTGTTGAAAGTGATGAACTCAAGGGTATCACCGGCAGATGGCTTGACAGAGTTTGGGAATATCAGCTTATGAAAGACCCTTACGTTCACCAGTATCTTAAAGACCATGGCGTTGAGCTTATCAGCTACCGTGAGCTCATTAAAATGAAGGGCGGCACAGTTAAGGGCTGAAAAAAAGAACGGCATTTGAAAAGGGAGCGTAAATAAGGGATTTATTAGGTTTAAATTTAATATTTTCCGTTAATACTTTATGAAAACACACCGTAGGCGCCAGCCTGACGGTGTGTTTATCATTTCGTCTGAACGAAAACTATTTAAATTTAAACTGCCTTGCACCTTAAATCTTTTAAATTTGGATGCAAAGCAAGGCACAAATGGGAGGGCACCCTGACGGGTTCCCTCCCATTTTAACGACGCTAAGCGCCAAAGTTAATGATTTAAGGCTATTAAATCCCCAATTTACACTCCCTAATGCCGTTCTTTTTTTATCAATATTTATCTTTAATTTTTAAACCAGTTTTATCATACGAGCTCTTATACGTATCATATTTACTAGCTACTACAGTATATGTGTATGTTTTACCTTTCTTGGCAGTTTTATCAGTATAAGAAACTTTAGAACCACCCTCAATAGTCTTTAGTTTAACCCACTCACCGGAACCCGTTTTTCGATAAACGATGTACGCATCAGCACCTGTAACTTTTTTCCAAGTCAATTTCACACCGCTTTTAGTTGAAGTTACGGAAGAAAGCTTGGGGTTACTTAATCTAACAATGCCGGGGGCGCCTCCACCGACATCACCCGACAGATACGAGTCATTGTACGCTTTAATTTTATAATAATATTTTGTACCGGATTTAACATTCTTGTCAACATAACTAAACGTTTTATTACCATCAATTCGTTTAATTTTTTCCCATTTGCCAACGGTTTCGCTAAATCTATATATATAGTATCGATCAGCATAACCAACTTTTTGCCAAGATATCTTAATGCCACTAGCTGTATTAGCAACATTTTTTATTTTAGGCATTGAAACAAATTTAATTGTTAAACGTTCCCCATTTGAAGCACCAACACCGGCTTCGTTTATAGCACGAACAGTATATTTATATTTAACATTATTCTTAACTGAAACATCATAATAAAATACATTATCCGCAACACCAATAACAGTCCACTCGTCTTCACCGCTAGCCATTCGATAAACACGGTATGCATCAGCACCAGATACCGCTTTCCAAGTAAGTGAAATACCGTTTTGTGTGTTTTCGATCTTTTTCATTGTAACCTTAGATGGCTTTTTCTGTGCAGTTACTTTATAGCTAAAAATATCACCGCAAACAGTACACCTATCATAAGTAATGCCACATGTATTAACAGATGCTACAGAGTGTTTAACAGTTTCAATCGAATGAGTATGCTCAGTAATAGGAGTAAAAGATAATCCATCTTCTTCGGCAAAACTTTGAGCAGCAGAGCCGACTTCACCATAGATTTTACCACTTAATGCCTGTACACCAAACTCACAGGTATTTGCCGGAATATACATAGCGGGAACAACTGACATTGCACACGAGCCAATTCGCTTTAACGTAGAAGGCAAGTGAATACCTGTCAATTTACAACCAACAAACGCCTCTTCGCCTATTGATTCAACACCTTCGGGAATGTAGATATGACTAAGTTTACTACAACCATAGAATGTAAAAGCATGAATATCTTTGATTGAATTTGGTAAAACCACTGCCTTCAAGGACTTGCAGCCTCTGAACGCCCCTTCTGCAATACTCTTTGTATCCTCTTTAATTTGGTAATTACCGGAGATGCAAGTATCAGCCTTAAGAAAATGCTTACTGACATATAAGACATCACTAACCCAATTAGCTTTGTCTTTATAATATGCAGTATTATTAAATGCCGTTGAATGAATATACTCCACGTAATCTGATATAGATATTTTGGAAAGTTTTGAGCACGCACCAAAAGCATATTCACCAATTTTTTTAATATTGGAATAGATTTTTACAGAAGTAATCTTAGTGCAATCCCAAAAAGCTCTGTAACCTATTTCTTTAACAGGCAAACCGCCAAATTCTTTTGGAATTTTCACAGTACCCTTTATTCCCGGAATTGCGTCAACAATAATATAATAGCTTTTATCAAGTGACAATTCGTAATAAAAAGTACCATCATTTTCAGCAGCCGCATTTACAGGTACACATAAAATGGCGGAACTGAACAGCAAAAGAACAAGAAATAAAGACATAATTTTTTTCATATAAATCCCTCCTAATGCTAAGATAACACAACATAAAGACTTATTCAATGATAAATAATACAAATTCATATAATAATATTTAGTATTTCATGACAAAATCGGACGAAAAAGCAAATTAACTATTGATTTTATTTAATTTTATGTTAAAATATTGTAGCATAAATGCGTTGAGCAAGAGAGTAGAGGTTTCTACGACTGCTTCAGAGAAGTGTGCCAAGGCTGGAAGCACACGCAGTCAAGCTCCTTGAAGTTCACTTGTGAGCATCGCTGTTGAAACTAAGTAGGCGGCGACGGGTGTAACCGTTACATTACAGAAGAGTGTTTGCTCTTGAGCAAAAATTAGGGTGGTACCGCGGAGTTATGTCTTCGTCCCTTTTGGGATGGGGGCTTTTTTTATTTTTAACTACCCTCCCCAAACGTTATAAATTTGTGAATATATTTTGAAAGGATGAAAGAAATGCTCGAAAAAGCACAACAGTTAAAACAGCAATTCGAGGAAAAAGTTCAGGCAACAACCGTGCCGGCTGAGCTTGAACAGTTAAGAATCGAGTTCCTTGGCAAAAAAGGTCCGATTTCTTCACTTATGGGTGAACTCAGAAACGTCCCCAACGAACAGAAAAAAGAAGCCGGTCAGATAATCAACGAGGTCAAACAGTTTATTGAAGAAACAATCGCTCAGAAAAAGACGGAGCTTGTTAAACTTGAAGAAGAAAGACTAATCAACGCCGCTGAAGATTACGACGTGACCTTCCCCACAGAGGATGAAACGGGTTCATACCACCCCATCACCCTTATTCAGCGTGAGGTTGAAGAAATTTTTGAGGGCATGGGCTTTGCTATTGAGGATTATGATGAAATTGTTGATGATTACCATTGCTTTGAAGCACTCAACATTCCTAAGCATCACCCCGCACGTGATATGCAGGACACATATTACCTCAGCACAAACCAGTTATTAAAAACACATACATCTGCTGCACAGAATGCTATTCTCATCAAATACACAAAAGAGCTTGAGGCAGACAGACCTATCAGAGTTATTTTCCCCGGCAGATGCTTCAGAAATGAAAAAATCGATGCTTGCCACGAAAACACCTTCTTCCAGATGGAAGGCGTTATGGTTGATAAAGATATTTCAATCTCTAACCTTATCTACTTTATGAAAACAATGCTTTCAGAGGTTTTCCAGCAGGATATCACAGTCAGACTCCGCCCCGGCTTCTTCCCCTTTGTTGAGCCCGGCTTTGAGCTTGATATTCAATGCTTAATCTGTGGCGGTGAGGGTTGCCCCTCCTGCAAAGATTCAGGTTGGCTTGAGCTTTGCCCCTGCGGTATGATTCACCCCAACGTTCTCACAGCGGCGGGGCTTGACCCCGAAAAATACACAGGCTTTGCTTTCGGTCTCGGTCTTACAAGACTTGCAATGATGAGATACGGTATTAAAGATATCCGTGTGTTCAACTCTTGTAACCTTAAAGCTCTTTCACAGTTTGAAAACTCAACCTTTGTTGAACCCGAAAAGGAGGTCAAATAAATGTTTGTTTCAATTAATTGGATAAAAGAATATGTTGACCTTGAGGGTCTTGACATAAAAAAGCTTATAAACAGCTTCACACTTGCAACCGCTGAGGTTGAAGATATAATCGTAAAGGGTGAAGATTTACGTGACGTTGTTGTTGGTGAAATTCTTTCAATAGAAAATCACCCCAATTCAAAAAAACTGCACCTTCTCAAGGTTGACGGCGGCGACAGAATATATGACGTTGTATGTGGTGCACCCAACGTTCGCGAAAATATGAAAATTGCTTTTGTTAAAGCAGGCGGCAGAGTACCCGCAGGTGAAATCACAAAAGCAACCGTAGCAGGCTTTGAATCCGAGGGTATGTGTTGTTCGGCATTTGAGCTCGGTCTTTCTGACGACAAAGCAGGTCTTATGGAAATTGACGTTGATGCCCCCAACGGCACCAACCTCAAGGATATTTACCCCATCGACGATATCATTTTCGAGGTTGATAACAAATCCCTTACAAACCGTCCCGACCTCTGGGGTCACTACGGCATTGCAAGAGAATTTGCAGCTCTCACAGACAGAGAGCTCAAGCCCCTTCCCCTTTCTGACCTTGCATACAACGGTGACGAGAAGATTAAAGTAACTGTTGGCAGAGATGACCTTGTTTATCGCTATTCATGCGTGAAAATGGATAACATAACCAAGAACACAAGTCCTATGGCTTTGCAGATTCGTCTTTACTATTGCGGTATGAGAGGAATCAACCTTCTTGCTGACCTCACAAACTACATTATGCTTGAAATGGGTCAGCCGACGCACGCTTTCGATGCAAACAAAATTGATGAAATCGTTGTTGACACACCAAAAGCAGATTGCAAATTCACAACACTTGACAACGTTGAACGAGATATCACAACCGATACACTTCTTATCAACAATGGCTCAACACCCGTTGCTATTGCAGGTATAATGGGTGGTCTTGATTCTGAAATTGTGGGTGACACAAATGCCGTTGTTCTTGAATGTGCAAACTTTGACGGCGTAAGCGTCAGAAAATCGAGCTCAAGACTCGGTCTTCGTACAGATGCTTCTGCACGATATGAAAAAATGCTCGACCCCGAAATGACAGTTACGGCAGCCAAACGTTTTGCATACCTTCTTCAGAGCATTGATGAGGGTGCAAGTGTTGCTTCACTTCTCACAGACGAATATGTAAGAAAATATCCCGAAATCAACATCAGCTTTAACAAAGCATACGTTGACAAATATACAGGTATTGATATTTCAGAAGAAAGAATTCTCAAAACACTGACGGCACTCGGCTTTGGAGTTGAAAAAGAAAACGATGAATTCAAGGTTAAGGTTCCCTCATTCCGTGCAACAAAGGACGTTACAATCAAAGCGGATATTATTGAAGAAATCACCCGAATTTACGGTTATGACAACTTCAGCATAATCACAACAAAGAGCCCCCTTAAACCTGTTAAAAGCTCTGCCGTTCGTTCACAGAGCAACGAAATAAAGGATATTCTTGTTAAGCACTACAACCTTCACGAGGTTCACTCATATATCTGGTGTGATGTGAGAAGATTCAAGAAATTGGGAATTGAGGTTGAAGATAACGTTAAGGTTCTTAACATCGAAAGCTCCGACAACGGCACCATCAGAAACTCTATGATTCCCACTCTTCTGTGTGCTGTTTCAGACAACAAGGATTTTAGCGACAATTTCGGTATTTTTGAAATCGGCAGAGTTGCCGCAGGCGTCAAAGATGACGGAACAGCAAATGAGCGCCGCCGCCTTGGTATTGTTCTTTTCGACAAAACATCAACAGAAAAAGATGTTTATTTCAGAGCGGTTAACCTTGTCAAAAAGATCTTTTCACAAATCAAACACAAAGAACCCGAGTTTTCAAAGGTTCCCGCTGTCCACGCCTGGCAGCACCCCAAAAACACTGCTCAGATTTCTTGCGACGGTATTGTTGTGGGCACACTTAACTCACTCCATCCCGCTAATGCACAGAAGCTCGACAAAAACGGCTCCGCTGTTTGCATTGAAATTGACGTTGATGATTTCATTACAATCAAGGGCTCAAACATCAGCTTTTTGGAGCCTTCAAGCAAACAGTCAACATACTATGACCTCTCTCTTTTGCTCAAGGACGGTGTGACATTTGCGGATATGTCAAAGTGCTGGAACGCTTTGGAGCTTGAAGAACTCAACAGCGTCAAGGTAATTGACACCTACGAAAAAGATGGAGTAAAGAGCATCACAGTACGTTTCATTTTTTCATCAAAAGAAAAAACACTTGAAATGGAACAGGTTCAAAGCTGGATTGACGAAATTCTCGCTAACCTTAAAAACATCGGCATCGAATTGAAATTATAATAAAATTAATCGAATGTTTGTTTTTTCTTAATAATTTGATGTTGTAATTTTGAATATTATGGTTTATAATGTATTCCATAGATTATAGGAGGTGTAGATATGACAGGTAAAACAATCTCTTTCAGTATAAACGACCAGCACGAAAACGAAATGCGTGAAATTCTTCTTCAGGTTTACAATGCATTGAAGGAAAAGGGCTACAACCCCACAAGCCAGCTTGTAGGTTATATTCTGTCTGAGGACCCCACCTACATCACAACACACAACAACGCCAGAAGTCTTATCAGAAAAATCGACAGAGACGAGCTTTTGCAGGCGTTACTTAAAGCATATCTTAAATAAGGAGTGTTATATTTTGGCTGATACTCAGGCAAGTTTCCTTACCTACAAGGGCAAACCCCTTGTTCGCAAAGGTAACACAATTTACTACGGTGATATTAACGACCCCTACGTTACTTTGCTTTCAGTTGTTGAATCCCACGAGGTTCACGGCGTTAAGATTGCAGACAAGGTAAAGGTTCAGCTCGTTAATACAAGGGAAGCAAATCCCCTCGCAGCTATCGAAAAAAGTTCCGACAAAAACGGAATGTATGCTGCAATTGAAATCGCTTCAATCTGGCTTGAAAGAGCGTTAAAAGCGTAAAAAATTACTCACTCAACCAAACGGTTGAGTGAGTTTTTTTTATCTTATTTATTAACTGATATTTTATTTGCTATTTCTAAAAGCTGTTTTCTTGAAGATACACCCAATTTTCCATATATATTTTTATTATGGTATTTAAGGGTGTTTTCTTTTATATTCATTTTAGAAAGAACATCCTTTGTTCCGTCACCTTCAACATATAAATCAAATATCATTTTCTCGGTAGCAGTTAATGTAGAAATCCCCTTTTCAAAAAGTTCAATTCTCTCTGAATCTTCTTCATTAATAATATTTTGTTCTTCCTGAACAAAAGCAACCTCTGCAACAGACCTTGAAATAATATTATCAGTTACGCTTGGAATTTCATTTTTCTTAGCTTCATCCTGAATGAGAAAGTTCACTCCCAAAAGGAATAATTCGCTGATTATATATGAAATTGAAAGCATTTCAAAGCCAAAATCAACAAATTGTTCAAGAAGCCAAACACCGATATTAACAAGAACAGCAAAAGCAATTATTATAGCCTGAGCACTTGAAGAAACCTTTTTCTTAACAGGGGTATAAATAATAATACCGACCATTGAAGCAAAATATGTAAAGAGATAGATATAATAGCTTAAATGCCAAGGCCCATAAACTTTATTAAGAACAGAAACTCCGTTAACAACACCAAGAGAAACTTCTTTATAATATAAATCAAGAATACCGGGACTGGCAGCAATCAAAAATATAAGAACACCGACAACCAAAAGCAAATACGGTAATGCTTTATTATATTTCAGTTTAGTTGCTTTAGCAATAATCATAAGCATTGCAATCGGCAAGAATACTGAGCCCAAATATGAGACTCTGTTTGCCATTAGTGCAGTCTGGAGAGTATCAGAAACCGACAGACACAAATAACCTACATTAACTATAAATACGCAGGAAAACAATACAACAAACCATAGTTCTCTCTTTTTTATTACGAGGAAATAACCAAGCAATAACACAAACGAAATTGTAGCGGTTGCAATATAAACTCCTATAAGACTTGCTGTTTTCTCACCGGTATTAACACAACCGCTGAAACTTAATACTATTAAAAATAAAGAAATCAAACCGAAAATTGACTTTTTCATAACGCACTCCAATCTGACACCAAAATGGTGCTTCCCACACTTTTTCCCACACTAATTTTAAAGAAAACACTAATTTCCCACACTTTTTATTACGGTAAGTGTGGGGATTTTACTGTTAATATAAATTATAATAATTTTGTGGGATAATAAGAAAGATATAAAACCTGCATTAAAGTTGCTAAAACTTACAAGGGTATCTTTGTTACAAAGGATTGTCAGTCCTGTGATGCTCTGCGTGGGAGTGCCAATGAACACGCAGGCCGCCCTACACCAAAATTATAACATAATGCTTAATAAGTGTCAACGAACTAAATTTCTTGTTTAATGAAAAATTACTTATTAATTGACTATGTTATTAACTGTTCTCAAAAGGAGTGTGTTTTATGAGCAAGTATATGAAAGGCTTTAAAAAGGTTGCAAGCATTGTCTTATCCATTATGATTATTTTTGGATACAATCTATCTCCTATCTTCTCAATCAATGACCATAGTCACGATGACCATAGTCACGATGAGCATAGTGGTGATTCAGCTTTTATGATAACTGCAAATGCATGGGAAGAAGAAGCTAATTGTGAGCATTGCGGGGGCTTCATCGGTGATTCATGGATATGCTCAGGAGGCGAGCATTGCGGTGAAGATAGCGACCGAACCGATTGCTACGAAGCCTGGCATTGTGCTGATTGCGGTGACTGTATGAATAATGAGGATGATTTATGCGATGAATGCGGCAAATGTCTTGAAACGTGTTGCGATTGTGACAACAAATGCGAGAACTGCGGAGAAAAATCAAACGAGCTCTGCGAGGGCTGTTGGGAAGTATGCTCAGAATGTGCTCCGGATGAGCTTTGCGCAGATTGCGGTGTTATGTGCAGCAATTGTATAGAATCTGTTCTCGGCTGGTGTGACACCTGCAAGCTGGGTGGCTGTTGCACTTATATTTGCGAAGGCTGTGGCAATTCCTGCGAAAACTGTGCATATTTCTGTGAAGACTGCGGACTTTGTATAGATAATGAATGCTGTGAATGTGACGATAAATGCGGTGGCTGTGGCGCAAAAACCGACAACATCTGCGAGGACTGCGGAAATCTATGCTCTGAATGTGCGCCTGAAAAAATCTGTCAGGATTGTGGCAAAATTTGTGCCGATTGTGCTTCTGCTTTCTGCGAAAACTGTTGCATTGGTTCTTGTTGTGCTTTAGTCTGCGAGGGCTGTGAGGGCTCTTGCGAGAATTGTGAGTATGTTTGTGGCACCTGCGGAGCTAAATGTTACGAATGTACAGATTGGATATGTGAAAAATGTGATAAATGTCCCGATTGCGTCGGCGACGATGATTTCTGCAACAATTGTTACACATGTGGAGCATGTGCGGAAATTTGTATCTGCGGCGAGGGCTGTTCAGAATGTGCAACTCTCTGCGATGGCTGCGGAGAGGTCTGCACTAACTGTGAATCAGTTCCATTGTGTGGTAGCTGTGGTGAATATTGTGAAAATTGTGCAGAAGCAAATGGCATATGGTGTGGAAATTGTGGCACCTGTGGTGCATGCGCAATAATTTGTGATTGCGGTGGCGGTTGCGATAATTGCACAGCCATCTGTCCAGGCTGTGCTGAGCAATGCGAAAGCTGTACAGGTGACATCTGCGCAAGCTGTGGTTATTGCATTGGCTGTGTTGGTGATAATGGATGGTGTGCTAACTGCAACTTGTGTGGCGATTGTGCAATAATATGTATTTGTGGCGAGGGATGTAACGAGTGCACAAGCGTATGTCCTGAGTGTAACGAGAAATGTGTTAATTGTGAGCCTGAAAGCATTTGCGGAAGCTGTAGCGTATGCGCTGACTGCGTTGGTGGTGAAGGTAATTTCTGCACCAGCTGTGAAACCTGTATTAACTGTACAGATTATATCTGTTCTTGTGGCAATGGTTGCTCCGAATGTACTGATATCTGTCCTGAATGTGCTGAACAATGTGCTAATTGCACCGGTGACCTTTGCGCTTACTGTGGTAAATGTATAGATTGTGTTGGCGATGCAGGTTGGTGCGATAACTGTGATGTTTGCGGAAATTGTGTAGAAAATATTTGCTACAATGGTGATGGTTGCTCTGAATGTGCAATTGTCTGCCCTGCTTGTAACGAGCACTGTGATAACTGTTATGAGGATTTCTGCGGTGGTTGTAATACCTGCAAGGATTGCGGCGAATCAAGCGGATGGTGTAACGAATGCAATAACTGCGGTGAATGTGTTGAAGCTATCTGTTATTGTGGTAACGGTTGCTCTGATTGTGCAACAATATGTCCTGACTGTAACGAGAAATGTACAAACTGCGCTGATACTGATATCTGTGGCGGATGTAACAAATGCGTTGACTGCATCGGCGGGGAAGATTTATTCTGCAGTAACTGTGAAACCTGCTACCAATGTACAGATTATGTTTGTCCTTGTGGCAATGGTTGTAGTGCTTGTGCTATAGTTTGCTCCGAATGTGGTGAGCATTGCGATAATTGTTATGATAACTTCTGCGGAGGTTGTGATACCTGTAAGGATTGTGGTGAAGGTAACGGTTGGTGCGACAACTGCGATAACTGCGGTAACTGTGTAGAAACCATTTGTTACTGTGGTAGCGGTTGTTCGGACTGTACCGATGTCTGCCCTGAATGTGCCGAACAATGCGAAAACTGTACAGGTGCCCTTTGCTCACATTGTAGAATTTGTGTGGACTGTGCCGGTAGTAATGGTTGGTGCAGTAACTGTAATAACTGTGGTGAGTGTGTACAATTATGTTCCTGCGGAGAAGGTTGCATTGAATGTACTGAAATTTGCGAGGAATGTGGTGAAAGCTGTGAAAACTGCTCATATTTCTGTCCCGACTGCGGTATCTGTAAGGATTGTGCTGAAGCAAACGGTGGTTTATGTACATACTGTGACCTTTGTTACACCTGTGCAAAAGATAATGTAGGCTTTTGCGAAAACTGCGGTGCTTGCGGCGGTTGTGTAACACTCTGTGATACCTGTGGCGAAGCTTGTGAAGAATGTACTGAAATCTGTCCTGATTGCGGTGGCAACTGTTCGTCTTGCTACTCCGATATTAGCTGTGTAGATTGTGGAAAATGCTTTGACTGCGCTGAAGAGGGTAACGGTTTCTGCGAAAGCTGTATGCTTTGCTCTGACTGTACAATAGTTTGTCAGGGATGTGGTGAAGGATGCGAAAACTGTGTTCAGCTCTGTCCCCTCTGCCGTGAACAATGCGAATTATGTGTAACTGGCGCTTTCTGCGAGGATTGTGGAATTTGTCAGAACTGTGCATCCGGTCTCTGGTGTGACGATTGCAACCACTGTGGCACTTGCTATGACCTTTGTTTCGGATGCGGTAAGTGTTCTGATTGCGCAGTAATATGCGAAGAATGTGACGCACATTGTGATAATTGTTCCGTAATTTGCGATACCTGTGGTTTATGCGAGGAATGTTGTTCATCAAAGAGTGAATGTGTAGACGGTATGTGCGTTGAAGACCCTGAATATGAGCATCATTTCTGCTTTGATTGTGGACAATGCTTCTGCTTAAGTGACGACTGTGATATGTGTTACGCTTTCGATGAATACCGTTGCTCAAGCTGCTGTAATATGGCAATGAACAGTCTCGGTTGCTATTGCGGAAGATGTATCAGTGACCCAGATTTAGAAGAGCATCTCAGAACCGAGCATGGAGATAATTTTGAATATCACACAGCGGTACCCGTTGTTGAATGGAGCTATGACGAGGATTATCATTGGAAGGATTGCAGATTCTGTGATGCGGACGAACACAAAACTTCAGGGAATACACACTATTTTAACGACTATATGATTTGTGAAATCTGCGGTTTTGTTGGGGAAATGGGACCGTCAATAGATGGTGTTGTACATAGCTTTGGCGATGAATATACCGGAATTGTTATTGAGCTTTTCGACGGAAGCTCTGATGAACCTATCAAAACATTAACAATTTACGGCACTACTGCTACTTTCTTAATTAAGGACATTGACAGTGGAGCTTATACATTAAAAGTTACCAAGGACGGTCACACTGTCAGAACTTATAACATAACAATTGAAGATTCAACAACCGAATTAAATATTGACCTCTATGAAACAGGCGATGTTAATATGGACGGCGAATTGGATATTCTTGATTATCAGCAGATAGTTAATGCTGCCTTAAACGGTGACACTTCACCTGATGATACAAGTATAGACGATGCTTATATGCTTGCTCTTTGCGACTATGACGCAGATGGATATATTGATGTTATTGACTGCGCTTTGGTTGCAAGATTAATTGAGGATGACATTTCAGCTCAATATGATTCTATCGAAATTACAGGTGTCGCCTCTCCTGTTGCTAACGGATTACCTTCTTATAAAGCAACACTTGATGATTCCAAATATGAAATCTATGATGAAGATTTCGGTTATATTTATAACGGTGTTACTTGGTATGATTTGACTGATGATACTAACTTAGGTAAAGATGATAAGTTTACTCCAGGTCATTCTTATAAAGTTACTGTGGAAGTTATCCCATCAAATAATGGCGAATGGAATCTGAAATACGCAACAATTAACGGAAAAACTGCAAAAGTTGAAGAAGCTGATGATTGCTATCTTATTTCATACACCTTTACTATTGAAGAAGGTGATGCTATTACAATCACAGGTTTAACAGAACCCGTTGCAGGTCAGTTACCATCTTATAAAGCAACACTTGATGATTCCAAATATGAAATCTATGATGAAGAATTCGGTTATATTTATAACGGTGTTACTTGGTATGATTTGACTGATGATACAAACTTAGATAAAAATGATGAGTTTATTTCAGGTCATTCTTATAAAGTTACTGTGGAAGTTATCCCATCGAATGATGGCGAATGGAATCTTAAATATGCAACAATTAACGATAGCGCAGCCTTAGTTGAAGAAGCTGATGATTGCTATCTTGTTTCCTGTATATTCGATGCATAAATAATGTTAAAACCCGTTCAGCAGATAAATGTTGAACGGGTTTGTTATACTTTACTTTACTTTATTTTATTATTGTATAAATTAAATTGGGTCGGTCGAATATTCTTACAGGAGCAATACTGTTGCCTATTCCCCTGCTGACTACAAGGGTTGTTTCGTTTTCTTCATAAAGACCACTTGTATATTTCGGGAATAAGCCTTGGTCGGGTGCTATAAGACCTATGCCGAATAATCTTCCCTGACCGCCGTGGGCATGACCTGAATAAACCAAATCGAATTGATATTTTGAATAAATTTCAATCTGCTCGGGGTGATGGGCAAGAAGAATATTAAATTCATCAATATTTATTTCAAGAGCTGAACACAAGGAGTCGGTTGTAATCTTAACCTCGCTTGCAGAACCACAATGGAAATAGGGGTCATCAATACCAAAAATATTAATTTTCTCTTTATTAGGTAAAGTGATTTCCGAGGAGTCACCTCTTAACACTTCAACACCTAAAGATTTTAAATCCTCAATCATTCCATCAAAAGCAGATTGATTTTCAATGCTGAGGTTACATTCGTGGTTACCTGTAACGTAATACACCGGGGCAATGTCAACAAGAGCGGTTGCAAAGCTGACACCCTTGTTTATGTCGGTTTTTCTACAGTCAATCAAATCACCTGTTATAACTATTATATCGGGTTTTTCTTTTTCAAGTGATGTAATAACTGCATCGTTAAGAAAACCGTTTTTTGTGTTGTGATAATCGGAAACGTGAGCAATTTTATAACCCTTATCACCCGGTACTTTATCAGTACTAATTTCAAAATGCTCAACGCAAAGCGTTATATTTCCCCAGATTGTTACAGCAACAAAAATAAGAACAAGCAAAATAACAGCACAAATTAACCTTTTGGTTAGCCTTCTCTTTTCCGGGAAAAAAGACGTGATTTTATTCATCAGAGAATTTCACCGTTTTCAATAGCATGAATCTGATCAACACGGCGCTGATGTCTGCCGCCCTCAAATTCTGTGTTAAGGAAAACGTCAACAAGCTCGCAGGCAAGTCCGCCACCGATAACTCTTGCCCCCATACACAAAACATTGGCGTCATTATGAAGCCTTGTGAACTTAGCACTGAAGTAATCGGAACAGCAAGCGGCTCTTATGCCTTTAACCTTGTTTGCCGCCATAGAAATGCCGATACCTGTTCCGCAACAAAGAACAGCCTTGTCGCACTCGCCGGCTGAAACCTTTAAACAAGCCTTCTGAGCAAAAGCCGCATAATCTACAGATGCTGTTGAATCAGCACCGCAATCAACAAAATCTATTCCTTTTTCAGTGAGATATTTTTTAATTTCCTCTTTAAGGGGGTAACCTGCGTGGTCAGAAGCAATAGCGATCATAAAATCAACCTTTCTCTTTCTTTTTTAATTCTCTTTCGGCTTGTGAAAGCCTGAGATAGTTTGGTAATAAATCAACTGAATCAAGTGCAATGTCTGAATCAGCCTCAAGCATCTCTGCGGCAATAGTAACCACGGAAGACGCAGATTGATAACGAATATTCAACGGTGCAATTAGTATATCGGGTAACTCTGCTTTGATTTTATTGTAGCAAATAAGAGCACCATCGCCGATTAACATAACTTTACCGTTAATTTTTTTTAATTGCTCCGCCAAATCAGAAATTGACAACGCCTCGTCGGGTGTTTTTCTGTTAAAGCCGTCTGAGCAATCAAACTGTGCCGTATAAACCTGGTTACAGCGGGCATCCATCACAGCAACGGCATAAACGCCTGTGTTTTCAAGGGGCTTTGCTATGACCTCAAGTGTTGAAAGCCCAAGGCACTTTTTGCCCAGGGGGTCTGCAAGACCTTTGACAAGCGAAACACCTATCCGAACACCGGTAAAAGACCCGGGACCGTTCGAAACAGCCAGATAATCAACATCTGAAATATCAACACCCGAGGTTTTCAAAACAGAATCAACCATCGGTAAAAGAGTCTGACTGTGAGTGAGACCCGTATTTGAAAAATCAACCGCAAGAATCCTGCCGTCTGAATAAACAGCGGCACTTGCCGATGTTGCAGAGCTTTCAACGCCAAGAATCTTCATAAACACTTTCACCACTCATTCTTAAAACTCTTTCATCGTCACTTTTGCCACACTCAAATTCAATTACTATCAGTTTTTCCTCAGGCAAAGCGTTTTCGATGTTTTCACTCCACTCCACCGCAAGAACCGAGCCATTATCGATATAATCAAAAAAACCCGTTGTGCACAAATCATCAAAGGTGCTGATTCTGTACATATCGAAGTGACAAAGAGGGATTTTGCCCCTGTATTCATGAACAATGGCAAACGTGGGGCTTGAAACGTCTGCATCAAGACCCATCCCCTTTGCAAGACCGGCTGTGAAACGGGTTTTTCCCATTCCTAAGCCACCGAAATATGCGACAACCTCACCGCCCTTGAGGGTTGCACCCAATCTTTCGCCGAAAGCCTCGGTTTCAGCGGGAGAAGACGAATATACTTCAATCATAAAAACCTCAAAATACTTGAAATAAAATAATATTATATGTATAATAACATATTATGAGATAAAATCAAGGGGGCATAAAGCCTTGAGAAAAATTTTTCCGATTGTTAAACGTTTCTTTTCAGAAACGAATAAAATATTACTGCTATTAATAACTGCCGCCTCTGTTTTCGGCATTATGATGGTTCACAGTGCAACGCGTTTCCAGCTTGCAGACGGTCAGTTTATTCACCGTGACGCAACTGTTATGATTATTGCTGCTGTGGCAGGTATTGTATTAACGCTGATAATTTCCGCCATAGACTATGAACTGATAATGAAGCTGTGGCCTATTATCGGTGTTTTTTGTGTTTTGTTAATGGGCTTCACGCTCATTTTCGGTGTTGCACCTGAGGCGCGACCCGATGCAAAATCATGGCTTCAATTCGGTTCAGTTTATTTCCAGTCATCGGAGCTTGTAAAAATCGGCTACGTTATAACGTTCTCGATGCATCTTGAGCTTTGCCGTGACACAATAAACAAGCCGTTATCCATTATTTTGCTTGGCATTCATGCAATTATCCCAATCGGTCTGGTTGTTTTAACCGGTGATATGGGTTCTGCACTTGTTTTCGTGTTTATGACGGTTGCAATGTTGTTTTTTGCGGGTCTTCATTACGGATTTTTTGCCTGTGGCGGGCTTCTTGCTGTTGCCGCATCGCCGCTTATTTGGTTGTTTATTTTCGACAACTATCAGCGAAACCGTTTTCTTGCGTTGTTCAGACCCGAGGATTTTGCCGACGAAAGCTACCAACAACGAATGGGCTTGAATGCACTGGGCTCCGGCGGATTTTTCGGACAAGGATATTTAAAAGGAACATACACTCAAGCGGGCTTGGTACCGGAAAGCGAGAATGACTTTATTTTCACCGCTATCGGTGAAGAAACGGGATTTTTCGGCTGTCTTGTTGCACTCGGTCTTTTGTTTGCAATAGTTGTTATGATGATTAAGGTCGGCAAAAGTGCCAAGGATTTCTCCTCACAGCTTGCCTGCTACGGAATTGCATCAATGATTGCCGCACAGGTAGTTATCAACATCGGTATGTGTCTTATGCTTCTCCCTGTTATCGGTATAACCTTACCCTTTTACAGTGCAGGCGGTACCAGCACCTTGTGTTTGTACGTCGGTGTCGGTCTTGTATTCAGCATTTACAGATTCAACCGCTCACGTGAGGCTGTGAACTTCAGATTATCGGGAATCGCCTCACCCTTCTCTGAATATTAATATTGCAAAAACAGGAGTGAATATTTTGTCAATTGAGTCTTTAGTTGCAAAACAGCGTAAATACTTTCAAAGCGGTGCTACCCTGCCCGTTAAATTCCGCATAAAAATGCTGCTTAATTTATACAAATGCATTCAGAAATATGAATCAGAAATCAACGAAGCCCTCAAAAAAGATTTAGGAAAATGTGAATTTGATGCTTTTGTGTGTGAGACAGGACTTGTCCTTATGGAAATCAATTATATGATTCGCCATACGTTTTCATATGCAAAAAAGAACCGTGTTTACACACCCATCGGTCAATGTGTTGGCAGTGCATATAAAAAAGCATCACCTTACGGCAACGTTCTTATTATGAGCCCCTGGAACTACCCCTTCCTTTTGACAATGGAGCCTATTTGCGACGCTATTGCGGCAGGTAACACCATTATTGCAAAGCCGAGCGCCTATTCACCCGCAACAAGTGAAATTATAAAAAAGATAATTACCGAATGCTTTCCCGAAGAATACATCAGTGTTGTTACAGGCGGCAGAGAAGAAAACAAAGAGCTTCTGAATCAAAAATTTGATATGATTTTCTTTACAGGAAGTCAAGCCGTCGGTAAAGAAATTCTTCACAAAGCCGCTGACACTATAACCCCCGTTGTGCTTGAACTCGGCGGTAAAAACCCTTGCATTGTTGATTCTTGTGCAAAAATCAAATTAGCTGCAAAAAGGATTGCTTATGGTAAATTTCTTAACTGCGGTCAGACCTGTGTTGCACCCGATTACATACTTTGCCACAGTAGTGTCAAGGACGAGTTTGTTTCAGAAATGTGCAAGCAAATTAAGGTACAATACGGCGAAAATCCGCTTGAGAACGCTGAATACGGCAGAATAGTAAACGAAAAGCATTATTTCAGAATTTGCAATCTGATTGATGAAAGCAAGGTTATCTGCGGTGGTGAAAAATCCCCTGACAGTTTAAAAATCGCCCCTACAGTTATGGATAATGTAGATTGGTTTGACAAGGTTATGCAGGAAGAAATTTTCGGACCTGTGTTGCCGATACTGACCTTTGACTCTTACGAAGAGCTTTATACACTATTGGCAAACAAGCCCAAGCCACTTGCCCTTTATATTTTCTCTGAAGATAACAAAAGAATTAACGAAACCATCGAAAAATGCTCGTTCGGTGGCGGTTGCGTTAACGACACAATTATGCAAATCGCTATTAACAGCTTTGGCTTCGGTGGCGTTGGTGAAAGCGGAATGGGCAGCTACCACGGTAAAGCCGGCTTCAATGCCTTTTCACACGAGAAGAGTATTCATAAAAAGGTTACATGGTTTGATTTCCCCGTGAGGTACAACCCCCACAACAACAAATTGTTCAGATTCCTTTCTCATCTTTATATGAGATAAGCTTTAACTATTTCTTTGAGGTGTTTTTATGATAGACAGATTTCTTTCCGGCTGGGGCGGCTTTGTTGGTATGTGCGAGCATATCAAGATTTTCATATACTCAAAAAGAGCTAATAAAATGCAGGAAACCTGTGTTAAAAGGCTTATGAGAAAAAACAAAACCACAGAATACGGCAAGCTTCATAATTTTAAAGATGTAAAATCTATTGAAGACTATCAGAAAATTGTTCCCCTTTCGGTTTATGCAGATTATGACGACTATGTCTGGCGTATGGCAAACGGCGAAAAAGGACTTATCACTAATATGTACGTTCGCCGCTTTACAGAAAGCTCCGGCAGCACAGGCAAGCAAAAGCTTGTTCCCCTTTCGTACTGGGCAGAATGGGTGTGCCAGTGCTTCAGCTTCAGTGCCCCTGTTGGTTGCGCCGTTAAATGGTTTTGGAAAAAAGGCAAGCTTTTACCGGCACAAAAAGGTCTTTTAACAGCCGAGACAAGCTGCAGAAAGGTTAAAGGCGGTACAATAAGCTGTCTTTCCTCTATCCCGCTTTTGAATGTTAAGCCCATAGTGTCATTTTTTACAACCTCGCCTAAGGAAGTGCTTTTCCCCGAACCCGGTGTTGATATTGATATGCACTATATGAAGCTGCGTTTCTCATTACCCAGCAAGAAGGTCAGCTATCTCGGCACAATATTCATAACAACGCTTGAATCAATGTTCTTCTATATGGAAGAAAACTGGGAAATGCTTTGCGACGATATTGAAAAAGGCATTATAAATGATAAGGTTAACGTACCCGAAGAAATCAGGATAAAATACAATAAAAAGCTCAAGCCCAACCCCAAGAGAGCAGAAGAATTGCGTAGAGAATTCCGAAAAGGCTTTGATGAATCCCCCATTATCCCCCGTATATGGCCAAACGTCGGCTGGATGTACGGTATGGGCACAGGCTCTCTCAGCTTCTATGCAAAAAAGCTGAGAAGATATATCGGTGATGATATCCCTATGCATTACCTCGGCTACACAGCAACGGAAGCTTTTATGGCCGTTCCCCTTGAATTCAACTCATATGAATACGTTATTCTTCCACAAAACGGTTTCTACGAATTCAGACCCATCGACCAGGAGAGCTACGACAACCTCCTTACAATCAAAGACCTTGAAATCGGAAAAGAATATGAAATAATCCTCACTAATATGAGTGGCTTCTACCGTTACAGAATCGAAGACGTTGTTAAGGTTACGGGATATTATAATCAATCACCGAAAATCACCTTCTGCTACCGTCTTAATCAGATTGCTAACATCAGCGGTGAAAAGGTTAGCTCACTTGCTTTTGATGAAATCGTGGCAAATATGTCGGAGGCTTCGGGTGATTTATACATTGGCTACAGCATCTATGCCGACAGAAGCACATCGCCCGGTCACTACAAGCTTTTCCTTGAATTGGCTGAAGATATTTCAGACGAAAAGAAAGCAACCTACAATGCCCTTTTTGAAGAGAAGCTCTGTAAGGGTAACGTTTCTGTTGAGCCTCTTATAAAAAGCGGTGCCTTGGGTCACCCGGAGGTTCATTTCCTGAAAAAAGGTACATACGACGATTACCGCGAGGTGTTGAGAAAACGCGGTGCCAACCTTAACCAGGTCAAACCAATCAAGGTTATTGATAACGATGAGAAGAGAGATTTCTTCTTCTCGCATATCGAGGATTGAATATGAAGTTAAACTACAACACAGAAGCCCTTTCTTTAAAAAAGAAAGGGCTCACTGATGAAAAAGTAATCGAGGATTTAATCCGTTTTAAAGAAGCAAATCCTCACCTTTTAAAAAACAAGCTGCCTTGCGAAATGTATGACAAAATCAACCTTATGTGCCGCAAATACATGGACAGAATGGCACGCTTTGAGGTCGATTATGATTTCATTGTTGATGAAACAGCCTTTAAAAATGTTGCGGTTTGTGCACTGGAAAGTGCACCTTGTCTGCATTCACAAGTAATCAGAAATCCGATAACACCCTATTGGAGGGTTGCAGATTACAACGTCAATGAGTTTATTTGTGCAAAAGAAGTTGATGATTTACAAAAGGCAAAGGAAGAGTTTTACTCAAAAGAAATACCATTAAAAAGCAACATACAGATGAACATAGGTTTGTTTTATCACAAGGGCAAAACCTATATTCTGTTTATCTGGAATCATATGTGTATGGATGGTGGCGGTTTTAAGTCATTTTGGAGTGATTTCTGCAAAGCCTATACCGATTACGTCTTAAACGGTAACTCGCCTGTATGCTTCTCTGTGGGCTCAAGAAAGTACACAGAGGTATATAAAGATATGCCCAAAGACTTCAAAAAGAAAGCAAAACTGCAAATCGCCAATGTTTCGCCAAGAGATAAGCACCGCTTCCCTTTTGAAAATAACAACACAGAAAACAGTGTTGTTATTGTTTCAAGAAAAATTGAGCGAGAATATTTTGAAAAAGCCGCTTCATACACAAAGTCGCAAGGGGCAACGGTAAACGATCTGCTTGTTGCTTCATACATCGATGCGCTGAAAAAGGTTGCCGGCTTTAAAAATGATGAAAGCATTAGCATTTCTTGTGCAACCGATTTAAGGCGACACATAAGTGATGCTTCATCAATCGGCTATACCAACCACGTATCATTCAGCCATTGTGCCGTGGACAGAATGGGCGTGGATTTAAAAGACACCCTATCTGTTGTCAGAGAAAAAACCCATGAACTGAAAAAAGATGAATTTATGGGTCTTCACGGCTTACCTCTGTTGAATTTTGCGTATAAAACTATGGTTTATGCGCAAGCTGAACCGATTGTAAAGCTATTTTACAGAAACCCTACCCTGTCACTCAGTAATGTTGGTGCCATTGACACACAGGCGTTTTCGCTTGGTGGCAACAAACCCTTCTCCGCATTTGTTGCGGGGGCTGCAAAAAATAAGCCCTGCGCCGTTATGACTGCGCTCAGCATTAACGGCGACCTGAGTGTTTCAATGTGCCTGAGGGGTAACGATAACGACAGAGAAATGCTTGAACGCTTCTTTACTGAATACGAAAAAAACATCAAATCCTTTTAAAAGCCAAACACCATAAACTCCTCGGAGTTTATGGTGTTTTCATATTAGTCTTTTGTTAACTCTTTTATGTATTTTTTGAAGAAAGCAACGCCATCCTTTAATGAAGCAACAGGAATTCGCTCGTTTGTACCGTGAGTTGTAAGAAGAAGTGCGGTATCCATAAGGAATGGTGAATAACGGTAAATGTTATCACATACGTCCTCATACTGACGGGCATCTGTTCCGCCCATAACAAGGTAAGGTGCAACGATTGCCTTTGGGTCCATTTCCTTGCAGATTTTTCTGATAGCATCAAATGCTCTTGAATCTGTGGAAGAAATTTTTGAAGGATTTTTACCGCTGACCATCTTGATTTCAGCTTTCGGTCCTGCATATTTTCTGATATGTTTTTCAACATCTTCAATAGTCTGACCGGGCATAATACGGAAGTTAACATTAACAGTTGCTTTCTGGGGAAGAACGTTCGGAGCGGGGCTACCGTTTGCCATAGTAACAGCAGTAGTTGTTCTCATCATTGATGCAACAGGCGGAATTTCTGAACAAATTTTTGTTACAAGCGGTTTAAGTATCGGGAGATTGCTCATCACGCATCTTACGGGGTAAGATGTGTTTTTACCGATTTCATTGAAAAGAGAGTAAAGCTGAGGGGTAAGCTCTGCCTTAAACTGATTGTTTTCAAGCTTGCATACAATTCTTGAAAGCTCACCAAGTGCACTGTGTTTTGGCGGCTGAGAAGAGTGACCGCCCTTTGCATTAACAGAAATCTCAAAATCAACATGACCTTTTTCTGCAATACCTACACCTGCAAGATGACCGTCAATAACCTTATCAACCTTAGCTTCGAGAATTGCACCACCCTCGTCAAGAACACTATCAAGCCAAATATTATGTTCTTTAAACCAACGCATCATACAATCTGCACCGCAGATTTCGCCCTCTGCCATAACCTCTTCATTATGACCAAAGCAAAGATAAACATCTCTTTCGGGTACGTAACCCTCTTCGAGAAGTGTTTCAACCGCTTCGCAAACACCGATGAGGTGGTTTTTCATATCAATGGCGCCTCTTCCCCAAAGGAAGCCTTCCGCAACCTCGCCGCTATACGGCGGATATTTCCAATCACCCTCTGTTCCGGGAGTAACAGGAACAACATCCTGATGTGAAAGAAGTGCTATGGGGTCTTTTTCGGGATGCGCGCTCTTCCAATGATACATAAGGCTACGTGTGGAAATAACCTGTTTTTCAAGATTTTTGTGAAGCAAGGGGTATGCTTTTTCTAAAAATGCGTGAAATTCATCAAAAGGTGCCCAATCAACTAAGCTTTCATCTCTGTTTGCAATAGTGGGGATTTTAATTGCATCAGAAAGATTTTTTATAAATCTTTCAACGTCAACCTTTTCCTCATCACCAACGCTTGCATTTGATACAGGTTCAGCCTTGTAGGTGGTAGCGGCACGAACCATACTTACACCAACACCGGTCACAGCTGCTAAACCGAAACCTTTTTTAATTAATGAAGATTTTTTCATATAATTACCCTTTCTGAATTGAATTAAAACAATGACATCTGGTCGCTTTCAGGCAAATCACCGAAAGCACCACAGGCTTTAAGTAATTCTATAGTTGATTTACCGGCGCCTGAACGGATAGCAAAATCTTCTATTGAAGAAAACTCAGGACCACCGTCATCACGAGCTTTTGCAAGCTGCTCGGCGGCGGCACCACCGACACCGGCAAGCGCCGCAAACGGCATTCTGATTTTGCCGTCCTCAGGAACATATGAGTTAGCTGTTGATTTATAAATATCAATGGGCAAAAACTCAATCCCGCGAACCATTGCTTCGTAAACAATCATCATAATGATTGATTTTGCCTTTTCAGCCTGCGATGCCTCAAGGCCCTTTTCTTTAATCATTTTCAGAAGCGTGCCTGTTGCGGCTTTACCCTTTGCCATAGCAGGTGCATCAACGTCATCACCACGTACGGTAAGATATGCACAATAGTATTCAAGGGGTTTATAAACCTTGAACCAGGCAAGTCTCAATGAAGCAATAATATATGCGGCGGCGTGAGCCTTGGGGAACATATATTGAATCTTTTTACAGGAATCTATATACCACTCAGGGACGCCGTGCTCCCTCATAAGAGCCTCCTGTTCAGGCTTTAACTGTTTGTTTTTCTTACGGACATCTTCCATTATATTGAAAGCATCCTTAGGCTCAAGCCCCTTGTGGAGCAAGTAAACCATAATACTGTCACGAGTACCGATAACCTCAGAAATTGTACATGTTCCCGCTTTAATAAGGTCTTGCGCATTACCGAGCCAAACTGCAGTACCGTGAGAAAGGCCCGCAATCTGTATAAGGTCGGCAAATGTCTGCGGACGGGCTTCAAGAAGCATTCCTTTTGTGAAATCCGTACCCATTTCAGGGATAGAAAGCGTACCGGTCGGCCACCCCAACTCCTCGGCTGTTATACCTAAAGGCTCGGGGCTGGTGCAAAGCTCATAAAGCTTTCTGTCACTGATGTCAATATCAAGAACGTCTATGCCTGTTAAATCGGTGAGATGCTTATAAATTGTTGGCACATCATGGCCGAGCTCGTCAAGCTTCAACAACGTATCGTGCATTGAGTTGAAATCGAAGTGAGTTGTGATAATATCCTTTGTTGCGTCATCAGCCGGCCTTTGAACGGGCGTGAAATCCTCAACCTCGTAGGTATTGGGAACAACGACCATTCCGCCGGGATGCTGACCTGTAGTTCTTTTAACACCGGTGCAGCCAATTGTAAGGCGGTCTATTTCCGCCTTTGTCATCGTTAGGCCACGTTCTTCAACGTATTTTTTTACAAAGCCGTATGCTGTTTTATCTGCGACACCTGAAATTGTACCCGCTTTGAAAACGTATTTTTTACCGAAAAGCTCCTCAGTGTATTTATGTGATTGTGCCTGATACTCACCTGCAAAGTTAAGGTCGATATCGGGAGATTTGTCACCATAGAAGCCAAGGAAGGTTTCAAAGGGAATCTCGTGACCGTCTCTTACCAAAGGTTCCCCGCATTCGGGGCACATTTTTTCAGGAAGGTCGAAGCCTGAACCAACCTCATTATGAAGGAAAAATTCGGTATAACGGCATTTGGGACAACGATAATGGGGCTGTAAGGGGTTAACCTCTGAAATACCCGCCATAATCGCAACGAACGAGGATCCAACGGAACCTCTGGAACCAACGTAATAGCCGCATTCCTCGGAATGTTTTACAAGGAGCCTTGCAATCATATAAAGCCCGGCAAAGCCGTTGGCAATAATAGATTTCAATTCTCGCTCAAGTCGGTCTGCAACGATATCGGGAACAGGGTCACCATACCATTCCTTTGCTCTGTCCCAACAGCATTTTGTGAGATCCTCCTCAGCGCCGGGGATAACGGGGTTAAATGTACCATCCGGGATTGGCAAAATACCCGGTTCAATCATATCGGCGATGTAGTTAGTGTTTGTTACAACAACCTCTTTTGCAGTTTCTTCGCCAAGATATGCAAAATCCTCGAGCATCTCCTGTGTAGTTTTCAGATAAAGCGGAGCTTGGTCGTCGGCATCGCTGAAGCCCTGACCCGCCATAAGAATTGCTCTGTATTTAGCATCATTTTTATCAAGAAAATGAACGTCACCGGTGGCAACTGTTTTTTTACCTAATTCATCACCAAGGCTGATAATGAATCTGTTAATATTCTGAATATCCTCAAAAGAGTTAATTCTCTCGTAACCACCCTCATTTTTTCTTATCATAAATTCATTGTTGCCAACGGGCTGAATTTCAAGATAATCGTAAAACTCTGCAATTTCAAGAAGCTTTTCGTGGCTTTCGCCTGCAATAATTGCACGATAAAGCTCACCCGCCTCACAGGCACTGCCCACAATAAGTCCTTCACGCATTTTGTGAATCATACTCTTTGGCATCCTCGGACGACCCTTGAAATAATCAAGGTTAGAAGCAGAGATTAACTTATAAAGATTTTTCAAGCCAACCTTGTTCTTAACAAGCAAAATACAATGATAATACTTGTCCGCCTTGATTTCGGCTTCACTTTTCAATGTGCCGTCTTCATTATAATCGTTAACAAGGTAGCATTCGCAACCGTAGATTATTTTAAAATCTGTGCCACGTGCTGTGTTACAAGCCTCGGGGAAAGCCTGCACGCATCCGTGGTCTGTAATAGCTATGGCGCTGTGTCCCCATTTCATAGCCTTTTTGACAATGGATTTAGCGCTACTCATACCGTCCATAGCAGACATATTTGTGTGGAGATGAAGTTCAACACGTTTTTCTTCAGCTTCGTCAACGGGCTCAACTTTCTGAACCAACGCAACAATATTGGGTTTAATAACGTGATCACGCTTAAAGTCATCGTATGTAAGAAGACCTCTGACAATAAGACATACACCGTCCTTGACCTTACTGTCAAGGTTTTCAAGCATCTCTTTAGTGTCAAAGAATTTACAGCAGAATGAATTTGTGTTATCTGTCAAATTAAATTCGATAATGTATCTCTTACCGTCTTTTGTTTCACGCTTTTCGTATTTGAAAACCTCACCCCAAACAAGAACGTGACCGTCATCATAAGAAACATCACACATATTTTTGGGTTTATCGAATTTATAATTTCCCATTATAATTTTCACCGAAGACATATCCAACGGCAAATCGGGGAAATTGAGATTTTCAACAGGTGGCCTTGTGGGTTTATTTGCAAAGTCAATCTCCTGCTGTTTTTTCAGAAATTCATTTTCATCGCTGTTTTCACCCTCAAGAACAACGGTGATTTTTTTACCGAAGTGTTTTAAAACGTATTCCTCCAGATATGTATGAGCACCCGCATGTTCACAGATGTCTCTGCCGCTTTTCAAAAATTTGATGGTGAAAACATCGTTTGAAAAATTCGTTTCTATAGAATCAATGAATCCGTTTGTCTGGGGAACATTTACTTTAACAACCTTTAAAAGCATTGGGAAACAGGATTCCTCTAATGCTTCGGACGGAAGAACGTAGTCAAATTCAACACCTTTAAGCGACAAGGCTGATTTAATTTCACCTGCTACAGCTTTAAGGCACATAATATTTTTAAATTTATCAATATGAAGAAGTGCACTTATTCGCCTGTCTTCTTCATTAAGTGTTAAATCGGTAAAATAAGTGTTACTGAGCATCTCACGATACTTAGACGTTGCAATGTATTCACCGAAAATATCTAAAAAATTATACATCACATTTTTTCGATTTCGTTAAGAAGTTCTTTAACGATTTCGCTTTCAGGTACCTTTCTTAATATTTCGCCTTTCTTGAACAAAACGGCACATCCGTCGCCGCCTGCTATACCGATATCAGCCTCCCTGGCTTCACCGGGACCGTTAACAACGCACCCCATTACGGCAATTTTAATGGGTTTTTTAATATTTTTCACAGCATCCTCAACTTGATTTGCTAAGGTTACAAGGTCAATCTTGGTTCTTCCGCAAGTCGGGCAAGCAACTATCTGCGGTGTCTCAACCCTAACGTTCAAAGCTTTTAAAATATCCTTAGCGGCATAAACCTCTTTAACAGGGTCATCGGTTATGGAAACACGGATAGTATCACCAATTCCCTTTGCAACAAGCGAGCCTATACCGATTGAAGACTTAATCAACGAGCTTCGCTCTGTACCCGCCTCGGTAACGCCAAGATGAAGAGGATAATCACAACGCTCTGCAACTAATGAATATGCCTCAATCATATTTTTTACATCCGAGGACTTTATGGATATAACAGTATCAAAGAAATCACATTCCTCCAGCATTTTAACGTGGCGGAACGCACTTTCAACCATAGCCTCAGGTGTAGCCCCACCAAATTTTTCGAGAAGCTCTTTTTCAACAGAACCGGAGTTAACACCGATTCTTATGGGAACACTTTTCAGCTTGCAGGCATCTGCAACAGCGGCAACCTTATCGCGTGAACCGATATTGCCGGGATTAATCCTTATTTTATCAACACCGGCTTCAAGACTTTCAAGAGCAAGTCGGTAATCAAAATGAATATCGGCGACAAGCGGAATAGAGGCATGCTCCTTTAGCTTACCCAGAACTTTAACGGCGTTCATATCGGGAACTGCCATTCTGACAATTTCACAACCCGCTTCTTCCAAAGCCTTTAACTGTATTAAGTTTTTTTCGAAATCGTCTGCAGGTGCATTGAGCATTGACTGAATTGCTATTTTTTCACCGCAACCGATTTTAATATTACCTACTTTAACAACTCTTGTTTCTCTTCTCATAACAAAACACCCTAAAATTGTTTCACAATATCACTGATGGAAATTACCACCATCAACAAAAGCAATAATACTAAGCCGACCGTGTGAACAAAACCCTCTTTTTTAGCCGGAATAGGTTTACGGCGAATCATCTCAATAAAAATAAAGAACAAATGACCGCCGTCAAGAGCAGGCAACGGCAACAAATTGAACACGCCTACATTTATGGTAATCATAGACAAGAAATCAAGCGCAGTTAATATTTTATCTTTGAATTGCTCCGCCTGTGAGGTCGATTCGGCAATAGCGGAAACAGTACCGATTGGACCTGCCATATCTTTTAAACCGTATTTACCTGTGCAAATATCAACAAGACTGAGTCTGACCATTTGAACAATTGAGGCAGAGTCAAGAACAGAATTTTTTAAAACATTAGTAAGTGATGGCGGCTCCCCTACAATATAAAAATCCTGTTGAATATACTTTCTGCCTTCAAACTCAAATTGCTTGAACTCAACACCTTTAAGCGCAACTCTTTCACTGTCACGAATAACAGTAAAATCTATTTTATTATCGCTGTCTCTGACTATATTGAAAGCAACACCCTTAAAGGAATATACATTAGTACCATTGATTTCAACAATTTCATCACCAACCTGAAGGCCGTACTGCGAGCTGACAGAACCCTCCATAAAGCCTTGAACTGTTCTTGTACCCACAAGCTCACTGCCCGAAAGACATATACCCACAACAACAGCACCGAGAATGAGGTTCAAAATTGCGCCTGCGGCGATTATAATAAATCTCTGCCACGCAGGTTTTTTGTTAAAAGCACGTTCATCGTCACTATCTTCGCTCTCGCCCTCCATACTGACAAAGCCGCCAACAGGGAACAAACGAAGACAGTAAAGTGTTTCGCCTTTTTGTTTTTTGAGAATTTTCGGGCCCATTCCCAAAGAAAATTCATTAACCTTGACTTTAAACAATTTAGCGAAAGCGAAATGACCGAATTCGTGTATTGCTATTATTACACCAAAAAGGAAAATTGCTAAAAGATACGGCCACACACTGCTCCATAACGCACCGATATCCACTTAGGTTGACACCTCCAAAATTACTTTGACGCTAACTGACGTACCTTTTCACGCATAAGAACATCAGTATCAAGAACATCCTGCAAAGTGAAATCTTTTTTATCAGACACACACTCACTTGCAAGAGAGATAAATTCGGGAATCTGATTAAATGATATTTTACCCTGACGGAAGAGCAAGTTAGCTTCTTCATTTGCACAGTTAACTGCCGCAGGATAAAGCCCGCCTTTTTTGATTGCATTTCTGCAAATATCCATACACGGGAAATTCTCGTAATCGGGTTTATAGAATGAAAGATTGCCAACCTCCCACAAATCTAATTGTTTTTCGGGCGACGGATACCTTTCGGGGTAAGTAATAGCAAACTGAATTGGCAAACGCATATCAGGGTGACCAAGCTGAGCAATCACAGAATTGTCATCGTATTCAACAAGGGAATGAACTATACTCTCCCTGTGAACAACAATGTCAATCATATCGGCATCAACGTCGAAAAGCCAGACTGCTTCAATAAGCTCAAGACCTTTATTGAACATTGTTGCGCTGTCAATTGTTATTTTCTGCCCCATACTCCAGCTGGGGTGCTTCAATGCGTCCTCAAGAGTAACGTTAGCTAATTCTTCTTTTGTTTTACCGAAAAACGGACCACCCGACGCTGTGAGAATAATTCTTTTCAACGCTTTATTTGCGGGTTTACCCAAAAGACATTGGAAAATAGCAGAATGCTCGCTGTCAACAGGTAAAATAGCTACACCATTTTTCTTTGCGGCTTCTGTGACAAGGTGACCGCCTGCCACAAGCGTTTCTTTATTGGCAAGTGCTATTGTTTTACCTGCATTAACTGCATCAAGGGTTGGCTTCAAGCCCGCCATTCCAACAACAGAGTTGAGTGTAATTTCACCGTCTGCCTGTGAGCCACAAAAAGAAACGCCCTCAAGACCGCTCAGAACGGTAACATTCAAGTCGCTGACTCTTGTTTTTAAATCCTTAGCAGCTTTTTCGTCAACGAGCGCGGCATATCGGGGTTTAAATTCACGAATTTGAGCTTCGATACACTCAACATCGGAATATGCGGCAAGAGCCTCGATTTTATAACCGTGGGCTCTTGCTACATCTAATGTTTGTTTACCTATGGATCCTGTTGACCCTAATAAATTCAAAGTTTTCATAGTTTAAAAAGCATTAATAAAATAAATAGCTGAATATAAAACAGGCATAACGAATAAGGCGCTGTCGAATCTGTCCATAATTCCACCGTGACCGGGCAACAGTTTACCGAAATCCTTTATACCGAAATTACGCTTGATTGTTGATGCGGCAAGATCTCCGAACATACTGACTATTGAAAGAACAACACTGAGACCTGCTACGGTTATGTATGAAAGAATTGACTCGCCCTCGAAAAAGAATTTTTTGAAGACGAACAATAGCAAAACGTTGAGAATAATTGCACCAACAACACCACCGACAGCACCCTCAACAGATTTTTTCGGGCTGATTTTGGGGCAAAGCTTGTGTTTACCGATTTTGCTGCCGACAAAATATGCAAAAATATCTGTCATCCAGCTTGCAAAAAATGCAAAGAGCAACAAGTAGATTCCATCAATTTTGGTGTACCCGTCAAAATGCTTGTAAACGTCACGGAAAACAATCATCAAAGAAAATGAAAACGGAACACAAACAGATGCAAAAATTGCCGTAACTGCCTGTTCAAACTTTGTGGTTTCAAACTGCAAAAGCATAAATATAAACACAAGAACCACATAAACTCCGCCAAAGGCCGCAATAGGCAATTTAATGTCAAAATTGACGATAAACGGAATTGCAACAGAAAGCACAAGGCTGATAACCATTATCATTTTGTTTTTAAGCCCAACTGCCTTTTCAATTTCCCAGACGGCAATGCCGCTGAGAAGAGCGACAAATATCGGGAAAACAATGGTATTCATCAGCAAAAGTGCACCTATAAATATTATTCCGGAAATAAGACCGGTTATTACTCTCTGTTTCACGTTATTCTCCCCTGCTTATAATTCTTAAACGCCACCAAAACGACGGTTTCTTTTCTGGTAATCATCAAGAATTCTGTTAACATCTTCCTCTGTAAAATCGGGCCAAAGGATGTCTGAATACCAGAATTCAGAATAAGCCGACTGCCAGGTCATAAAATTAGAAAGTCTGTACTCCCCGCTTGGTCTGACAATAATGTCAGGATCAGGCTGACCGGCTGTATAAATGTTATCAGAAATTGTTTTTTCTGAAATGTCGTCAATTGACATTTCGCCGTTTTTAACTTTTTCTGCAATCTCTTTAACAGCGTGGGTAATTTCTGCCCTGCCACCGTAATTGAGTGCAATGTTAACGGTAACCTTATCGTATTTTGCAGACTCGCGCTCCGCCTTTTCGATAAGCTTTAATAAATCCTTGGGAAGACCCTCACGCTCGCCGATGAATTTTAAACGCATCTGGCGAATGTCATTCTCAGCGATTCTTTCGTCACCCTCATTGAGATATTCTTTAAAAAGCTTCATCAACGCAAGGACTTCGGATTTGGGTCTGTTCCAGTTTTCGGTAGAGAAGGCATAGAACGTCATATATTTTATGCCGACGTCAGCACAATACTCACCGATTTTTCTGAAGGTCTTTGCACCTTCACGGTGACCCGCACTGCGTTCAAGCCCGCGGTTCTTTGCCCATCTGCCGTTGCCGTCCATAATAAAACCGATATGCTCGGGAAGCACATCAAATTTCGGAATATTATCTCTCATAATCAGATTTCCATAATTTCGTTTGTTTTTGCAACACAGATTTCATCAATCTTCTTAACAAATTCATCTGTGATTTTCTGCAATTTTTCCTCACCGTATTTCTGATCATCCTCGGTGATTTCGGAATTCTTTTTCATTGCTTTGATTTTTTCGATTGAATCACGTCTTACCTGACGAACAGCAACCTTTGTATCCTCAGCAATTTTTGAAACGTCTTTAGAAAGCTGTTTTCTTCTTTCCTCTGTAAGTGCGGGGAACACAAGACGGATAATTCTGCCGTCGTTTGAAGGATTGATGCCGATATCGGAAGCAAGGATTGCTTTTTCAATAAGGCTTACGGCACTAACGTCCCAGGGCTGGATAGCAAGAATTCGTGCTTCGGGAACAGAAATAGCAGCCATCTGATTGATAGGTGTGGGTGTTCCGTAATAATCCACCTGAATTCTGTCAAGTATAGCGGCATTTGCACGACCTGCTCTGATTGAATTATACTCGTATTTAAGAGAGTTAATTGATTTTTCCATTTTTTCTTTCGTTTTTGCGAATACTGATTCCATAAAGAATACCTCCGTTATATATGTAAAAATTTTTTATGAATTTATAACAACGGTACCGGCATTTTCACCGTTTACCGCTTTCATAATGTTTGCTGTATTATTAAGATTAAACACAAGTATGGGTAAATCGCTCTCCTGGCAAATTGCCGCTGCGGCAGTATCCATAACCTTGAGATGTCTTTCAAGAAGCTCGTTGTGAGTAATTGTATCAAACTTGACGGCATCATCGAATTTATTGGGGTCCTTATCATAAATACCGTCAACGTTTGTTGCTTTCAGAAGAACATCTGCATTGATCTGTACAGCTCTCAGAGCGGCACCCGAGTCAGTTGAAAACAGCGGGTTACCTGTTCCGCCTGCGAAAATAACAACTCTGCCTTTTTCGAGATGTCTCACAGCCTCGTCTCTTACAAACGTTTCAACAACACCGACAATCTGCACGGCAGACATAACGCGTGCCTCAACGCCAATATCAAGAAAACCCTGCTGAAGAGCAAGAGAGTTCATTACAGTTGCAAGCATACCAATACTGTCAGCTCTTGTTCTGTCCATAGAGCCACTTGAGCGACCACGCCAGAAGTTACCGCCACCAACAACAATGCCAACCTGAACGCCTTTATCAACAATATCTTTAATTGCTGTGCAGACGTCTTCAATCACATTAAAATCAAAGCCGTGGCCAGCTTCGCCGGCAAGAACCTCGCCACTTAATTTAAGCAGCACTCTTTTATAAACCGGTTCCATAAAAACACACCTTTCATTGCAAAATATTTTTGCCTATTAGTTCCAATATATTTTACAATAAATGCACAAAATTGTAAATAGTCAATTATATTAAAATTATAATAATATTTTATAAATAATACATAACAGGAACGACCCACCTGATTTTCATCAAGTGGGTCTGTTGTTTACAATAAATTTAAACTGAAACGCTGTTTTTTAACCTGATTTTATCTGACAGCATAGCGATAAACTCTGAATTTGTGGGCTTTCCTCTTTCTGTCTGGATAGTATATCCGAAATAAGAGTTAAGCACCTCTATGTTGCCCCTGTCCCACGCCACCTCAATAGCATGGCGAATGGCACGTTCAACTCTTGATGAAGTGCTTTTAAAGGTCTTTGCAACCGTGGGATAAAGCACCTTTGTGACAGAGTTGAGCATATCGGGATTTTCAACACAAAGCTTGATTGCTTCACGTAAGTAAGGATAACCCTTGATATGTGCCGGTACACCAATTTCACGCATCATATCGGTTATTGTCACCATTATATCCTCGTTTTTGCGTGGATGGGAAACAACACCCACCTTGTGCCAAAAAACAAGCTGAACGATTCGCTCCGCCACCATCAGCGGGTCAATGGGTTTGTGGAAGCAATAATCCACGCCACTCATCATAAGCTCCTGTTCGTAACTGGGATTTTCAACGCTGGTCAGCACTACAAGCAAGGGTCTGTTGACAGGATTTGACTTATTAATTCTGCTGACAATGCCCATGGCATCAATGTGCTGCATAAACGCATCCATAACAATTACGTCGGGAAGAGCTTCGTCCATCTTTTCCAACAGGGCAGAACCGTCTTTAGGGCAAGTCACAACGTTCATCATATTATTTTTTAAAGCTGCCGCAAGCTTTAAAATCGGTTCCCCTCTGTCTTCAGTTAACAAAACTGTAGTTTTACTGTTAACCATTTTTTCACCTCCTCGTGCGGTAAATTATAACACCCAATTCAACCACAATCAAGGTTATTCAACAATTATCGTTACTTTACACAAAATGACATATTTTTATATTTTCGAAAAATTTTAATTTTTGTTGAATTTACTCAAAATTTGTCGATATCTTATTGCAGTTTAACTAATCGAATTTTTTAATTAAACACGATTCGATGATTTTTGGCTATATTTTTTCAAAAAAACTCACTTCATTTCCATTGTGTCGATTCAAACATAGTTTGAGCAAAAATACCGTACCCGCTTGTCGAATCATTAAGAAAAACGTGTGTTACGGCACCAATGATTTTTCCGTTCTGAACAATGGGCGACCCACTCATCCCCTGAATAATTCCCCCTGTTTTTTCAATGAGCTTTCTGTCAGTTACCTTTATTACCAGATGTTTGTTTTCTTTATTATATTTATCAATTTTTTCTATAGTTATTTTATACTGCTGAACACCGCTGTCATCAAGAGTGGTGTAGATAACCGCTTCACCCTCCCGCACTTCGGATGCGGCGGCTACACAGAATTGTTGGGAAGCTTTAAAGCAATCAGAGGAAAAGGTACCGTAAACACCTTTATTTCCGTTTGAAAAAATTTCTCCGACCGGGTCATTTGTTAAATACCCCTGAAGCTCACCCGCAGAACCGCTTAAACCTTTTGTATATCCGGTAAGACGAACGTTAGTACAATCCCCCTTGGATATCGGTAACGTCATTTTTGTGTCAATATCACAAACAGCGTGACCAAGTGAAGCGAATCTGCCGTTTTCTCTGTAAAAAGTAACAGTACCAATACCGGCGGAGCTGTCACGGACCCAAATACCTGCTTTAAACTTCTTCTCACTTTCTGAATAAGCGCCCTCAAACGAAACATCGAAAACTTTACCGCTTCTTTCAATTGTAAAAACTATTGGTTCACCGTTACTTTTTTCCATAAAATCAGATATTTGTCCGTTTCTTGAAACATCCTCACCATTTACTTTCTTAATTATATCACCGATTTTCAACCCTGCTCTTATCGCAGTATCAACAGAACCGTCTTTTGTATCAACCGGTTCAATTCCGACAATAATAACGCCGTCTGCGTACAACTTCAAGCCTATGGGAAATCCACCGAGATTAACCTTCTCTTCACTGGTAAAATCATTAATTTTATTATTATAATTATCGGTAGAAATACCAAAAATTCTGTTAATTGTGTTTTCTATGCCATTTAACGCTTCATTGAAGTTCATATCTGCCGTCGCAGTTTTATTGACAACAGAAAGCGAAAAAACCGAAAACATTAAAGCAGCAGTTAATACTATTGATATAAAAGACAATATGATTTTGGATTTTTTCATTTTATCACCTCCGCCGAATAATAATTTGTGTAAATTTGCGAAGATTATAAACTGAAAAAAATGCAAAAAAACAAAGCCGCCAAAGGCGGCTTTGAATATAATCAACTATAATCAGATAGAGATTTCGTTTGCAATTCTGTAAAGGTCAAGGTCAATTGTCTTTTTCATATTGAGTGCTTCAATAATGTCAAAATCTGTGATTTTGTCCTTCTGAGCAACAACAACCCTGTTACCAACATCATTTTTAAGAAGCTGAACAGCATAGAAGCCCATCTGACTTGCGAGAACTCTGTCTCTTACAGAAGGTGAACCGCCACGCTGAACGTGACCGAGAACTGTAGCGCGGCTTTCAACGCCTGTTTTCTGTTCAATATATTTTGCCAAAGAATTTGCATCAATACCCTTAACACCCTCAGCAACAACAATAACAAAATGTTCTTTGCCTGTTTTCTGAGTACGTTTCATTCTCTGGATTATGTAAGAATCGATATCATAATCGACCTCGGGAATCAAAATGCAGGTAGCACCAACAGCAATACCGGCATTAAGTGCAAGGTAGCCTGCATTTCTGCCCATAACCTCAACAACAGAGCATCTGTCGTGAGATTCTGTGGTGTCACGGATTCGGTCAACCATTGCCATAACGGTATTAAGAGCGGTATCATAGCCGATTGTATAGTCACTTGAAGCGATATCGTTGTCGATTGTGCCGGGGATACCTATACAAGGAACACCCTTGAGAGTAAGAGCGCGGGCACCCTTGAATGTACCGTCGCCACCAATTGTTACGATGCCGTCAAGACCAAATTCCTTACAAACCTCAACTGCTTTATCCTGAACGTCAGATTCAGCGAATTCAGGGCAACGGGCTGAATAGAGCATTGTACCGCCTCTGTGAATAATATCAGAAACGGAGCGAAGGTTCATTTCGAACATATCACCCTCAATAAGACCCTTATAGCCACGGCGGATACCCATAACCTTCAAGCCACTTTCGCAAGCGCTTCTTACAACTGCACGGATGGCAGCATTCATACCGGGAGCGTCGCCACCGCTTGTAAGCACACCAATTGTTTTCACTGAGAAAACCTCCAAACACCATAATAGTTTTTCAATCTTTGGAATTATAACACATTAAAATCAATCTTACAAGAGTTTATCGGGTAAATTTGACGTTTTTTGAAAAAATATATCAACAAATTCATAAAATATTCAATAAATTTTTTTGAGTATTGACAAATTGCTTCCCTTGGTGTATACTTTCACACGTGCTTTGAAACGCCTCTGTAGCTCAGTTGGTAGAGCAGAGGACTGAAAATCCTCGTGTCGTTGGTTCGATTCCGACCGGAGGCACCATTTTTGCGGATGTAGCTCATCTGGTAGAGCGCCACCTTGCCAAGGTGGAGGTAGCGAGTTCGAGCCTCGTCATCCGCTCCAGGAAAGGAACTTTTGATTTCAAAAGTTCCTTTTTTCTTTATCAAATAAAATTATTATTGGTGATATTTATGAAAACACGTTTTTTAAAATTAATTTCAATCACCCTGCTGTTAACTGTACTATCATCTTGCTCCGATGCTAAAGTTTTAAAAACAAAGGAGATAACCGCCGACATTAAACAAACAAGCGTTGTTCTTGAATCCGACATAAAAAATGTTAATGAGTTTAATGATTTTAACAATATTTTTTCTGCTGATTTTACAATCCCCGGTTTATTAGAAGGCGTTATTCCTCAGGGATTGTGCTACGATTCTGACACAGATTCATTTATTGTCAGCGGTTATTATGAAGACGGCACTCACCCTTCGGTTATTATGATAATTGATAAAAAAACTAAAAATTTAACTGATTTCCACTTTTTGAAAAACATTGATTCATCCGATTTTTACGGCCACGCAGGTGGTGTTGCTTGCAGTGAATCAACTTTGTTTTTAACAAGCGACGGTGTGTGCTACACCATTTCACTCGACAATTTATCAAAACAGAAAAACAACACCCCCATAACCCTTGAAGCAAACTTCAAGCTGCTGACAAAAGGCTCCTTTGCCGCATATAATGACGGCATTTTGTGGACGGGCGATTTTATCGAAAGCGACAAAAAAGAGCTTGAAAAGGTTTCCAATGTAACAACACTTGAAAACGGCGAGACGTTATACGCTTATTGCGAAGGATACGTTTTAGATGGTGGTTTACCCTCTGTTGACAAAATAAACAGCCAAAAAAACGGATATATTCCCGACTATATGCTTGCAATACCCCAACAGGTGCAGGGCATGGCTTTCGGTTACACAGGCAAGGTTATTCTCACAACAAGCTATGGCAGAAAAAATAATTCTGAAATTTATGTATACGACGACCCCCTTTCTGCCGACAGAGTGGGCACTTATACCGTGGATTCGAATGAAATTGATTTGTACGCCTGCAGTAGCGAAATATTAACAAAAAAAATTATCGCCCCACCTATGGTTGAGGGCGCAACGCAAACAACAGATAACGTTTATATAATTTTCGAATCAGGTGCCGCAAAATACAGAAACCACGGCGGGAAATACCCCACAGATACCGCTTATTATTTTAACGTGGAATAAACAAGACCTCGCAAGGATAAACCTTGCGAGGTTGTTTTTTACCACGTTTTCTCAAAAACAACGTCGGGTACGCTTGAAGAAACATCATTATAAAATTCAATTTTTATATAATTTGTTTCATCATTCAAAGCAAATGCAACGCTGGCTGTTAAAGTAGCCGAGGTTTCAATTTCACCGGGTTCGAACATTCCCTTCTGAGGGAATTGCTCCAGCTCATTTCCCTTGGAATCGTATGCTTTGAAATGTGTTTTACCTATTGAAAGACCATGTGATATATCCGCATTTGTGTATTCATACACAACAACCGCAACACGCTTTGCCTCAGGGTATTCAGAAGCATCTGTATCAGGCAAGGCATCAAAAACAGTTGTAACATTCAATGAATAGCTACCCTCCTGTGCAGTAAGCGTAACCTCACCTGTTACGCCGGAAACAGGAACCTTATCGGATGATATATTATCCCCATCCTGTCGGAAACCCGCGACAATCAATGTAAAAATCAAAGAAAGAAGAATAATACTGAAACAGATGATAATATATTTTCTATCCATACAATCACCTCAATTTATTTCAATGAATTTGTCAAGAGAAAACGAGTAAACATATACCTCACCGACTTTTAAACCCGTGCACTCTTCAATAGCCTCAGAGTAGATCCTGAGCTGTGGTGAATAGGTGTTTATATAATATTCCTCTTTTGTGCTTTTGTCTGTTTTGTAATCAATCAGAATAATTTTACCGTTTTCAACAAAAGCACAGTCAAGCTTACCCTGAACAACGATTTCTTCATCTTCCGCTTCCTGTGATAAATCATTATACAAATCCTTAGCTTTTTTCAGAACAGAAAACTCGTATTCCTTAAAAATCTGCGGACTGTTTAACAGCCGCTTGCCAACTGTTGAATTTAAAAATGCAGAAAGCTTTTCAACGTCAACAACATCAAGCTCTTTTTCGCTCATATAGCCAGCGTTTAAAAGTCTGTTTTTTTCTTGTTGCAAATTATCTCTTGCGTTTTTGAAATCACACAATTCCAAAAACCTGTGAATAGCGGTACCCTTGTCGGAGCCGACTACCTTATCCGACAAAAAGCCGGGCTTTGACGAAGCGAAATATTCTTCGCTTTTAGCCAAAGCTTCAAGAGATGAAGCCGTTCTTTTCGCAAGAATCCCGCTGAAATCATAGGGATATGAATAAGCAATATTTTTCTTAACGATTGATAAGAACTCCTCATCAATTTCTGCAGCAATTACAGCATTATCTTCTGTTAAATCATCACAGCAATCATCAACAACGGTATCTATACTGAAAGAAGTGTCGTCATCAAAATCATCCATAGAAATGCCGGATATGCTTCTTATTACACCGCAATCCTTATGAGAAGCAAAGGCGGTTAGCAACCATTCAGTATAGTTGGATGAGCTGAACACGCCGTATGGATGAAATTTCCCGTTCAAATCCACAGAAAACTCATTATTCGCTTTAATCTTTGATTTCAACGACTTTGAAGAAACATCGCAAACAAGGGTCAGATGCTCTCTCGCTCTGGTTAAAGCAACATAGAGCACACGAAGCTCCTCTGACATACCGCTGAAAAGAATTGCCTTTTCAGTAGCAAAAGAAGAAATTGTGTGGTACTTTGTCAACCGTTCATCATCGCGGATTTTCAAGCCGATACCGGTTTCTTTAGAAACGGTTAAGGCATCGTAGCTATCGCCACGGTTAAACTGCTTTGAGCAATCTGCCAGAATAATATACGGAAACTCAAGGCCCTTGCTTTTATGAATAGACATTATTTTGACGCTATTTTCGTTTGAGACACTTCCGAGGCTTTTGAGTGCTTCATTGTCAACTGCGTTGTCAATATATCTGACAAAATCGCTGAGACCACCCCTGCCGGAAGCAACAAAATCATCGGCAAGCTTTTTAAAGCCGTTGATATTAGATTGCCTTTTTTCACCATTACCGACAGCATAGTATATATCGCTGACAGCAGTATCCGAAAGAAGAAAACGAACAAACTCATCTATCGGATGAGCTGCTGCAACGTTTCTGTAAAGCTGCAGCTTTTCAAGAAAATTTTTGATTTTATCGGAGTTTTCTGCACACTTCAGAAGACAAGCATAAAAATCGCAATTGCGATTAACCATTCTGATTTCAGAAAGCTCATCAACCGTAAAGCCGAAAACAGGTGAAGACATCACAGAAATAAGCTCAATATCCATTAACGGGTTGTTAATTGCCTTTATTAAAGAAATCAAAAACTTTATCTCTTTATATTCAACAGACTCACCCTCAGCAAAGGCATTTACGGGAATCCCCGCTTTTTTCAACTCTTCTGAATATTTAGAAGTTTTTTTCTTTGCACTTCTCAATAAAATGCAGAAATCCTTCCACATAACGGGACGCAGCTCATCAGTTTCGGGGTCAACTACTTCAACACCGGAATCAACTACTCGTCTTATATAATCACAAATAGCTTTTTGCTCACTTTTCTCTTCACCGCCGTTGGTGCTTTCACCAACAAATAATATATCAGTATCAGCGCCGGATTTTTTAAAGTATTTCGCCTCAGGGTATAAATACTCCTTCTCGTCATAATCTATTTCACCCACGTCTTCGCTCATAATTCGTGAAAAAATATAGTTAACCGCACTTGTAACACCGTCACGGCTTCTGAAGTTTTTTTCAAGAATAATCTGAGAGGGCTTTTTTGTGCCGTCGTAATCACTGAGTGTATTTTTGAGCTTCATAAACAACTCTGGACTCGCAAGACGGAAGCTGTAAATACTCTGTTTAACGTCGCCAACAAAATAAAGGTTATTTTTATCTCTCGAAATTGCTTCAAAAATCATATTCTGGGCTTCATTTGTATCCTGATACTCGTCAATAAGAATCTCTTTATATTTCTCTGTCAGTTCTTTTGCCAAATCAGTTTTTTCCCAACCGTCTTTATTCTGAACCACAAGAAGATTTATACATTTATGAAGAATATCATCAAATGCGTAGGCGTTGATTTCTTTTTTCATTTTTTCAAGCTCGTTTGATAAGCTCTTAACTGCAGAGCACAAGACCTCAACTATAGGATACAGCGTTTTGCAATCCTTCTCGTGCTCTTTTTCGGTGGGAAGAGTTCTTTCCATAAGCTTGATTGCATCGTCTTTATATGCATCATAAACTGTCTTTGTCAGCTCTTTGTTCTCAACGTTACCGTTAATTCTGGAAATTTTAACATAATGATACAGACCGTTGCTGATAGCATTTGCAATACCGTCCCAATCACGATTCTGAACACAATCACGCAAAAGCGCAAGTTTACTGAGAGAGCCTGTGAAATTTGTAATATAGTCCGGGTGGAAATCGGGGTCATTATTTATTATGTCAACAGATTTCTCAAGCCGCGGATAATGGTAATCTATAAAAAGCTCCAAAAACTTAAAAATCGCCGTTGCATAAGAGGTTTCTGCCGGTTTCTTTTCGGGTGAGAAATCCTCAAGAATACTGTCAAGCCACAGCCACGGCGAGCTATGAGCCCTTGAATTATCATAAAGCGTGGTTATGACCTCTTCAAGCATGGCATCATCACGCTCAGAAAGAAACATTTTATTAAGCTCTTGAAATGCAATGCTGTTTTCTTCATAAAGCGAGGCTATAACCTTTTCAACCGCCTCTTTTTTTAATTGGGCATCATCTTTGTCATCGAGCAACACAAAATCTGCACCAACACCCGCAAGATGAAAATTCTCACGGACAATTTTAGCGCAAAACGAGTCAATAGTGCAAATATCTGCTGTGGGTAAAAGAATCATCTGGCGACGGATATGGTCATTTTTTTCTTTATCCGAAAAATCAACCTTTTTAAGCGCTTTATAAATTCTGTTGCGCATCTCGGCTGCAGCTGCCCTTGTAAAGGTTACTACAAGAATATCCGAAACGTTACATTTAGCTTCTGTATCGCTCAGAATCCTCTTGACTCTTTCAGTTAAAACAGCTGTTTTACCGGAGCCGGCGGCGGCTGATACAAGCACTTGCATACCACGGGCTTCAATAGCCTTTTTTTGGTTATCTGTCCAGTTTCTGCTCACTTAATCAGCCTCCAATCTTTTTATAGCCTGGCTAAACAATCTTAAACCGTTTGATTGATTAACTTTACCCTTTTCTTCTCTGCCGCAAATAGATTTATAGGGACAATATTTACAAGCCTTCCCCTCTTCATTGGACCCTAACGGCAAAGCGTCAACAAAACCGCTATGAAGGGACTCACCCATACCGACGATTTTATCGTTGATGGCTTCTGATAATTTTTTGAAATTATTTGAATTGTAAAGATTGCCCTTGTAAATATTTTTGTTGCTGTCAAATTCAGCGGGGAAATACCCGGGCATCTTATCAACGCCCATACCCTCCAGCACAATGGCGTTGTCAAGCATCATACCGGATAATTGACCTGTTACCTGCTTGTTTGCATCAACCTCAGCCTGTGACGGATTTCGGGATTCAAGATATTTGTCAAAACCAATTCTAGACGGAAGATATAGAACACCTGAGGGAACAACATCACCGTATTTATTCTTACCGTTTTGCTCAATAGCCATAAGATACAGCACCATCTGAATGTTTTTGCCGTCAAGCAACTCCTGTAATCTGAATGTTTTTTTGCCGGTTTTGTAGTCTATTACTCTGATGTATTTTTTGCCACTCTCTGTCATAAGGTCAACTCTGTCGACGTAGCCCGTTACCTTTACGCTACCATCCTTTAACGGCAATTCGTATGCAGGAATCTCTTCTCCACCGATATGAAGCTCATAATCGCAAGGCTTGAATTCGCCAACAGAAAGCTCAGCCTTTAAACGGGCAATAATAGTCATCGCAATATCGGTAAATCTATTGTAGAGGAACATAAATCTGGGCGTTTTTTCGTTGGCACCACCCATTTTTTTATCAAGATATTCCAACAGAACTGATTCAACAAAGGATTTGATGATATCGTCATCGGTGCAGGTTATATCATATTTTTTCAAGACGTTTTCCAAGATATGGTGTATAGCCTTACCGCTCTGAAGCGGGTCAAGTGTTGCAAGCTCCAAGGGCTCTGCTTTAAGACCATATCTTACAAAATACGCAAACGGACAGTCATAGAAGCTGTCAATTTTACTTGCAGACAAAGAAACTCTTTCACCAAAAAGTCTTTTGGATACATCGGGATTTTCAAACACAAGCGGCTTCTTACCCGCCGCAATTTCAAGTGACCTTATTTTTCCGTTATACTCGCCTGTTTCGGCAAAATAATGTCTTAGGGTTGATTCGATTTTATTATTTGAATTAAAATTCTTTGCTAAAACCGAAAAAGCAGAATCCGCGTTTTCAATGAAGTAATCCGCAGAAAGATTTGCACTGTCATCAATCCTTACGTTTTCGATAGAATTAACAGCAGTTTCAATGAATTCAGAGGGTATCAGCATTTCATCTGAAGAGCCGACTGTTCTGTAGCTCATATAAAGCTTTTCGCTCGCGGCTGTCACAGCACAATACCCGATAAACTTTTCTTCGTGAACGTAGCTTTCAAAAGGTTCTCTCAAATCAAGACCGACGTCATTAATCAGCGTTACTCTGTCTGACTCAGTAAGAATACCTTTTTTTACGTTAACAAGGGGGAATAAATCCTTATTACAACCGACAAGAAAAACAACCTTCAGCTTCTCTGTTCTGATTCTGTCGGCATTGCCGATAGTAACCTGGTCGAGCCCCTGAGGAATTTCACCCACATCACAGCAAGACACAAGAAGTGAAAACAGCTCGTACCAGCGCTTGAGAGAATAAAATTTATTCTCAGTTAATTTAACCATTGTATCAAGCAATTCCATAAGCTTGTTCCACGAAACGTTTAATCTTGACGCCTCAACAGAAAAGCCATCATTTTCAAGCTCACAAGACAAATTATATAGTTTATTTCTGACCTTTGTCTGCACAATAAAGTCATAAATCGCCTTTGCAATGCTTTTGCCATCCTGCCCGTCACAAGCATTTTTCAAGTTTAAAAGAGGTATTACAGCCTTTTTACGAAGCTCATTAAGGTATTCAAGCTCTTTTTCAGATGTCTCATCAAAGGAGCTGCCAAGCCCCTTAGGATTCATAGCAAAATCGTTTTTCCACGCCTTAGCGCCAAGACCCCATATTAATGCATATTTCTCGAGTTTTGAAATCTCATCAAGTGTTAAAGGTGATAAACCTGTTTTTAAATATCTTAATATACCCTCAGTTGAAAAACCGTTGAAGGCACAATCCAACGCAGCCATCACATAAATAATCAAAACCTCTGAGGAAAGAGGGCGTCTGCTGTCATCATAGACAGGCACGCCAAACGACTTCAAGGCATCAATAAGGCTTTGTTTATATTTACCCTGAGTGCGTTCAATTATCGCAATATCCCTGCATCTGTATTCATCATCACGCAGAAGCTTCTTTATTGTTGCAGCAACATATTTACATTCATCCTCAATATCTGAGCATTTTGCCACAGTTACAGAGTTATCCGTTTCTGTCACTGAAGGCTCATCTTGTGAAAAAATGTTCTTTTCTAACTGATAAATATCGGATGAAAATGCATTTTCTGACTGTTCGAGGAAAATCTCAGAAAACTTACAATCGTATTTGCCTGCTGTCTTTTTAAGCTTCGTCTGAAACTCATCCATAAAATGGAAAGCAGAAAACAATTTTGGTGTTTTATCGACACAGACAGTTACGTAAACATCATCCGCCTGCTCTAATATAACACTGAGGCATTCGCTTTCCTGCTTTGAAAATTCACGGAAACCATCAATGAATACCGTTTTGTTTCTGAAATACCCCTCAGACAATGCATAACCATTGAAATACGTAAGAAGTTCGGTATCGTTAAAATAGCTTTGTGACAACAAAGCATCATAACTGTCGTTGATAAGACTCAGCTCTTTTAATTTGCTTTTTAAAAAGCAATCATCCATTGAGTCTATTTTTTCATTAAAATCAGATGACGAAATGCAACAATGCTTCAACTCCTTGCAAAACTCAAGAAGTGGGTCAATACCGATTTTATTAATTCTTACGTTTGAAAAAATCTGAAGCTCGTCTTCAAGCTGTTTAAGAACCTCACTCATCAAAACAGACTTGACACCTTTATCAGGAATTGCTTTAGATAAAATACCGCTGTTTTTCAAAGCAACCGATGCCATACGGCGAAAATTGAAAACGTCAACAGATTTTAATTTTTTCGCACCGAGCTTTTTCAGCATTATTCTTTCGGACTCAAATGAAAATTGTTCAGGCACCAGCAAAACAGGTTTACTTTCACCATTTAAAGCAAGCTCACCTATTTTTTTACGGATGTATTCAGTTTTGCCGCTACCTGCTCTGCCTTTAACAAGATATAACATTTTACACCTCCGAAAGTCTTTTATATATAATATCACAAAACGATTGATATTTAAACTGTTTTTTAATTTTAAAAGTACCAAAATACGTTATTTGAATTTGTGAATAAAAAAACCTAAAAGGACAATAATAGTATTGATCTTAACCGCGAAAGGAGATTAGTTATGATTGACAGAATTGCACTAATTCTTGTTACAATAGGTGCGCTTAACTGGGGCAGCGTCGGTTTGTTTAAATTTGACCTTGTTGCATGGTTATTTGGCGGTCAGGCGGCTTTGCTATCAAGAATTGTATATGTCCTTGTTGCCCTCGCCGGTGTGTGGTGTATTTCTCTTCTTTTCAGAGAAAACGATATGGTATCAGAGCACAATGATATGATTAACGATTCAGTTGAATAAATACCGGTATTCAACATTAACCAAAAACACTCCGCAAGGTAAAAAACCTTACGGAGTGTTTTTTATAATTTATTTTGTACCGAAAATACGGTCACCTGCATCACCCAAGCCGGGAACGATATAGCCGTGGTCATTAAGCTTTTCATCAAGAGAAGCAACAATAATATCGACGTCGGGATGAGCTTTTGAAAGCGCATCAAGACCTTCGGGAGCCGCAATTATCCCCAAAAACTTAATATGCTTGGGTCCCCTTTTTTTAATCTGAGAAATTGCATCTATTGCAGAACCGCCGGTGGCAAGCATCGGGTCAACAACAAAAACCTCACGTTGCTCAATGTCTGCAGGTAATTTACAGTAATACTCAACGGGCTGTAAAGTATCAGGGTCACGGTAAAGACCGATGTGACCAACCTTTGCAGAAGGCAAAAGAGTGAGCATTCCGTCAACCATACCCAAACCCGCTCTGAGAATCGGAACAACAGCAACCTTTTTACCCGAAAGCATCTTCGCTTTCGTTCTGCAAATCGGGGTTTCAACCTCAACCTCTTCAAGAGGTAAATCCCTTGTTGCATCATAGCAAATCAGGTTAGCAATTTCAGATATAAGTGCTCTGAACTCTTTGGAAGGCGTTTTTACATCACGCAAAATTGACAACTTATGTTGAATAAGCGGATGATCCATTACAATAATTTTACCCATACAAAACAACCTTTCTTTTAATCAGTTATAGATTTTAATATTTCAACAGCCCTCGGAAAATCAACTGCAAAATTTTCCGTATGGGCTTCAATTGACAATGTGTTACAACCCATATTTTTTATTGTTTCAATAAAAGACCTGTATATTGAAACAACATCTTCACTATCATCAGAAGAAGGATAAATACGTTTAACAGGCTCAGCGATGTGTGCATGCTTCAGCTTGCCGCCGAATTTAGATACATCATCAAAACAATCGTTATTGCCATATACGTGATATAAATCAGCAAGGGCAAAAACATTGTCACAACAGGACATTTCTGCAATTTCGAGACCATCTGAAACTGTGTGAATCAATGAGGATTCACAAAATCTGAGAGGCTCCATAACGATTACGACGCCTGCCTCTGCCGCCAGTGGCGAAGCATATTCTTTTAAAAAGAAAGCAAGCTGCTCTTTAGCTTTTTCAATAGAAAAGCCATCGGGAAAGCTTCTCGCTTTACCACTTCCGAAAACAACTGTTTTAATACCTAGCGATTTTGCTCTTTCAAAACCCTTTTTCAGATATTTTTCAAGAGCACCATAATCGACATCAACACCGACAACCTTCATATCACCGGGTATAAAGCCATTTGCAATGGTACAAGAGATGTTATAACGCTTTAATGCATCCTTGCACATTCTGATTTTTTCATCATCATAGCTCACAAGGCTGCCAAAACCGCATTCCCAATAATCAACACCATTGACGCAAGCAATTTTCATAGCCTCAAAATCATCAAGCCCTCTGCAAACACCTATTTTCATAATAGCCCCTCCGATGCATTTTTCAGCAGTTGTTCTGCGTTCTGCAACTGAATATCAGTAATTTTTCCACCACCGATTATTCTTGCAATTTCGTTCATTCTACCCACTCTGTCAAGAGGAATTACCTTTGTATATGTTTTACCGTCAGAAACTGCCTTTTCTATTAAATAGTGGTTATCGGCAAATGCCATAAGCTGAGAGAGGTGGGTAACACAAAGAACCTGTTTACCAACGGAAACATTTTTCAGCTTGCTTGCAACCTTAATTGCGGCGCGCCCGCTGACACCTGCATCAATTTCATCGAAAATCATTGTTTCTATTTTATCTTTATGAGCAATAACGGTTTTAAGCGCCAGCATTATTCTTGAAAGCTCACCACCGCTTGCAATTTTCGCAATCGGCTTCGGAATTTCGCCGACATTGGCTGAAATCAGAAATTCTGCAGTATCAAAACCGTTTTCAGAAAGCTCTTTTTTATCGAAGCTGACGTCAAAAATAACGTTTGGCATATCAAGAAAGGCAAGCTCATTACAAACTTTTTCGGCGAAAGTCTTTGCAACCGACTTTCTCTCCACGGAAATATTTTCTGCCGCCTCAAGAGCTTTTGCCAGCAATTTTTCGTATTTATCATTCAATTCGGCAAGCTTTTCATCAGAAAAGTTAATATCGTTAAGCTGTTTTTTTGCCTTTTCAAGAAATTCCAAAATCTGAATTTCGGTATCGCCGTATTTCTTACTGAGTTTATAAATTACATTAAGTCTGTTTTCAACGTCTTCCAGCTCTGAAGGCGAATAACCATCATCGTCGATAAAGGAGCGCAAATCCTCAGAAGAATCGCTGAGGTCATAATAAACATCATTAAGCTTGTCGTAAAGCTTTGATATCTCATCGGAAACAGAGGAAACAGCTGACAACTCTCTGAGAGCAGACGAAACTAAATCAACCGCACCACCGAAGTCGTCGCTACCGTTAAGAGCACTGTAAGCACCGTTTACGGCTGACTGAATTTTCTCAAAATTAAGTAGCTCATTGCGGCGATTTTTTAACTTATCCCACTCACCATCTGTAATTTCCGCTTTTTCTATTTCATCAATCTGATAAGTCAGAATATCGACAAGACGAGCCTTTTCTGCCTTATCAACGGAAAGCTTCTTAATTTGTGATTTTAAAGAAACCAATTCTTCATACATTACAAAATAATCTGTGAAAATCTGTTGATTTTCAATCATTGAATCAATGTATGAAATATGTGTTTCGTTGTTTAAAAGCTCTCTGTTATCCTGCTGGCCGTGAATACTGATTAATTCTGCACCGATTTCTCTCAAAGCGGAAACGTTTGTTAAAGCATTATTCACACGGCAGACATTTCTGTCAAAACCGATAACACGTGAAATAAGCACAGAATTGTCGTCATTTTTAGGCAAGCCTAATTTTTCAAGAGCTTTTGAAGCATTCTCGCCCACACACGAAAACAACGCAGTAACCCTGGCTTCCTCAGCCCCCGTGCGGATTAATTCACGGGAGGTGCGAAAACCAAGTACTGCGTTTATAGAGTCCAGAATAATTGATTTACCTGCACCCGTTTCACCACTTAAAACATTGAACCCTTTTGAAAATTCTATTTCTGCACTTTCAATTATAGCAATGTTTTCAATCTTTAAAACGGAGAGCATATATTTTCACCTTGATTATGGGATTTATCGGCTGATCATTCGGTTGAGCGCTTCTGCAACGCCATGGGCTTCATCAGAGGTTCTGCAAAGCATAAAAATGGTATCGTCACCTGCAATAGTGCCCACAACCTCATTAACATTCATAGCATCAATAGTGGCACAAGCGGCACCCGCAAGACCGGGTGAACACTTGATAACACAGATGTTACCTGCATGGTCAACCTTCGTCATAGCGCTCTGAAAAAGAGCATCAAACATACCTGTATAGCCTGTGTCATTGCTACGCTCGACAGAATATTTATATATACCGTTTGAGCCCAATGTTTTCAAAAGTCTGAGTTCTTTAACGTCACGCGAGACCGTTGCCTGTGTAACATCACAGCCTTTATCACGCAAAAGAGCAAGCAACTCCTCCTGGGTTCCGATATCATACTGTGATATCAGATCGAGAATCAGTTTATGTCTTTTCTTTTTCATAACCTTCACCTATTTACCCTGAAATTTTTTTATTGAGAATTTCTATGAATGTATCATCCTTTATTTTAACAAAGGATGAGCATTTATCTGATTTAGTGATTTTCACCACTGCACCATCGGGGATAATCACAGCCTCCTGCCCATCGCAGGAAAGAATTGCCTCACCACTGTTATCGTGAGTAATCTCCAATAAAGAGTCGCCGCCAAGAACAACCGAGCGTGAGAAAACACTATGGGGGCAAACCGGAGTCAACAGAATGCTTTCAACGCTTGGCTCAATAACCGGGCCACCTGCAGACAAGGAATACGCCGTTGAGCCTGTAGGGGTTGAAACTATGGCACCGTCTGCCATATATTGTATCAACGGAGCACCGTTACAGGATATTGAAAGCTTCATTATTCTTATAGCACCGCTTCTTGATACAACAGCATCATTCACACAATATGAATGATATAATATTTTACAGTTTTTGTCAATAATCGACACGTCGAGCAGCATTCTTTTTTCGGTTATGTAATTACCCTTTATGAATTCACCGATTAACTCCAATTCATTACTTTCAATGCACGCTAAATAAGCCAATTTGCCCGCATTGACACAAATTATGGGTTTATCAGCTTGCGTTGCCTTTTTAGCAGCATTAATAAAAGAACCGTCACCACCAACGGAAATTACGGCATCGCAATTACCGAGCTCAGTTTCATCACAATAAGAAACACCTACAAACTCGCCGAAAAATTTTTTCAAAGAACTGTTAAGAACTGCCGTAGAGCCGAATTCACTGATTTTCACAAGCAAAGCCTTGGTAATATCAAAAGCATTGGTTCTTGTCATATTCGGGATAATGAAAAATTTCATACACTAAATCATCCTAACACATCATGTGAACGTTTCACCAATTCAGAGGCTGTTGCAATAACTACCTCAGAATTCTGTTTTTCTTCTGTTTTTTTGATATACATAAGATACTCAATGTTGCCTTCAGGCCCCTTTACGGGTGAATGTTCAAGCCCCAGAATTTCAAAACAACAATCATTTGCAAAGCGTGTTATTTTTTCAATAACACTCAAGTGAACGGCAGGGTCTCTGACCACACCTTTTTTGCCGACGTTTTCACGCCCCGCCTCAAATTGCGGTTTTATAAGACAAACTGCCTCACCGGCTTCTTTTAACAATTCATACATAACCGGAAGAATTTTTTCCAAAGAAATAAACGACACGTCAACTGATGCAAAATCAATTTCTTCGCTAATCTGCTCTTTTGTGACATAGCGGAAATTTGTTCTTTCCATATTCACAACCCTGTCGTCGCTTCTTAATTTCCAGGCAAGCTGACCATAACCGACGTCTATTGCATAAACTTTTACAGCACCGTTCTGAAGCATACAATCCGTAAAGCCGCCCGTTGAGGCACCGATGTCCATACAAACCTTAGCATCCAGAGAAATCGGGAAGGATTCCATTGCTTTTTCAAGCTTGAGACCGCCTCTGCTCACATATTTTAACGTGCTTCCTCTGACTTCAATAATATCGTCGGCCTTAATATCTCTGCCGGCTTTAATTTCCTTTTGGTCGTTAACATAAACGATACCCGACATTATCAATGCCTTGGCTTTCTCTCGGCTTTCTGCAAAGCCACGCTCAAAAAGAACAATATCAAGCCTTTTTTTGTCACTCATCGGATGCCTCCGTAAATTTTTTGATAACTTTACTCATACCCTCAAAATCAAGCCTATATTTGTTAAGAATACTATCGGTTTTTCCCTGTTTTACAAAGCAATCGGGGAAAGCTGTCAGCTTATATTTGCCAACAAACCCATTATTTAAAAGAGAGGCACCAAAGCTTTCACCGATACCACCGCTTTTTATGCCTTCTTCAAAAAAGAAAACGTTTTTACAGCCAATAGCTTCTTTAACAGCACCTTCAGGAACAGGGATAATCTTATTCAACTTGATAACCTTGATTTTTTCGCCACTTTTCGTGAACTCGTCAAGCAATTTTGAGGCTTCGGCAAAAATTCTGCCGTAGGTTACAATGGCAATTTCGGCGCCGCCATCACCGAAAACATCGAAGCTGTTGCCGGTGCATTGATACCATTCAGGTTTAAAAGGCTCCCCGCCTCTGGGGTAACGAATAACGCAAGGCCCCTCACTATGATACAAGGTATTGACAAGCGAATTATTCAAGTCACAGTAATATGACGGTGAATAAACAGATATATTGGGGATACCGTTGAAAAATGCTGTATCATAAATGCCGTTATGAGTTTCACCGTCATCGCCAACGATACCGGCTCTGTCAACTGCAATAATCATCTTACTCTGTTGCAATGCAAAATCATGCATTAACTGGTCATAGCATCTTTGTAAAAATGTTGAGTAAACAACAAACACAGGTACCATTCCGTTCTTTGAAAGACCCAACGAGAACGGAATTGCGTGCTCTTCGGCAATACCAACATCAAAAAATCTATCGGGATATTTCTCGGAAAAGGCACGAAGACCCGTACCCAAAGACATTGCGGCTGTTACGGCACAAATTCGTTTATCCTTAGCCGCCTGATTATATAAAAATTCGCCGAATTTTTCTGAGAAATTGTCGCAATTAGTTTTAAACTCGCCTGTTTCAACATTAAATGAGCCAATGCCGTGGAAATCAGACGGATTTTTTTCAGCCGGTACATATCCTTTACCTTTAATGGTATTTATGTGGACAATAACGGGTGAATTAATAAGCTTAGCTGCCTCAAAGGTTTCGCAAAGAAGGTCAATATTATGACCGTCAACGGGACCCATATAGCGAACACCGAAATCCTCGAAAAAGTTACTTTGATAAAGCATATTTTTGAGGTCGGTTTTTATTTTAAACATTTTCTTTGCTAACGAATTACCCACAAACGGCAATTTAGACACCACTTTTTCGGTTACAGCCTTTAGTTTAAAGTAGCCCGTACGTGAACGCATAACAGCAAGACGCTTTGCAAGGTGTCCGACATTCTTGGAAATGGACATACCGTTGTCGTTAAGAACAATAATAAGTCTTGTATCCTGCATTCTGCCGGCATTGTTAAGTGCCTCATAAATCAGCCCGCCTGTGAGGGCACCGTCACCAAGAACAGCAACGGCATAGTCCTTTTTGCCGTTGATTTTATTAGCAGTTGCAATGCCCAAAGCTGTTGAAACAGAAACACTGCTGTGACCGCTGAACACAATATCGTGTTCACTTTCATCTGGTCGTGAAAACCCTGAAATTCCGTTTTCTGTTCTTAAAGTGTCAAATCTATTGTAACGCCCGGTAAATAATTTGTGTGTATAAACCTGGTGACCAACGTCCCAAATTATTTTATCACAGGGCGAATTAAAAGCTCTGTGCAAAGCGATAGTCAGCTCAACAACCCCAAGGTTAGATGCAAGGTGACCACCGTTTTCAGAAACAGTTGAAACAATAGTATCCCTTACCTCCTGTGCGAGCAAAGGAAGCTGTGCGGCGTCAAGTTTTTTAACGTCTGAGGGAGATTCTATTTTTTCAAGCAATTCTCGGTTCATAATCTCAATTCTCTCTATGTGCAAGATATTCGGCAAACTCAACGAGCGCCTCATTATTTTCAAAGCTTTTCAAGGAAGAAACAGCTTCATCAGTCAATTTTTCGACGAGCCTCTGACATTCTTCAACACCTAAAAGTGTTACATAAGTTGATTTATCGTTATTAGCATCGCTACCGGTCAACTTACCAAGCTTTTCAAGTGTACTTGTGACGTCAAGAATGTCATCTTTAATCTGAAAAGCGAGCCCTATTTTATATGCAAACTCCGACGCAGCTGAAAGCTTTGCTTCATCCGCCCCGGCAGCAATACAGCCTAAAACACACGCCGCATCTATTAATGCACCTGTTTTTAAATTATCGGTAAGCTTCAACCTGTTAAAATCGGCATTCGGGTTATTTTCGTTCTGAATATCAAGAATCTGACCGCCGATCATACCATTACAGCCCGCTCTTTGTGACAATGCACTGACAGCTTTAATTGCAACGTCTGCACTGTAAAGACCTTCGGCGCATCCGGCGGCAATAAGCTCAAAAGCTGCTGTCAACAATCCGTCGCCCGCTAAAACCGCCGTCGCTTCGCCATAGACTTTATGATTTGAGGGTTTTCCCCTTCTGTAATCATCATCGTCCATACAGGGTAAATCATCATGAATGAGGGAATAGGTATGAATAAATTCAACAGCCTCAGCCATAGGTACAGCCTTTTGGGCATTACCGCCGCAAGCGTCACAGAAAAGAAGCGTAAGAAGGGGTCTTACTCTTTTACCGCCGTTTCTGACACTATAACCCATTGACTCAAAAATCAAAGACAGCTCTTTTCGGTGACTCTGAAAATATTTAAAAAGATTTTCATCAATAAGGCTTTGAAATTCTACTATTCTATTATGCATTTTTATCACCGGATAATTTTATTATGGTTTGCTCGGCATCATCAAGATACTTGGTGCAGGTGTTCAAAAGTGACGTTCCCTCAGAAAAAAGCTCAATAGTTTTTTCAAGGGGTTGTCCACCCTCTTCAAGCACTTTGATTATTTCTTCAAGCCTCGCCAAAGATTTTTCATAAGAATTTTCCATAGATTACTCCCTATAGCACGACGGCTTTGAAATTGCCGTCAGAAACGCTGACGGTTATTTCATCACCTTTTTTTACGTCGGTTATTTTACTGATAATTTTATCGTTATTTTTTGCAATCGCATAGCCTCGCGAAATAACCCCCAAAGGGCTCAATGCATCAAGCTTGCCAGCAAAATGTGAAATTTTATTTTTCTCGTTTAATAAAGCATTTTCGGTAAAAGAAAACAGCTTTTCGCTTAAATAGACCAATTCTTTACGGTTTTCATTAACAATAACGGAAGGGTCACGAAAAGCCGTATTTTTTTCAAGAACAGATAACCTTTGCCTTTGCTGTTCAATAATATTTTTTGTAAACAAAAACAACTGCTGGCGATATTGAAGTATATTAGATTTTAATTCCTTGATATCGGGAACGGCACATTCAGCCGCGGCAGACGGTGTTGGTGCTCTTAAATCTGCAACAAAATCGCATATTGTGTAATCCGTTTCATGACCAACGGCAGAAATAACGGGGATTTTTGAGTTATAAACTGCACGGGCAACAATCTCTTCATTAAATGCCCATAAATCCTCAATTGAGCCACCGCCCCTGCCGACAATAAGCACGTCAGCAAAGCCGCCAATGTTAAATTCATCAATTGCCGAAGCGATATCCTCTGCCGCGCCGTCACCCTGAACCTTGCATGGTCTTAAAACCACTGTTGCCAAAGGATACCGTCTTTTTAAAACGTTAAAAATATCCTGAACGGCGGCGCCTGTTTCAGAAGTTACAACACCAACACGTTGCGGAAACCTCGGTAACGGCTTTTTATGGGCTTGAGAAAATAATCCCTCGGCCTCAAGCTTCTTTTTCAACTGCTCATAGGCAACGTTCAAGGCACCTGCCCCATCGGGCTGCATATCTGAAATATAAAGCTGATATGAGCCGTCACGCGGGAACAGTGAAACCGTGCCGAGAATTAAAACCCTCATACCGTTCTCGGGCACAAATCTCAATTTTGTAGCCTGACCCGCAAACATAACCGCTTTAATGGAGGCAGATTCATCTTTAATTGTCATATAATGATGACCGCTGTAATGCGCCTTATAGTTAGAAATCTCACCCGTTACAAAAATCTGTTTTAACGCAGCGTCGTCATCAAGAAGATTTTTAACATAAGCATTAAGCTGTGCAACACTATAAACGGTAGGTTTAACAGAAATCATTTTTAACCTCTTTTATTTCAGTGAAGTGAGCAAAGCAATGCCTGCGGCATTGTCACACGAAAATTCAGGCTCGGCAAAGCTTGCCTCGAACCTCGAAGTAATAATATTTTTGATAATTGAATTCGACATTACGCCGCCCGCGAAAACAACAGGCAGATTGCCGTGTTCAAGAAATGCGTTATTCAGCATTTCCGTGAGTGTATCTGCAATATAAGTTAAAAGGAATTTTGATACATCCTCTTTAGTTTCGCCTTTTTCAAGCATTTTCAAACACTTATTCTCCAAACCGGATAAAGAGCACATACCATCTTTTAGTTTAATTTTATTTTTAAAGGACTTATCGCTGTTTAACGCTAATTTTTCAACGCCGACCCCTGCGGGAAAAGCCAACCCCATTTTTACACCTATTCTATCAACAGCCTGCCCGGCCTTGAGGTCTGATGAGCAAGCAACAAGAGTGGTTTTAAAAATGTTGTCACCGGGTTCGCAAAGGATTAAATCCGTTGTCCCGCCCGAGATATGAAAAGCCAAAAAGCGTTGCTCCAAAAGCTCTGTTTTGTCGGCAGAATAAAGTGCTGCCGCAATATGCCCCTGTTGATGAGAAAAAGCAAAAAAAGGAATGCCGTTTATTGCAGCAAAAGACCTTGCCACACCTTCACCAACAAGAAAGCAAGGCATATAAGACCCTTGTTGGGTTGTTGGCGTAACAGATGCACCAACCGCTTTAATATTCTGATTTCCACATTTTTCAAAAAGCTCACAAACAAGAGACGGATATGCTTTTGTGTGATGAAAAACAGCATCGCTCTGTCTGATTCCTTTTTCACCTTGCTTAACAGGTAAAAGCTTCTTAACCTGACAGATATTGTTATCTGAAAACACAGCAACAGAAGTTGTGTAGTTGCTGGTATCAAAACCCAGATATGCACTCATTATGCTTTAAGAACAGAACTCAACAAACCGTTAACGAAAGAAGCATCTTCAGCTGTTCCGTATGTTTTGGCAAGTTCCACTGCCTCATTTACCGAAACGCTCTCGGGCACTTCGTCATTATATTTAATTTCGCCAACAGCCAAACGCAAAACAGCAAGCGAAACCTTGGGAAGGCGTTCTATTGACCATTGCTTTGAATGTTCAGATATCAAAGCATCTATGCTTTCAGCATTATCTTCTGCAATTTTCAATGTTTTTTCAGCAAAAGAATTGATTTTTATCAAATCCGCTTCCTGCGCATTTTCAATAATCTGAGAAATAGTAAAGTCGTCATTAAAAATTTTCTCAAACAGAACAAAAAAAGCCTGTTCCCTCGCTTCGTGTCTTGTCATAGCTTTCTCCTTTTAACCGGCGTGGGCACACTCCCCCACGATTATTTATTAAAAAATTATATCATAATAATATCAATTAATCAAGGCAAAAAAAGAAGAACAAGTTAAACTTGCTCTTCTTAATAAAATGTATTCTCAGATAATACCGTAATCGAAATCGCTGTATTCGGAAACCTCTGTAACAGTACCCTTACATGTAAAGACTTTATCCTTAACCTCACCAACATAAGATGTTGTCTGTTTTATTGAGATAATTCTCTTTGTTACGGGGCTGTAAATTAGTTCAACAGTGCAATTCTGATATGTAACACTTGCAGATTCAATAGAAGAAAGCTTAAGTGTTGCATTAACCTTTTCAGCAATTATATCGCTTGAAAGCACCGGGAACATTGAGCTGGTATAGCTTACGGCTTTTTTAGCATCAGCGGGAGTAATCTCAGGATTTGCTTCGCTACGCAATGTAATAACAACTTTCTTTGTACCGTCTTCAAGCTTAACACTTGTTGCGGACTCAATAGCATCAGAAGCTTTGTCAGAAGCAAGCATACATGCGTAATACTGGTTATCAATCAACAACTCAGATGTTTTCTCGTTAGCAGGAACAATAACGGGGGCTGCTTCTGCATTTTCTTTTGAAATGAAATAGTCGGGATAAGCAGATTCAACGCTGTGAAGAAGGAAGCCGTCTGCAAAGCCTTTGTCAAGAGATCTGTATGTAACCTTCTTAAATGAGGGCATACCAACTTTTTTAGCGTAGTTTACAACATCTGAATACTCAGAGAGAACAGCTTTTTTCTGTTTGATTGTTTCTGCAGAATCTGTAACAGGTTCTGTGGGAGTTGTGGATTCCTCTTCACCGGATCCGCCACCGCCTGTGAGCGAACCTAAAATACCGGTAAGGGAACCGAGGATATCACCAAGACCGCCGGAGGAATCGCCTTCGCCTTCGCCCTCACCTTCACCTTCACCATCAGCTTCACCGGAGCCACCGTTATCGGGGGTTGATGCGTCAGGTGTTGAAGCATCGGGTGTTGAAGCATCGGGCTCTGATGCGTCAGGTGTCTCTGTGGGAGTCTGGGAATCCGCACTCTGAGAATCATCGGCAGGTGTGTCTGCAGGCTGATCATCGTCTGTATTATCAGTCTGAGGACCGGTAATAAGGTTATTGTTACCGGTAACGATGCCGATTAAATTGTCGACAAAAGGAATTTCTGTTTTAAGCTCACGCTTGTATTTTAAATAGTAGGTTGCAGATGCAAGCTTGATTGCGGTACTTGAAACAAGACCGATAGCAAGGCATGAAACAAGCAACAAAGCGATTGCTTTAGTAAGGTTGTTGCCTTTTAAATTGATTTTTTTCATCCGAAGTATCCCCCTTGATACCATAATTATTCCTAGATATTTTACACAAATATACCGAAAAAGTCAATATGATTTGAAATATACTTTTGACAAAATAATACAATGAACTATTTTTGTGCAATATCCTTAATTATAGCGGTATAATTTATACATATTGATGGTTGAAAAAATACCTATAATATAGTAAAATATGGTATCAAATAATATCGTGAAATATTGCGATATAAAAGGAGAATTCAAAAATGAAAAAAAGCAGATTAACCAAAATCATTGCTGTCATTCTCACGTTGACTTTGGCATTCTCTTCATTCGGTGCTGTTACCGCCGGTGCATCAAATGCCTACCCCATCACTGAGAGCGACAACCCCATCGGCGTTATCTTTTCTGATATCGTTGAAACTCTTTTAAACTTTATTCTCGGTCTCTTCTCGAACCTCTTCAATGATGGCCCCGGATTTGTTCCCGAAACCGAATTTGAAGGTTCAACCGAGAACTTCTATGAAGGCATCGGTAAAGAATTTGTTTCAAAAGCAGAAGATAATGCTAAATGGAACCTTGGCTATGCTAACACAAGCCTTATCCCCGATGACTACGACAGCGGCGCTTACTATATCGGTGGCTACATTGCCATTGAAAACGGCTTTTCAAACGTTGTTGAAGGTATTGCTGAAATCCCCGGTATCGGTCCCGACGATATGAAAGCAAGATGTGTCGCTATAAATGACGGCACAGGCAAGGGCACTGTTCTTTTTGCTACAATCGACTGTATCGGTATCACAAACGCTGATATCAAAGATATCCGTGCTCTCCTTGCTGACTATGCTGAGGCAAACAACATCGTTGCTATCAACGTTTCTTCAACACACACTCACAGCTGTATCGACACTGAAGGTCTCTGGACAAAGAACATTGCTAAATTACTTTACAATGGTCTTATCAACGGCACAGAATCTGAAGGCGAGCTTGTTCAGGGTACAAACCCCGAATATATGGCTTTCCTTAAACAGAAGGTTGCTGACACTCTTATTGAAGCTCACCAGAACATCGAAGAAGGTGAACTCACATACGCTACAAAAGACCTTGGTCAGGATTACTTCAACAATAAAAACCGTCCTTCATCAGGCCAGCTTATTACCAGCATCGATGAAAGCGGTCAGGTTGTTTACACAGGCGAAAAAGAAATCGCTATGACTGACATTGACAGATTCATCTTTACACCCGATAATGAATCTGTTGACCCCACAATGATGATTAACATTGCTGCTCACCCCGACGTTGCAGGTCTCCCCACAGAATCAAACTCCGGTAGAGAAATCAGCGGTGACTACCTCTTCTATTGCGGCAAATTCCTTGATGACGCCGGCTACAACTTCATGTTCTTCCAGGGTGCTATCGCCGGTATTTATATGTCAAGAAGCGTTACAGGCGACGGTGTTCCCACAGAGCAGCGTGTTGAAGAGTCACAGAGATACGGCTTCGAGCTTGCAAGAATGGCCCTCTCACTCACTCTCACAGAGGACGAAATCAAAGCAGACGACAACCTTAACTGTGCTGATGAAATCGCTGAATACGGCGACATAGAACACTACTCAATCTGGTACGAAGGCTGGACTCCTGTTGAAGAAGTTGCAGTTGACCCCTTCCTCAACCTTTACATTAAACAGGTTGAAGTTCCCGTTTCTAACAACCTTATTGAAGCTGTCGGCAAGCTCAACATGGCAAACTATGTTGTTATTTCACACGACGACGGTTCATACTCAACAATTACAGAAGTCGGCTATATGGAATTAGGTAATCAGTTCAAGACTGTATTCCTTCCCGGTGAAATTTGTCAGGATCTTATCGCTCCCGATGGTGCATCACTTCTTGCTGAGTACTCTGTTACAGCTAAAGACTTCAGCAGCTCACCCGCTTGCAGAATCTTCGGTGACGATGTAAGATGCTTCGGTCTTATGAACGACGCTATCGGTTATGTTGTTCCCGATAATGACTACACAAACGGTGACCCTGTTAACCACTACCACGAGCTTATTTCTCTCGGCAGAGGCGTTGCTTCCGCTCTTATGGACGGTCTTGTTGAACTCAATTCCGAAATCGTTCGTGTTTAATCTGCAATAATAATATTGCCCCCGGTTCAATGAACCGGGGGTTTTTATATGTTAAATGATTAATATCAGATATATATAATATGCATTATTCAATTTTTTAAAATTCTTTTTGCAAAACACTTGATTTATGCGTTAATTAGTGATACAATTACAAGGCTTTTGGAGGCGTAGCTCAGTTGGCTAGAGCACTTGCTTGACGTGCAAGGGGTCACAGGTTCGAGCCCTGTCGTCTCCACCAAAAAGAAGATGTTACCTTTTGGTAACATCTTTTTTTGTTATTCTCTTTCTTCTTCAATTAATTTAATCAACTCACCTATTTTTTGCGGTCTTGGTTTGTTGATGGTATCGAGGAATTCGTCTATTTTTTTATTAACGGCAAATATCTCTTTTTCAAAATCCTGGGCTGACACCTTGGAAACACCGAATCTGACAGCAGAAAGGCGGATAAGATTATCTGATGTGACCACCTTAACATTGTCATTTTTGCCGATTTCACTTATTAGTTTTTCGATGTAATTGTCGCCAAGCTCCCTTTCTTTAGTATATACAATATTAATATTATTATAGGTTATACGTTTACCGCCGTTTTCTTTGACCTTGTAGGCATCAAAAACAAGAATAACCCTGCACTTTACAAATGCGGCGTAATTACAAAGAATATCACTCAGCCTGTCACGTGCAAAGGACAGATTATCTTTGGCTAGTTTTTTGAGCTCATCCCAAGCGAATATAACGTTATATCCGTCAACAATAACACATTTATTTCTTTCAACGTGAACATATTCACTGTTGACAGGCTTTGCGGGAGTTTTATGGTGTGAATAGCGATAAAACGGATGCTTATCCTCGCCGAACTCACGAACCATTATAGCCTCGAGCTCTTTATCGTCAATATGAAAATTTCGCTGATTGACCACAGCTTCATATGGTGTCTTTTCTTGTTCAAGACAGCTTTCAATGTGCATATATTCGCTGACCTTATCCCATTTAACGTTGAAGCCGCCACCATGTGCACAGAAAACAGAATCGGGTAAATTATCAAGGTCACTTTCAGGTGAATATTTTAAACTATCAATAATATCATCACTGTTGTGACATTTTTCATAGCCACACACATCGCAGAAAAGTCTGCCCCTTCCACCGGAATAAGATGCAACAACTGATGCGTAGCCATTCATTGCAGTAACGGGTGCTTTGCCGGTAAGAACACTGACACCGCCGACCTCTATGGGCGGGTCAAAAGTTCCGTTCATTATTCGGATATCGTTTATTCCCCTGCCAATCATTTCGGTGGGAAGCTCCAGACGGAAGCTGTACCAAGGCTCAAGAAGCACAGATTGAGCCTGCATAAGCCCCTGCCTGACGGCTCGGTATGTAGCTTGTCTGAAATCGCCGCCCTCCGTGTGCTTCAAATGGGCTCTGCCCGCCGCTAACGTGATTTTCATATCCGTTACAGGTGAGCCTGTAAGAACTCCTAAATGCTCTTTTTCAGCGAGATGCATCAATATAAGGTTCTGCCAATTGCGTGCAAGGGAATCCTCATTGCATTTTGTTTTAAACACAAGTCCGCTGCCCCTTGGCAACGGCTCCATTATGAGATGAACCTCAGCATAATGCCTTAGCGGTTCATAATGGCCAACGCCCTCCACGGTATTGGCAATGGTTTCTTTATAGAGAACAGTTCCGTTATCAATCTCAACATCTACCCCGAAACGTTCAAGGATAAGACATTTTAAAATCTCTGTCTGTATATCTCCCATCAACGAAACGTGAATTTCCTGCAAAAATGTGTTCCACGTTACGTGTAAAAGCGGATCCTCTTCCTCAAGCTCTTTAAGCTTTGGCAAAAAGGTTTTTGCGTCACAGCCCTCGGGCAGAATTATGCGGTAATTCATTACGGGCTCAAGATATGCCTTTGAAAAATCAGCTTCAAAGCCAAGACCGTCGCCGCAATTCGGCAAAGACATACCCGTAACCGCACATAACGAGCCTGCCTCAGCCGTTTCTGCGGTTACAAATTTTTCGCCGTAATAAAACCTTATGCCATTAATCTTTTCTGTTTTTCCATTAAACTCGACAGTTTCACGCACTTTTAAGGAGCCACCTGTTATTTTAAGGTGTGTAATTCGCTCCCCTTTTGAATCATGGGTTATTTTATAAACCTTAGCACCGAATTCATCGGGATAGCTGTTACAAACGAGGTATGCTTTAAGCCCATCTAAAAACTCAGAAACACCCTCACCCTTCAGCCCCGAGCCAAAATAACAGGGAACACATTTTCTGCGTTTAATTAAATCGGAAATATCGCTGTTTTCAAGTGCACCATTTTCAAAATATTTTTCAAGGATTTTCTCATCACAAACAGCGATGTTTTCATCACGTTTATCTTGTGAATCGGTAAAATCAACAAAAGTGGTGTTATCGAGCTCCGACAGCATTTCCATAAGCTCTTTATTAGTAAATCGTCCGAAATCCATTTTAGTGACAAAAATGAATGTAGGAACATTATAATTCTGCAACAGTCTCCACAGAGTGCGTGTGTGGGACTGAACGCCGTCAGTTCCGCTGATTACAAGAATAGCGTAATCCAGAACCTTCAGCATACGCTCAGTTTCAGCAGAAAAATCAACGTGACCGGGAGTATCAAGAAGTTGAACCTCAATATCGCCCAGCTCAAATCTTGATTGACCCGCAAAAATTGTTATTCCCCTTTCACGCTCAAGGGTATGGGTATCCAGAGCCGTGTCACCATTGTCAACACGACCCAGCTTTCTGAGTATGCCCGATTTATATAAAATCGATTCAGCAAGAGTAGTTTTCCCCGCATCAACATGCGCCAGAATACCCACAACAATTTTTTTCATTCTAAAACTCCAGACCGACAGAACAACACTGCTCTGTCGGTCAAAAATTATGATTTATAACTAACTGAAATTTCGCCGTTTTCTGCAGCTACAACAATTTCAGTAACGGTAACACCTGCATTATCAATAAGAATGTTGGCAACCGCATCCTCAATCTCTTTGCGGATTGTTCGCCTGATATCACGGGCACCTCTGCCGCCACCCTCTGATTTTTCTGCAATAATTTCGCAGACGCCGTCACCGACAACAAGCTCAATGCCCTTGTCTTTAAGGGGTGCGCGAAGCTCTTCCAGCAGCACTCCCGAAATTTTTACAAGATCCTCTTTCTTGAGGTTGTTGAAGACAACAATCTCATCAACTCTGCCCAGAAATTCGGGACGTAAAAACTCTTTGAGAGCTTTCATTGCCTTATCCTTACTTGCCTGACCTTTATCTCTGTTGAAGCCCAAGGCATTCTCGGTAACGTGGCTACCTGCATTGGATGTCATAATGATAACGGTGTTTTCAAAGCTGACAGTTCTGCCCTGTGCGTCGTTTGTTTTGCCTTCATCAAGTATCTGAAGAAGAATATTCATAACGTCGGGATGGGCTTTTTCAATCTCATCAAACAAAACAACTGAATAAGGTTTGCGTCTGACCTTTTCGGTAAGCTGGCCCGCTTCATCGTAACCAACATAACCGGGAGGTGAACCGATAAGCCTTGAAACGCTGTGCTTCTCCATAAACTCGGACATATCAAGTCTTATAAGAGTTTCAGGAGTTTCAAACAGCTCATTAGCGAGCTGTTTTACAAGCTCGGTTTTACCGACACCCGTGGGGCCGACAAATATAAACGATGCAGGCTTTCTGACAGCAGAAATCTGAACTCTGCTTCGACGGATTGCGGCTGAAAGAACCTCAACCGCTTCATCCTGCCCGATTATTCTCGCTTTGAGCTTGGCTTCAAGACCCGAAAGCTTTCTCATATCATTCTCAATAATCTTAGATGTGGGAATACCTGTCCAAAGGTTGATAACCTTTGCCAAATCAGCCTCAAGAACGTCGTTGTCATCGGCTTGTACTTTAAGCTCAGCCGCCTTTTTCTGAAGAGTGATTTTTTCGGATTTTATATTTGAGATAGCTTCGTAATCGGGAGTCTCATTGGGGTCTGCGTTGATAAGCTCTTCTTCCTCAATATCAAGCTGAGCAATTCTTTTGAGAATCTTCTCGTGCTCGCCGATAGCAACGTTGCGAAGATTTGCACAGGTGCAGGCCTCATCAAGCAAGTCGATTGCTTTATCGGGAAGGAATCTGTCGTTAATATAACGCTCTGAAAGATGAACAGCTTTGTAAACAAGGGCATCGGATATTTTCACTTTGTGAAAGGCTTCATAATATTCTTTGATGCCGACAAGCATTTTATAGCAATCGGCTATAGAGGGCTCCTCAATCTTAACAGGCTGGAAACGTCTTTCAAGAGCCGCATCCTTTTCAATGTGCTTGCGGTATTCATTAAACGTTGTGGCACCAATAACCTGAATCTGACCACGGGAAAGCGCAGGCTTCAGAATATTTGCCGCATTCATTGAGCCCTCAGCATCGCCCGTGCCAACAAGGTTATGAACCTCATCAATAAAGAGGATTATGTTACCCTCTGCCTTTACTTCATCCACAAGACCTTTGATTCTGCTTTCAAACTGACCACGGAACTGTGTGCCGGCAACAAGAGCAGTTAAATCAAGAAGGTGGATTTCTTTTTCAAAAAGCTGAGCGGGAACGTCACCGGAAGCAATTTTAATTGCAAGGCCCTCGGCAATGGCAGTTTTACCAACACCGGGCTCACCGATAAGGCAAGGGTTGTTTTTAGTTCTTCTGCAAAGAATCTGAATGGTTCTTGCAAGCTCCGTATCCCTGCCGATAATTCTGTCTATTTTACCCTCACGTGCTTTGGCAGTCAGATCTGTACAATAGGCGCTCAAAAATCTGCGCTTATCTTTCTTGTTTTCTTTTTTCTTTTTTGATTTTTTTGACTTTTTATCGTCACTGTCGCTATTTATGTCTGAATTATCATCGGAATCAGAATCGTCGCTTTCTTCAGCCACACTCTGATTACCGAACAAATTCTGCATAAAAGGCATTGTGCCGGCGCCGCCTAGTTGAAAATCATCCATATTTTCCATCATATCACCAAACTGCTCACTGACAGCCTCAAGGTCATCCTCGGTGATACCCATATTTTGCATCATCTGCTTTATGGGACCGATGTTCAATTCAGTAGCGCATTTAATGCAAAAACCTTCCTGAGTTGTTTTGTCGCCGTCAACACGTGAAACAAAAATAACCGCAGGACGCTTTTTACATTTACTGCATATCATTTTATTGTTCATTGGGTACTCCTATATCGCGGTTTATTTTTTAGCCGCTTTTTTCTCTGCGAAATGCTCGCTGAACTGTCGTTTAGTTTCAGGCAAATAACTTGCAAAAGCCACTAAGGTTAATATTGCCGAAATAACAACAAGTATCATCATCAAAAGATTGGGAATTGTAAATACTGCTCTGAAAACACCGATTTCCGGGCCGAAAGCAACAATGAAAATCATCACTGCATAGAATGCGAAGGTTGCAACCTTGCCGTAGATTTCAGCCGCACCGGGACGGATATTCATTGCAAGCATAATTGCGCCGCCGATAACCATTACAGCTTCTTTAGCAATAAACACAAGGAAAACCCAGCTGAATGCGTTGAGGGTTGTATCCTCTGCACCATTAAAGGAAAGGAACAAAAGAACAGCCAGAGTAATTTGTGTCAGCTTATCTGCAACAGGGTCGAGAATTTTACCCAATGCGCTAATCTGATTAAACTTACGTGCAATTTTGCCGTCAAAGAAATCTGACAAACCCGAAAGAACGAGTGTAAAAACTGCCCAACCATACTCTTCAATAATAAATAAATACGCAAACACGGGAACAATGACAATTCTCAAAAAACTGAGAAGATTTGGAATTGTCCAACAATTTTTAAATAACCCTTTCATTTTTACACCTCGTTATTTAACTAAATCCAAAAACGGATTGTTTTCTATCAAATATGTATAAATAGCTGAGCCGTTAATACCGTCAACCAAAGGATTAGGCTCTGAAACAGAAGCAATAATAAACAAGCCCGTGCAAACAACAACCAAAATTACCACTGCTTTAACAACGCCGATTGCGCCGCCCAAAATTGAGTTGAGCTTGCCCACAAGCGGAATTTTATTTGTGTTTTCAAAGAATTTTGAAGCAAAACGAATAAGAAGAGCAACTAAAATAAACAAAACAAAGAAAACCAAAACCTCGGTGATGTTTATCATAATTGTGTAGCCGATTTTATCAACAACAATGTCCGCAATCTGTTCATCGGTTGTATTGCCGGCAACAGAAACAGAGTTCGCTAAAGAGTTCATATCAACGCCTGATGCCTCCGCGAGTTTAACTGCCATGGGAGGAAGCCCGTCAATCATTGCCAAAACCTTTTCACGAATGCTGATGCCTGACGAAATCTCATCAAGAACTCTTATAAAGCGGGTTCTCACAAGATCGTGAACAAATATATCATAAAACTTCTCAGCAATCGGGGGGCTAAACATCTTTGCAACAATGGCGGAGATAAAAACTGAAAGTGTATCAAGCACTGTTGAAATAAAACCTTTACTCGCAGACCTGTAAATAACAAAGCCTACAAGTACGACAAGAAGAATATCAATAACAAAGTTCATAAATAAACCTCCTTAATCTATATAATCAATTCTAAGACGCTGTCACCATATGAGAAGCATCTTGATATTTTATCAAGAGAAACAACGTAGATAAAATCATCATTGGGCATTATTGAATAGGCATCGCCCTGAATTTTGATTTCACTAACCTGTTTTCCACTTAGATTATAAACCATTATCACATTTTCGGCAAGAGCAAATATATATTTATCGGTAACAGAAACGCTTTCAACAGGTATATTCAGCGCTATATTTGCTTTTTCCTTTCCGTTAGACTTATAGACATTGATGTTTATGTCATTTGTGCTTCCGTACATTGCCAGAGCCACAACCGAAACACCGTTTGAATTAACATCACAGGAAACGAACTCGGTCGAGTAATAATCAGCTACCTTTTGTGGATTTTCAGCACCCTTTTCAACACGGTAAACACCATTATCCGTGAACATCATCAATGTATTGAATGCGGTATATTCAAGGTCTAAAACAACTGCACCGTTAACCGTATGGGTGTTAAACGGCTCATTATATTCAAAGCCGAAATAATTAACGGTTGTGAACAATTCACCATTATCAGCGCCAACAACGGCAACACCTGCAAACTCACCGTCGCTTGAGAGAGCGATGCTTGCTATATGCTCATAATCACAGGTCCAGTTGAAAATCAACTTATGTGAATTGGAATAAACCGATAACATACTTGTTGAAGATTTACCATGTGTGCCCAAAGCATAGTTCCCGTCTTCGCCGTATTCTGCACAGATTATGTCGTATTCAGAATTACCGCTGTACACAACCTTTTTTTCGTTCAGAAGCATAAATCCCTTTTCGCCTCTGTCAAAAACAACTGCCTTGTCGCCATTAACGGACAATGCGGGAGAAGCGAACGTATGAGTCTGCGAATAAGTAAGAACACCTCTTTGTGAATACACAAAAACGTTATTTGTAGTGAGAATAACTATGCTGTCACCGAGATTGTCCGTTCTCAGAGTTGAATCGGTGTTTATTGAAACAGGGAAATTCTCGTTATCGTGAGTTATATTTGATATTACCTTTGCTTTCAAAGCACTCAAGGGAACAACGCCAAACAAAGATAAAACGTAAACCGACACAAACACAAGAATCAGCGCTGCAGCAATTATGATTTTTGCACGTGTCTTTTTTGAAAACCTCGGCACTCTGGAATATCCCTCATAACCGCTGTTAACGTCTTTTGCTTTTATTTTCATTCGGTATTCTCACCTCCGTAATAAACCTTATTGAGATACAGCCCGTCAGGAATTGCTGTAATTCCTGCCATAGTCCGGTCTTTGCTTTCTATAATCGCCGGTATATCATCTGCTTTTATTTTTCCGTTATTTACATAAAGCAGTGTACCAACCATAATGCGAACCATATTATAGAGAAACCCATCACCGCAAACATAGAATTTAACAAGCTCCCCCTCACGAACGACCCCGGCATCATACACAGTTCTGACTTTTGATTTCACCTGTGCATCAGCGGCACAAAACGCGGAAAAATCAAAAGTGCCGATAAAGAACTTTGCCGCCCTGTTCATAAGCTCAACATCAAGGTCATATTTGTAATTAAACGAATGCTTGAACATAAACGGAGAAGCCACAACCGAATTTTCTATTACGTAAACATACTCTTTTTTTACACAATCAAACCTTGCATTGAATTCATAAGGCACTTCACTGCAAGAATAGACGGCTATTTCACCCGGGAGCTTTGAGGAAGCCAGCGCAACAGGAAACTTTTCAACAGGAATGTTAGAGTTTGTTCTGACGTTAAAGAAAAACTCATTTGCGTGAACTCCCGCATCAGTTCTGCTGCAACCGATGATATTGGCATCCTCACCGGTCAGGCGAAACCACGCTTTTCGCAGCTCTTCCTGAACGGTAACTGCATTATTCTGTTGTTGCCACCCATGAAAAGCGGCTCCGTCATAGGCAATTTTAAACAATAAATTTCTCATAATCAGATAAGATGCTCGAAAATAATATTTAATGCAACCATACCGCCGCAAACCAAAGCCGTTACAGCGTAAGCAACAATATCTCGGTAGGTCATTTTCATTTGTCTGAGGCGTGTTCTTCCCTCACCCGTGTAGCAACGGCATGACATTGCATCCGCAAGCTCTATCGCACGCTTGAACGCCGAAATAAACAGCGGTACAAAAATGGGAATCAACGCTTTTAATCTTTTAATTATACTGCCGCTTTCAAAATCAGCACCTCTCGCCTTTTGGGCTGACATTATGCGGTCAATTTCATCAATTAATGTCGGGATAAATCTGAGGGCTATTGTCATCATCATAGCAAACGTATGAACATCAACCTTGAAAACCTTTAAAGGTGACAACAGCTTCTCAATAGCATCCGTCAAATCTGTTGGCGAGGTTGTGTACGTTAACAATGAGCTCATAACAATAAGTGCAAAAATTCTTATTGAAATAAAAATTGCAGTGTAAATGCCCGTATCGGTTATTGTTATAAACTTCCATTGTAAAATAATATCGCCTTGCTTGATATAATACAGCTGCAGAACAGTAGTCAACAGAACAATAGGGATAAGGGGTTTAAGGCTCTTCAAGGCAAGCTTTGGCGAAAGCCTTGATAACAAATAGCTGAAAATCGCAAAGAAGCACAGAAGCCCTAAAGACCAGAAGTTTTTGCAAACAAAAACAAAGACAAGAAAAACTAAGGTAAGTATAATTTTTGTTCTTGCATCAAGCCTGTGTAAGAAAGATTTCCCGGGGAAATATTGCCCTATAGTAATATCTTTAATCATACAACCCCTCCTTTTTAAGATATCGAAGGATTGCATCAGAAGCACCTGACACGGTGTATTCGGTTTCGCCAAGGTCAAAGCCCGATTTTTTTAATTCAAGAAAAATACTGGTAATTTCAGGAACATCAAGACCAAGAGAAGAAAGAAGCTCCCCCTGCGAATAAACCTGCGAGACCGTTCCGTCAAGAACGGCTTCACCCTTATTCATAACAATTACACGCTCGGCAACAGCTGCAACATCATCCATATTATGAGAAACGAAAATAACCGTGCTACCCGTTTTAGCGTTATAATCCTTTATGAGTCTGAGAAGATTTTTTTTGCCAATCGGGTCAAGGCCTGCGGTTGGTTCATCAAGAATAAGTACCTTGGGCTCCATTGAAATTACGCCTGCAATAGCAACACGGCGTTTTTCGCCACCCGAAAGGTCAAAGGGTGACTTTTCAAGATAATCCTCGCTGAGGCCAACAAATTTTATTGCGTCGTAAACCCTGCGTTTAATCTCACCATCAGAAAGCCCCATATTCGACGGACCAAAAGCAATATCTTTATAGACACTTGATTCAAAAAGCTGTTGCTCGGGATACTGAAAGCAAAGACCAACGTCAAACCTGCATTTTCGCAAGGATTCTTTTGATTTATAAATGCTTTCACCCTCGAAAAGAACGTCACCGGAATCGGGCTTGAGAAGACCGTTAAGATGTTGCAGTAACGTGCTCTTTCCCGAGCCGGTGTGACCGATTACAGCAACAATCTCGCCTTGTCTGAAGTCAAGTGAAACGCCCTTGAGAGCACCCGTTTCAAACGGTGTGCCCTTGGAATAGCCGTATATTAAATTGTGCACTGAAAGCACTGACATTTTTTAACCTCTGTTTTTTGTAAATTCTTTAAAGCATTCAACAAACTCTGCACAAGTCAAGGGCGAGCCCTTAATCTTGACACCGTTCTCTTTTAATACTGACACAAGCTCAAGGGGCTTCGGAACAGTTAAACCAATATCCTGTAAAACATCTTTCTCTGAAAATACCTGAGCGGGTGTACCGTCAAGACAAATACCGCCGTTGTTAACAACGACTACCCTGTCTGCCAAAACAGCTTCATCCATAAAATGAGTAACCAAAACAACAGAAATACCCAATTCATTTTTCAATTTGAGCAAAGCCGCCATAACCTCACGGCGACCTTTAGGGTCAAGCATTGCTGTGGGCTCATCAAGAACAATGCAACGTGTCTGCATAGCAATAACGCCCGCAATTGCAACACGCTGTTTCTGACCACCCGAAAGGCGGTGAGGCTCGTGACGCCTGTATTCGTACATATCAACGATTTTCAAGGCTTCGTCTACTCTGCGACGTATTTCATCACGGGGAACACCGAGGTTTTCGGGACCGAATGCCACGTCATCCTCAACAATAGTTGCAACAATCTGGTTATCGGGATTCTGAAAAACCATACCCACATTGCGACGTATTTCTATTTCATTATCTTCATTATCTGTCGGCAACCCAAAAGAAACAACAGAGCCCGCTGTTGGCAAAAGCAACGCATTCATAAGCTTTGCCATAGTGGATTTACCAGAACCGTTATGACCTAAAATACAGGTAAACTGACCTGCATACAAATCAAGATTCAAATCCTTTAAAGCATCTGTTTCATCATCCGAATAACGGAAGCTGACATTTTTAAACTCAATAATCTTTTCCATAATCATTTTGTCCATACCGCTGTTGACCCGCAAGGAAGAACAAGCCCCGAATCTGTAACCATAAGACCGATTTCATCTGCAGCTGCTTTACCTCCGAATTTGTTTGCAACGGTAGAATTCAATATGTAGCTCATAACAGCGGGCGAAATACCTGCTGTGTACGAATTAATTAAAACGGCTAATGAATTTTCGGTAAGAAGCTGTGAGCATTGCTCAACAAAAGAATATATCTCATTTTCGAGCTTCCACACTTCACCGCCGGGCCCCCTGCCGTATGAGGGTGGGTCCATAATTATTATATCATATTTGTTGCCACGTCTTATTTCACGGGCAACAAACTTCATACAATCATCAACAATCCAACGAACACTTTTATCTGCAACGCCCGATGCAGCGGCATTTTCTTTAGCCCATTGAACCATACCCTTTGAAGCATCAACGTGAACAACAGAAGCTCCCTTTGAAAGAGCGGAGATTGTTGCAGCACCGGTGTATGCAAAAAGATTAAGAACCTTAACGTCTGTTCTTTGGCTCTTTTCAATTATTTCGCCAACCAAATCCCAGTTACAAGCCTGCTCGGGGAAAACACCCGTATGCTTGAAGCCCATTGGCTTGAGATTGAATTTCAAATCCCTGTAGCTGATTTGCCACACCTCTGGAATAGTCTTATAGAACTCCCAGGAGCCACCGCCTTGATTCGAGCGGTGATACCTTGCGTGAGCATTTCTCCACATAGGGTTCTTTCGAGGCGTATTCCAGATCGCCTGAGGGTCGGGACGAATGAGGAAAATATCCCCCCAACGCTCAAGCCTTTCCCCGTCAGAGCAATCTATAAGCTCGTAATCCTTCCAAAATTCAGTTACTCTCATTTAAAGTAATCTCTCCTTGATAACTTGCACAAGTTCTTGTGAAAGCACTTCTATCTGTTCTTTGTTTTTGCCCTCAAGCATTACTCTTATCAACGGCTCCGTTCCGGAAACGCGAACAAGAACCCTGCCATCGTCACCCAGTGCCTTTTCAGTTGCGGCAACAGCTCTTTTAATTTCTTCATCGTGCGGAAACCTTGCCTTACCGATATCCGAAACCCTGATATTTTCAAGACTTTGGGGATAAACTGTCATAATCCCGGCAAGCTCTGAAAGGGGTTTGCCCGTTTTCTTCATAACCGAAAGGAGCTTCAATGCTGAAAGCTGACCGTCACCTGTTGTTGCAAAATCGCTGAAAATAATATGGCCGGATTGCTCACCACCGATTGAATAATCATTTTCAAGCATATTTTCTAAAACGTATCTGTCACCGACTTTGGTTTTTTCGCAATTGATACCGTTTTCTTCACAAAATTTAAAGAACCCCATATTGCTCATAACCGTCACAACAGCAGTATTATTTTTTAATTTGTTTTTATTTTTCAGGTAATTTGCAAAAATAGCTATAAGCCTGTCACCATCGACGATGTTACCGTTTTCATCAACAGCGAGAAATCTGTCTGCATCACCGTCAAAAGCAAGACCGACATCACATTTGTTTCTTACAACGAAATCCTGCAAAATTTCCATTTGAGTTGAACCGCACTTCTTATTTATGTTTGTTCCGTTAGGGTGCGATGCAATAAAATAACAATCTTCATTTAACGACATAAACAACTCAGGTGCCGTTACGCAAGCAGAACCGTTTGAACAATCAACCGCAATTTTAAGACCGCTAAAGTCTTTATATCTGTCTTCTGCCAAATCACTTTCTGCAATTTTCCTGAGATAGTTAACGTAATCAGAAACCGCTGTCTGAGAGCGGGCAATTCTGCCCACCTCACCACCAACTTTAATGGGCGGTATCTGAGATTTGTCAAGAATGATTTTTTCTATTTCCTCTTCCAACGAGTCGGGAAGCTTATATCCGTTTCCTTGAAATATTTTAATACCGTTGTATTCACAAGGGTTGTGTGATGCCGATATCATAACGGCGGCATCGTAACAATATTTCTTAACAAGGTAAGCAACCGCCGGTGTGGGTATTTCGCCGAGAAGCATAACGTCTGCACCCACAGAACAAAAGCCCGAAGCCAAGGCAGATTCGAGCATCTGCGATGAAACTCTTGTGTCAACACCAATGAGAACCTTTGGCTTTTTGTTGTTATGCGATGTTAAAACCATCGCCGCCGCTCTGCCTATCTGCATTGCAAGCTCACACGTTATTTCTGTGTTTGCCACACCTCTTGCACCGTCGGTACCGAATAATCTACCCAAAAAATCACTCCTAATATAGTTTATGTAATATCAGAATGATTCAAACTTCCCTTGAGCATCATCCGAAGCAGGTGATAAACCAAGGTGCTGGTAACCAAGCGCCGTCACCTTTCTGCCCCGGGGTGTTCTTGTTAAAAATCCGAGTTGCATTAAATACGGCTCATAAACGTCTTCAATTGTTATGGCTTCCTCACCAATCATTGCGGCTATTGTGTCAAGACCAACGGGACCACCGTTGTAATTCTCAATCATTGCACGCAACAGATTGCGGTCAACAAGGTCAAGACCCAATTCGTCAATTTCCATTCGGGAAAGAGCATTCTGAGCTGATTCAACATCAATAATACCATTCCCCATAACCTGGGCATAATCCCTTGCTCTTTTTAATAATCTGTTGGCAATTCGTGGGGTTCCTCTTGACCTTGAAGCAATTTCAAGTGCCCCGTCATCCTCTGCAACAATATTAAGAATTCCTGCGCTACGTTTAACAATCTGTGCAAGCTCTTTGGGCGAATAAAGCTCAAGCCTGAGAATAACACCAAAACGGTCCCTCAACGGTGCAGATAACTGACCTGCCCTCGTAGTTGCACCAATCAACGTAAATCTTTTTAAATCCAGTCTTATAGATCTTGCGGAAGGACCTTTGCCGATTATAATATCAAGTGCAAAGTCTTCCATAGCGGGATAAAGAACTTCCTCTATGCTTCTTGACATACGGTGTATTTCATCTATAAACAAAATATCACCGTCGTTAAGACTTGTTAAAAGTGCCGCCAGGTCACCCGGCTTTTCGATGGCGGGACCCGAGGTTACTCTGATCTGAACACCCATCTCATTTGCAACAATGCCTGCAAGGGTGGTTTTACCGAGACCGGGGGGACCATAAAGAAGCACGTGATCCAAAGATTCGTGTCTGTTTTTTGCGGCTTCGATATAGATTTTGAGGTTTTCTTTTGCTTTCTCCTGCCCTATATACTCATCAAGGGTATGGGGGCGAAGTGACGTTTCAATATCCACGTCGGCATTTATATATTCCGGCGCTATAACACGCTGTTCATCTGCTACAAAAAAATCGTCCATTTAATACTCCTTAAAATCTCAACGTCATATTCTTTAATGCGGCTTTTATGAGCTCTTCAACCGAAAGGTCAGGTGAGAGCTTGCTGACAGCAACGGAGGCCTCTGCCTGAGAATAGCCAAGAGCTGTAAGTGCAGAAATCGCCTCAGAAGTATTGCTCATATCGTTTGCGCTTCTCACAGCATTTGCTGTTAAACTGCTTTCCTCTGAAACGAATGCCGCCGAAGTTATTTTATCCTTCAACTCAAGAACTACTCTTTGAGCAAGCTTGGGACCGACACCGTTTGCGGCTGTGATTGCTTTTGTGTCACCGCTGCCGACTGCAATAGCAAAAGCATCAGGAGTTAGCTCTGAAAGAATAGCCAATGCCGCTTTGGGACCGACGCCGGAAACACCAATGAGCAATTTAAACGCCTCAAGCTCTTCATTAGTTGCAAAGCCAAATAAATCGAGAGCATCCTCACGCACGTTAAGATGGGTGAACACCGTAACCTCGCCAATCACATTTGAAAGCTTGGCAATAGTGTTACGGGTTGCAAAGCACTTGAAACCAACACCGCCGCAAGAGATAGCAATACTCTGCTCCCCTTTAAATATAATTTTACCGGTTAAGCTATAAAACATAAATTTTACCTCCTGCCAATGGTGTTTATCAGTGAGCCGCTAGCGTGACCGTGGCAAATTGCTAAAGCCAATGCATCCGCCGCATCATCGGGCTTTGGAATTTTATCAAGATGCAGAAACATTCTTGTCATTTCCTGAACCTGTTGCTTTTCTGCACGACCGTAGCCAACAATGCTTTGTTTGACCTGCAAGGGTGTGTATTCATAAATCGGGATCCCCGATTGCTCTGCCGCAAGAACGATAACTCCCCTTGCCTGAGCAACGTCAATGGCGGTTTTTTGGTTTGTGTTGAAGTATAACCTTTCAATACTTATTGCATCGGGCTTGAATTTATTTATCAGTTCAGTAATATCGTTATAAATTTTCTCAAGTCGCTTGTTAAAGGGCATATCTTTATCTGTGGTAACGGCGCCGTAGCCCATCAGGGTAAAAGTGTTATGCTCATAGCGAATAATTCCGCAACCGACTATTGCATAGCCGGGGTCGATGCCCAAAATAACCACAAGCTCACCCTTTCGACAGAAAATTTTTTCAGATTATTATAGCACATATCAGTATGAAATATCAATATATTATATATTTTTTTATTTATAATATATATAATATTATTAAGCTTTTGTAACTTTCTTGTAATCAAAATTTTGTTGATTTTTATCTAAATGGTTGTTATAATGTAAAAAAAGACACAAGGAGATGGATTATGAAATTCTTTAAAAATAAAAACACAGTTGTTTTGGCTGTCTCTGCTCTTCTTATCGTTATTGCAATTATTGTTGCTATTGCAGCTTCTGCCGGTGGCAACGCAGATGAAAAAAAAGAAACAACAACCAAACCCACAGAGAGTGTAAATCTTGACCTTGGTGCCATTGCCAACAAGAACAACCAGTCTGATAAGAAAGATAACACTTCTGCAAACGTTAAAAACGAGCCCGGTAAATACAAGATTGCCACTAAAGATGACCCCCTCGGTCTCAGAATCAAGCCCGGCACAGATGCAGACAGACTTCTTTACATCGACAAAGGCGAAACAGTTGAGGTTCTCGCCGTGTGGGAGGACTGGGGTTACGTTGTTTACGGCACAACAGGCGGTTGGCTTTCAATGAATTACCTTGAAAGAGTAGCAGACTGATATGTTTACTTGTAACCTTTGTCCGAGAAAATGCTCAGTAAAAAGAGAAGCTCTCACCGAATATGGTGAGGGCTTTTGTGCTGTTGGTGAAACACCCTTAGTTGCCCGTGCCGCTTTGCACCACTGGGAAGAGCCCCCCATAAGCGGCACCAAGGGAAGCGGCACAATATTTTTCTGCGGATGTAATCTTCAATGTGTTTTTTGCCAGAATCACGAAATCAGCCGTGGCAAAAATGGTAAGCTTGTTACCGTTGAGGAATTGAAGCAAATATACCGCAACCTTGTCGAACAAGGTGCCCACAATATCAATCTTGTTACAGGCACACACTTTATAAAAGAGATTTCTCAATCCCTTGATAAACCGTTGCCCGTACCCGTTGTATATAACACCTCGGGCTACGAATCAACCGAATCCTTAAAGCTGCTGAAAAACAAGGTTCAGATTTATTTACCGGATTTAAAATATGCCGACGACACACTCGCCGCCCGATTATCAAAGGCTCCCGATTATTTCAATATTGCAACAAAGGCAATTCTTGAAATGTTTGATCAAGTTGGCAAATTTGATATCGGAGACGACGGAATAATGAAAAAAGGTGTTATAATCCGCCACCTAATTTTACCCGGTTACCTTGAAAACACAAAAAAGGTTATTGATTGGGTAAAGGATAATTTCAAGGATGGCGACGTTATATTCAGCCTTATGAGCCAATACACACCAACAAATCTCTGTGAAGACGATAACCTGAACAGATGCCTCAGCCGCGAGGAATACGAAGAAATTGAAGAATACCTGTTTGATTCGGGCATTGAAGATGGATTTATTCAGGAGCTTTCTTCTGCATCCGAGGATTATATTCCTCCGTTTGATTTAACAGGTGTATAAAAAGTTGTAACCATATCACACCTTGCTCATATTATGTATTGAAGTTTGTAACCGACTTCAATACTTATACAGGAGGAAAAGATATGGCTGATAAAACCACGTCAACACCTGATCTTCGCCACGTTAAAGAAGCTATTTGCATTGACACAAACAGAGTTTATGACTCCTGTGCCGACAAGGATTGCATCACCGATTTAAGAGTTTATCTCACAGACAGAGGGCAATGCATTCTTGAAAATTCATCAAGCGTGCGCCCCAGGTCCGCCCAGATACTTAACTGTGTTGTTGAGGTAGAAAAGGTCCCCTTCAACCGCGGTTGCTACTCGGTTGATTTAACGTTTTTTGTTAAAGTTACACTTGATGCATTCAACTGCCCCACAGCTCCCCCTTCAACTATTGAGGGTCTCGTAACATTCGGCAAGAAATGCATACTTTACGGTAGCGAGGGTAACGTGAAAATCTTCTCTTCGAGCTACGTTTGCGACGGTGCCGATGACCAAAACCCCATAGGCAACACAAACCCGCAAGCAAAGGTTCAATGCGTTGACCCGATTATTCTTGATGCAACCATTTGCAGAATTTGTGATTGCTGTAACACAATGGGTTCTTGCTGTAACGGTGTTCCCAGGAATATCTGCCGCTGTTTCGAGGGCAGCTTTGACTGTGACTGCGGCGAAAAAGCTATTAAGGTAACTCTCGGTATTTTTACAATTGTTCAGCTTGAACGCGACGTTCAGATGCTTATCCCCGCATATGATTTCTGCATCCCAACAAAAGAATGCTGTTGCGACACAGAGGACCCCTGCGATACGTTCAGAAAAATCAGCTTCCCTGTTGATGAATTCTTCCCACCCAACCTCAAGGGCCCCGATTGTGCACCACCTTTTGACATCGGCGGAAGCGGTGCCTGCGGTTGCGGATGCAATAAATAACACCAAGTTAAAATGAGGCAGCACGCATGTGCTACCTCATTTTTTTATTTATACACAATACTATCCTGAAGCATTTTATCCACGTTATCGCTGTTATACCAATGAGAGGCAACGTTAACGTTCTGCTTAGTTTCTTTGCCTGTGGTGGCATTAAAGCATTGTTCAACGGCGTTAAAGCCCATATTATAAGCATCCCTCGCCACAGAGCCATTAAGCTTTGCCTGTTCTCCTTGGGTTTCAAGCCACTTTAATTGCTTTGCTCCCGAGTCAAAGCCCCAGAACGAAATTTCCTTATAATCCGAGGGACTCTGATAAACCTCGTCTGATGCCCCGTTAACTACACTTTCACCAGCAAGGAAAACATAATTTACTCCTTTTTCGGCAAATTCTTCAAGCCTGTCGTCAACCTCATCTTTCTCGCACGAACGGCGGATAAAATCAAATTTGTCTTTAGTTTTTTCATTTGAATCAGCTAATTCGTTAAGCTTTTCTGCAAAACCGTCAACCCTTTTTTCGGCACTTCTGATTGAAGAATCGTAAATAACCCCGATTTTAAGCTCGTTATCCGTCTTTTCCGCTTTTTCTTTTATTTGCTCAAACATTTTCTCGGCACACAATGAGCCCGCCGCCTTTTCATCTGCGCCGACCGTTGACACAACGGGGTTCTTTTCAGCTTGAATAAGTGTATTCTTATCTTTCGAACTCAAGCCGCTTTCAAATTCAACAACAGGTATTTTTTTATCAAAAGCGATTGTCATCAACTCGTCGAAACCGTCGCCGACACTTGAAATAATAATACCCGACGCACCCTCGTCTATGGCATCGGCTACAACATTTTTTTGTGCTTCTGTATTGAAAATTCCGTTCCTTTGCGTACCTTCAAAAACGATTGTACAGCCGTATTTCTTCGCCGCATCACGAGCACCCTTTTCAACGTTGCTCCAAAAGCTACCTGCCTCGCCTGTTGCAACCATAACGATTTTCTTTTGCATTACGGTGTTACCGTTCTCTGTGGGACTTGTAGTTGACTCATTCTCATTTTCGCCACAGGAAGAAAGCAACACAAGGCATAAAACAAGTAGAATTGATAAAAGTTTTTTCATATTTCTGTACCTCCTATACAGAAATATTCTTGCCTTTTTAAACCAAAAATAAACCCCAGACAGAAAAAAATTCTGTCTGAGGTAAAATTCAATTAATTAAGCTGTCAATTACTGTTGAATAAATCTTGCCCGGGTCATTCAAAAAACCGTCACGCAACTGTTCAGCCTGAAGAACGTCGGGAACGTTGAGGGTAAGTGTGAAGTATTTCACGCCTGCGTCTTCAATTTCAAGAACAACATCGTAGCCGTTTTCGGTTTTATTTATCACGGCATTGTTTTCTTTTTCAAAGCGTGCCCTTTTAGCAATGCCTATTGCAGCCTTAACAGCTCTTTCCCTCACACCGGGGAGCAAGGTGTTTTCAAGCTCGCGGGCGCTGTTTCTGCCCTTTGAGGCAACCTCAAGATATTTAACACCATCTGCTTCTTTTTCAAAAACAGATTCACTCTCAAGCAATTCGTCAATAGCTGTATTTGCATCAAAGTAGTTAACCAACCCTGTTTGCTGAAGAGAGTCGCAAAGCTGATTTCGTGTTATGGGCATATTAACAGAAGAAAGTGTATAGCACACCAGTATTTTAATTTCTAGCATATTGCGAAGACCGCCGATTACTATACCACCGGCGAATGCATCAAATTCAACCATCAAACCACCCTTTCAGATTATCTGTATTTATTTTACCATTCTGTTTTGTATTAATCAACACAAATTGTTGTTAATTTTCTATTAATTCAATTAATTGCTCGCGCACTTCGCCAGCAAGATACAGCGACCCGACAACAAGCACGGCACTGTTGTTGGTTGCACCCGCCAAAGCTATTTTTAAAGCCTCTGTTACCTTTTCAACACAAAAAACCTTTTTTGCATATTTAAGACCTATTTGTGCAAGCTCCCTCGCAGGCATCGCCCTTGGGTTATTGGGTGTAACACACAAAAGCACGTCGGTTTCTGAAAGCAGACTTTTCAAGGATTCTTCAACCTCCTTGTCTGCCATCATACCCGCAACAACAATAACACGTTCTTTATTTGCGAGCTCTGAAGAAACCGCATCATAAAACGCTTTTGCACCGTCGGCATTGTGACCGCCGTCGAGAACAACCAACGGTTTTTCAGAAAGCACCTCTACCCTTGCGGGGAGAACAGTTTTATTTATGCCGTTTCTGATATTATCTTCACTTATTTCAAATATTTCTGAAAGAATATTGCAGGCTTCAATAACACAGGTCATATTTTTAACCTGATGCTCACCTGCCATTTTCACGGAATATTTCTTGTTTTTATATAAAAATTCAGTTCCGAAAATATCGTTTTTTAAAATCTTTACGTCGCTCTCAAAGGGAATTTTGAGAGAACTGTTTCTTTCTTTTGCTGTTTGCTCAATAACCTTTAACGCCCCATCCGGTTGACCGAATGAGCAAATAACTTTGCTGTTTTCTTTTATAGTTCCGCATTTTTCAAAGGCTATTTCTTCAATGGTGTTGCCCAAAACCGCTGAATGGTCAATGGAAAGCGAGGTTATAACATTAACAAGAGGTGTATCAATAACGTTTGTTGCATCAAGTCTGCCGCCAAGACCAACCTCGAGCACAACAGCATCGCATTTCAGTTCTTTATAGCAAAGAAAGGCGGAGGCTGTTAACGCTTCAAACTCTGTTATTGTGACACTATCCTTTTCAAGCGCTTCGACGGCAGCTTTTACCTTTTCGACACAAATAGCAAAAAGTGCTTTATCCACAGGCTTGCCGCAAAACTGCACCCTTTCGAGAAAATCTGTTACGTAAGGCGAAGTATACAAGCCTACCCTGTAGCCGGCATCCGTGAGCACATTTGAAATGGCTGTTGAGGTAGAGCCCTTGCCGTTTGTCCCTGCAACGTGAACGTATTTGAGGCTTTTATGGGGATTGCCCAACAAACGCAACAAGGCATCCATCCCGGAAAGGCCGGGACGGATACCGAATTTTAATAATGAATGTATATATTTTACTGCTTCAATATAATTCATTTGAGTTTAAGTAAGCTTTCTTCAAGCATTGCGATTTTTGCTTTATGCTTTGCCTGAGCATCTCTCTGCTGTGCAACAACCTTTTCAGGTGCCTTTGCCATAAAGCCGGGGTTGTTGAGCTTGTTTTCAACAAACTCAAGGTCTTTCTTTGCTTCGTCAAGCTCCTTCTGAAGTCTTGCTTTTTCTGCCTGGAAGTCAACAAGCTCGTTAAGAGGAATGTAAATCTTTGCACTTTCTGTGATAACGCTGACACTACCCTCAATCTCGAACTCATCACCTATTTCAACCTCGGAAGCGTAAGCAAGTCTGTTCATAAATACGCTGCCGTTTTTAAAATCCTCGGTGTATTTTGTTGCAATGTAAAGCTTCGCTTTCTTTGAGGGCGGAACGTTCATCTCGGAACGACGGTTGCGAACTGCTTTGATTGCAGACATAACACGCTCCATAGCCTCTTCCTCAACAGGGAAATTAAGAGCGTCATCGTATTTACACCACTCAGAAATCATAATTGATTCGCCATCGTGGGGAAGAGCAAGCCAGATTTCCTCGGTGATAAAGGGCATAAAGGGATGAAGAAGCTTGAGAGTGTTCGACATTACGTAAACGAGAACAGCCTTGGCTGTCTTTTTACCCTCTTCATTATCACCGTTAAGACGAATTTTTGCAATTTCAATATACCAATCGCAGAAAACATCCCAGATAAAGTCGTAAAGATTCTGAACTGCGATACCGAGCTCGTAGTTTTCGAGCGAGTTTGTAACTGCTTTAACAAGAGAGTTAAAGCGACTGAGAATCCATTTATCCTCTGTTGCAAGGTTTTCGGGAATGTGAGGTGCGGGCTCATCTTCATCAAGATTCATAAGAATGAAACGGTTAGCATTCCAGAGCTTGTTTGCAAAGTTGCGGCTTGCCTCGATTTTCTCGGGCAAGAAGCGCATATCGTTACCGGGGCTGTTGCCTGTTGCAAGTGAGAAACGGAGTGCATCTGCACCGTACTGGTCAATAATCTCAAGAGGATCGATACCGTTACCGAGAGATTTTGACATTTTTCTGCCCTGTGCATCACGAACAAGACCGTGAATAAGAACTGTGTCAAAGGGAACTCTGCCTGTGTATTCAAGAGCAGAGAAAATCATACGTGATACCCAGAAGCCGATAATATCATAACCGGTAACAAGGGTATTTGTGGGATAATAGTGCTCTAAATCCTTTGTGTTATCAGGCCATCCAAGTGTTGAGAAGGGCCAGAGTGCTGAGCTGAACCAGGTATCGAGGGTATCTTCATCCTGAGTAAGGCTCACACTACCGCACTTGCAGCATTTTTCGGGTGCATCAACGCTGACAGTAACGCCACCGCAATCCTCACAATACCATGCGGGAATTCTGTGACCCCACCAAAGCTGACGTGAAACACACCAGTCACGTGTGCCGTTCATCCAGTTGAGGTAGTTCTTTGTAAATCTTTCGGGAACGAATTTTGTTTCGCCCTTTTCAACTGCTTCAATAGCGGGCTTTGCAAGGGGAACCATACGAACAAACCACTGCTTTGAAACCATAGGCTCAATAGTGCTGTGACAACGGTAGCATGTACCAACCTCGTGCTTGAGAGGTTCAACCTCTTTAATATAACCGCCAGCCTCAAGGTCTGCAAGAATCGCTTTTCTTGCTTCCATTGTTGTCATACCTGCATATTTGCCGCAATCAAGAACCTCGGGCTCATTTTCGGTTGCTCTGCCACTTGCAATAAGCTCGTCCGCAACTCTCTTATCCTCTGCGCCTGTAAGGTGACCGTCATAGGTAAAGGTACGAACTATGGGAAGGTTGCATCTCTGACCGACTTCAAAGTCGTTAGGGTCGTGTGCGGGAGTGATTTTAACAACACCTGTACCCTTTGTCATATCTGCGTGTTCATCACAAACGATGGGAATTTCCTTATTGAGAAGAGGAAGAATAACGTGACAGCCGTGAAGATGCTTGTATCTTTCATCCTCTGCATTGATAGCAACAGCGGTATCACCGAGCATTGTTTCGGGACGTGTTGTTGCAAGCTCAAGCTTCTCCCCCGTTTCTTTAACGGTGTAGAGAAGATGCCAGAAGTTGCCGTCTTTCTCTTCATATTCAACCTCAGCGTCGGAAATTGAAGTATTACAGCAGGGGCACCAGTTAACCATACGGTTGCCTCTGTAAATCAAGTCTTTATCGTAAAGCCTTTTGAAAACTGTATTAACAGCCTTGTTACAGCCCTCGTCAAGAGTAAATCTTTCTCTGTCCCAGTCGCAGGAGGAGCCAAGCTTTTTGAGCTGTTCAACAATTCTGCCGCCATACTGTTCTTTCCAAGCCCATGCTCGCTCAAGGAAGCCGTCACGACCCAAATCCTCTTTAGACACGCCCTCTTTACGCATTGCTTCAACAATTTTTGCCTCAGTAGCGATAGATGCGTGGTCTGTACCGGGAAGCCACAATGTGTCAAAGCCGGACATTCTCTTCCAACGGATGAGAATATCCTGAAGAGTGTTATCAAGGGCGTGACCCATATGAAGCTGACCTGTGATATTGGGTGGCGGAATAACGATAGTGTATGTAGGCTTGCCCTCTTCACATTTTGCGTGAAAATACTTTCCTTCAAGCCATGTTTTATATATACGCTCCTCAACATTTTTGGGATCGTATTGCTTTGCGAGTTCTTTCTTCAAAAGAAATACCCCCTTATATACTTATATTTTAAAAACATACTTGGTTATTATCACACAAATTGCCTGGATTGTCAATCTTTAAACATATTTTAAATTAAAAATTTGTTATATTGAGAAAACTCTTGATTTTTAGGAAAATATGTAATATACTGTACAGGTAATAATAAACTGCATTCAAAGGAGTTTTTTCAAATGAAAATGATCAAAAAGAGAAGTCTTGTTACTTACTACCTTTTGTCAATCCTTACTCTTGGTATTTACGCTATTGTATTTTGGCACAAGCTCGCCAAAGACGTTAACGTTCTTTGCGAAGGCGATGGCAAAAAAACAATGAAATACTTCCCCGCTTGGCTCCTCGGTATCATCACCGGCAGCATTTTTGTAACTGTTTGGAAAGCAAAACTCGGCTCCAGACTTCAGTACAACGCTGAGCGTTACGGTCTCAGATTCAGCGAAAGCGGCGGTCTTGTTGCTGCATATTCAGTTCTTGGTATTGTTGGTAGCCACATAATCCTTGTCAAGAACTTCAACAGAATGGCTGAAGCATACAATGCATACAACGGTCTTGTTGACCCCGAAGCAGACAAGAAAACAGATTTGTTTGCTGACTAATACATAGGTTAAAAAGAACTGTCGCTATGACAGTTCTTTTATATTTTAATATATAAACACCCCCGATTTTCACTAAGAAAATCGGGGGTTGCTTTATCTTTTTATCGAGGGATTGAGCCAAAATTTCGGCATATCGCCTTCAAAGAATTTTTGCGCTTCCTTCATCATCATTGCGGGGCTGTCGCTGTATGAGTTGATTGTGTCGCCGCCACGGTGATTTGTGAGAGTGCAGTTATCAAGTCCAACAAGAGGATTATTCTCTTTGGTGACAGGTTCGACGTCGAAAACGTCAATAGCTGCGCCCATAATTTCGCCTGATTTAAGAGCACTTGCCAACGCATCATAATCAACCATATATGAACGGGCTGTGTTGATAAAATACGCTGTATTTTTCATTTTTTTGAATTCTTCCTCACCAAGAAGAATTGATTTTCTGCTCAATCTTGCGTGAAGAGAAACAACGTCAGAGTTGGCAAGAAGCTGTTCAAGGGGAACAAATTTTGCAATATTTTTATTTATATCATCATAGTTGCCGAATGGGTCGGAAATAAGGAAACGGCAATTAAAAGCCTTTAGCTTCTGATAAACCAGCTTTGCAACAGAACCGAAGCCGATGAGACCGATAGTCATATCGCACATTTCGTGAATCTGAGTTGCCGTGTTGGGGTATTTTTCACGCCATTCACCATTATTTATAGCGATGTTTGAGCGTGTAATATTTCTTGTTTCGTTAAGAATAAGGCCCACGGTGAACTCAGCAACGGCATTTGCATTGTGGCTGGGATTCAACAAAACGGCTATATTTCGCTCTGTGCAGGCTGCAACATCAATGTTTTCGTGACCGCCGCGGTTACAGAGAATGAGTTTTAATTTTTTTGCTCTTTCAAGAACCGTTTTTGTAATGGGGCAAAGGTGACACATTATAACATCTGCATCCTCAACTGCCTCGAGAAGTCCCTCGGGCAAATCAAGTGTTTCAAAACCGCCTGTTTCAATAACCTTAACGATGTGGCGCATTTCATGACGAGAATGCAAACCAAAAAAGAAATACTCAATGCTATCAAATGAAAGGTATTGGTATGACTCAATGCCTTTTTTCATCATATCTGTGGTAATAAAATTATCACCTATTGCAACACACTTCATTATTTTTCCTCCCTTAAAAGAAGCTCAGCAAGAACCATATCAAACTCAGTTGTTATTTTAAAGTTCATACGGTCACCTGTTACGATACCAACGTGGAAGCCTTTTTCAAGATACATTCTGCCGGCTTCCATATATGAATCTGTTTCAGCCTGAGTGAGCTTAACCTGAATATCTTTGAACTGTTTAATATTGAAGGTCTGGGGGCCCTGGTCGCAGAAAACTGTTGACCTTTCGGGAACACAGGTACTCTCCTTGCCATCTTCAGCGATAAGAACCGTATCGATTGTCGGGAGAGAGGTTGTTACCATATCATAATCTTTTACCATTGTGAAGTTATCCTCAACAATACGCTGAGAAACAAAGGGTCTTGCACAGTCGTGAACACAGAGAAAATCATTCTCTGTAGGTGTGCCGCCCAAATCCTCAATAGCCGCGTCAACAATGTTAACCATTGAAAGAAATCTTGTTGCACCACCTGTTATGATGATTATTTTTGAAATATCAATGCCGTATTCTGTGAGCATATCTTTACAATAATCCATCCACTGAGGGTTCATTGCAAGAATAACCTTGTCAATATTCGGGGAAGCCAAAAAGGTTCTGACAGTTCTGACAACAATCGGAACATCTGCAATTTTCAAAAACTGCTTGGGAACCTTACTCTCCATTCGTGAACCGATTCCACCTGCAAGAATTCCGGCATAATTCATATGTATTCTCCTTAATTATTAATCAATTTCCTTTTCAAACAATTCTCCGTTGATATCAACATCTCTAAAGCTTGTTTCGCCTTTTTCATCGAAAATGTACTTACCCAAATCAATACGGGCAAAATTATGGGGACAACGTCTGTTGCTTAAGTTCGGTTTTTCCATATAATTCGGCCCATAGGCATAATTAAGGTAGCCAGTGGGATCAACAGGGATTGGCGCTTTAATTCCGTTAAGTTCAACGTAAACTGTATCTTCTAATCCATCAATCGGCAAGGGGCCGGCTTTCAGTTTTTTACCAACCGTATCAATAAGCCATTTCGCATTCTTTTTGTTCTTGTATATTTTTGAAACAAAGTCAAATACGTGGTGATATACTCCCCAAGGAATAAGTCTTAAAAAAGGTAACAATACTTTTGTTAAACGGTAATGGAAATTCTTTCTTGGTTCATTATACCAACGAACTATAAGACAATCGTATATAATCGCAAGTATCAACGTCTGAAGCTTTTGAAAAAGTTTTATATTACTTGTTTGGTCATAAATTAGAATATCAATAAAAATGCCATCCGGAAAGACATTTTTACTAGAGTATCTCGTAGAAAAATATGTCGGATCAAGTCTGATTTTTTCAGTAGTATAATGACTGCCGCTGTTGTTAAACGGACCGGAATATGAATAGTCTTTAGAAAGCTGTGTCTTGCAAACTTCTCGGAATTTTTCGTAATCCTTACGAAGCATTCCTATATCAAGATCGTCATCCCACGGGATTACTTCACCGGATCTGACAGCACCCAAGAGTGTTCCTCCTGCAAGGAAATACTTAATATCATTTTCAACACAAATTCTATCAATTTCTTTAAGCATCTCAATTTCAACTGCTTGAATTTGCTTAATTCTTCCGCCATAAAATGCAACATTGTCAGATGTATCATATTCAAGTTCAGTTATATACGACACAACATGCTTAATTGCACAAGAAAGACTGAACCCACTTTTAATTTTCAAATTAGAAAACTTTAGTGTATTTAAACATCTATATTTTTTTTGAATATTTGCGGAAAGAGACTTTTCTAAAGTAAAATCTCCGGAATATTTCTTGTAAATTTGTTCCTTTATTTCTGAAACAGATGAAACACAGGAAGCTACGTTGTAAACATGACCTTTTTTTGCAGAATAAGATGAAACAAAAATATTAACACAAGCGTCTCTGACATATGAAAAACTAAATATGTCCTTATAATCTTCATCAGTTATAACGATTTTCTTCTTATTGTAAGCTTCCTCAACTATCGCCTTAATATCAAACTGCGGTGTATGATAGCGATCAGGAGCCAAAACATTATCAAAACGCAGAAGTGTGATGTTAACACCATTATCTCTAACAGCTTGCCTGCAAAGTGCTTCTAACTCCAAAAAATACTCTATTTCCTCGGTTTTGTTGCAAATTTCCTCTATAAAGAAGTTAAACTCACGTTCAGCAAGAGTCTCTGCCTCACTGATAAATGCGTCATATCCCGGTAGCATAACGCTTAAAATACATTTAGAATTTTTATGATTTCTTAAACAATCACAAATTTTATTAAGCTTTGATAAAGTTTGTGATTTCGTTTTTATATCTTCACAATCAACAAAAAAGAACACTTCTGTATCCTCTTTTACATAACGTGAAAAATCCTCAAAAGAACAGCTTTCAATCTCAGCTTCATCAATAAAAGCTCCTCTATAATCGCTTAAATTACAGTCATCAATATAAGCAACCTTATCAAACACAGTGTGTTTATCATTAGCTTTTTTAACGCCATACATTAAGTAGTCACAAAGAAAACTGTTATCTCCGACAAAAAAAACTGATTTAAAACCACAATCAATTTTACCGGCTTGTATGCGTTTAAAACGAGGGAACAAGGATTGCGCCACCATAATTTTTTCGTCGGTAATTACTAAATTTTTCATTTCAACTCACCTACACTGCAGATTTTCTATTAAAACAATAAGAAACAATATTATTCAAATAACAAATTCTTTAATTTGGGTAATGACTTACGACACAGCTCCACAACAATATTACACATAAATGCCAAGCACACTGTTATTGCTATGTATATTAGCAAATTCCCCATAGGGGATATATCAAATTTAAAATGATTTAAAACACGTGCTACAACACGATGATTAAGATACAAAAGAAGCGACGCTTTACCTAAAAAAGAACAAAACTTCTGAGGTAAAATATCCGGTATCCCCGTAACACCACTGAAAACTATTACACAAAGGAAGCAAAAGAAAATTATTGATACAAAATCCAGTCCTTTACCCTTTCCGTATTGCATAATTAAACCAATTATGAGAAGAATTATCATCTCAATTAAGACAAAAATCGCTTTCCCCGTCTTTTTTATTTTAATATCTTTTGAGTTAATTCTGGAAACCACCGAAAAAATAAAGCATCCTAAACAAATACCCGCGATAGCACGAATAACAGAGAAGGTTGTGAACTCACTCCAGTCAAGATAGTTTAATGTTTTCTTTGCCTGACAGGCATAACCGTACAAAAATATCGAAATAATTAAAGAACCCACGTTCAAAAACCAATCTCTATGTTTGAGTAACAAAGGAAACAGCACACCGATCGCAATAAACATTGCACCGATATACCAGGTTGGACCATTGTATATAGTACCATACTCGATCCCCGATTTCATAAGCAGCATTACTTCACCTATTGCTGAAATTAAAGACCTACCCAGGTCAGTAAAGTAATAATCACCTTTAACAAAAAATGATGTTTGTCTTACAGCAAAAGCAATTAAAAATGCAATTATAAAATAGGGATAAATGGGTTTTAACTTATTAATTACGTAATCAACAGTACTTCTACCACTGTGTAACGAATCAAATTTTTCTGATGATTTAGCCATAAAATAGCCTGAAACCATGAAGAAAAACTCAACACAAATATAACCGGCCGGAAGTGGTGCATTATCTCCTATCATCACGGCATATTTACTATGATACAAAACTATCACAACCGAAAAAAGAAACTTCAATAAATCAATTTCCGGATTAATCTTTTTTTTAACCATATAACCCTCCATTAAAATCCTTATAATATTTTACATTAGTTGTCATTTATTGTCAATACGGAAACAAAATAACCTTATTTCATCGGTATTTACATAACAAAACAACTCCCTGCATTTCTGCAAGGAGTTGGAAAAACACAAAGAAATTATCTCTTTGAGAACTGGGGTGCACGACGTGCGCCTTTGAGACCGTATTTCTTTCTTTCTTTCATTCTGGGGTCACGAGTAAGAAGACCTGCTTTTTTGAGTGTTGCACGAACATCGTCTTCAGACTGAAGAAGAGCTCTTGCAATACCGTGACGGATAGCACCAGCCTGACCTGTAACGCCACCGCCGTTTACACGGCAAACTACATCGTATTTTTCAACGCTCTCTGTAAGTGCAAGAGGCTGACGAACGATAAGCTTGAGTGTTTCAAGACCGAAATAATCGTCGATATCTCTGTCGTTGATTGTGATTTTACCTGTGCCGGGATAAACTCTGACACGAGCAACTGATTTTTTTCTTCTACCTGTTCCGTAGAAATATGCTTTGCTTTCGTACATAATTAGTGCCTCCTCCCTTAAAATTCTCTAACGATGGGCTTCTGAGCAGCCTGATCGTGTTCTGCACCAGCATAAACACGAAGGCGAGCCATAGCAGCTCTGCCGAGTGTGTTGTCGGGAAGCATACCCTTAACAGCTTTCTGAACTGCAAATTCGGGTTTTTCTTTCATAAGAGTGCCGTATTTAACAGCTTTCATGTTGCCGACATAACCGGTGTGATGATAGTAGATTTTGTCTTCGAGCTTTTTACCTGTGAGAACAACCTTAGCAGCATTGATGATGATAACGCTGTCGCCACAGTCTGCGTGAGGAGCAAAGGTGGGTTTATGTTTGCCGCGAAGAAGAACAGCAGCAGCAACAGCAACGTCGCCGAGAGTTCTGCCTGCAGCGTCAAGAACATACCACTGACGCTCGCTCTTGCCTTTAGGCATATAAGTAGACATAACAGTTACCTCCGTAATATTTGGGTTTCCCCTTCTTTAATGCCTTGATATATTACCACACGGCTTGCCAATTGTCAACGATTTTTTGCAACAAATTTAAAATAATCAACGCTATCTCATTTTTACTCGTTTTTTCTCTTGTTTTCTCATTTTTTCTAAAATGTAAATTTCAAAAAATTAAAGGATAGCAATAATTTTTGCTACCCTTTTTGTGTATTTTCAACTACTTATGCGCAAGATTACTGTAATCTTTCACAACGTTAATCTGGCTTTTCAATCTTTTTTTCTTTTTGCGTTTATTCTTTGTTCCTCTCAGCAAAACAAGAATCACGACCACAATAATTGTCAAAACAACAAAGAAATATTTTGATGATGCGATGCTTTCAACCCAGTTAAATGCCGCCCAAAGATAGTTTTTCTTAACCGTTTGAACAGCTACAAGCTCGACATCTGCAATTTTAACGTCATTATACATTAGCGAAGCCGTTGTAACAATCTGCCCTTTTTCAACAGGTGCGTCAAGCTCGGCAACAAAGCCATCAGGTAATTTCACTTTTAAGTCATCAATAACAATATCTTTATGAACAACGGCATTAATGGGTTTTGCAGGAACAAGACCGACATAGTCACTTCCCCTGCCGTATTTAACACCTGCTTCTGCTAAAACGTAGCTTTCATCGGCAAGAGTTTTCATTTTAACGTTAGAGAATGCCCAACGAAGCATATGTCTGCACATTAAAAATGCTGTGTTTGCTTCGTCAAGGTTTGCCGGCTCATAATAGTAGTCATAGGTGCCCTTCATTGCAATTGAAATGAAGGTATAGCCGTCCTTTGTGGCACTTGAAATCAAGCAACAGCCTGCTTTATCAGTCGTACCCGTTTTCAAACCGATTGCCCCCTCATAATAATAGGGCGAAACGTCGTTAAGAAGCGGGTTTGTGTTGTATAGATATCTGACATCGCTTTTATTTGTAGCCGGCATAGTTTTGCCGTATTTTGACGACATAAATTTTATTGTGTCGTTCTGAAGAGCTTTTTTGGCAATAATATACATATCATTTGCTGTTGTTCTGTTCTGTGTTTCGCTGTCAAACCCGACAACTGATTCATCATCAAGACCGTGGGGATTGGCAAAATATGTATCCTTGCAGCCCAAAGCCGCTACATAATCATTCATTTTGTTGACAAAATTCTGTGTATCACCACCGCCGAAATGCTCGGCTAAAACAGCGGCGGCATCGTTAGCACTGGGCAAAAACAAACAGTAAAGAAGCATTTCAAAGGTTGTTGTTTCATCCGCAATAAGACCCGCAACCGAGCTGCCTGTGCCGTCAAGACTGTGAACGGCATCATAGGAGCAGGTGATTTTTTTCTGAAGGTCGTCACATTCATCCAGAGCAACGAGAGCTGTAACGATTTTTGTCAATGAAGCAGGCGCCGTGATTTTATCGGCATTTTTGCTGTAAACAACAGTATCTGTATCGGCATTGACAAGCAAAGCTATTTCTGTATCAAAGGTTGTTTCTTCGATATAATAACCTGTGCCGTTTGTTTTCACCCCTTCATCACCCGCCGCAAAAGCAACGGTTGAAAGGGAACTTATTGATAAAATCGAACAAAATATTAAAATCAGTAATTTTTTCATAGACAATCACCGTTAAATGTTATAAAATATACTCATAGATGCATTATACCATTTCTCGTTTCAAAATGAAATAGTATTTATGAAAAAAGGAGCAACAAATTATGGTTTTTGTTACCGGTGATACACACGGCGATCCCGAGAGACTTTCAAAGTCTGCATTAAAATCCTTGAACGAGGGCGATACGCTCATCATCTGCGGTGATTTCGGCTTTATATGGGATAAATCGAAGGCAGAGCAAAAGGTTCTGAAAGCTCTTTCAAAGAGAAAATATAATATATGCTTCATTGACGGCACTCACGAGAACTTTGACCTTCTGAACGCATACCCACTCACCACCTGGAACAACGGCAAGGTTCACAGAATTTCAGACAATATTTTTCACCTTATGCGCGGTCAGGTTTTTGAAATTGACGGCTTGAAGATTTTCACTATGGGTGGCGGTGAAAGTCCCGACCTTGATTCAAGACTGGAGGATAACCCCTGGTTAAAATACGAAATCCCCACAAAAGATGAGTTGCTTGAGGGTGCGAACAACCTTGAAGACCATGATTGTAAAATCGACGTTATCATCACCCACGAGCCATCTACAACTATCAAAGGCTTTTTAAAGCTTGGCGAAACCGAGGCTGTTCGAGTTACAACGCTCAACGCATATTTCGATGAGCTTTCTAAATGCAGCGAATTTGACAGATGGTTTTTCGGCAGCCTGCATCTTGATAAATACATTTCAAACACATACATCGGTGTACACAAGGCTATCGTAAACGCTCACACAGGCGAAAGAGTAAAGTTCTGAGGTATTTTTTATGAAAAAGAAAATCAATAAAAAGAAAATCAAGAAGGTTTCCTTGATTTCACTTTCGGTAATACTCGTTTTATCAATTATTGCGGGTATCGCCGCCTTTATTGCTAATATGCCTGACACAAGAACGCCGGCATTCTCTGAAGCAGCTGAAAAGCCCGAAAAGAAAGCCTTTGACGAGGGCGAATACAAGCCCGGTAAATATGATTTAATCGTATCTGTCAATGGTGACGACAGCAACGACGGAACTATTGAAAAGCCTTTAAAAACTCTGAAGGGTGCAAAAGAAAAGCTCAAAGCAATGAGCGTTGAGAAAACAGAAAGCATAACAGTTTGGTTCAGAGAAGGAACTTACACCTTCTATGACACCGTTGCCTTTGACGAAAACGACAGGGGCAATGTGCTCTACCGCTCATACCCCGGCGAAGATGTTAATTTTTCAGGCTCAAAGGAAATTGGCGGCAACTGGAAAACAACAAAAATCAACGGTGTAGATGCTTTTGTCACCGATATGCCCGTTAAGAGCGATGACGATTACTTTCGTTCGCTTTTTAAGGACGGTAAAAGGCTTTCACGTCCAACTTACCCCAAGGCAGATGTTTTAAAGGTTGCAGCTGAACCAAATCCAGATGAGAAATTTGATTCCGAGTGGGACCCGAATTTCTTTGTTCACTCACCTGTTTTTTATGCTCACCCCGAGGATTTGCTTGATTTTACAAACCAAACAGATATTGATGTCAAGCTTATGCATTTTTGGTGCGAGGATTTATTGCCGGTGCATTCCATTGACAAGGCTAACGGTAAAATCACCACAACCAAGCCCACCGCGATGAAATCAAGAGTTGATGACAACTATATTTTAGAAAATGTCAAAGAGGCTCTTTCTCTTCCCGGTGAATGGTATCTTGATCGCAACGAAGGCAAGCTCTATTACATACCTGATGATGGCGACACACCCGAAAACACCGTTGTTTATGCCGGTTCAAACGAGCAATTCTTCACAATAAACAATGCACACAATATATCATTTCAAGGTATTGATTTTGAAAATACAGACTGGAATCATATTAATGGCACCCACACAGGCAACCCCTTTGAAGAATCTCACCCGTTGTATAAAATAATCAAATATGGTGCCGAACATCCCCAGGCAGCATTCGAGGTTCCAGCTTCAATTAACATTTCCGGTTCGAAGGGCATTAATTTCACAGATTGCAGCTTTGAAAACATATCTTATACAGCGGTTAAATTTGATAATGCTTCAAGTGACTGCAACATAACAAGCTGCTTTTTTAATGAAATAGGTGCAAATGCAATTTTCATACACGGTGAATTTGTTGTGCCCGCTTCCACCAAAAACATTAACGTAACCGATTGCCACATCGGCTACTACGGCAGAATTTTCAACAATGCTATCGGTATCCTGCTCACCCATGCTGTTGATTGTGACCTTACAAACAACGAAATACACGACGGTTGGTACACCGGTATTTCCGTTGGCTGGAACTGGGGCTACACAGATAACCCTACAAACAACATCAACATCAGCAACAACCTTATTTATAACATCGGCAACGGTTGGCTCTCGGATATGGGTGGCATTTACACATTGGGTATTCAGCCCGACACCGTTATTTCAGGCAACATCATCCACAATGTAGGCTGTGATGAGGGTAGCTACGGCTACGGCGGTTGGGGTATTTACCTTGACGAGGGCTCATCGGGAATCCTTGTTGAGAAAAACCTTGTTTATGATTGCTCCTCACAGACATTCCACCAACACTACGGCAAGGACAATATGATTAAAAACAATATCTTTGCTTTCGGTGGCGAGGGTCAGTTCAGAATAACACGAAGAGAGGACCACAACTCACTTTTCCTTTATAACAATATATTAGTCGGTGACGATACGCCAATGTATTGGGAAACCACAGCTATGAACTGGTTCAAGGACGACAACAACCTTTATTGGGACTATAACACCAAGGGTAAAACAGTTTATTCGGGTAGTTCAACAAACCTTTTTAACAGCGAAAATATTTTAGCTATGTACGGCAAAGGCTACTATAACAACGCTGTTCTTGCAGACCCGCTTTTCAAGGATGTAAATGCACGTGATTTCACCCTGGCAGAAAACTCCCCCGCTTTTGATTCAGGCTTTGAAGCCTGGGAATATAACGCCGGAACAATAACAGATTTCAGCAAATAACATATAAAAAACTCAGCAGCCATCACGGTTGCTGAGCTTTTTATGTATTTTTTAATCCTTTATACCAAAAACGAGCTTGAGAATTCCTCTCAAAACCTTGGGACTGCGGTAAACAACAACTTTCATAAATCACCACTCCTTTTCGTTTACTATATAATATGAGTAGTGACAAAAAGTGTTACAACTGCCAATCCTTTAAATCTTTCACGTCATTATACATTGAAACATAGCTGTTATGACGTGATTGGTGGATTGCTCCGTTTTTCAAGGCTTCAATGATAAGACAGCCCTTTTCGACAGTGTGCGAACAGCTTGAAAACTTGCAATTCCCCAGATATTCACTGAATTCGGGAAAGCAAAATGGCAGATTTTCTTTTACGATTATCTCGCTTGTTTGCTCAATATCGAGAGAGGAAAATCCCGGAGTGTCTGCAACAAGGCCATCGCCAACGTGGTAAAGTGTAACGTCCCTTGTGGTGTGTCGTCCACGCCCGAGCTTATCGCTGACTTCGCCCGTTTGCAAAGCAAATCTTTCATCGATGCAGTTCAGAAGCGAGGATTTGCCAACGCCCGTGTTACCTGTAAACACGGTAATACCGGAGCCCAGCATTGCCTTGACTTTTTCAACGCCCTCGCCTGTTTTACAGCAAACCGAAGCACAAGGTATGCCTGCCTTTTTATAAATCTCCTCAAGCTCAGTTGTTTCGCCCAAATCACTTTTTGAAAAAACAACGCAGGGCTTGATGCCTTTATCAACTGCAATAGCCGTTAATTTGTCAATAATCAAAAGACTCGGCACAGGCTCCTTCACAGAGGAAACAATGACAAGTGTGTCGATATTTGCAACAGGCGGTCTCATAAGATGATTTTTCCGTTCAAAGATTTCATCAATAGTGTTCTCTTTATCTTCACGGACCGTTATTCTGACTTTATCACCCGCAAGAGGTGTAACTTTTTTCTTTCTGAAGGCACCTCTTGCCTTGCATTCATAGACCTCACCGGCGGCTTCTACATAGTAAAAACCGCCGATGCCTTTAATTATAATACCATCTAAAATCTTTTCCATTGAAGATTATTGTTCCTCCGGTATTTCTTCCGGGTCGGTAGTTGGCTCCGGAGAAGGTTCAACCACAACCTCTGTTTTTGAAACAGTTAAAACGATTGCTGCAGTTTTATCAAGATGTGGCGCCGTTGAATAATCGGGCGACTGTTTGATAACCGTGCCCTCAGCCTGGTAGCTTTCTTCATAAACCACCGTAACGTTATTGTAACCTGCCGCATTGAGCTTATTAACAGCTTCTGTTTCACTAAGACCTACAACATTTTCATAGAAAGCCACGTCATTTGTCGCTTCCTTATTAACCTTAACGGGACTTCTTGTGAAATCAACGTTAGCGTCATAGAACACAGCATCGTTAAGATAAACCTTGAGCTCGGAATCGGGCTGGTCACCACTGACTGAAACTGTGTAGATGTTATTGGAAACTGTGCTGATTGTTTCAGCTTTAACAGTTTCGCCGTCAAGAACAACCTTTATGCTTAAACTGTTTTGACGTGGAAGTGTGAGCTGCTTTTGATACGTGAGGCAACCGGAGCTGACTGTAAGGGTAACTGTATCACCCTCTTTTACAGGTGAACCGTCTGCAGGAGACTGACTGATAACGTAGTCTTTGGTTACTGTGCTGTCAATAACCTCTGTTTTTGAAAGAAGTAAACCGTTTTTACTGAGAATTTCTTTTACATCTTCAAGCGATTTACCCTCTAGCTTGGGCATTTTAAAGAGTTTACCTGAGTTTGTATCAGCGGCATAATAAACGGTAACGTGTGCATTTGCCAATACGGTTGAATTAGCCGCAGGTTCAGTTCTTATAACCTGCCCCGCAGGAACACCATCATCCTCAACAGGCATAACAGATGCACTGAAGCCCATAGTGATAAGGGTGTCATAAGCCTGTTTATAGTTCATTCCCGAGAAGTCGGGAACAACCTGCCCCTCGCCCGCTTTAACTATGAACAAACGAATTGTGGAGCCCTTGGGGATTTCTGTTCCCGCTTTGGGGTCCTGGTCATAAACGCAACCCTCTTCACCGTCGGAGGACGTTGCATAATAAACCTCAAAATTATAATTTTCTTCATATTCGGGGTTTGTTAGAATCTGAGTTTCGTAGTTAAGACCAATAAATCTGTCGGTTTCAATTTTACCGCCGAAGCTGATTTTTCCGTCGCCTGCCATTATGATGATAAGAGCAATAACAAAAAGAATAATAGCCACACAAACGCCACCGATTATAGCAACTGTTTTTGTGTTGAATTTTTTTGTTGAAACATCCTGAATAACAGACTCGTTGTTTATTTCAGAAGCATCAATAATTCTTACAGGCTGCGGAACAACGCCTCTGCCGCCACCGATAGGCGGTGCGATTTTAACATCGTCATCGGTTGCAACGGGCTTTGTCCTTTCCTGTATTTTGCCGATATATCTTGTGGGCTCTTTATCGACAAAATACGTCTGGTAATCAAATTTAATATTGGGATTTCTTTTGAATTCTTCTAAATCAAGAAGCATCTCAGCTGCTGTCTGATAACGGTCACGAACATTTTTCTGCATAGCCTTCATAGTTATCTGCTCGAAGCCTACGGGAATTTTTTCGTTAATTGTTCTCGGCAATTCGGGCTCATTATTAATCTGCATCAAAGCAACCGAAACGGGTGTATCAGAATCAAAGGGAAGCTTGCCGGTAAGCATCTCATAAAGAGCAACGCCTACAGAATAAATATCTGCTTTTTCATCGGTCAACTCACCTTTTGCCTGTTCGGGACTCATATAATGAACAGAGCCGAGTGCCTTTTCGGTAACAGTTCTTGTTTCGCTGTGGCTGAAACGTGCAATACCGAAATCGGCAACCTTTATTGTTCCGTTTTCAAGGAGCATAATATTCTGAGGCTTGACGTCACGGTGAACAATACCCTTGTCATGTGCGTGCTGTAACGCACGGAGAATCTGAATAATGAAGAACAACGCTTCGTTCCAATCAATAACACCGCGTTTTTCTATGTATTCCTTGAGAGTAATTCCTTCAATATACTCCATAACGATATATTGCAACCTGTCACCGAAGCTAACATCAAAAACCTTGACTATGTTCGGGTGTGACAAAACCGCAATAGCCTTTGATTCGTTTTTGAATCTGCGGCGAAATTCTTCATTTGCAAGAAATTCGTCCTTCAAAACCTTAACCGCAACAATTCTGTCATCTATATTATCATAGGCTTTATAAACTACCGCCATACCGCCGACGCCGATAATATCCTGTATTTCGTATCTGCCGTCAAGACGCTTTCCTACGTAATTTTCCATAACTTACTCTCCTTTGCTTGCATCAACCAGAACAGCCGTTATATTATCACGCCCGCCCGCCAAATTTGCAATTTCTACAAGTTTTTCAGCTGAGTTCTGAACATCTGATTTAATAACCGCAAAAATATCCTCATCATCAACATAGCCGTTAAGACCGTCTGAGCAGATAAGAAGAACCTTACCGTCAATAGAAACAGCTGTAAAATCAGCTTCTACTCTATGCTCGATTCCAACGGCTCTTGTTATTATGTTTCTGTCGGGATGAGTTTTTGCCATTTCTTCGGTTATTCTGCCGTTGTCAATATAAAACTGAACAAGTGAATGGTCTTTTGTTACGGGATAAAATTTATCGTTTTCTATATCGGCAACATAAGCTCTGCTGTCACCAACGTGAGCTATAACGGCTGTTGTGCCAAGAATGATTGTTGCAACAACCGTTGTGCCCATTCCTTTGAGAGAAATGTCACCCGTTGCTTTATCAAAAACAGCCGTGTTTGCCTTTTCAACAGCATTACGCAAAAGAATTTTTACGTCGCTGACAGTCATATCACCGTTAAAGCCATTCTTCAGTTCTCTTGAAACCTCATTAACACAAATCGAGCTTGCTACCTGACCACCGGAAACACCGCCCATACCGTCACAAACAACAGCCCAGGCATTGCCGTCGGGAAAAACGCCGCAATCGTATGCATCCTGGTTATTTTCCCTCATTTTACCAATGTCGGTTTTTGAAAATATCCTCATAACAAATCACCTCACTTTCCGAGATTGTCTTCTTTGATTTTTTCGCGTCTGAGCTGACCGCAGGACGCATTTATATCGGAGCCCAGGGTTCGTCTTACAGTGACGGTGTGCCCCGCTTTTTCGAGAATAGCCTTGAACTTCTCAATATCTGTATCATTACTTCTTTTATGCCCTTTTTCGGGAACCTCATTTGCAGGAATAAGGTTAACGTGACATAAAATGCCTTTCAGCTTCCCTGCAAGCTCGGCGGCACATTCCGCAGAGTCGTTAACACCCTGCATCATCGCATACTCGAATGAAATTCTTCGGGAAGTAACATCTGCATACCTTCTGCAGGCACCGAGAAGCTCTGAAACGCTCCACTTATTGTTCACAGGCATTATTTTTGAACGGATTTCGTCATTTGGAGCGTGCAACGAAACCGACAAAGTAAGCTGAAGCCTTCTGTCAAGCAAATCATAAATACGTGGAACAATACCGCTTGTTGAAAGGGAAATATGCCTCATCCCGATGTTAAGACCGCGTTCATCGCTGACAAGCTCAAGAAACTTCATAACGTTGTCAAAGTTATCAAGCGGCTCACCCATACCCATTAAAACTATGCGTGAAATACGAACACCTAAATCCCTTTGAGCGGCATAGATCTGCCCGAGTATTTCTGAGGGGGCTAACTGTCTTTTAAAGCCACCGATACCCGAGGCACAGAAAGCACAACCCATTTTGCAACCGACCTGGGTGGAAACGCAGATTGTGTGGCCGTATTTATAATCCATAACTACACATTCAAGGTATTCACCATCGGGCAAAACGAACAGGTATTTAACAGTATTATCATAACTTGAAACAAGCTTTTTTTCAATAGAACAGCCAAATATGACAAAATTGTCATTAAGTTTTTCAATGAGCTCTTTTGAAATATTTGTCATTTCTTCAAAGGAAGAAACCAATTTTTTATGGAGCCAATCATATATCTGCTTCGCTCTGAATGCGGGAAGCCCCATACTTTTCAGTTCTGAAGAAAGCTCATCAAAACTCATTGATACTATATCTTTTTTCTCCATATTACCTTACTTTCTTATAAATGCCGCAACAAAAAAGCCATCACAACCATTAGTATGCGGAAACAACGTTAAATAGTCGCCTTCATCAACAGTCCGTTTAACATCAGGCAAAACCTTTACCGAAACAAAATCGGTATTTTCTTTTAAAAACCAATCACAGATTTTTCTGTTTTCGTTGGGGTTAACCGAGCATGTTGAATAAACCAGCCTTCCGCCCGGTTTAACGTATCGAGATGCGGTTGAGAGGATTTGCTTCTGAACAGGCAAAAGTGTTTTTGTGTCGTCTAGTTTTTTATATTTTATTTCAGGCTTTTTACCAATTATGCCAAGCCCCGAACAAGGAACGTCGCAAAGAACTGCATCGACCCCTGTAAAATCCTCGTTAAATACCGTAGCATCATTGACGGTGGGTTTAACACAATCAAGACCAAGCCTTTGTGCACCTTCCTCAATAAGGCGTGTTCGCGAAGGGTAAATATCACAAGAGTACAAAATGCCGTTGTTATTCATATATTGTGCGGCAGTAAAAGTCTTTCCGCCGGGTGCGGCGCAGATATCAACTGCCCTGCACCCCTCTTTGAGCTCAAGGGCTTTAACACACAATTGTGATGAAATATCTTCAACGTGGAATAACCCCTCTTTAAAGCAATCAAGGTTATACACCGCAACGTCGGAAGATATATAAAGAGCGTTTTCGAGATAGGTTTCATTTACCTCAACACCCTCATCCATAAGAAGCTTTTTTAAATCCTCTTGATTTGTTTTTACAGTATTTACACGGATTGTAATTTTTTTCGGCTCCAGTGATGCTTCAAGAAAAGCCTCTGTATTGTGAGCCCCGTAATGATATGTAAAAAACGAAACAAGCTCCTCGGGAACAGAATATTTCACTGAAGCTTTCTGAACGTCATTGAGAGATTCATCAATAACAAAGCCTTTATCTGAAACCTTGCGCAGAACTGCGTTAACAAGCCCTGCGGCATAACCGCTTTTATTATTTTTTGCAAGCCTTACGCTTTCGTTAACTGCGGCGCTCGGGGGAACCTTATCCATAAAAATCAACTGATAGGCGCCCATTCTGAGAATTGTAAGAACGTCTTTTTTCACCTTGTTAATTGGGTTGGAAAGCTCTTTGGAAACAATATAATCAAGTGTTATTTTCCGCTCAATAACACCATAGACCAACCTTGAAATAAAAGCACAATCAGTGCTGTCGGGGTTATACACCTTAACAGCACTGTCAATAGCGAGGTTTGAATACGCATTTTCTTTTTCAATTTTCAAAAGAATTTCAAAGGCTATCTGCCTCGCCGATTTCGACATCAATCTCTTCTCCTGCCTGCTAAAAGAATTAAACGTAAAAGCTGTGCCATGCTAACCGCAAGGGCGGCAACATAGGTCATTGCAGCCATTTTCAAAACCTTAGCAGCACCATTTTTCTCTTCAAATGTGAGCAACCCATTAGATTCGATAACCTTCAATGCTCTTGAACTTGCATTAAATTCAACAGGCAAGGTTGCAAACTGAAAAACAGTTGTAAAAGCAAAGAAGCCGATACCTATCCACACAAGAGGCTCAATGCTGGATACTATGCCGATTATCAGAAGCGGAATTGAAAGCTTTGAACCAATATTACATACGGGTAAAATCATATTACGAAGTCTTATAGGAACATACTGCTCGGCGTGCTGGGCAGCGTGACCCGCTTCGTGGCAAGCAACACCAACAGCGGCAATAGACGAGCCGCCGTAAACGGCTGTTGAAAGTCTTATCACCTTTTGTGTCGGGTCATAGTGGTCGCTGAGGTTACCTGCAATATGCTCAATACGCACATCTCTAATGCCATAATAATCAAGAACCATCTGAGCAGCCTGTGCACCTGTTATATGACGCGCATTTCCGATGCCTGAGTATTTTGCATAGGTTGATTTGAGTCTTGAATGAATAATCAAGGACGCAATTATTACAGGCAAAACTAAAATAACATAGTAATAATCAAAACCATAAAAGAATCTCATATTATCATCCTCCGATATCAGTGTATCAGATAAAATTTAAATAGAATGGAATAACTTGTAAAAAAACTATTAATAATCAGAAACAAAAGCCTTCCGCCAGGGGATGACCTCTCAGAAAATCTGCGGCGTTCATACGCTTTTTCCCCTCAAACTGAACTTCCTTTATAACAACCGCTTTGCCGTCACCGCAAAAAACTGCAAGACCGTTTTTGAGTGCTTTTGCCTCACCCGCTTTACCGCCGTTCAGCTCTTTTGAAAGCTCTGACGAAAAAAGCTTCAGGGTTTTTCCGTCAAGATAGGTTAAAGCAACCGGCCACGGATCAAGTCCCCTTATTTGATTATGCACAATCTGAGCGGGTTTATTCCAATCAACGGGCGACATTGTTTTGTCAAGCATTGCCGCATAATTGCTTTCTGCGTCATTTTGCTTTTCGGGCTTCAATTCACCCTTTTCGAGAGCATCAAGTGTTTTTACAAGAAGCTCTGCACCCATAACTGCAACCCTGTCAAAAAGCTCGCCGGAGGTTTCGTTTTCGCCGATTTCTGTCTGCATTTTCAAGAGCATATCGCCCGTATCAAGCCCCACATCCATCTGCATTGACGTAACACCTGCGTATTTTTCACCGTCAAGCACACATCTTTGGATAGGCGCAGCACCTCTGTATTTCGGAAGAAGTGAGCCGTGGATATTTATACACCCATATTGAGGGAAATCGAGAAAATCCTTTGGCAAAATTTTGCCGTATGCAACGACAATAACAACATCGGGATTTGTTTCTTTCAATATCTCGATGCCTTCGCCGTTTTTTAGTGTCTGTGGCTGATAAACCCTTATACCCGCATCCTGTGCAACCACTTTAACGGGTGGCGCAGTTAAAACAGCCTTTCTGCCAACAGGCTTGTCGGGTTGGGTAACAACACCGCAAACATCATAATTGTTTTCTATAAGTGCCTTTAAGGGCTCAACGGCAAAATCCGGTGTGCCCATATATAAAATTCTCATCATATTATTCTGCATCTGCTCTGAAAAGCTGCTCGCCTTCGTCAAGTTTATCTTTATAAAGAATGCCGTCAAGATGGTCTATTTCATGGCAGAAGCAACGCGCCATCAAGCCCTCGCCCTTATAAAGACACCATTTGCCATCTCTGTTCTGTGCTTTGACTTTAACAACCATGGGTCTTGTAACAACACCATAAAGACCGGGTAAAGACAAGCATCCCTCGTTACCTGTCTGCTCACCGGAAACCTCAGTTATAACAGGGTTTATAAGCTCAATGCACTGGTCTCTTGTATCGCTGACATCCATAACCACAACACGCTTTAAAATGCCCACCTGTGGGCCTGCAAGCCCAACACCGTTGGATGCGTACATTGTTTCTTTCATATCATCAAGCAAGGTGAAGAGTCTTTCGTTAAACTCTGTTACCTCTCTTGATTTTTTTCTTAAAATCGGGTCACCATCGACTCTGATGTTTCTTCTTGCCATTATTTTCTCCTTTAAGACAGCGGATTAATATCCGCAACAACACTAACGTTTGAAAACCTTGTATTTTTCATATATTTAACAAGCACGTCCGATACCATATTTCTGAATCGCTTATTATTTTTGCATTTTATGGTGAGAACATACCTGTATTTATTGCTGATTTTTGAAATTCGGGGCTGAATTGGTCCAAGAAGGTTTACCTTTACGTCAGAATAATCTGATTGAACACTATCGCAAACCAAATCGAAAAAATGCTTTGCGCCGTTTAACGCCTGTATTTGCTGCTCACTTGTAAAGGTAAGTGAACAAATATCACAATAGGGCGGGTAAACCATAGATTTTCTGATAACGGATTCCGTAGCATAAAAGGACTCGTAATCCTGCATAGCGGACAGCTCTATAATATCGTGCTCGGGCTGAACGGTTTGTATGTACGCTTTGCCTTTAAAGCTACCCCTGCCCGCTCTGCCGATAACCTGTGTGAGCAAATCGAAAGCCTTTTCACTGCTTCTGAAATCATCATTAAACAGCTGATGGTCGATGGATATAATACCAACCAACGTAACGTTGGGGAAATCAAGCCCCTTTGCCACCATCTGAGTACCAAGTAAAATATCGTACTCCCCGTTTGCAAAGGCTGTCAGCTTATCCTGGTAGGAATACCTTGCCATAGTGGTGTCTGCATCCATTCGCAAAACACGGGCACCCGGGAAGATGCTTTCGAGCTCATCCTCAATTTTTTGTGTGCCGAAGCCCGCATATCTGACATTTTTCTCGCCACACTCCGGGCAAGTATCCGTATACTGGGCAGAATAGCCGCAATAATGGCACATAAGACGCTTATTGGCACTATGGTAGGTTAACGATATACTGCAATTAGGACAGCTTAAAACGGTCTTACAAGCCCCACAAGAAGCAAAGGTATTGAAGCCTCTGCGATTCATCAGCAGAATTGCTTGTTTTTTGTTATCAAGACACTCCTCAACTGCAGAATACAGCTCATTGCTGATTGCACCCTTTGTATCTGTAACATCAACGGTAACAACCTCCGGCAATACCGCCTCACCGTAGCGCTCGCCCATCTTTACAAGGGTATATTTCCCGTCAATAGCATTTTTATAGCTTTCAACGGACGGTGTAGCAGAGGAAAGAACGAGCAAAGCATTATTATATGCGCACCTGAATCGTGCAATATCCCTTGCGTGATATCTTGGTGACATTTCTGATTTATATGTATGCTCCTGCTCCTCGTCAATGACGATTAAACCAAGGTTATCAAATGGCGCAAAAACAGCAGAGCGTGTGCCGATTGCAATTTTTGCCTCGCCTTTTTTCACTCGCTTCCATTCATCAATTCTTTCGCCTGCCGAAAGTGCGCTGTGAAACACGGCTATTTTGTCGCCGAAATATGAATAAAAAATGCCTAACGTCTGCGGAGTGAGCGCAATTTCGGGCACCATTACAATAACGCCCTTGTCCTCTTCCACGACCTTTTCAATCAATTTGAGAAAAACCTGAGTTTTGCCTGAACCTGTAACACCGAAAAGAAGTGATGCGGCGGCTTTAGGCTCTTTATATTTAGCATAAAGAGTCTCAAAGGCGTTGTTCTGCACCTCTGTGAGCTTTGGTGACTCAGCTTTTGATTTCACCTTGCTGTATCTGGGCTTTCTGTAAATTTCACTATCGAAAATTTCCAACAAGCCTTTTGTTACAAGGGCTTTTACAACAGCCACGGTAACACCTGTAAAATAGCAAACCTCTTTAACAGATGCACTGCCGATATCTACCATCAGCCTTGCAACGTTGCGTTGCTTAGGGGTAAGGGTTGGCAAAGCCTCCTCCAATGTTTCTTCGTCAATAGCAAGACGCACACTTTGAATTGTTAAATCCCCTGTTTTGCGTTTTGTGTCAACGTTAGTAACAAGAATTCCTTTTTTTACAAGGCTTTCAAGAATGGTTGAAGTAGCGTCGATTCCAAGGTCATCTAATATTTTTTCACGCTTTATATAAGAATGTTTTTCTTTAAGATAAGAAAAAACTCGTTTTTCTTCATCCTTTAACTTATCAAACTTTTGCTCGTCTATATCGTCTGCCATAAAGGACACAACGTAACTAAGACCTATACCGGTCGGAAGCATAGCCTTTGCAGCCTCAAAAAGAGTGCAAAAGGTGTTCTCTTTAAGCCAGGTAACAAGTGAAAGCATTTCTTCATTAAAAAGCGGTTCATCGTCTATAACTGATGAAATTGCTTTGAGCCTCACCCCGCCCCTGTTTTCAAGAACAGACCTCACAGACAGTATAAGTCCCTGCTTTTTTCGATTACCGTTGCCAAAGGGAACCATAACTCTGCATCCCGGTTTTGCATCCTCAAAAAGAGCCTCGGGAATCAAATAGGAGTACGGTGCATCAAAATGATATGCCAACCCCTCAACAGCAACCTCAGCAAAACAAGCATCGTTTAACATATTCAGATGTTTGCAATTTCTGTAGGCTCAACAATTCTGTATTCGTCTGCAAGAAGTTTGTCAAGCGCTTCACTGACTGATTTTTCGGTTGTAATAACTTTATCCTCAAGGTTTTTATCAGAAATTTCACGAGCAAGCTTAGCTGTTGCAATAACAAGTGAATATCTGCTGACGTGTCCTGTGAGAACTTTACTGAGATCCTGATTAAGCATAATATATTTTCCTTTCTTTTATCTTAATAAATCATCGACGAAATTTTTCATTGCGCAATAACGTAATCCTTCGGTTTCAATGATATTACGTATTTTTTCAACACATTTACTGATTTCATCGTTAACAACTATGTAATCGTACTCGGGAGCTCTTGCAAGCTCCTGCTTAGCGGTTTCGAAACGCTTTTTAAAGCTTTCTTCTGTTTCTGTTCCCCTGCCTCTGAGCCTTTTTTCAAGCTCCTCCATTGAGGGCGGAACTAAAAATACAGAAACAGCCTCGGGCATCAGTTTTCTGACGTTACCCGCACCCTCAACCTCAATTTTCATAAGCACACATTCGCCCTTATCAAGGTGTTTTTCAACCTCTGACTTAGGTGTGCCGTAGAAATTGCCGTTGTAAACGGTGTATTCCAGATAATAACCGTTTTCAATTCTGTTTTTGAAGGTTGTTTCATCAATAAAGGTGTAATCAACACCGTTTGTTTCACCCTCACGCATTACACGTGTTGTGTCTGATATGGTTTTTTCAAATTTGAAATCACTTTCTCTGAGGGCGTTGATTACGGTATCCTTGCCGCAACCCGAGGGTGCTGACACAACAACAAGCAAGCCCTTATTCATCGTCGTCGCTCCTTTCAAATCTTGCAGACAGCTGTTCAACCGTCAGATATGACAAAATAACACTATCCGCATCGGTAATGATTATACCCTCAGTTTTTCTGCCGTGGGTTGCGTCAACAAGCTGCATTCTTTCACGACAGGACTGAACCATTCTTTTTGCGGGCGCTGAATCTGCACTGATTATTGCAACAACTCTTTCGGCATTTACAAGGTTGCCGAATCCGATATTAACCAACTGCATACACACACCAACTTTATTCAATATTCTGAATTTGTTCTCTGATTTTTTCGATTTCGGCTTTGATATCAATCACGTGGCGTGCAATATCAACATCCTGTGCTTTGGAGCCGATTGTGTTTGCTTCTCTGTTCATTTCCTGAACAAGGAAATCAATCTTTCTGCCGATTGCGGCATTGGATGTAAGCATAGAATTCAGCTGGTCAAAATGACTTCTCAATCTGACGGTTTCTTCAGCAACTGCTACCTTGTCGGCGTAAATTGCCGCCTCGGTGAGAATTCTTGCTTCATCAATCTGAACATTATTATCGCCTAAAACTGTTTTGATTCTTTCAAGAAGCTTTTCGGAATAAGCCTTTACAGTTTCAGGTGAACGCTTTTCGATATATTCAACGTTTTCGAGTATTGTGGTTGCTCTTGAGAGAACATCTGCCTTTAACTTCTCACCCTCAGCAATGCGCATACCGACAAATTCGTTAAGTGCCTGAGATACGGCGACGCTTACCTTCTCCCACAATTCATCCTCATCAACGGGAGCCTTTGTAACGCTCAACACGTCAGAAAACTTTGCAAGGGAAAGAGCGGATAAGTCGTTTTTCAAATCAAATCTTTCTGCAATATCAGCCAAAGCATTAACGTAACCTGCCGCAAGTGGCTCGTTTACGCTGATAACAACGCTATCATCTGCCACGGATTCAATCTGAACGGAGCATTCAACCTTGCCGCGTGAAATTTCGGTAGCAAGCAACGCTTTTACCTTTTCTTCAAGGAATGAATACGTTCTGGGGAGTCTGATATAAAACTCGCTGTATTTGTGATTAACACTTCTGATTTCAACAGTTATGTTATAATCCTCGGCGGCAATCTGTGCTCTGCCGAAGCCTGTCATACTTCTGATCATTTTAATTCCTCTATATAAATATTTTAAAGATTATACTAAATATGAAATATCTTGTCAATTATTGTGACTGCAGTTTATGTACTTCATCATCGGTCAGCTCGCGCCATTTACCGGGCTGAAGCATACCGAGTTTAATTGAGCCCACAGCGTTGCGTTTAAGTCGAATAACCTCAAGGGAAACGCTTTCGCACATTTTTCTTATCTGACGGTTTCTGCCCTCAAAAATGGTGATTTCAAGAACACTTCTTGCAGCACTTTTTTCAATAACTCTGACAGATGCGGGCAATGTCTCTCTGCCGTCGCCGTCAATATCTATGCCGTTTTCAAGCTTTTCAATCTGCGCGTCATTGATATTTGAGCGAACTGTTACACGATAGGTTTTCGGAACGTGTTTTCTCGGATGCATAACGGCATTTGCAAATTCACCGTCGTTCGTAAGAAGCAACAAGCCCTCTGAATCACGGTCAAGTCTGCCAACAGGGTAAACAACCGCACCAACATCCTGCACAAGCTCGGCAACGCATTTCCTGCCAAGCTCGTCGCTCATTGTGGTAACATATCCTCTCGGTTTATTGAGCATTATATAATATTTCTGTTTAACCGCAACAACCTTTTTACCGTTAACGGTTACAGTATCCTTCTTTGTGTCTATTTTATCACCTATCTGTGCTACCCTGCCGTTAACCTTAACCTTGCCGGCTTTAATTAACTCCTCCGACTTTCTGCGGGAGGCAACAGAGCATTCAGACAGATACTTTTGCAATCTTTCCTGAGCCATAGTTTATTTCATCCTAAAAATTCAAAAATTCCTTGCCGCATCTTCTGAAGCAATTAACTCTGTTTCAAAAAGAATACGACCCATATACCCGACAACACGCACAAACCCGACTACGTCGCCTTTTTTTACGTCGGCATAAAGAAACCTTTCACAAAACATCTGCACGTCTGCTTTGTAGGCGTTGTTGTGTGAACGGATATTTATATCTTCACGAGGTTCAGCTTCTATAAGTTGCTTGTCGGACCCCACAACGGGTATTTTTATTTTGTTAACGTTCAGTTTGTTTGATATCAGCTTACCGAACCCCAAATCGTATAGCTTTTTGTGGTCATTCCAATCATCCGAAGCATTCAGAGTAACTGCAACAAGAACCGTATCATCCCGCTTTGCGGCACTGACAAGACACCTGCCCGATGCTTTTGTAAAGCCTGTTTTCACACCAAAAACACCATCACAGCTCCCCAAAAGTTTATTGTGATTTCTGAATGTTCTGAAGCAATCCGAACCACCGTAATATGCCCTGTAGGTTTTTGCGGAGCAAACATTGCGAAAGGTTTCGTTTGAAATTGCACAACAAGCAAGAACAGCCATATCATAAGCTGTTGAATAGTGCCCCTCCTGTGTCAGACCCGAAGGGTTTTTAAAGGACGTATTTTTAAGCCCGAGGGACAACGCTCTTTCGTTCATTATATCAACAAATCTTGCTCTGTCACCCGCCACAGCAGATGCTGTTACGTTTGCCGCATCATTCCCGCTTTCAAGAAGCATTCCGTAAACAAGAGCCTCCAAAGAGACCTTGTCACCGGCTTTGAGCCCGATTGAAGTTCCCTCAATCAACACATCATTACCCTGAACAACCACATCTTCGGACCAATTACCTTTTTCAATTGCCAGCAAAGCTGTCATAATTTTTGTTGTGCTGGCAATCCCACGTCTTTCATAGGCATTTTTTTCATAGACAATTTCACCGGTATCTGCATTGAGAAGTATAGCAGAAGAGGCTGAAACGGAAATCGAAGAACCGTTTGCTTTAATCGCTACACAAGACAGAAAAACACCGAAAACCAACCAAAAAGCTATTATTCTTTTCAACAAACCAACCACCTGCTTTCAAACAATAATATGCAGGTGGTTGAGTTATAATTATTCAGCTGCTTCTGTTTCTGAATCCGCTTTATCGTCTTTCTTCTTTTTAAGGTTTTTAACCTTATCGAACATTTCAGGAACAAGGCTGACTGCTCTTTCAATAGCGTTATCGTCAGATACAATATGCTTGATTGTAACCTCGCCATCCTTAACAACAAGGAATGCAACGGGGTTGATTGTTATACCTGCACCGCCTGCACCGCCGAAAAGCTCAACGTTGTTTTTTGAGGGGAAATCGGAGCCACCTGAAGCAAAGCCGTATGTAACCTTTGAAACGGGGATAATTGTAAGACCGTCGGGCAGATTAATGGGGTCACCGATGATTGTGCTCACATCTACTAAATCTCTTACTTTTTCGATGGTTGTGGTAAGGATACCGTTTGCTGATTTTTCTTTCATTTGTTAACACTCCTTGGTTTTATTTAGTATTCGCTTCTGCAACCTCAGCTACTGATTCGCTGACTGCATCTGCAATTTTTTTACTTTTATCGCTTTTCTTTTTAGAGAAAAGAATTTTAAACAGAATTTTAAACAACAACTGAAATGCAAGAACAACAATTGCATTCGTAATCGTGATAGGTGTTACGTGCAAACGTACGTAAGCCGCTGCACTTGATTTTGATGCAAGGAAATCCGTGCTTATATCAAAATCGTATTTTTTCACCTTGCAGGTTGAAACAACCTTGCCAAGCACCGGATAAAGCCACGAGCAGAGCTTGCCGTGCTTGATTGCTGTGTCGGCGGCATCGGAGCCCGCCGTAACCATTGTTATGTACATCTCGTCAATAACAAGGGTCTTGTAAAGCTTACCGAAAAATCCGCTAATGGACCTGCCCAATGCACGAAGCATTTTTTCAAGTCCGTCATAGCCGTGGTCAAGATAAATCTGTTTAATAAGGCTGTTGCCTTGTTTTTTCTTATTGGCTTTCTTGTCATCCACAGGCTTTGATTCATCTGCTTTTTCATCGGTTGATTCTGCTTTTTCGGAATCAGCACCTTCAGCAGAGCCCTTCTTTCCCTTTTTTGGAGATGCCTCGGATGAGCTTTCTTTTTTATCATTCTTTTTCTTTTTTGGCTTTTTCTCTTTCTTCGGTTTGGTGGAATCAAAAACCGTAATTTTTACAAAAAGCCATTTTATTTTCACAATTGTCGCTTCACCGTAATCAATAATTACCCCGAGATTAATTGAGAAGATAACAACAAAGAAAAGGATGATACCAAGAATTGCATATAAAACGGTCATCACATCACTCCTTTGTCATTTAACTCCCCTGTATTGGATCAGAAGCGCCTTCGCTTTCATCCTCGCCCACACCGTCAAACATAGAAAGCTGACCGTTGTCAACGTCGGACATAAGAACCTCTCTGTCAGCAGTGGGAAGCTCGGGCAGCTCATCAAGTGAGCTCATTGAAAAGCATCTGAGGAAATTAGCCGTTGTGCCGTAAAGCACAGGTCTGCCGGGAACGTCAAGCCTGCCCTTTTCTTCAACAAGCTCGCGCTGGCAAAGCGTGTTAACAACACCCGAACAATCAACGCCCCTTATTTGCTCTATGTACGGTTTTGTAATAGGCTGGTTATAGGCAATAATCGCTAAAACCTCAAACGCCGCCTGTGAAAGCGGAGAATTACGTTTCAAATCAAGAATTGAGCGGATAGGCTCAACAAACTCTTTTTTACTGCACAGCTGATATTTAGTATCCATCCTTACAAGACACACGCCGCTGTCATCTGAATCAAGCTTTTTCGTCAACTCGTCAAGTGTTGAAAGCATCGTATCGTCATCCAGACCCATAACAGCCGCTATTTTTGTATATTCGAGGGGCTCTGCCGCCGCAAATAAAATTGCTTCAGCCATTGCTATCATTTTGTTTTTTTTCAAGAATTTTCCATTCCTTCCAAAAGTTCTATCTGTACGTCGTCACCGTCACCGGAAACGTAAATTGTCTTATTTTTTGCAAGTTCAAGAACGGCAAGGAAAGCCGCAACAAGGTCTGAACGTGATTTTGCCTGCTTGTAAATATCAAACAGCTTGCATTTTTTTCGTTTTTTGAGAGAAGTAACAATAGAATCGATTTTTGAACCAACCGAAACTATTTTCTTTGTTACAATCGCTTTAAAAGAGTCAATAGGCGGCGGCAAACGTCGCATTTTTTTACCCGCCGCAACAGAATAAGCGCTGAGAAGCTCCGATGGCTCGTGAAGACGTTTATATGAGTTGTCGGGAGTCACGCTTTCGGGTAAATCACGCACCATATAATCGAAGCCGTTAGTCATTTGAGAGAGCTTACCTGCAAGGATTTTACAGTCTCTGTATTCGAGCAATTCATCTCTTAATTCATTTTTCAGCTCCTCCGCCTCATCATAAACAGGGAGCAGAGAAACTGTTTTTATATACACCAACCGAGCCGCCATTTCAAGAAATTCGCTGGCAACCTCCATATTTTCTTCCTGCATTTCACGAACATAGGAGGTATATTGCTCCACAAGCTCAAGAATGGGAATATCATAAATATCAAGTTTATGCTTTGTTATGAGGTGCAAGAGCAGGTCCATCGGACCCTCGAACACGTCAAGCTTATAAGAAATCTTTTCCATATCAAACAATCACTTAAAAGGGCAATGAAGTTATGCTGTCAAAAAACACAAGTATATAACCTGAAATCCTTGAAAGAGGTGTTGTGAGCACACCTGTAAACAGCAAAACAAACAAGCCTATCATAATATATCTTTCGTATTTCATAAGTCCATAGTAATACTTCGCAGGTAACAACGCAGTTAAAAGCCTTGAACCGTCAAGGGGCGGTATAGGAATAAGATTAAACACTGCAAGGTTAACATTAATTACAGTTGCAAAGTAAAAGAATTTTGACAGATTAACAAACAACAAATTTGATGTTGAAACTGCCAACGCAATCAAGGCATTGCTGAAGAACATAAATATGAAGCCCTGCAAAAGATTACACAGCGGACCCGCAATGGCAACAATTGCCATATCTCTTTTCGGATTTTTGAAGTGACGCATACGCACTTCAACAGGCTTCGCATAACCAAAGCCGAAAAGAAAAATCATCACCGCACCGATTGGGTCAATATGAGCCAACGGGTTAACCGTCAGACGACCTCTGTTGCGAGGGGTGTTATCACCAAGCTTTACCGCAACAAAAGCGTGTGCAAATTCGTGGAGTGGTGTTGCACAGAACACAACGAAGCTTGTAGCGGCAAGCAGCAAAAACAACTCGATAAACTCAACATCGCCTCTCAGGAAACCGATTAATTCACTTAACAATTACAAAACCTGCTTTCGTATCAATAGATTTTACTATAAACCCACTAAAAGGTCAACATTTATCTGTTAACGCAAACAACACGTTCAATACCGGAAGCATCCTTGATTATTCTGCACTTTTCAGCCTTGCCGACAAAAAGATTCAGAATATCCCCTGCCTGGTCTTCACCGCACTCCATAGCGATGCAACCGTCCTTGTTTATATAAGGGAACCAGTTTTCTGCCAGCGAGCGGTAAAACTCAAGACCGTCTTTGCCACCGTCAAGAGCCAGCCTTGGCTCAAAGGCAATTTCCGCCTGAAGGGAGTCAATATCATCTGAACGTATGTATGGCGGATTTGAAAGTATCATATCCGGTCTTGGCAAGGAAAGAAAACCAACGCTGTCAAGAACGTCTGCCTTAACTATTTTAACATTATCTGCACATAAAAGCTCTTTATTCTTTCGGGTGTACTCAAGAGCCTTATCGGAAATATCAACGCAATAAACCTGAGCTAACGGAAAAAGCTTTGCAACACTCAAGCCCACACAACCGCTACCGCAACACAAATCAACAATCACATTGCAGGGCTTGTTGCACATTCTGTCAACAGCGAAATCAACAAGAAGCTCCGTTTCGGGTCTCGGAATCAGAACACCCTCACCGACCTTAAAGGAAAATCTGTGGAAATCCCACATACCAAGAATATATTGCAATGGCTCGTGATTACACCGTCTTGCCACACATTCCTCGAAAAAGCAGAGCTTACCCAACTCAACTTCATTCCCGGAATTCAGAAGCAGCTGTGTTTTATTGAGCCCGAAGCAATGCTCCACAAGCTGTTGTGCATCAAACTCGGGGCTGTCACACCCCGCATTTGATAAAGCCTTCACGGCTTCCCTATATACTGAATAAAGCTTCTTCAATTCTCAGTTTCCTCCGGTTTGTCAACAACTGCTTTAATTGCTTCGATACCGACTTCAATTATATCATCAGTAGGCTCACAGGTAGTGATTTTCTGCATCCAGAGACCGGGAGCAGAAAAAATTCTTACCAGCATATTATCGTGCTTGCCTGCATAACGGATAAATTCGTAGCCTATACCAACAGTAACGGGCACTATAAGAAGCTTTATTACCATCCATACGGCACGATTGTCATCAATTTCGGGAAAAGATACCACAAGAACCGATGAAATAAGAATGCTGATTATAAGTATAACAAAAATAAAGCTTGTTCCGCATCTGGGATGAAAGCGTTTTTGCTTTCTGACATTTTCAACCGTGAGCTCAAGACCCTTTTCATAGCAGAAAATTGATTTATGCTCTGCACCGTGATACATAAACACTCGTTTAATATCAGGAATTTTGGATACGAGCCATATATACAGAACGAAAATCGCCATTCTCATAACGCCCTCAAAAAGCGGATGAAGATTGCTGAGGGCATCTTTGCACACATACTTATCAAAAGCATCAACAAGTATAGCAGGCAAATACATAAAAAGAAGGAACGATAACGCAAGGCCGAGAACCATAGAAATTCCGCTGATAACAGCCATCATTTTGGGACCAAAGTGTTCACTGAGCCATTTATCAAGCTTCGACATTTTTTCGGGGTCGGCATCCTCGTCGTCTATACCCGCCTTTTCTGCCGATTTTTCCATACATTTGAAACCAAAAAGAAGTGATTCAACCATATTGAAAACACCCCGTATAATCGGGAAGCCTGCAGGCTTGAATTTATCTCTGACGTGCTTTACCTCAAGCATCTCGGTTTCAATGGTTTTGTCAGGCAAGCGCACAGACATTGCCGCACCCTTCGGCCCCTGCATCATTATGCCTTCAATAAGCGCCTGACCGCCTACTGAAATTTTGGGACAACATTTATTTTTATCTTCATTGCTCATTAGAGTCCACCATCATTTCGTTTGTAATAATTGCCGGGGCTTCTGCAACAGCTTCAACAGGTAAAGATATTGCAACTGTTGTTCCCACACCAAGCTCACTGTTTATTTCCAACACACCGTTGTGAAGCTTTATTATTTCATCAACAACAGCCAGACCGATACCTGAACCGCGGATTTCAAGATTTGCTTTATAGAATTTCTTTTTAATATTCGGTAAATCCTCTTCAGCAATACCGCAACCGGTGTCTGCAAAAAAAACGTTAAGGTTGCCGTTTTCAACTATTGCGGTAACATTAACCGTGCCACCCTGTTTGCTGTATTTAAAAGCATTATCAAGTATGTTAACAAAAACCTGTTTGATCCTGTTCGGATCTGCCATCATGGGTGCAGGCACGTCGGGAACACTGTACTGAAGCTCAATGCCATCGCGCTTTGAACGCTCCTTGAAAACAAATATAGCTTCATCAAGCTCAGCAAGAACATCAATTTTTTCAAGCTTCAAAGACATTCTGCCGCTTTGCATACGTGAGAAATCAAGAAGCTCTTCAACCAATCGTGATAAACGCTCGGATTCATTGATAATAACCTCCGTTCCCCTTTTTGAAAGCTCTTTATCCTCACCGTCAAGCTCCTTGAGCATTTCAGCCCAGCCCTTAATAGCGGTCAAGGGAGTTCTCAATTCGTGAGAAACCGTGGAAATAAAGTCATTTTTTAATTTATCTGTTGCAGCAACCTCAGAAATCATTGTGTTAATAGATTCCGCAAGCTCGGTTATTTCGTCTTCGTCTATATCGTCAGAATCAATTCTTACGTCATAGTCCCCACCGGTGAAGCGCTTTGCTGCATCGTTAATCCTGCCGACGGGACGAACAATTGTCTGAACAAAGAAAAGCCCCGAAAGAGCAACGAAAAACAACGCCAACAGATACACAAAAAGAATAATAAACGTGAAGCCGACTATCTGACCGTCTATACCCCTGAGAGAGGTTATAAATCTCACAGCACCGCCGAAAGAATCACCGGAGGACGGCAAAGCCATCGAAACAATCATTATATGCTCGCCGTTTGAGTTGAAGCCGGACCATTCACTGATGCCTGTGTTGGATTCAATGGCCTCGTGAACATCGTCCATTTCTTCGAGGGTTTCGCTGACGTTAAAGCCCGATGAAGAAATAGAAACCTTACCGTTGCGGTTAACTACCTGAACCTCCATCCTGCCTTTATCCGAAAAGCTGTCAACAAACTCCTTTGCCTTTTGCTCAAACACCTCATCGGTGCCGTTAACATAAGGCTTGAAGAATGTTGTTACACTTTCATTGGCATATCCGGAAAGATAATCGGCAGCATAATCCCTGTAATAACCGACAACAAAGAAAATACTGACTGTTACCAGAACAAGCAAAACGAGAGCAGTAATCAACAGTGTATTTGTTGCCCAACGTTTTGTAATACCTTTGAGTTTCACGCTCCCGCCTCCTCACCTTTGATAAAATGCCGAAAATCAAAGCCACTTGTAACCCATACCCCATACTGTAACCAGATGCTTGGGGATCGAGGGCTCGTCTTCTATTTTCATTCTAAGACGTCTTATATTAACGTCAACAACCTTTTCGTCGCCGAAATAAGATTCGCCCCAGACTTGTTTTAAAATATCATTTCTGCTCAATGCTTTACCTGCATTCGAAAAGAAGTATTCTACAATCTGAAATTCAACCTGAGTAAGCTCAATGAGCTTGCCATCCTTGTAAAGTGTGCGGTTGCGCAAATTAAGCTCAAAGGGTGCAAGAACAATTTTATCTGTTTTGGCAGGCTGAGCCTTACTTTGATTGTTCATTGCAACTCGTCTGTAAACGCTGTCAACTCTCGCCATAAGCTCAGAGGGCGAGAAGGGTTTTGTAATATAGTCATCCGCACCCATAAGAAGGCCTGAAACCTTGTCCATCTCCTGGGTTTTTGCCGTAAGCATTATTATACCAACCGTGCTGCTGGCGTTACGGAGCCTTTTGCAAACCTCAAGACCGTCAACATTCGGCATCATAATATCAAGAAGAACAACGTCAAAAGCGCCGTTCATTTCACTGTATTTATCCAAAGCCTGCTGACCGTCACAGGTTTCTGTTACCTCATAACCCGCACGTTTAAGCGTTATGGCAATTATTTCGCGAATAGCTGATTCATCCTCAGCAATAAGTACCTTTTTCATTTCAAGACTCACTTTCACTCAATTATTATAAATGAAGACATAACGCCTTCGTCTGTTAATCCAAAATCCTCACCATAGGAGGTTATATGATAATAATACGTTCCGGATTTATCGGAATAAAGCACTTTTCCGTAGGTTTCGCCGTCATAATCAGCATTTGCATAAGAAATAGACAACAGCTCATCCTTTATAGCTTTTTCTTCTTCATCCCATATACAGAACACCATCGCCTGTTTAAAAGCATCGTACTTGACGGTGATTTCGGTGTTTCTTGTTACCCTGTAAAAATACGGAGTAATGGGGTTGAATACCGTTGTTATGTTACCCTCGCTCTTATCACCCGTAACATTCAACCAATTCACCATATTGAAGGTGTAAGAAAGGTTTTCAACCTTAACGGTCAAGGATTTTTCATCGCCGTAAAGCTTTATGTTGACAGGAACCTCTATTTTACCGTCACCGTCAATATCCCTGCAAAATACCTTTGAGTTTCTCAAGGTGTTCTTAGAGGGCTTTTTTATCCCTCTGACAGGCTTCAGCTTAACGCTATCCCAATAAAGCATCTCGGTAAACATTGAGCCGTCTGCATTAAGGCAATCTATAAATACCCTTGAATATTGGGTATCATTCTCTTTGATTTTATCTTCCTGAATTTTGAGAACTGATGAAACAGCACTGTCAATTCTTATTTCGGAATATTTCACAAATGCACCGTCTCCCGAAATGGAAAAGCAACGGAAATACGTTTTTTTAACATCTGCCGAGTCGTCAAGTGAAACAAGAACCAAGTCTTTTTCACCGTCATCATTGAAATCCACAAAGCTTTTGTAGTTGTAGTATTCGGTACCAAGTGTTTTTATGGTGAAAACACCCTTCTCGCCGGGCACTACGTCATAAACGCTGACGATTTTTGACGTCTGGTTATCAAACAACGACCAACCGACAAAAACATCTACAACTCCATCGTTGTTTATATCTTCAAAAGAAACGTCGTAAATACCGCTGCCCGGGCCTTTAACGTCGGAAGAAATTACCCACGTATCATTAACGCACTCGAGTAAAGCCATTCTGATAGAAGCATCCACACCCGAATCCGTATAGAAAACAAGAGCCTCTTCATTTTCATCGCCATTGATATCAATGATTATGAATGACGTCTGATAATCACCGCTTACGGGAGTTCTCAACTGAATGTTCTTGCCTGACATCAGCTTTTGAAAAGCCTTTTGAACCTCACCGTTTTTGCCCGACTGAGTAGGCGGACTCATAAGACTTTCAACAGAAAAGAAATTAAGAGAGCAGCCCGAAAAAGCTAACACCATCACAAACACACAAATGCCTGCTATTATTCTTTTTATCATAAGCCACTCTCCTTTCTTGAAAACTTCAATTCTTATAAGCTCACATCAACTGTATATGTGCCATATACCCAGCACTTATCACTTTTAACATTTACAACCGCGGGAATTGAAATTGACTGACCTTCTCTGATATTGACTTCGGAAAGATCAACCTCAACCGTCAACTCCTTTTCGGTTATTGATTCCAACGCCTTTGCATCCCCAACCACAACAACCGATTTGTTAAGCCCGGAAACCTTATAGTCATTTTTACCGGGATTATTCAGCTTGATTTTATTTTGGGGGAACGAAATATACTCCTGCTTCAAGCCCGAAACATTAACGCTGACTGTGTAATAGTCTGTATCACTCTCTTGCGCAACCGCAACGTCGGAGCTGTTAAAGGTAAACACCCTGTTTGTGGGTGAAAGAGATTTAAAATCAATGGTACCCACAGAGAAATTTTCCGTTTTGTCATATTCATCAACCGAAATGTTAAACATATCGACCTCGGGTGAAATGCTGTAATCCAACGGATTTACAACATAAAAATCAGGAGCATTTTTAAAGGTTACAATAGTTTCAAGCTCTTTGACCTTCAAAACGGGAATAGTCAGAACAACTGATTCGTGACTTACCGTTATATATTTAAAATTACTTTTACCTGCATCATCAAGTGCAACTATTTTTGCATCAGCCGATTTATTTGAGTTAAGTGCTGAGCTCAATTTAAGCTCGGCAACAACCTTTTCAATTCTGTTGACTTCTGTTGCAGGACCGCTGATAGTCACAAAAGAATGTGAAAGATTAACGTCGCCGCTTGTGTAGCCCTCCTCCACCATTTCAAAGCCATCGGTTACAACCTTAGGCTCAATGACGAACTCAACAGTTTTAGCCGTATCAAAATAAACATCAACCGTTCTCATTGAAAGAGACTCAATTGTGTAGTTTCGGTTACCCGACACCGATTCCGCTTTAAGCTGTAACGTTCTCTTGCCCGCAGAATCAACGTTATTTGTCTGAGCCGTTACAATAATGTCATCACTCGACAACGTGGCAGGTGAAATCATATATTTTTTGCCTTTGACAGTAACATCAACCGTAAACTCGCTCTGACCGAAAACCTCAAGACCGAACTGAGAGGGAACACTGGTATCAATCATAACCTTAACGTCAGAAATAACCCTCGTGGTAGCGGGGCTTACGTTTATGACGACCATAAGCCAGATTGCAAGTGCAGACAGAAACGAAAAAATGAAAACGATTTTATTATTCTTGAAAAGTGTGTTGAGATTAATTTTCTGTTTCATTTTTTCCCTCATCTTCTTTTTTGCTTTTCTTTTTCAACTTTTTCACTTTACCGAGTCTGCCCTCAGCCTTATTGGGTACCAGCTCACCAAGAAGAAATTCTCGAAGCTTTGCAACCGTAACTCCTCTTGTGAGAACACCGTCTTTAGAATATGAAATTGCGCCTGTTTCTTCCGAAACAACAACTACAATTGCATCGCTGTGTTCACTCATACCAATCGCCGCCCTGTGACGTGTACCCAATTCGCTGTCAAGAGAAGCATTTTGTGTAAGCGGAAGAATACAACCGGCTGAATAAATTCTTGCATCCCTAATAACAACGGCACCGTCGTGAAGGGCAGAGTTTTTGAAGAACAAGCCGTTAAACAATTCTGAGGAAGCTTTTGCATCAAGAACCGTACCGGTATTTATAACATCCTGAAGAGAAGCTTCCTTTTCAAAAACTACAAGAGCACCTGTTTTGCTCTCGCTCATATCGCCTGCGGCTTTGCAGAAGCTGTTAACTGCATTGCTCAGAGTCTTTTCATAGGATGCGTCATTCTTACCACCAAACAACGATATATTTGAAAGTGAACGTCTGCCGAATCTTTCAAGGATGCTTCTTATTTCGGGTGAGAAAAGAACAACAAGAATAATGAGTGAATTCTCAATCAGCTTATTCATAAGAAATTCACTGGCTTCCATATTAAAGAGCTTGACAAGACCGTAAATTACAACAAGAAGAATTACGCCTTTTATAATCTGAGAGGTTCTTGACCCTCTGATAATTTTGATTCCCTCGTAGATAATGAAGGTAACAAGCAATATATCAGGTAAGTCTGACAATATATCAAAGCTCATTAAAGCACCGCTGACTTTTTCAATAAAGTTAGCTATTGAACCCATTATTGCACCGCCTTTATTTTCGTTTCTGCATAAAATTATCCAATATATTGTAATTATATCATATAATTTCAGATAATGCAATTTTTCTGAGTAATTTTAACACAATATTTATATCTTTTTTTGAGTTGTTTAAGGATGGTGATACACGCACCGCACCAACACCGCCGGTTGAGTAATGACTGTGGGCATAGGGCGAACAATGAAAGCCCCCGCGAACGGCAATTCCGTTGCGTGCCAGAGCAGAGGCAACCCTCTCGCTATGCACGCCTTTGACGTTGAAGCTGACTATCGGTGCATAGTGCAATTCATCATATTTTTCTCTGTAAAGCTCTATTCCGTCAATGCTTTTCAAGCCGTAAAAAAGCTCTTTGCAAAGCGCGGTTTCATAATCAAAAATTCTTTTGACGCCAATTTTGTTTACTATGTCTATCCCCTTTGACAGCCCACATATCCCCGGTACGTTCAGAGTGCCGCTTTCAAGTCTTTCAGGGTAAACATCGGGCTGATATTTTTCAAAAGATAACGAGCCCGTGCCACCACTTATAATCGGCTCAAAATCAAGATTTCTGTGCAACAAAGCTCCTGTTCCCATGGGTCCCAGAAGCCCTTTATGACCCGGTAAGCAAAGGCAGTCTATGCCTTGATTTTTCATATCAATTTCAATGTACCCCGCACCCTGTGCACCGTCAACAAAAAAAAGACTTCCGTTTTGGTGGGCAGCCTCAGCGAGCGCCTTAATCGGGAGTATATTTCCAAAAACGTTAGAAACCGCAGTTACAATGCAAACCTTAGTATTTTCCCTTAATTCTTTTTTAAAATTCCATAACGTTTCTTCATCGGTTTTCCCGACCTTGAAAACAGAATAATCTGCAATTTCCAACCGTTCAAGATAATGAACGGGTCTTGCTACGGAATTGTGCTCCAGCGAAGAAATTACAATATGCTCCCCTTTTTTCACAATTCCCTGAATTGCAACATTCAATGCATAGGTGCAGTTAGGGAAAAAGCTGACAAATTCACTGCCATAGCCGTTAAAAAAACGGTTTAATTTCTCCCTTGCCTCGTACACCTTCATAGCCGAACGAACCGACAAATCATGACCGCTTCTGCCGGGATTTGCACCATAGAGAGTAAACGCCTCATTGACCGCCCTTATGACCTCAAAGGGCTTGGGATAGCTTGTGGCGGCATTATCAAAATAAATCACAACACGTCACCGAGGTCAACCGTCCCCAAAACCTTTATCCCGTTTTTGTTCAAAAGCGAAAAGCATCTCTTATCAATATCATTAACATAAATAACATACCCGCATCCTTCATCCTCTTCAGGTGAAGGATTGCGGGTAAGATACGCTTTATATCCGTTTTTCTGCAAAAGGTCCCGCCCCTTCATAGCATAAGTTACAGAGGCGACCTTTATGCCTTTTTTGTTCATAAAAAGCCCCTTCCATATTAGGTTCAGGCATAATGCCTTTTACATAATATGCAGGGGCTTGTTTTATTGTTCAATAAGCGCCACACAATGGGCGGAGATACCCTCTTTTCGCCCTGTGAAGCCAAGCTTTTCTTCGGTGGTTGCTTTAACATTTACACAATCAACGTCAACGCCGAGAACAGAGGCAATATTTTCCCTCATCCGAGGGATATGGGGTGCCATTTTCGGCATCTGAGCTATAATTGTTGCATCAATATTTACTACCCTGTAGCCTTTTTCACGCAAAAGCTCACATACTCTCGCCAGAAGCACAAGACTATCTGCACCTTTATATTTTTCGTCTGTGTCAGGGAAATGCTTTCCGATGTCGCCCAAAGCAGCAGCCCCAAGAAGACTGTCTGAAATTGCGTGAAGAAGCACATCGGCATCCGAGTGACCCAAAAGACCCTTTTCACAAGGTATTTCTACCCCACCAATGATGCATTTTCTGTTTTCAGAGAATGCATGGACATCGTAACCGTGACCTATTCTCAGCATAAAATCACCTTATTTACTAAGATTTTCAAGACAAGCAAGCTTAACCGATGCCACAAGAACATCCATCGCCTGAGAGAGAACCTCGGGTGTGGGGAATGTGGGTGCAATACGGATATTGCTGTCTGAAGGGTCTTTGCCGTAAGGGAAGGTTGCACCCACGTTTGTGAGCGTAACGCCCGCTTCCTTACAAAGAACGCCAACTCTTGATGCACTGCCACCTGTAACGTCAAGGCTCACAAAATAACCGCCGTTGGGAACGTTCCACTCTGCAATACCAAGACCGCTGAGCTCGGAGTTAAGCTTATCTACAACTGCATCAAATTTGGGCTTGAGAATTTTTGCGTGAAGCTGCATATGCGCCTTTATGCCCTCAACGTCTTTAAAAAATCTGACGTGACGGAGCATATTGACTTTATCATAGCTTATTGACTGAATTGTCAATCTTTTGAGTATTTCTTTAATGTTTTCAACAGATGATGCAAGGCATGCCACACCCGCACCGGGGTATGAAATTTTGGAGGTTGAAGCAACCTCAATAACCATATTTTTGTTTCTTTCGGGAAGAACGTCAAAGATATTGACAAGCTCATCTGATTTCTCGGTAAGGTCGTGAACAATATATGCATTATCCCAGATAATTCTGAAATCATCTGCGGCTGTTTCGAGATTTGCAATTCTTTTTACTGTTTCTGCAGAGAACGTGATACCCTGTGGGTTAGAGTATTTGGGAACACAGAACATACCCTTGACAGAGCTGTCTTTAACAGCCTCTTCAATGGCATCCATATCGGGACCCTCCGCCGTCATGGGAATGTTAACCATCTCGATGCCGAGATACTCACAGATTGCAAAATGTCTGTCGTAGCCGGGACAGGGACAAAGGAATTTAACCTTACCCTGCTGTGACCAAGGGGTGAAGCCTGCACCCATAAACATACACTGTGCAACGTAATCAAACATCATAGAAAGGCTTGAGTTGCCGCCGACAATAACGTTTTCAGGCTTAACCTCAAGAAGGTCTGCAAAAAGCTTTTTGCACTCGGGGATACCGTCAAGAATACCGTAGTTTCTGACATCCATACCGTTTTCACATTTAAAGTTGCCATCTTCAAAAACGCTCATCATACCATCGGAAATATCAAGCTGATCTGCACCGGGCTTGCCTCTTGACATATCGATAGAAAGCCCTTTTGATTTAAGAGCCTCATACTCTGATTTTACGTTATTTAAACAGATGAGCAATTCATCCTTAGTCATAGAAAGATATGATTTAGCCATAAATTTTCTCCATTTTCTGATTTATCCGAATAATTATAGCAAAAGTATTATCTTTTGTAAACTGTTTTTATGCTTTATATAATAATTTTTATTAAAAAGTGACCTATTAATAAATCCAATATCTATTGTAACTTTCTGCAATATGCTGTATAATATTATACCGTAAAATTAGGGAGGTGTTAAGATGCACAGAAAAATTGCCGTTATCGGCGCAGGTGCTTCGGGGTTAAGTGCCGCAATTCAGGCAAAAGAAGAAAGCTCTGAATTCTCGGTAACAGTTTTCGAAAGGCTCCCCAAAGCCGCTAAGAAAATCCTCGCAACCGGTAACGGAAGGTGTAATTTCACCAACTGCAACCTTTCACCCAAGCATTTTTACGGAAATATTTCTTTCTTGAAATCCGTATTGACCTCCCCCTTCTCTGACAGCGAAGGCTTCTTCCGCAGACTTGGTGTTTTAACGTATATTGAGGATGAACGTGTATATCCTCGTTCGCAACAGGCCTCTGCAATTCGTGAGGCTTTGCTTTCAAAAGCAGAAAGCTGTGGGGTCAAAATAATTGTCGATGCACCCGTTGATAAAGTAACCCGAAAAAATAATTCTTTTGTTATAAACAACGAAACGTTCGATGCCGTAATAATCAGCGGTGGCGGAAAAGCCTCACCCGTTCACGGGTCAGACGGCTCAGCGTATTCCCTTCTGACCTGCTTCGGTCACACCTTGACCCCTCTCTATCCCGCATTAAACGGCATATTAACCGCCGACAAAACGCTGAATTCTCTCAAGGGTGTGCGTGCAGAATGCGGCGTTGAGCTTTTTTCGGGCAACACACTCCTGGGCTATGAAACCGGCGAGGTTCAATTCACGGATAAAGCAATTTCGGGCATACCGGTTATGAACCTTTCCCATCTTTGTGAAAACCGTAAAAATCTGAAAATAGTTCTTGACCTTTGTCCCGAATACTCAGAGCAAGAATTAAGAGAACACCTCATTCTGACTGCACAATCCACTATTCCCTCAAATTTTGAAACAGTTCTGAACGGCATTATAAACTCAAAGCTCGGTTATATTATTATGAACAGAGCAAGCATAAATGCACAAACAAAATGCCGTGATATATCAAATAAAAAAATATGCGACTGTGTCACACATATAAAGAGCTTCGAGGTTCCTCTAAAATGTGTCAAGGGCTTTGACAGCGCCCAGATTACAAAGGGCGGTATAAAAACCGATGAATTTTTTACAGACACTTTAATGTCAAAAAAACAAAAAGGTGTTTTCGCCTGTGGTGAAATTCTTGATATTCACGGTGATTGCGGCGGGTACAATCTGCATCTTGCGTGGACAACCGGCAGAATTGCAGGTGCGGGTGCAATCGCATACTTAGAAAATAAGGAATAAGATATGATTAGAGTTAACGAAATCAAAATGCCTCTGGGTGCCTGTGAGAATGAAGTTAAAACGGCAACAGCCAAAGCCTTGAAAATCAGAGAGAGCGACATAAAAAGCTTTTCGCTTGCAAGGCGTTCCATTGATTCAAGGAAAAAGGATAACATAATACTCGTTTATTCTGCTGAAATTGAAACAGACCTTGACGAAGAGAAAATCGTTGCATCATTTCCCAAAAGTAAGGCATTTGTAACGCAAAAATACGAATATGTTTTGCCCGAGGCAAAAAGGAAATTCCCGCTACGCCCCGTTGTTGCGGGCTTTGGCCCCGCCGGAATGTTTGCGGCGTTAACCCTTGCAAAGGCGGGGCTCAGACCCATTGTTCTTGAAAGAGGCTCCGCCGTTGAAGAAAGAACGAGACAGGTTGAATTCTTCTGGTCAAAAAGAATTCTTGACTCAAACTCCAACGTTCAATTCGGCGAGGGTGGCGCAGGCACTTTTTCTGACGGCAAGCTGACAACAGGCATAAAAGACGGCAGATGCCGAGAGGTTTTTCTGCGATTTGCAGAATTCGGTGCTCCGGAAGAAATACTTTACTCTGCAACACCCCACATCGGCACAGATAGGCTCAAAACAGTTGTCAGAAACCTCAGAAACAAGGTTATTGAATTGGGCGGTGAAATAAAATTCAACACCCAATTAACCGACATTATAATAGCAAACGGCTTTGTTCAGGGCATCACCTACAAAAACCCGGATGGCACAACAAACGACATCGAAACAGATGCTTTAATTCTTGCCATCGGTCATTCTGCAAGAGATACATTCGAGCTTGTTTACAGAAAAGGGCTTGAAATAACACAGAAGCCTTTCTCTGTCGGCACAAGAATCGAACACCCGCAGGAGCACATCAACAAAGCACAATACGGTATGCTTTGGAACTCCCCTCTGCTCCCTGCAGCAGATTACAAGCTCGCTTGCCATCCTGCCCACGGCAGAGGACTTTACACCTTCTGTATGTGCCCCGGCGGAACGGTAGTTGCCGCATCTTCGGAAGAGGGCGGAATGGTTGTTAACGGTATGAGCGAATACGCCCGTGACAAGGAAAACGCAAACTGCGCTTTGCTTGTGGGAATCGAGCCACCTTTTGAAAGCGACCACCCCCTTGCAGGTATGTATCTGCAACGTGAAATCGAACAAAAGGCATTCAGACTAGGCGGCGGTGACTACACCGCACCCGCACAGCTTCTTGGTGATTTTCTCAAAGATACACCTTCAACAAAGCTCGGTGCTGTTAACCCCTCTTGCCCCACAGGTGTCACAATGACGGATATACGCAGGGTTTTGCCGAAAAAGGTTACAGACACCATAGCGGGTGCAATAAATGATTTTGACAGCAAGCTCCACGGCTTTAACCTTTACGATGCTGTGCTGACTGCACCCGAATCAAGAAGCTCATCCCCCATCAGAATTATGCGTGACGAATTTTTCCAGGCAACAAGGCTGAGAGGTCTTTACCCCTGCGGCGAGGGAGCAGGCTACGCAGGCGGAATTGTATCGGCGGCTGTTGACGGCATACGATGTGCCGAAGCTGTTCTCAGCGGAGAATATTAAGAATAGAAAAACCACCACAGGAATATTTATTTCCGAGGTGGTTTTTTGTTTGTAAAAGTAATTAAACTCAAATCGATAATTGCTGTTTTTGTTTTATTTGTTATTACTCTAACCGTTTCCGTCACACTCAGAAGCATCAGCACAACGGCATCAACAGTTGAAAGAAAGCTGCCGATTTACAGTGTGCAGACAAACGAAAAGAAAATTGCAATAACCTTTGATGCCGCCTGGAGTGCAGAGGACACAAAGGATCTTATCGCAATTCTCAAAAAACACAATGCAAAAATCACGGTTTTTGCCGTTGGTGAATGGGTCACGAGAAATCCCGAAGCCATTAAAGCGTTTTATGAAAACGGTCACGAAATCGGCAACCACTCTGCCACACATCCCGCTTTCAGCAAGCTGAGCCGTGAAGAAATACGAAAAGAAATTGTTGATTGCAACAACGAAATAAAAAAAATTACAGGCAAAAGCCCAAAAACTGTCAGAGCCCCCAGCGGCGACTATGACAACAAAAGTGCGGAAGTAACAGAAAGCCTCGGAATGAAAATGATTCAATGGGATGTTGACAGCTTGGATTACAAAGGTTTATCAACTGATGAAATATATAACAGAATTACAGGCAAAGTACAGAACGGGTCGATCGTTTTATTCCACAACGGAGTTGAAAACACACCCGAGTCACTTGATAAAATACTCACTAAACTAGAAAAAGACGGCTACGAATTCGTAACCGTCAGCGAATTGATTTATTGGAATGATTATGAGATTGACTATACAGGAAAACAAATAAAGCTTAATTAGGCTAAATGATAAAAGGTGCTTCCGAAACGAAAGCACCTTTTTCATCATTAATATTCAGAATTAAAGAACTGTATTCATATAAATGAGTTCACCAAGAATAGTTCTTCTTAACATATCAAGCAACTCTTTAAAGAAAGCGGCAATAATATTATTGGGCTCTTTTGCTTCGGGGATTTTAGCTCCGTCGTCGCTCATATCACCATCATCACAAACGAAGGGCTGAGAAAGAACTATACCGCCCTCGTTTTTAATCTGGAAACGAACATAGCAGCTGATTTCATCGCTATATTCTCTGAGGTTAATAGTCTCGCCTGTTGCAATTATTTCGCCGTCTGCAATCCACTCAATCTCATCGTAATTTGAAGCAACAACGCTGATTTCATCCTTGTCATCATCAACGTTGATATAGTGAATATCGGCATAATCGGCTGTTCCTACAAAATCCTCTCCCATTTCTTTGCGGGCGTAGGTTGAGCAAGCAAAGAAGGTGCCGTCTTCCATTGCTGTGCGAAGAGCCTCGTTTGTAAGCTCAGGCATAAGCATAATCTCCTGAGTAACGCCTATCTGGTCAAGATAGTGAGAGTCATCATTGGAGAAGCCCCAAACATTTTTACCCTGAGGAATTGTGTATTGAAGAATGCTGTCCCAGATAATACGGTCTGCACGGTCAGCAGTATCCATACAGTTGAATACTTCGATACCTACACAGCTGTCGTATTTCAAAAGAGGATCAATGAAAACCTTAAGATCATTGTAATTACGTGCTCTGGATTCGTCGCGGTTTGCAGCAAGGAAGTCACCGGGATGGTTAATAAATGTAATGCCGCCTGCAGCGCTGTTACCTGCAATAACTGTTTCGTAATCTTCCTCTTCACCCAAAATGCCTTGACCGTAATCAGCAAAGAAGCCGTTTACATGGTTTTTTCTGACAACAAGTCCATTCAATTCAATTCCGAATGGAACGTCAAGCATAGGTCTGCCGTCACGATCTGCACCGGTTGTAAGCTCCTTATATCTCTCAGCGCTGACGGGAGTTAAATTGTTTATATATTGGTTATAACCAATAATGTCAAGCATTTCGGGAACTTTATCCCAACCCTTGTGAACAACACCGTGGTCAGATATTGAAAGAATATCATAATCTCGGGCATAATATTCTTCTACAACGTCCTTCACGTCCATTGTACCGTCACTGTACAGAGTGTGAGTATGAAGCTGAGCCTTGTATTGATTCCATGTATCCCAATCAACTGTTTCGTAAGGGCTTGTGATATCATAGGAAACGCTTACAGCACTTACCGAAAGGGGTAACACAAAGGATACCAACAATGAAACAACAAGTAAAACAGATGTTATTTTTTTTGACATTTTCATAATAATTCTCCTTTATATTCAAATTTATTAATCCAAGAAGTCACGGAGCTTCTTTGAACGTGAGGGATGGCGAAGCTTACGAAGAGCTTTCGCTTCAATCTGACGGATTCGCTCTCTTGTAACCTGAAACTCCTTACCAACCTCTTCAAGAGTTTTTGGGTTACCGTCTTCAAGACCATAGCGAAGGCTGAGAACTCTCGCTTCACGTGGGGTAAGTGTTTTAAGAACCTCTGCAAGCTGTTCACGCATAAGAGCCATTGAAGCGGCGTCAACGGGTGCCTGAGCATCATCATCGGGGATAAAGTCACCAAGATGGCTATCCTCCTCCTCGCCTATGGGTGTTTCAAGTGAAACGGGCTCCTGCGCAACTCTGAGAATTTCTCTTACCTTATCAACAGGCATATCGAGCTTTTCTGCAATTTCTTCTGCAGTGGGGTCTCTGCCGTTTTCGTGAAGAAGCTGGCTGTTTGTTTTCTTAACCTTGTTAATTGTTTCAACCATATGAACGGGGATACGGATAGTTCTTGCCTGGTCTGCGATAGCTCTCGTTATTGCCTGGCGAATCCACCACGTAGCATAGGTTGAGAATTTGAAGCCTTTAGTGTAGTCAAATTTGTCAACAGCTTTAATAAGACCGAGATTACCCTCCTGAATGAGGTCAAGGAACTGCATACCTCTGCCAACATATCTTTTGGCAATGCTTACAACAAGACGAAGGTTAGCCTCAGAAAGGCGTTTTTTAGCCTCTGCATCATTTTCAGAAATACGGATAGCAAGCTCAATTTCTTCCTCAGATGTGAGAAGCGGAACTCTACCGATTTCTTTAAGATAAACCTTAACCGGGTCGTCAATAGTCATAGCCTTTGCATCGCCGGAATTGTCGTCATCCTCAGTTTTTGCTGTTTCAAGCTCTGTGAGTGAGTCAAGAACATCTGTGTTAACCTCGTCAACAATTTCGATATTCTGTTCTTCAAGAAGCTTGTATAGCTTTTCGAGATTGTCGATATCAAAATCCTCCATATCAAGGACAGCATTGTCGATATCGTGGGTTGCCAGCTTACCGCTGACCTTACCTTTATCAATCAAGCTTTTTATGACCGGGTGCTTTTCCCAATTTTCCATTTTCTTCACCTTTCTTTTTCACACATCTTTTTCTTTGTTAAGAGAATTAAAAAACTCAAGAAAGCTTTCGTCGCTCATCTGCGAGGGCTCGGGTGCTTCCCGTTTAGTCTTCTCTTCTTCAAGAACAGTTATGCAATCATAGCATTCGCTCAACGTATTTGAAACCATCGCCTGTTTTGCAAGCAACCTTGCAACTGCACTTACTTCTTCCGATGTTAAATACTGAGAAAGCTGTGAAATATCAACACCCTCGTTATTCACAAGACGTGTTGTTATTAACTGAAAAATACGCTTATTTACAGGCGTTGCGAAAATATCCTCACTGAGCCTGTCCTTCAGCTTACTGTAAAACGCACCGTTGTTCAGAAGAGTTATTATTAAAACATCCTCTGCCTTTGCGGCACGTTTGTTTTTGGCGCGTTGTGGGTCTGCCGCCATTTCAAGTGCCTGAACCTGCTTTTGAGCAGTCTGTAGCTCTGTTTTTGATTTGCGGTAGTTTTCTTTTCGTGCCAGCTGAGATATTTGTTGCAATATGGCATCCTTGCTCACACCCAATTCATCAGCAAGGCGCAATGCATAAACGTCTCTTTCTATTGAATCCGAATAAACAAGCAGCTTTGATGCTTCACGCAGAAAATTCAGCTTACCGTCATCGGTTTCGACTATATATTTTTCTCGAAGCTTTGATAATTTATATTCGGTGTCGTTATCGGCTTTGTCGAGAAGCTTTGAAAACATCTCCTTACCGTGGGTTTTTATTATTTCATCGGGGTCTTTACCACCTGAAAGCCTTATAACCTTAACCTTGACACCTGTTTTTGAAAACAGCGACATTGCGGCTCGCACAGCCTTCTGACCAGCCTCGTCTGAGTCGTAGCAAAGGGCTACCTCATCGGCATATCTTGAAATAAGGCTGACCTGCTCGGGCGTCAAAGCCGTGCCCAAGCCCGCAACAGCGTTTGTGTAGCCCGCCTGATGGAGGGCGATAACGTCCATATACCCCTCGCAAAGAATCAGCTTTCGCTCGTTGCCGTTTTTTGCAAAATTGAGAGCGAAAAGCTCCTTGCTTTTTTTATAGACAAGGGTATCTGACGTGTTAATATACTTAGGCTTGCTGTTGTCGAGCACTCGCCCGCCAAAAGCAACTACATTGCCCCGCAAATCAATAACGGGGTACATAACCTTGGAACGGAATGCATCATAATAATAACGCTTGCCGTCTTTTTCGCTGAACCTGAGAAGGTTTGCCGCAACAAGCTCGTCACGTCTGAAGCCCTGCGCCCTCAGTGCATTTTCGAGAGCGTGCCAATCATCGGGGGCGGCACCCAAGCCGAAATGCTTTATCATAGCCGGTGAAACGCCTCTGTTAAGTAAATAACTGAGCTGTTGCTTGCCATCTTCCTTATATAAGGTTTCGTGATAAAATCTTGCGGCGGCCCTGTTTGCCTCAAACACACGACGCCTGAGATTTGATGCAGTATCGTCGTATTCGGCATCGGGCATCTTAAGACCCGACCTGTCTGCAAGAAGCTTAATAGCTTCGATATAATCGAGGTTTTCGATGTTTCTGATAAACGTTACAACGTCACCGCCGGCACCGCAACCGAAGCAATAATATGAGCTGGTTTCCGGATACACGGTAAAGGAGGGAGTTTTTTCGTTATGGAAGGGACAGAGACCTGTTAAGGTTTTACCCCTGCGCCTTAATTCCACATAGCCCGAGATAACAGATTCAATTTCATTATGGTCTCGAATTTGCTGAATAAAATCATCGGGCAACCTTGCCACCGTGCATCACCTCCTGCATATGCTTTAGTTTTATTAATACATCCAGGTTTTAGGAACAAACAAATCATTAAAGATTTTTAACGAGTAACTGTCTGACATACCTGAAATATAGTCACAAGCGGCTCTCTGAGCCCCTTCTTTTTTAGAAATGTTGTAATAAAATTCGGGCATTTTATGAGGGAATGCAGAAAAATACCTGAAAAGCACCTTGATCATATTTTCAGCCTTACCCTCTTCACTTTTGCAGACGGGGTTAGTATAGACGTTTTCAAACATAAACGCGTGGAGCTTCGAGAAAGCCTCCTGAACGCTGTCTGCCATTTTAAGGTCTGCCTCAGTATTTTCGATTGTTGACATAACAAGGGTGTTTATTCTTTGCGCCTTTGTAAAGCCGAGAACAAGACGAATCTCAAGAGGGATATCATCCTCACCTAAAACACCGCCACGGCAAGCATCGTCAATATCGTGGTTTATATAGGCAATCTTATCGCTGAGTTTAACAATTCTGCCCTCAAGCGTGTCTGCCTCCTTACCCCTGGTGTGGCAAAGAATACCGTCACGCACCTCATAGGTGAGATTAAGCCCCTTTCCGCTCTGTTCAAGCATTTCAACAACACGAAGACTCTGCTCAAAATGGGTGAAGCCTTTATCATAGACCTGGTTAAGAGCACGCTCACCCGCGTGACCAAAGGGGGTATGACCCAAATCGTGACCCAGGGCGATTGCCTCGGTTAAATCCTCGTTAAGTGAAAGTGACCTTGCGATTGTTCGTGCAATTTGTGCAACCTCAAGGGTATGTGTAAGACGGGTTCTGTAATGAACGTTATCGGGTGCGAGAAAAACCTGTGTTTTGTCTTTAAGGCGACGGAATGCGGATGAGTGAAGAATTCTGTCTCTGTCACGCTGGTAGGCGGTTCTGACGGGACATTCCTCTTCAAAACGCTCTCTGCCCCTTGTGTTCTCGCAGAACATTGCATATTGAGAAAGAGTTGCATTTTCTCTTTCAAGGGTTCTGAGTCTTATATCATTTTTCACGTAATCACCCTCTTACACTTAATAATACTGTAAAAAATAAAAAATCCCTTTTTTTGACTGAATTTTTTATTTTTTACCAGCAATTATTTCATCAATAATCTCAAAAGTGATTTTTCCGTTGGAAATATCCTGTAGTTTTTTATCAAATTCGTCTTCGGTGCCCTTTTCAATTCTGAAGCAAAGCTCAACGTTTTCGCCGAACTCGTTATTTTCCGAAACTCCTCCGAAATCTCTGATAAAGGTTTCAATCTTGCCGTATGCTGAATAATCGCAGACAATTTTCAGCACAAGCCACTTTGAAAGTGTTATTACACCTGCGGCATCAATGCCGATTTTAGCGGTGTGTGAATAAGCTCTGACAAGACCGCCGCCACCAAGAAGAATGCCGCCGAAATATCTTGTGACAACAACCACGCAATCTGTAAGCCCTTGTTGTTCAATAACGTTGAGAACGGGCATACCCGCCGTTCCCTGTGGCTCGCCGTCGTCAGAATAGCGCTTCACGCCACTGTCTTTAATAACATAGGCATACACATTATGCTTTGCATCCCAATGTTTTTTTGAAATGCGTGCAATAAAATCAAGCGCCTCCTGCTCGGTTTTGACAGGTGCGGCATAGCCGATAAACCGGGAATGCTTAACTATATATTCATCATTATTTTCACAAAACAGAGTTTTGTAGCTATCACTCACAACATCACCGCCTAATAATGCAAAAAGCCGGTGATAACTCACCGGCATTAAAGCACTTACAACTTACTTTGAGAGGTTATATTTTCTATTGAATCTTTCTACACGTCCGCCGGTGTCAACAAGCTTCTGTTTGCCTGTGAAGAACGGATGGCATTTTGAGCAGATATCAACACGCATACCTTCTTTAGTGGAAGCTGTTTCAAGAACTGCGCCGCATGCACATTTAACCTGTGTTGCGCCGTATTTGGGATGAAGTCCTTCTTTCATTGTATTCACCTCTTTAATAATTTTAACACATTAGCGAAAGAATGATACCACAACCCAACAAAAAAAGCAAGTGTTTTCTGCAATTTTTTTAAAATTATAATAAAACCTTTATGAGAGTTATAAAACTGCAAAGGATAACGCCCACACACAAGGGAATAATAAATGACAAAGCTGTCCATTTTATGCTCTTTGTTTCTTTGTAAACGGTCATAATAGAGGCGGCACAAGGGAAATGAGCAATGCAAAAAATCACGAAGCAAGCCATACGCCAGATATCCCAACCGTTTGCAACGAGTATTTCTCTGATATATGCCACATTTTCAAAAGAAGCCAGCTCCCCTGCCTGCAGATACGACATAAGCGCTATTGGTAAAACAATCTCGTTTGCGGGAATCCCGAGGAAGAATGACGAGAGTGTAACGCCATCCATACCTATTGCTCTGCCCATAGGGTCAAAAAAGCTGTTTATTCTGAAAAGCAACGATTGATTCTCATAAAACGTATTTGAAACAAACCAAAGAACCATACCCGCGGGAAAAGCAACGACAGCGGCTCTTATAATAATTTTCAGGGTTTTATCAATCAATGAGTTAGCTATGATTTTTGACATCTGCGGTTTTCTGTATGGCGGAATTTCTAAAATATAGTGTGACGGCTCACCCTTCAGAATGGTGCGTGAAAGTATATTCGCACAGGCTAATGTCAAAGCAAGGCTACCTACAATAACAGCCGCCAGCACCACCGCAGAAAGAATTCCGCCACCTCCCACAAGAAAGGCACCAAGCACAGCAATAATTGCGGGGAATCTGCCGTTACAGGGTGTGAGACTGTTTGTGATAACGGCAATAAGCCTTTCACGGCGGGAGTCTATTATTCTTGTACCTGCAATCCCCACGCAATTACAGCCATAGCCCATACAGGTTGTAAGTGCCTGTTTGCCACAGGTTCCCGCTTTCTCAAAGGTATTATCAAGCACGTAGGCAACCCGTGGCAGCACGCCCAGATCCTCAAGAAAGGAAAAGCAAGGGAAAAATATAGCCATAGGCGGCAGCATAACAGCAATAACCCAGCCCATAACACGAAAACCGCCTGTTATGAAAACACCGCTAAAAAACTGCGGCAAGCCGATTCTATCGGCAAACATCATCAACAGCTCTTCGCATCTCACAAATAATGTTGACAACAGCTGTGACGGATAATTTGCCAGGGTAATTGTTATATAAAACACAACACAAAGAGCAACAAACATTACAGGATATGCGTATATTGATTTTGTAAAAATTTTATCTTTTGCACCTTTGTTATCCTTCTCTGAGCTATGCACAATCACTTTTTTGCACAGCTCCCTTGAAAGTCCGTAAAGACTTGCAGCAATCATTTCGGACACGTCTTCGCGATACACACCATGCGAAGATAAAAACTCTTCTGCATTTTCTATTGCATTTTCAAGCTCGCCGTATTTATCACCCATATTATCCCGACAATACCGTTCAGCCTTGTTATCCCCCTCTAAAAGGCGTAAAGAAAGCCACCTTTCATCAACATCGCCTGACAGCTCATTTTTCAGCACAGGCACAAGAAATTGCAAAGCTGATTCAATTTGTGGCGGGTAGTTTATTCTAATCGGCTTTTGTGTTGATTTTTCTGAAATACAAGAAACCAATTCATCGAGTCCCGTTCCTTTTCTTGCAGAAGTGGCGCACACCTTCACACCCAGCTCGTGTGCCAACAAGGATATATCAATAACAATCTTCTGTTTTCTCGCTTCATCAAGCATATTAATACACACAACGGTGTCTCGCTTGGTTTCAATAATCTGGAGTGCAAGATAGAGATTTCTTTCAAGTGACGTTGCATCACACACGCTGACAACCTTCTTAACGCCCTCGTAGCAGATGTAATCATCTGCAATCTCTTCTTCTGCGGAATGCGGTTTTAAAGAATAAGTACCCGGAATGTCAATAAATTTATAGTTGACTCCGTTATATTCTGCAACACCTGTAGCCAGGTCAACCGTTTTACCCGTCCAGTTACCCGTATGCTGTCGCATACCCGTAAGAGCGTTGAAAACCGTGCTTTTACCGACATTCGGGTTACCCGCTAAGGCTACCGTTACTTCATTATTTACAGACATTCTTCCACCGCCTTTACGGTTATGCACCCGGCATCCTTATTACGTATTGCTATTACAGCCCCTCTGATAAGATATGCTCTCGGATTTCCCGAGGGACTTTCGTGAAGCACCTTAACGGTTGTTCCTTCAAGAAGACCTATATCAAACAAGCGTTGCTTCAGCTCTGCGGACGTATCAACCTTTATAACCACGGCGCAATCGCCAACTCTGACAGAATCTAACGTTTTCAAAGCGTATCACCTCTCAATATAATATGAGGAAATACTATGTTTGTGAAAAGGTATTGAAAAAAAGTGAAAAAATGTTAAAATCTTATTTGAGGTGATTTTATGAACGGAAAAAAGAAATTTTATCTTTCCTGCTCTGCCTACCTTGTGACTATTGTTCTTGACCTTTTATTTACTTATATTGCAACACCCAACCTTTTGCTTGAGGGTAACCCGCTTTATGACATGCTGGGATTCGGTTGGTTTGGTCTTATTGCCATAAACCTTGTGACATTCGTTGGCTATGTTTTTATGTCTTACTATGCGTTTGTGAAATACAAACCACCGGTTACCAACGAAACTGATTTAAAGCGTTACATGGCACTTATAAACTACGGCGATGCAGACAATTACGTTCCGATGATGTGGAAGCTCCCCAAAAACTGGGCGCCACAGACTGCCTGCCTTTGTTGGTCGGTTGTTTGTGTTTTGCCGTTTTGCAGAATGATAATTGTTGTTGAGTGGTTGTTGATGATTTTGAGAATCAGCAACACCGCAACAAGAACATTTTTCTTTATTGTTTCACTTTTCCCTTTGGGCAGAATTGATATTGTTCTTGCAGTTATCGGTGCATGGATTCTTTCGTTTGTGTGGATAAAGAAAGAATTCAAAGCAAATCTCAGAGAAATAGCTGAAAGGAATCAAAAAGCTGCTAACTAAAAAAGACTCAGTCAACCGACTGAGTCTTTTTTACATCTTATATGACCAACTTTGATTTATCTACGTCGTCGTAGTTTTCAATAAATGCTTTGAAAAATCTCAGCATTTTTTCTGTTCCACCGACAATGTTACTTTCACAATTCAAAACAAGCAGCGGCTCGTGTACACTCATACGAAGAAGTTGCCAGCCGTCACCGTTATCAGCATCAAAATTGACTCTTACACCCTCGTAATTCACGGGTACAACGCTTATGCCATCCGTTTTTTCACAAAGCAATCTGAAATCATCAATCACAGAAAGACCGTAATCCTTGAAATCTGCCAATCTGATTGTAAATCTTACTTCCTTTTCTTCTTTGGGCACCTTGAGATTTTTTATAATGTCGTCTATTGAGCCGCCCGCTGCTTTGAGCTTTGCCGCTTCTATGATGATTTTTGTCACAAGATATGCACCGTCATCAAGATAATAGTTCTCTTTGAATGCAGCGTGACCCGACGTTTCAATAGCAAGAGGTGCGTCTTTATTTTCTTCATTTTCAAGGCGGATTGCCTCATCAATAACATTTTTATAGCCACGTTTAAAACGGTGGTGAACACCACCAAGGTCTTTTGTAATAAATTCTTCAAGACCGTCACTTGTGACGGAATCGGTAACAATAACACCGCCCTCACAATTTTTAAGTGCAATAAACGAAGCCAAAGCAACCAATTTATTTCTGTTTATTTCACAGGCGTTGCCATCAACACAAGCGGCTCTGTCGCAATCGGTGTCAAAAATAACGCCCATATCTGCACCGGATTCTTTAACCGCTTCGCAAATTGACTCCATAGCCTGTTTATTTTCGGGGTTAGGAATATGGTTTGGGAAAGTACCGTCGGGCTCAAGGAAACGGCTGCCGTCAGTATTTGCGCCAAGCTCGTTCAGGACATCGTTAACATAAAAGGCACCAACACCGTTACCCGCATCAACAACTATTTTAAGGCCGTCAAGGGGTTTGTCGTAGTTCTCCGCATTAACGCCTGTTTTAATCATTTCACGGAGCACCGAGCAATAACGCCCCATATTATCAAGCTTTTCGGGAGTTGCAGCTGTTTTTGTAATTTCAGAGGTTTTCTCCCCTGCTCTTTCGAGAATTACCTTTATATCGTTACCAGAAAAACCGCCTTGAGCAGTAAAGAATTTCAGCCCGTTCATCTCCATAGGAAGATGGCTTGCAGTAATTTCAACAGCAGAATCCATATCAAAATTAATAATGGACATAAACATTGAGGGGGTTGAAGATAAACCGCAATCAAAAACGTGAACACCCAAAGAGCAAAGCGTTTTTGTAACTGTTTCAAAAATCCGTTGTGATGAAACCCTTGAATCATAACCAACGGCGATTTTCAAATTATCTTTACCCAATTTATTTTTAAGAAAACCAACAAAAGCCTTTGTAATTCTGACAAGTCTTTCATCTGTTAACTCAACAGCTTTGCCGTCTTTTTCAAGAGCAACGCCCCTGATATCCGTGCCGCTTTTCAAAAACATTAAATCATCCATTAATACTCTCTCCGTAAAACATAATAAACTCGTTGTGTGTCCTCTTTCGGTGAACCGCAACTGAGCTCCGCATAACGCTTCAACACTCTGAAGCCCGCATCCTGTGCCGCCTGTGTCAGCTCCTCGTCTGAAAAGGCTGTTTCTTTAAAGGCTTCTGAAAAACGGGTATATGAGCCATCATCTTCTTTGACAAAGAAATCAAGATTAATACTAACGGTTACACCGTCGGCACACAGTGAGTTCTGCCAGACACAATAAACGTTCTTTTCGTCGTAGATAAAGGTGTTGTTACCTAAAATCTCTTTATGTTTATATATTGTGTTCACATCGAAAATCATTATGCCGCCATCGTCGATAAAATTCTTGAGAATGTTGAAGGTTTTTCGCATTTCCTCTGCATCTGCGAGATGATTTATACTGTCAAGTGAGCAAACTATTGCTTTTACTGTTCCGTATAAATCGGTATCCTGCATTTTCTGGCAAAGAAACAAAATGTTTTCACCCTCAGCACAAGCCTTGCTTTGCGCCTGCATCAGCATATCCGGTGAAGCATCCGTACCGATAACCTCGAAGCCGTTTTTTGAAAACTCAAGGCTCAGCGAACCTGTTCCGCAAGCAAGGTCCAGAAGCAAGCCGTCACGAATATTATTATCTGCCAGAATACTCATAATGTATTCTGCTCTTTTTTTATAATCAACATTCCCCGTTAATTCATCATAGACCGAGGCAAAAGATGAATATGCCATACATACCCCTTTATTTCGTTTTTTTGTATTTTATCACATTGCCGGCAATATGTAAACTATAATAAAAAGGTTAATTTAATTTTATAAACTTTGTACACTTTCATAAACAGAAAATATATGTTAATATTGTGTTAACATTTATAAGGAGGACATTTTATGAAAAAAGTTCTTTCAATAATTCTCGCTATGATAATTGTTGCTGGCTGTATGCTTCCCTGCTTTGCGGCAAACAACGGTTGCGATTGCGGACAAACGCCTATAATTTACGTTGCGGCACTGGGTAGCGGCTCGGTTTACCTCGACGAGGGCACAGAAAACCAAAAACAGCTTTTCAGACCCGACGTTGGTGAAATGCTTGGTGAATTTGTTCCACTTGTTCCGGCGGCAATTGACCTGATAAACACAAAAAACTATGACGCTTTCGGCGATTCGCTTATTGCCTGCGTTAATAACGCCTTCGGTATGCTTGCTATGGACAGCGAGGGCAACACACAAGATAGAGTTACTACCGAGGAATTTCACCCCGATACCGCTGACCACGGCATTGATTACAGCTACTATTTCGGCTACGACTTCCGTGCCGACCCCATTGAAAACGCAAAGCTTCTTCACCAATACATTGAAGAAGTGAAAGAGATAACAGGTCACAGTACTGTTCGTTGCAGAGCCTCAAGCATGGGCGGTGTTACATTGATGGCATACCTGAAGCTTTACGGTTCAAAAGATATTGAAACAATTATTTTCCAGAACTGCCCCTTACAGGGCACAGCAGTTGCAGGCGAGCTATACAACGGTCTTGTTCACATTGATGCAGATGCTCTTCTCAGATATGCTGAATGTGCTCTCCCCTCAATGGACAGCGACTTCTTCGGTGCATTCCTTTATGCACTTCTTGAAATGCTTGATGCAGGCGGTGTTTTAGATGGTCTTGTAGGAATTGCAGACAACCTTGTTGTTAACCTTAAAGACAGAGTCTTTGATGAGGCTCTTATCCCCATTTTCGCAACTATGCCCGGTATATGGAGCTTCGTTCCCGACGAATATTACGAAACGGGTAAAATATTTATGGGGATTGATGACGGCGAGCACGAAGCACTTGTTGAAAAACTTGATTTTTATCACTACGATGTTCAGCAGAGTGCAGAAGAGATACTCACACAAGCAAAAGCTGACGGCACAAACATTTATATTGTTGCCGGTTACAATATGCAGAGAACTCCCCTTGTTACTGCATACCTTAACACATCCGACGGAACTGTTGACACAAAATACGCTTCTCTCGGTGCTACCTGTGCCAACATCGGCGAACAGCTTCCAAAGGACTACAAACAAGCTGAGCATACTGACACCTGGTACATTTCACCCGACAGAATGATTGATGCCTCAACCTGTATTCTTCCCGAAAACACCTGGTTCATAAAAGATATGCTTCACTCAACAACCCACGACGGACACGACAAATTCTACCGTATTCTTCACGAAAGCGAAGAACAGCTCACGGTATTTGATATGGAAGAATACCCGCAGTTTATGCAAAACGACACGGTTAATCAAACGTTTGTTAAAGTTCTTCCTTTAAAAGGAACTCCCCTTGAAAACGCCGCCGCACAAGCGGCACAGATACCGAGCTTTATGTCAATTATGAAGCTCTTTATCACATTCTTTGAAGAATTCTATCATTGGATGGTTGGCTAAAAAACAACCCTTGGTGACCAATTGGTTACCAAGGGTTCTTTTTTTTATTTACCTGTGCCTGAGAAATAATCGGGATATTGCTCCATAACCATTGACTGAACAAGATTGAAAACGAGAACACCCTCCGCCGCCTCGCAGTTATAATGGTCGCCCAGAACAAGCTTACCGTCTGTGTAAGCTATTTTTCTTTCGGGGGCTAAACCTATCTGATAAACCTTTTTTAGATTATCAACGCTTTTTTCAAAAGGCGGTTTATTACCGAGAATACCGCTACCCTTAAACTCAAGAACATAGTTTGTTCCTGAATCGGGTACCGAATAAATAGCAACCAATGAAGCGGGATCAAGGTCATATTTGTCGGCAATCAATTTTATAAACTCGTTGGTGGGGTCATCCGAAAGGAAGTTATCACCGTTTTTATCGGGGATGACAACTCCGCCGATGTTTGTAGCCTTGCGCAACGCAAGCACAGCATCGTTAATAGCCACAATTCCATCTGCATCCATATCTGCCACAGAAAGAATATCACCATCAATATACTCTATGCCTGCCGCCATTCTCAGAATAGTTCTTGCATCGACTGTATCAACCTTACCGTCTCCGTCAACATCACCCAAAAGGGGCTCTGTGGCTTCACCCTCTGCAAAAACAGAAAATGCCATGGACGAAAAAATCAACACAACACAAAGTGCAACAGAAAAAAACTTTTTAACTGCTTTCATAATAAAAATCCTTTACAAAAGAATTATTGTTTGAAAAATTCGCTGAATGCACGGTATGCCATATACAAATCAAGCTTTGAAATCACCTCATAGGGTGCGTGCATTGAAAGAACGGGTACACCGAGGTCAACAACGTCAACGTCAAGGTTTGCAATATATTTAGCAACCGTTCCGCCGCCGCCTGCATCAACCTTGCCAAGCTCACCTATTTGCCAAACAACACCGGCTTTATCAAGCATATTTCTGATTTTGCCCATATATTCAGCAGAAGCATCGCTTGTGCCACCCTTGCCCCTTGCACCTGTATATTTTGTGATTACAACACCCTTATTGAGATAGGAGGTGTTATTTTTTTCAAACACAGAGTTAAAGGTGGGGTCATATGCAGAGTTAACGTCTGCAGACAGGCATTCACTCTTGGAAAGAACCTGAAATGCTTCAAGTCCGTTTGCCTTTGCAAGATATGCAATAAAATATTCGAGATAAGAAGACTGAAGACCCGTGTTACCGTCTGAGCCTGTTTCTTCTTTATCTGTAAGAACGGTGATTGCCGTGTAATCGGGGTTTTCAATGCTGAAAATCGCCTGCTCTGCGGGGTATGCACAAACTCTGTCGTCGTGACCATAGGAACCGATAAGACCCCTGTCAAAGCCAATATCATCCGCCTTGAATGCGGGAACAACCTCAAGCTCTGCGCTCAAAAAGTCGCTTTCAACAATGCCGTATTTTTCGTTGAGAAGCTTGAGAATGTTGAGTTTAACAAGCTCGCTTCCCTCATCACTTTTGAAGGGACGGCTACCAACGATTACGTTAAGCTCCTCTCCCTGAATACCCTCTGAAAGGGTACGTTTACCCTGCTCGGCACCAAGATGGGGAAGAATATCGGAAATAACGAATCTGGGCTCGCCCTCTTCCTCACCGATTTTAACCGTTACCTTTGAGCCGTCTGCTTTAACAACAACACCATGAAGCGCAAGAGGAATTGCAACCCATTGATATTTTTTGATTCCGCCGTAATAATGTGTTTTGAAAAGCGCTAACTCGTCGCTCTCGTAAATGGGGTTAGGCTTCAAATCAAGTCTTGGTGAATCAATATGAGCGGCGGCAATTTTAACGCCCTGTGCAAGGCTTTTCTTGCCTATAACCGCAAGAATAATTGCTTTTTCACGGTTTACGTAATAAATCTTATCCCCTGCTTTATACTGCTTTTCGGGGTCAAATTCCATAAAGCCGTTGTTCTTTGCATCTTCAAGAACAACCGAAACCGCTTCTCTTTCTGTTTTTGCGTTATCCAAAAACTTTTTATAGTCCTCTGCAAATGCGTCAGCTTTTGCAACCTCATCTTCAGAAACAACTGCACTTGCGTGCTGAGGCTTGTAAAAAAGCTCTTTTTTGAGTTCGTCTGCTGTTTTCATAATAACTCCTTAGAAAAATCTATTTTTAATTAAATATTCAGAAAAGCTCCTCAACCAGGCACCACAAGCGTGTGCTTTTAATTTCAAATAACAGCTTTTCAAACCAGGCACCGATACCTGAAGGCTCTTCATATTTTTTAACCTCGCCTCCGTCATCGATGACAAGTGCCTGTGTAAGACAGATACCGCCTTCACCGAAAACCTCTGCTCTTACATACTGAAAATCTTCTGCGCCGTCAATTTCGTCGAGATTGATTTTTACAGGCTCGTTATCTTTAATTTCACCAGATGCAATAACCTTGCCGTTTGCAATCCATTGAACGGTCTGAGCGTCCTTTGCAGTAACGCTGATTGTGTGGTCATTTACTTTAACACTTGTGAATATGGGATAAGGGAAGCCCTTATTCATTGCATCAATTTCTTCATCGGGGCCGATAATATCATTTGCACGCAAATGTCTTGATACACAGAAAAATGCACCATTTTCCATTGTAGCTCGGATATTTTCAACGTTATTCTCTTCCATCATAAACACACTGAACGAAGAGTCAACGTTGCGAACATCGTGAGCATCGGTGTTGCTGTAGCCTATAACGGTTTTTCCGTAAGGGAGTGTGTACATCAGCATATTATCCCACAAAATCCTGTCATAGCCGGTTGTACCGTTGTCTTCATTGAAAACCTCCATACCGTAACAGCTTTTATATTTGAGAATAAGGTCGCCGAAAAACTTAATGTTTTCAGGGTCGCTGACATTTTTAATGTCTTTATTGCTGTTAAGCCAGTCGCCGGGATGGTTGATGTGTGAAATACCGCCGTTTTCTTCAATAAACTGCAATGCTTCATCGTAACCGTTTTCTTTACCCGCATAGCCGTCACCCACCTTTTCGGGAAGGAAATAGCCGTTAACATGGCATTTTGTAATAGTAAGGTTATTGAGCTCATTTGCACCCGTTACACAAACAAGCTTTTTATTTCTGATTGTGCCGTCATAAAGGGGATATGTGCCGTTTGTAATTGCTTCAAACTCTTCATCTGTAAGGCATCGCTGATTATTTGAGCCGAAGCTGTAAAGCCAGAGCTTTGTGGGCTCCCTGTTCCACTCAACACCTGTTACACCGTGGTCTGCGTTGGCAAGAAAATCGTAATCCTGCTCATAGTACTCTTTAACCATGGTGGGTAGATCTGTGCTCGCATCGCTGTAGGTTGTGTGAGAGTGCAGGCTACCTTTATATGCACCCCAGGCGCCGTCTCCATCCCAGATAACGTCCTCATAGGGTGAAACTATTTTATAGCTTTGTTCATTCGCAGCAACGCCTGTAAGTGAAAGCATTGAAAAAAGCATTGCAACACAAAGCAAACAACTGACAAGTTTTTTCATAAGAAAAGCCCCTTTTTAATATAATTTTTTATATTTCTCATAGGTTTTTATAACCTTTTCAACATAACCTGCGGTGTCGCCGTACGGTATTTCATCAAGACATTTACCGTCCTTTGAATACCGCTCATCTGCAAGCCATTGGTTCACTATGCCTCTGCCGGCGTGGTATGCAGCAAGAGCCGTTCTCGTATCACCGAATTCCTGCAGCAACATATCCAGGAAAAATGACCCGTAATAAACAGAAATCTCCGGTTCAAACAAAGCGTCCTCTTCATAGGCCTCACCAGTCTTTGTCTGCAACCACTCAAAAGTATCGGGCGTTATCTGGGTCAAGCCCTTTGCCCCCACGGGTGAAACCGCATCCTTATCGAAGCCGCTTTCGGTTTTGATAAGAGCATACAACAGTTCTTTTTCTATATTGAAGCTGTCGGCATTTTGCTCAACAAGCTCAGAATACCTGACAGGATACAGCGTCTGCATCACTATTGAACCCAGGCTACTGATAATTATACACAAAACTACAGACAATATCAATAGAATACCGCCGAGCTTTATAACGTTCTTTTTTCGTGAAGCTGCCAATCAGAATAACTCCTTAGCCAAAGAATCAATTTGTTTTTTATAATCGTGGTCACAAAAATTAGAAATGATATAGGTGGCTTTTTCAAGATAAAAGCTGTCATCCCTCTGACCGTTCATTCTCACAAGAGCATCCTTTTCGCTGAGATTATCTCTTTTCATTATGCGCTCTTTTCTCACGCTCTCGGGTGCGTGAACAACCAATAAAACGTCACATTCATCTGCAAAGCCCGATTCAATTATCGCCGCGGCATCAACAACAACGGTATCATACTGAGAAAATGCTTTTTCAACACGGCTTTTCATTTCACGGTTAATTGCGGGGTGCATAACAGAGTTTAACAATGCTGTGTTTTCGGGGGTTGAAAACGCCTTTCGTGCAAGAGCTCTTCTGTCAAGAGTAGAGCCGTCACTTTCAAGAATATCAAACCCAAAGCACTCGCAAAGCCTTGGTAAAAGAGATTTGTCTATCGTGAGAATTTCTCTTGCAAGAATATCCCCGTCAATAATATATGCACCTTTTTCTTTAAGATAAGCGCTGACGGTGGATTTTCCCGCACCTGTTTTACCTGTTAATCCTACAAGCTTTTTCATACGTCAATTACCTTGAAGCCTGCCGCACGCAAAAGTCTGTTCAATACGGCAAGGTTATCGTCATTGTGTTCATCCGGATACCTGACAAAGCACCTTTTTGCACCTTTTTTATCAAGCTCACGAAGTGTATCGAATAAAGAATGTGCCAACAATTTATAGTCCTCGTGACCGTAGCAGATAAAGGGAATGTTTAATTCTCTGCCCTCGTCGTCAAAGACCATTGCATACACGTCGTCGGAAGAATTTGCGTTCACGTAATCGCAAAAGCCTTTGTAATCCCCTCTGACAAGAATAATCTCTGCTTCGGGTGAATAATGCTTGTACTTCATACCGGGTGAAGAAACCTTCTCGTCTTTCTTCAACGGGTTCAAAACGGCATTATCAACCTCAACCTCACCAAGAACGCTTTTGAGCTCGTTCAAGGTAACGTTACCCGGGCGAAGAAGCCGCGGTTTTTCACCAACAAGGGATATAACCGTTGATTCAACACCCTCCTCTGACTCGCCACCGTCTATAACAAGGGGGATTCTGCCGTTAAGGTCCTCGTACACGTGCTCTGCCCTTGTGGGGCTGGGTTTACCCGATAAATTAGCCGAGGGTGCCGCAAGGGGAAGCCCCGAAAGCTCAATAAGCCTTCTTGCAACGGGGTGTGACGGGCAACGAACTGCAACCGTATCAAGGTTACCCGTTGTGCAATAGGGAACCTTATCTGCCTTGGGTAAAATCACCGTCAAGGGACCGGGCCAGAATTTTTCTGCAAGCTTTTTTGCCGATTCGGGAACAGCCTTTACCAAATCATATATATCTTCGAATTTAGAAACGTGAACAATCAAGGGGTTGTCAGTTGGTCTGCCCTTTGCTTCGAATATTCTGTTAACGGCAACGGGTGAAAAGGCGTTACCTGCAAGACCGTAAACGGTTTCTGTGGGCATCCCCACAACCTGTTCATCATTCAAAAGCTCCGCCGCTTTTTTATATGCTCCGTTTTCGGATTCGGCGGTTATTTTAACAACTTCTGTTTTCATTTATTCCTCTGATGTTTTTAGTTTTTCTGCTGTGTCGGCAGTTATGAGCGCATCGACAATTTCGTCAATATCACCGTTCATAATTGCTTCTATTTTATAAAGAGTAAGACCGATTCTGTGGTCGGACACTCTACCCTGCGGGAAGTTATATGTTCTTATGCGCTCACTTCTGTCGCCCGTTCCCACCTGTGAACGGCGTTCATCTGCTATTTCGGAGGTCTGCCTCTCTCTTTCAGCCTCAAGCAGACGTGAGCGAAGAATCATCATAGCTCTGTCCTTGTTTTTATGCTGACTGCGTTCATCCTGACACTCAACAACAGTGCCGGTGGGCAAATGAGTTATGCGAATTGCTGACTCGGTTTTGTTAACGTGCTGACCGCCTGCACCGCTTGAACGGAACGTGTCAATCTGGAGGTCGCCGGGATCGATTGCTATATCAACCTCCTCCGCCTCGGGCAAAACGGCAACAGTTACGGTTGATGTGTGGATTCTGCCGCCGGATTCGGTTTCGGGAACACGCTGAACTCTGTGAACACCGCTTTCGAATTTGAAGCGTGAATATGCCCCATCACCTTTAACCATAAAGCTGATTTCCTTTATACCGCCAAGACCAGTATCGTTAAGAGAAAGAACCTCGGAACGCCAGCCACGGCTTTCGGAATACATTGAGTACATTCTGTACAGTGAGTTAGCGAAAAGAGCAGCCTCCTCGCCGCCTGCACCCGCTCTGATTTCAATAATAACGTTTTTATCGTCGTTTGGGTCTTTAGGAAGCAACAGAACCTTTAGCTGTTCAGTGAGCTCCGCTGCTTTTTCTTTACATTCTCTGACCTCTTCCTCGAGCATCTCTTTCATTTCCTTGTCGGGGTGGTCGTCAAGCATCTCTTTTGCTGCCTCGCCGTCGCTGACAGCCTTTTTATAGAGTCGAAAGGTCTCAACGATAGGTGTAAGGTTTTTCATTTCACGCATCAACGAAGCATATTTATTCTGATCCGAAACAGTTTCGCTCAGGCAGAGCAATTCGTTAACCTTTTCAAAACGCTCCTCGACCTGTTGTAGTTTATCAATCATCTGTATTTTCTCTTATAACTTTCTTAATATTTTTCTCTGCTTTTGAACGCGGGATAAGGAATTCTCTGCCGCATCCGACGCATTTCAGGCGAAAATCCATTCCCGAACGCAAAACATTGAACTGCTTCGCCCCGCAAGGGTGCTGTTTTTTCATTTCAAGAACATCGCCTACACGTATATCCACGAAAATTCCTCCCCAATCTAATTTATTGAAATATTGTAACACACTTTTACATAAAATTAAAGAGTAAGATAAAAATAATATACTGAAAAGGTGATAAAACAATGATGTCATATCTTCCGGAAGGTCATTTAATCAACAGCGAAAAAAACACAGCTGCTCTTTCCTCACCCGAATTATTCAAAAAAGCATATACAGAGGGTGAAGCACTTGAAGCCCGTGCGCTTTATTGCGACCGTGAACACAACCTACATATAGATTTGGGATTTATCCACGGCATTATTCCCAGAGAAGAGTGTGCTATTGGAATAACCGACGGCACAACAAGGGATATTGCCATAATAGCAAGAGTAAACAAACCCGTCAGATTCTTTATCACCGATATAACTGATTCCGACGGGCAGAAAACTGCAATTCTCAGCAGAAAAGCCGTTCAGGAGGCATTTCAGAATGAATATCTGCCAACTCTGAAAAAGGGTGATATTATAACCGCCCGGATAACTCACCTTGAATCCTTCGGGGCATTTTGTGATATAGGCTGCGGCATCAATGCACTTTTACCCATTGACAACATTTCCGTTTCACGAATCCCACACCCCAACGCACGCTTCAGAGTTGGCGATGATATACGAGTAATAATCAAGGATTTTGACGAATTCGGCAGGGCTACCCTCACCCACAAGGAGCTTCTCGGCACCTGGCAGGAAAATGCAGAAGCCTTTCGTGTGGGCGAAACTGTCAGCGGCATTGTAAGAAGCGTTGAAAGCTACGGCATTTTCATTGAGCTTTCCCCCAACCTTGCTGGCCTCGCCGAATACACAAATTCAGTTTACGAGGGGCAACAAACAAGCGTTTATATCAAAAGCATCATACCCGAAAAAATGAAATTCAAGCTGATTATTGTTGATTCATTTAATGCTGATTACCCTTTTAAAAAGCCCGAATACTTCTTTGAGGGCGAGCACATGGATTATTTCAGATATTCGCCCCAAAATTCAGAAAAAATTATTGAAACATTATTCTAAATACACTTGAAAGCAAAATTGCTGTATTGTATAATCTTTTTATTAAAACTAAGGAGGTTACTATGCAATACAGCAATTTTCCTTCAATAGGCAAAAGCATTTCAAAGCTGGGCTTCGGTCTTATGAGATTACCAAAGCTTAATGAAAACGAAGAAGCAATTGATCGTAAAGAGGCTCTGCGTCTTATTGATCTTGCTATGAAAGCGGGTGTAAACTACTACGACACGGCTTATTTTTACCACGGCGGTGATTCTGAAGCCTTTGTTAAAGAGGCTTTGAGCCAATACCCGAGAGAATCCTTTATGCTTGCAACAAAGCTCCCCGGCACATATATGCGTGACAACAACCTCACCACAGCGGAGCTTTTCAACGGTCAGCTTGAAAAATGCGGCGTTGATTATTTTGATTTTTATCTTCTGCATGCAGTTAACCGTGATATTATGCCGACCTTTGAGGCAGACAAGTCTTATGAATACCTTTCAGAGCAAAAAGCACAGGGTAAAATAAAGCATCTCGGTTTTTCATATCACGGTGATCTTGAATTTTTCCTTGAATTGATTGACAAATACAAATGGGATTTTGTTCAGCTTCAGATAAACTACTATGACTGGGAAGCACAAAACGCAAAGGCATATTATGAAGCACTTGAAGAAAGGAACATTCCCTGCATTGTTATGGAGCCTGTACGAGGTGGCTCTCTTCACGCTTTAAATGACGAAGCGAGAGCTGTTTTTGACGAGCTTGGTGACGCTTCATATGCATCTTACGCCTTGCGCTATGTTGCACAGCTTCCCAACGTTTTAACCGTTCTCAGCGGTATGTCAACCCTTGAACAGGTTGAGGATAACCTCAGAACCTTTGAAGAATGCAAGCCCTTGAGCGAAACTGAAACACAAGCTGTCAACAAAGCAAACGTATTATTCAGAAAAAACTTTGCAATACCTTGCACAGATTGCAGATATTGCACCGAAAAATGCCCCGCAGGCGTGGATATACCCGCTTGCTTTAAAGCATACAACGAGTACAACAAAACACGTAACGAGGCAGATTTCAAAGAGAAATATCTTTTAATTGCAGAAGAAAAGCAAGCACACAACTGCATCAACTGCAAGCTTTGCGAAAAAACCTGTCCCCAACAGATAAAAATTTCGGACAAGCTCCGAAAAATAGCGGAGATGAATAAATAATGAAGCAAAAAATCATTAAAGCGTCTGCCGTAATAGCTATAATCTCAATCATTTGCTTCGTTTTTTCTTCTTGTAAGGAGGCAGACAACGAGAATGCTATCATTGACGTTATAACACTTGCCTCGGAGGTTGGCATTAACGGTGAAAAAACGAACACCGTTGAAGCCTCTATGGGTGCATTCAAGGGCTTACAGGGTGATTACATTGAGTTTTTCTTTGACGAGCCCGTTACGTTCGATTCGTTCTTTATTAACGAAAAAACGACGTCTGTAAGGCAATATAACATATATGCTATGACGGACGGCAAATACAAGCTGATTCACACAGGAAAGCACATAACAATCGAAAACATTGTGCTTGAGCCTGTTACTGCAACGGCAATAAAGCTTGTTATCGTCAACACCGAAATCGGCAACGACGAATTTATTATTCAAGGCATCAGTGCCTACAACACAAATCAATAAGGGTGATAATATGGCAATTTCTTTTTGTAAAGAAACAAACACTTTCAAGCTTGACACAAATTCTTCAACCTACATATTCGGAATTTTCGAGGGAAACTATCTTGTACACTATTATTACGGTGCACCAATCCCCGACACAGACGTTGAAATTTTGCGTATCCGCCCAGGCTTTGCATCATTCTGCCCCGACAGCCCTTCTGCAAGGGTTTTCAACTTCTCGCCCGACGTTACTCCCCTTGAATATTCAACCTTCGGCGCAGGCGATTTTCGCCTTTCTGCATTCGCAATTAAAAACGCTGACGGCAACAAGGTTACAGACCTCAGATATGTCAGCCACGAAATTTACAAGGGTAAAAAGGGCTTACCCGGTATGCCTGCACTTTACGTTAACGACGAATCCGAAGCCGACACACTCGAGGTTCTTACAGAGGACAAGGTTACGGGTGTTCAGGTTACACTTGTTTACTCTGTATTTGAAAGCAAGGGCGCAATAACAAGAAGCGTGAGAGTTAAAAATGCATCCAAAAAAGCAGTGTTTATTGACACGGTTCACTCACTTTGTGTTGATTTGCCCGGCTACGATTACGAAATGTTTGACCTCTACGGCAGATGGGTAAAAGAGCGTGCTCTTGAGAGATATCCGCTCCACAGAGGAATTCAGTCAATCAAAAGCAAGCGTGGTTCATCGAGCCACAACCACAATCCCTTCACAGCTCTTGTGAAAAAGGGTGCAAACGAAGAATACGGCGACTGCTACGGCTTCAACCTTGTTTACAGCAGCAACTTTTCAATTGACGTTGAGGTTGACGGCTTCGCATCCACAAGGCTTGTTATGGGCATCAACCCCGAGGGCTTCTGCTGGCACCTTTCACCCGATGAAGAATTCTGCTCACCCGAGGCAGTTATGATTTTCACTGACAAGGGTGTTGGCGAAATGAGCCGTATGTTCCACCGCCTTTATGCAGATAACCTTGTCAGAGGCAAATGGAAAAAAGCAAAACGTCCCCTCCTTATAAACAACTGGGAAGGAACAGGAATGGATTTCGACCACGATAAGCTGGTTTCCTTTGCTCGCCACGCTAAGGATATGGGCATTGAAATGCTCGTTATGGATGACGGCTGGTTCGGTCACCGTGACGATGACAAATCCTCGCTTGGTGACTGGTACGTTGCAGAATACAAGCTCAGAAAGGGTCTCAACGGTCTTATAAAAGAAGTCAACGACCTTGGTCTTAAATTCGGTATATGGTTTGAGCCCGAAATGATTTCGCCCGATTCCGATGTTTACAAGGCACACCCCGATTGGTGTCTGCACACCGAAAACAGAGATAAATCCATTGCAAGAACTCAATACGTTATGGACTATTCAAGAAAAGAAGTTCGTGAATACGTTTATTCGATGATGAAAGAAATTCTTTCAAACAACAACATCGATTATGTGAAATGGGATTTCAACAGAAACCTTACAGAGGTTTCATGCGCAGAGCTCCCGCCCGAAAAGCAGGGTGAGGTTTTCCACCGCTTTGTTCTTGGCACATACGAGATAATGGAGCGACTTGTAACAGACTTCCCCAACCTTCTTCTTGAAAATTGCTCCGGTGGTGGCGGACGCTTTGACCCCGGTATGCTTTACTATTCACCCCAGATATGGACAAGCGACAACACCGACCCCATTGAAAGGCTTACAATTCAGTTCGGCACATCGCTGTGCTACCCCGCTTCAACAATGGGTGCACACGTTTCTGCAAGCAGAAGAGCAAGCTATGAAACAAAGAAAAACGTTGCTTTGTGGGGTTCGTTCGGCTACGAGCTCGACCCCGACAAGCTCACAGAGGAAGAAATTGCAGAAATCAAAGAGCAGGTCAAGGAATATCATAAATACTATGACGTTATTCACTACGGTGAGCTTTACAGGCTGATTACCCCCTTTGAAAACGAGTTCAAGGTTGCGTGGGAATTTGTCAGCGAAGATAAAAATGAAGCCCTTGTTACAGTTGTTCAGATTAAACAAGCTTATGACCCATTCTTTATGCTCAGGCTTCAGGGACTTGACAGAAACAAATACTACGAGATTGAAGAAACAGGTGAAGTTTACAGCGGTGCGTTCCTTATGAATGCCGGTCTCAACCTCACCCACAAGCCAAACGGCGACGGTCAGTCTTACCTTATTCACCTTACAGCAAAATAATGCGCACAACAAAAGCTCCCTGTCAATGACAGGGAGCTTTCTTGTGCTGTTTCTTATTTCTTATATGTTATTGACCAACCTGTTTTGTTGTATGCAGATTCAATAGTTTTATTTGAACAGTAGGCTTTTACGGTGTAGGTATACTTAACCCCGGATTTAACATTTGTGTCAACAAATTCAAGAGATTTGGTTGTAGCAACCTTTGTCCATTTTGTTGAACCTGCAGCTTTTCTGTAAACATAGTAGCCGGCTGCACCCTCAACCTTGTCAAATTTCACCTTGACACCTTTTGAGGTTTTGGTTAACGATGTTATTTCGGGCTGTTCGAGGAAGTAATGAACATTTCCCAGTGTTCTGTAGCCCTTGCAATCGCCTTTATAAGCAAGCACAACGTATTGTTTTTTCTGCCCGCCCACTACATTTTTATCTGTATAGGTTGTTTTTGAAGGGTCGTCAAGTGTCTTTATTGTCTTCCACTTTCCGTCAATCTTCTCTTTGATAACGTAACCGTCAACACCTGCTTTTTCTTCTATTGTTATTTTAACTCCGCTAGAGGTGTTTTTGGTTGTAAACTTCGGGGAGACAATGTATGTATATTTAACGCCCTCTTTGTCGTATGGATTGTTAGAGTTTTTATATACTGCTTTTACAGTGTATGTATACTCTTCCATATCGTTAACGTTTTTATCAATAACATAGAAATTATCAGTGTCACCAGGAACTGACGCTATTCTTTTCCAAGAGGTTTGAGTAGCACTTTTTCTGTAAACAGCATATGAATCCATCCAACCCATATTATTCCAGCTAATCTTCAAACCATTTTCATTCTCTGATACTTTAACCTTAGGAGCCTCGAGATAAGCGCAATCATCCCATAAATAATTCGGTGATGCAAATCCGTTTGATTCACCTCTGAGAACATAAGTGTAAAATGCACCAATTCCCAAATCCTTGTCGACATATTTACCATCACTTGCAGGAACAACTGCTATTCTTGTTTTGTTACGATAAATAATAACATTTTCAAACGTTAGATTTTCGGTTGACCACGTAATTGTTGCATCACCATTTTTAAAACTCAGAGACATTTCAGATGGCGAATACACACCATTAACAACCATTCCTTGTTCAGGCAGCTTACTAACTATTCCGTTATCATCAATTTTTTGTAAAGCGTATTCAGATGAGCCGTTGAGAGATGCAGTAACAAAAACAGTTCCCTCCTTGTATGATTTCTGATCTCTGCACTTAACCCAACCGTTTTGGGTTTTTGCGTATAATACATACACTGCAGATGGATCATAGTCTTCTATCTCAAGATTATAACCATTTTTACTGAAACCGGAAGGCGCAACATAAATATCATACTCTTTCTCAACTATTTCTACAGTTTCGTCACTAAAACCAATTACCGTTTCAACTGCACCTTTTTCAATAACCGCGTCATTATAAAGGTAAGCAATCTTATATGTATATTCAACGCCGTTTTCGGCTGTTGTGTCGCAATACCTGTTTTCACTTATCTGAGCAAGCTGTTCGTATTCACTGTCAGCAGTTTTGCGGAAAATAACGCTGTCACCTGCACCATTAGGCTTTTCCCATACAAAATTCATTCCGTTAGTATCAGCATAACAATAGGTTAAATTTATTTGTGGGAATGATTGATAGGTAACACCTTTATTATCGTACTCGCCTGCTATCGGTTTGCGATATGGCTTTGATGTGAAAATATGTGTTCCTATTTCATATGGCAATTTGTAATCAAAGTAATTTTCTCTTGTAACACCAATTCTTGACCACGAGCCACTGATCTTATCATAAATTAAATATTCACAGTTATTCGGCTGTTCGCTCCACGAAAGTCTGATTGTGTTATCACCAAGCTCAACGATGTCATACAACTCGGGTTTTGTAAGAATTGTGCCCGGGATTCCCTTGTAGTCATAAGAGCCGGTTTTGCCTTTTCTCATGGGTCTGACGGTGTAGTAATAATAATCTTCTGCGTTTGCGGTTTTGTCGGTGTATGATGAAACGTTGCCGACCTCAACCAGCTTGACCCATTTCTTTTCAGTCGCCGTATGACGATAGATTCTGTATGAATCTGCTCCCTTAACCTTTGACCAGTTAACTGTAATACCACCGTCTTTTGGGTAGGTGCAATCCTTGAGCGTTGCCGCTTTCAGATAGTGGATTGACTTGCCGCTTTCGTCATAGGCGCTGTATATACCGTTGATTTCTGCAATAACAGTAAAGTAATACTTAACGTTACTGTCACGGTTTTTCATACTGATTTCATAACTGAGGCTGTTTGTAGTTTTGACTTTTTTCCAATCAGTGTTGTCTGTGCACATATAGACATAGTACTTGGCATTTGAGGCGACCTTTGACCAAGATATCTTTAAGAAATTGTTTTTTGCAGACTCCACCTTAACAACAGGTGCTTTATAGGCTTTAACCTTCATCGGAAGAAGAGATTGCGGTGTTTTCAAGCTTCCTTTATAGGCAACAACCTTGTAGTTTCTCGTTGCATTTATGCCTTTGAGCTCTTTGTCAACATAAAAGCTGAGCTTTTCGCCACTGTCCTTTGCAGAACCGATTTTATCATATTTACCTGTGCTTGTGTTTTTTCTGTAAACATGGTAACCGGTTGCACCGGGTACAGAATACCAATAAATAGCGGGACCTTTTTCTGTGTTTTCGAAGCCGTACATAACGGTGTTCATATCATCGATATCGGTGCCTTTTTTATTGATTTTTATAGTGTATTTACGTTCTGTTGACGGGTCTTTATCTGCATCAAAATAGTAAGGACGGCTTGAACGAATCGTTTCTTTATAAACATAAGTTTTTGCATAATAAGTTCCGCTTTTGAGATTATCAAACGACATTGAAAGTGTAAGATATTCCTTATTATCCCCACCTGTCGAAAATGCTGCTATCTTATTTTTGTAAGATGAATCAGAATACATTTCAAAGTAGTAAATCGAATAAGTTTCTTTATCATCCTTCATTTTAAGGCAAAGGTAATCTGCTCTGCCATAAAGGTTGATTGTTGATGATGAACGGTGCGTATTGGCGTCCACCAACCATACATCATTATTACCTTTAAATCCCGAAAGCTGTATAGCTGAAGCCATTGGTGAAATCACACCAACCATAACCAGCATTGCCAGCAATACCGACAATAGCCTTCTTGTGTTTTTTTTCATAAAATCCCTCCTAAAATAATAAAAAGCCGCACAGAGCGGCTTTTTTCACCGCCTCAGTTTAATTTTAACAAAACAAGCGGTAATGTCAATATATTTTTGTGAAATTATTCCAAATCGGTTTTAGGTTTAACGTTAACAGACCAATAGGTGTAGTAAACAACAAAGCCGGGCTTTGCACCGTTGGGCTTTTTAATATTTTTAACGTCGGTATAGTCAACTGTTACAACTGTTCCCTCCTTCGCCGAGCTGTAAAATGCCGCAATTTCTGCCGCTTCTACAATGGCATCGTCGGGGATTTCGCCGCCGTCGCTCAAAAGCAGAACGTGTGAGCCCGGGCACTTTTGTGCGTGAAGCCACACATCACCCTTTTTGCCTGTTTTAAAGGTGAGCTTGTCGTTCTGAATGTTGTTTCTGCCAACAAGAACAGTCAAGCCTTGGCTTGTTTTAAATTCGAGTGGTGGAAGCGCTTGCTTTTTCATTTGCTTTTTGCCGGATTTTTTCGGCTTTATAAAGCCTTGTGAAATCAGCTCATCCTTAATTTCGCCAAACTCCCGTTCAAGAGTTGAGCGCATAAGCAAATCCTTTACGCTTTCAAGATACGCCAAATCCTCCTCACCGTCGGCAATGAGCTTTATCAGCATATTTTCTGCGGTGCAGGCTTTTTTATATTCCTTGTAAAGCTTCTGTGAATTTTGTGATGGTGTAAGCGCAGGGTCAACCTGAATTTTCAAAATATTGTTGTTGTCATAATAATTTTCAACCTCATAAACGTCGCTACCCTTTTGAAGCCTGTATTGTGCCGCGGTTATGAGCTCTGCTTTTATTTTAATCTCTTCTCTGTCAGCGCATTTTCTCAAATCCTCACGCTGATTGTTGAGCTTTCTTGCTACTCGCTCGGTTAAGCTTTCAACCTGTTTGAAAAGCTCCGTTCCCTTTGAGCGTGTTCTCAGAAGTCTGTCACGCTCTGAATAAAAGCCCTCAAGAAGCGAAAATACATCTTCTTTTTCTATCTGTTTATAGGAGTCGCCGTATTGAGTTATTGGTAAAAACGAAAACTCCATAGGCTTTTTTGATTCATCGAGAACCATTGAAGGGTGTATATCACCATTGGTAACCATTGTTTTCAGAGCGCTGATTTCGCACAAAAGCTTCATTTTTTCTTCGCCGAGAAGCTCTGAAACAGCTTTATCATCACCGCAGGAGCGATAAGCAAGCTCTCTTGAAAGCAAGGGTGAAGCACCTTGAACTGTTTTTAGAATTGCAGAGGAAAGACGTGCACCCGTGCAATTCAAAACTGCCTTGCACACCTCCTCGGGCTCTGCAAAGCGCAAATCCACCTTATCCTGTGCGGGAGGCAGCTTGTACTCCGCACCCGGCAAAACAAGTCTGTATGATGATTTTTCGCTATCCACCCTTCGGAGTGCATCAACAACACGGTTGTCACCGTCAATAAGAATAACGTTGCTGTGCTGAGCCATAATCTCAACAACAAGAGTAAGGTTAACTCTGTCACCGATTTCGTTTGTTGCATCAAATTTGAAAAAAGCCGTTCTGTCAAGCCCGTGCTGCTCAACACCTTTAAGAGTTGCGCCAACAAGCTTTTTTCTGAAAAGCATGCAGAGCATAGGCGGTGTTTGCGGATTTTCAGGAGCTTTTTCAACCACAGCAAAGCGGGGGCTGTTTGCATCCGCTGAAAAATAAAGCTTATGCATCCCCGTTCTTGTTCGCATTATGAACACCAACTCATTTTTTGAGGGCTGGTGAATTTTATCCACCTTTGAGCCTTCGAGTAAATCGTTAACATCCGACACCATAAAGCTCAGAAACATTCCGTCTAAAGCCATTGTGATTTCCTTTAAATATAATTAACCGGAGGTTTTTGTGCTGAACACGCAACCTCGATTTCATCCTTAAATTTTTCTTTTATAAGGTCTGCAATTTTTTTGCAGATAATATTTTCTGTTTCGTAGTGACCGGCAACAATCAAAGATATGCCGCAATCTTTTGAAAGAAGATATTCGTGGTGCTTTGCCTCCCCGGTTAAAAGGGCATCTGCACCGTATTCCCTTGCAAGACTCACAAGGTCGCCACCCGAGCCCGAGCAAAACGCAACTTTTTCCACCGTTTTTTCGGGCAAGGTCATTGAAACGGCGCCACCCAAAGCATTTTTTACCGTTTTTGCAAATTCTTTTGCGGTGGTTTTTTCAACAGTACCGATTTTTAAAAACTCATCATCGGTTTTTACAACATTTTCTATACCTGTTTTTTCCGCAAGGCTGTCGTTAACACCGCCGTCGGCAACATCAAGACAGGTGTGGGATGCAATGAAAGTCATCCCCGATTGGACCGCTTTGTATATAATGCTGTCCGCAGGGATTTTCTTAACAGGCGAAAACATAATCGGGTGATGGGTTATGACAAGCTCTGCACCGAAATCCGCCGCCTCTTTCAGAACTCCCTCAGTCACATCCAGAGCAACAAAGATTTTTTTGACCTCTGCATTTATGTCACCGATTATCAGACCGCAATTATCCCACTCGCAGGCTGACGAAAAAGGAGCAACCGAATCAAGAAAATCATAAATCTGTTTAATTTTCATTCTTTTTCACCTTTTCTTTTTTCAGAATATCGTAACGGACAATGGCAACAATCAACGAGGTCATAACAACACATTCGGTAACAATACCCGCAACTGAGCCCACTATAATGTTATAGACCAGCCAACAGGGTGAGCTTGGGAAGGTTACAAGACGTATTTTTGTTTCACTTTTCAGCCAATAGCTGATTGTTGTGAGAATCATTGCCGCCGCCGGAAGAATAGAATACCACTCAACCCACGTCACAACACTTGCCACAAGACTAATTATTACAAAAACAACAAGCCACACGGGGCTTTTCGCCCATTTTTTGTGGTTGTTTATAAACACAAATGACCTGAGAAGACTGATAAGGTTCAGTGCGGCACCGGTGTATTGGCCGAGAACTATGTAGTGCAAAATGAACATTATTGCCGCCGCAATCTGAACACCTATAATGTTGCGACGCTTTTTCTGTTGAAATGACAGGCAGTTAAGCCCCGCTCCCGCAAAGCCTATTACCTGTGCTATGGTATTATGCATTTATGAACTCCTTCATAGCTTCTATAATTTCTTTCAGCTCCGCCTGCTCCTTTTGGGTACCTGCATTGGCATTGTATTTTTTCAGAAGTCTTGACATTTGATTTTTTATATGTAATTTTGCATTTTCATCGGGTTTCAATTTGCCGATAAAACAATCGGCAAGGGTGTATTTAACCGCCTCGCCCGTGTATGATGCGTCAAATGCGATATACACTCGCCTGCCTTCGCAAACAGCAATCTCGGAATTAATTGTGAAGCCGTTTTTAAACAAAAACTCCCTCAAATCCTCCGCCCTGCTCTGGGGCTGAAAAACGAAATGATATTTCGTTTTTTTTATCCAGGGCGTTTCGGCAAGCTTTTCTTTTATGAGAGTGCCGCCCATACCGGCGAAAACGAATTCATCGGCATCATCAGGTGAAAACTCCTTCAAGCCGTCAGAAAGCCTTAATTCGATTTTATCTGAAAGGTTATAGTATTCAACAGCCTTGGCGGCATTTTCAAGGGGCATTTTTCCGATGTCTGCACCAAACGCCCTTTCAATTTTACCTTTTTCTATGAGGTAAACGGGCAAATACCCGTGGTCTGTTCCTATATCGGCAACAATGCCGCCGCCCCTTATGAGAGATGCGGCGGCAAGAAGCCTTTCGCTAAGTTTAACAGCCATTATTCACCAATAGCGGCATTGATTTTTTCAACAAGCTCGTCTGCATTCACGCCGTGAACCATACAAGCCTGTTCGATTGTTTCGCTGCGTGCAGAGGGACAACCAAGACAATGCATACCCATTTCGAGAAAATAAGGTGCTGTCTGGGGAGCTGTATCGAGAATAGTGCCGATAACTGTATCTTTTGTAACTTTCATATTAGTTCTCCTTTAAAGTTTTTTACTATTATATCATAACTAATTTCAAAAATAAACAATATTATGAAACTTTTTAACATATTTTACGACCGGTAATTGTTTACTTTTACGCTTGAATTATACATTCTCTGAGTGTAAAATTATAATGATATACAATATTTCCCGGAGGAATAATTATGTTTCAGAAAGATTTCAAACCCGTTCTCAGATTTATGGTAACAAGCGACGTTCACATCAAAGACGAGAAATGCATTGAAGAGGAAAGACTTGAAAAAGCAATCAAAAGAGTTTATCAGCTTTGTGAAGAAAGCGAAACCTATAAAAAGCTGGATGCTTTTTATTCTGTGGGTGACTTTGCCAACAGCGGCACAGAAACGCAGATGAAAAAATTCAAAGAAATTGTTGAGAAAAACCTCAAGCCCGAAACACAGTATGCTCTTACAATGGCAAGCCACGAATACCATAGCGAGGGTGTTGAAGCGGCTTATGAAAAATTCGGCAGAATTTTCGAAACACCCGTTGACCAGCACAGAGTTATTAACGGCTTCCATTTCATCAGCATCACCTGCTCACAGAGCTGTAATTTCCACGCTGACAAAATAGCCTTTGCCGCAAAAGAGCTCAAAAAAGCGAGAGAGGCAGACCCCAAAAAGCCCATATTTGTTTTCCAGCATCCCCACATAACAGACACAGTTTACGGCAGTATGCTCTGGGGTGAAGACGAGCTTTATTCTACATATATGGATTATCCGCAAATGATTAACTTCTCAGGTCACTCCCACGCACCTATCAATAACCCCCGCTCAATTCATCAGAAGCACTTCACATCATTGGGCACGGGCTCACTTTCATACACAGAGCTTGACGAATTTGATAAATACTACGGCACGGTGCCGCCTATGAAGGCAAACTTTGCTCAATTCCTTATTGTTGAAGCAGATGCAAACGGCGCTGTAAGAATTTATCCTTATGATATTTTCACAGACAACTTTTTCCCCTACGTTTGGGAGATTGACGAGCCCTGGAACCCCGAAAGCTTTAAATACACCGATGAAATCCGTTTCAAATCTGCAGAAGCACCCCATTTCACCGAGGATGCAAAAATTGAGTTTGACGACCTTGACACAGACGGGTTCAGAATCAAATTTCCCCAGGCAGAAATCTCCACTGATTACGTTAACGACTACAAGGTTGTTGTTATAGAAAAAGACACAAACGTAATCGTAAAACAGACAGTTATGTGGAGTGAATATTATTTCTTCAATATGCCCGAATATCTTGAGCTTGCATATACAGATTTAAACCCTGCAACAAATTACGAGGTTAAAATTTTCGCAAACAGCTTCTGGAAAACAACCTCAGCACCACTTTGTGCAGAAATCACCACACTTAAATAACGGAGGATATTTTATGGACAGAATCAGAGTTGACGGTCTTCGTCTTGTTGACGAGCACGGCAGAGAAAGAATTCTCAGCGGTATGAACGTTGTGGATAAAAAAGACTTTGACCCCGAAAACCCCTCATTCGGTTACTCACCCGACAAATTCCCCTTTGAAGAATTCCGTGCAAGGGGCTACGACATAATCCGCCTTGGCTTTACGTGGTCGGCGATGGAGCCCACACCCGGCAACTACAATCAACAGTTGATTGACGACCTTTGCAAATTCCTTGACAAATGCGAGGAATACGGCATTTATGCATACCTTGATTGCCACCAGGATGTTTATTCCTCAACCTGCTACGGCGATGGTGCACCCAAATGGGCAACCATCACAGACAAATACGTTCCCAGAAAACAAATTGCTGTATGGGCAGAGCCTTATTTCTACGGCAAAGCTTGCTTCAGAGCATTTGACAACTTCTGGGATAACAGAATCTACAACCGCAAGGGCTTGCAGGATTATTTTGCAGATATGTGGAAAAATCTTGCAAGTGCCACAAAAGACAAGCCTGCTCTTTTCGGCTTCGACTTTTTGAATGAGCCCTTCCCCGGCAAAGACGGCGGTAAAATTTTCAGAAGAATAATTACGGGAGTTGCACGAACAGCCATCACCGACAAGCGTGTTCACCTTTTGGAAATGGCAAAAATCGGTCTTTTCAGCGATGAAAAGCCCAAAGCACTCGACCAATTCCCCGGTGAGGTTTTCAAGGGAATCACACTAAAATGCAACGACATTGTTAAAAACTTTGATGAAAACCGCTACTCTCCATTTGTGAGCAAAATGGCAACAGCAGTAAGAGAGGTTACCGACAAGGGCATTATGTTTATGGGCAACAACTACTACTCAAATATGGGTATCCCCTGCTGTAACAAGCCCGTTACTGTTAATAATCAGCGGGAAAACGACCAGATTTTCGCACCCCACGCATACGACCTGATGGTTGACACACCCGCATATAAATACGCTAACAATTCACGTGTCGGTATGATTTTTGACGAGCACAGAAACACACAGCTCCGTCTCGGTTGCCCCTGTATCGTCGGCGAATGGGGCTCCTGTGCTGAGGGTGACGGATGGTATCCCCACATCAGATTTTTACAGGATAAATTTGACGGTTACAAGTGGAGCAACACTTATTGGTGTTATTTCGACGGTATTCTTGAGCAAGACTTTATGAGAATACTCACCCGTCCCCGCCCCAAGGCTGTTACAGGTGAAATCATTTCATACAAATACGACCACGAAGACGGCGAGTTCAAGCTCAAGTATATTCAGGATAAAAAATACGACGTTCCTACGGTTGTTTACGTTGACCGCAAACCCGAAAAAATCGAGTGTAACGGAAAATACAAGCTTATTGAATTGCCCGGGAACATCGGTTACGATATTGAATTTGAAACCGACATCGGTGAAAATGAAATAGAAATTGAATTTTAATAAAAAAACTCTCACGGATTATTAAATTCCGTGAGAGTTTTTCATTTTTTCTTACTGTGAAATGTTTCTTCACCGATTCTTCTTATTGTGACATCTGCACTGAGGCTCACCTTTATGTTTTTAAAAGAAGCCTCCCAGTTATCCTTATATTTTTTGTAAAGCTCCGGCTCTTTTAGTCTGAGAAGCTTGCCGAAGCGTACCGCATCACCAAGATGCTCGCCCTGTAAAACAACAAGGGTGTTCTCTGCTTTTTTCAAAACCGCCTCACCTGCCGAAGTCTGAAAAGTTTCAAGCACTCCATCATCAGCACTGAAAAACTCTTCACCCTCAACCTCGTCAAGGTCACAGGATATTTCCACGCTGACATCATAGTGCAAGGTATTGTTTTCTTCATAGATTCTGTATTTCGTTTTGCCCTTATTTATCAAAAACGTGGCTTTTTGTGAGTTAGGCAGGGTTGCCGTTATTTCACCTTTTTTGATTTTGTTGTTGAGAAAGGCAATGCCCTCTGCCGTTTCGCTGTCAATGTAACCCGAGAAAGATTTGTCTTTTCCGACAAGTGCACAGCCGTCAAGCTCATAATTTTCGTTTTCACCGCTTTGCTGTATTTTTATTGCGGGTATTGCGAGAATCGTGGTTTCATCCTTCATATAGTTTACGGCATCAATAATGCGTACTCTGGGAGTCAAGGACTGGTTGTAGCTTTCTTCGAGAAGATTTTCAAGAATTTCACTTTTAACTGCATCGGGCAAAAGCTTTGCTCTTACAACCTCCTCAGCAGTTGCATTTTTTGCCACACAGATTAACTGCGAGGGTCTTGAATCATAGTCACGCTCAAAAAAATCGAGAATATCGCTGAGATTTGAGTTTGCCGCTTTTTCTCCTACAACAATCACACGGTTGTGGGCATAAAGAGGCAGATTACCGCTTTTGGTAACAAGGCTGTTAAGAGCCTTTGCAACTGTTTCGCCATTTGCAGAATATATTTTCGTTTTGTTTTCGCTGTTGCTGTCGCCACTTGGGCTACCGCTTTGCTCATTGTTCAGAATTTCAACACAAACGCTATAGCCATCATCGATGACATCAATGCCTATTCCCTGCATTATCATAAGCTCAGACAGCTCTGTTCCCGCACCCTCACAAGAGGAAAACAAAACAAAGCTTGTCATAACCACAACGAACAGCAAAAGCTTTTCAACCGTTTTTCGCACGCTTCAACCCCCTTCCGGCTACACACGAAATAATCAATATGCCCGGCAACACCACTACGGGTATAATATAAAGCACCACATTCAACGGCACCGACGACAGAAAACCGAACCTTTTGACATCACCCGAAATAAACACAAGAATAAAGCCTATAATTGTGCTCAGACAAACGGATATAACCGTTTTTGATACCTTCGGGAAAATATATGAAACACTTTTTATTACAATTATCATATACAGCGTCAGCTTTGAAACCACACAAAGAATCCATATAGCCGTTTCCAAGGCATCAAGCCTTTCAAGTAATCCGAACTTTGCAAGAGATACTGCCGCATAAGTCGGGAAAAGCTGCGTATCCGCAAAGACACCAAGCGTTCCTACAACAAAAAACAATATAAAAACAAAAACAATACCGCTGAGAATCACCCACAGAATATAGTTTTTCAGTAATTTTTCTCTTATATTTTCAGAAAAAACAACGACTGCGCCGATGCCGGTTGCATGGGCAGAAAAAATCAGACTATCCTTGAGAAAATCCTCTGCACCGAACTCAAAAAGCGGTGTAAAATTCAAAAAATCCACCTCTTCTATGAGGGTCAGCATGGCAAAAATTGTTGCACCCGTTACAATGACGGTAAAAACAATGCCCGCCCTTGCCAAAGCACCGATACCAAGAAGTGCCAAGGCTCCGCACACAGCAACTAAACCGAGAATAAAAAAGGTCATATCTGTCCCGGGGAACAGCTCCGAGCTTGCGAAAAGGTCAAAACGCGACGAGGTCATTATGGCATCAAGAAAATAAACTGCCCCGTAACACACGGCAACAATTTTAAAAGCAGCATTTCCCTGCAAGGACTGACCATAGCTGAGCCTTGTTTTTCGTTGCATTTTAATAAACAGGTATGACGGAACGATGGCAACGAGATTAACCGCCACAAACACAACAGGGCGCAAAATTGAATCTGTGCTTGCTATTTTTATATCGGCGCTTGAGATATACATAAATAAAGTTCCCAGCATCGACAGATACAGCAACGAAAAAAACTGCGGTGCGCTGATACTTTTTTCAGTCATTTTTACCCCTCATTTTCAATGCATTTATATCAAATACCCGTTTACCCATTTTTTCCATATCCTGCCTGAATAACGAATCACGCCACATCGATTTATTATAGGGCGTAAAGGGTGCAAGATACGGTACGCCGTAGTCCGTCATTGAGCTAAGACTAATTATAAGTGCTGCCGCACCTATCATAATTCCGTAAAGCCCGGTAAAGCCGCCGATAATTATAAAGACTATACGCAACACGGAAATGGGCTGATACACCTCAGATGACACAAGCGAGCAGATTGCCGTCATAGCAACAACAATGAGCATTGGTGCACCGATAAGCCCCGCTGTAACCGCCGCATCACCAATAACAAGAGCACCGACGATACTGACAGCGTGACCGATTGTTTTCGGCATTCTCAGCCCCGCTTCACGCACTATTTCATATATAAAGTGTATAATCAATGCTTCAAGAGTCAGTGTAAACAAGGTGTTGCTTTCCATAATAACTATGTTGTAAAGCATATCATCCGGCAACATTTCCTGATGGAAAAGACCTATGGAAACAAAGGTCCCCGGCAAGAAGATGCTTATTAAAAAAGCGACAAATCTTATAAGGCGCATAAACCCCGCAAAAAATGGACGGTTTATATAGTCATCAAGAGTCTGAAAGTTTTCAATAAACAATTTCGGCACAACAAGTGCAAAGGGCGTGCCGTCAACTATGACACCCACCTTTCCCTCGCAAAGCTTAGCCGCAAACGTATCGGGGCGCTGTGTCTGACCCGTCATTGAAAAAAGGCTTTTTCTGTTTGTATCAAGAGCTTTACGCAGGTAACCCGCCCCAAGAACAGTATCCATATCAACTGCAGATAAACGTTTTTTCACCTCTGCCAAAGTGTCGGAGTTCACTCTGTCTTTCATATAGCAGACGATTATTCTCGTTTTACTTGTTTTGCCGATTTCCTGTGGTTCAATTTTCAGATTAGCTGTACACAGTCGCTTTCTTACGAGGGTAAGATTTGTTTTTATATTCTCTGTAAATCCCTCTCTTGACCCGAATTCCTGAACCTCTGTGTCAGGCTCCTGCAACGCTCTTTCGGGAATTTGCTGAACGCCGAAAATAATGCAGGTCTGCTCCCCCTCGACGAAAATCAGCAAGGTACCCCTTAACATATTCATTATTGCTTCATCGAGAGTTTTCGCTCTTCTTTGCTCTGTGCCGCATATAATATTATCACAGATGAAATCAATGGGGCTGTCCTCGGGCAGCTTGCCGCCGAACGTCAGAATCGGTCTTATTGCGTTATCAGCTATTCTCTGAGAGTTGCAAAGCCCGTCGCAGTTTGCAAAAACAACGCATTTACCCGCACAGTAGCCCTTTTTGACAACTATGTCAAAGCTACCCTCGAAAGCCTCTTTTATAATTCTGCCGTTTTCAACGGCATTTTTTCTTATATCACCAAATGTTTCTTCTTGTATATTATTGAGAGGAACAAAAACATTATCAGCTTTTTCCACTTTACCACCTCAAAAAAATCTTTTCCGTTAAAATTGAGAATATACCGTCGCAACAAGGAAAAAATACGTATGGTGATTTTATGCTTGGAATGATAATTAAAACTTTTATAATTTACTGCACAGTTGCGGTCTGTGTCAGGCTTATGGGTAAAAGACAGCTTGGTGAACTGCAGCCGGGCGAGCTTGTGGTAACAATACTGATTTCAGAAATTGCCGCCGCTCCTATTTTTGATAATAGCGTTTCAATTTTAGGCACAATAGTTTCACTGTTGCTTCTTGTCAGTTTTGAAATAATAAGCTCGGTTTTATCTATGAAAAGCGTACGCTTCAGACTTCTGTCTGAGGGCAACCCAATAACTGTAATACGAAAAGGGAAGCTACAACTTCAAGAACTTAAAAAACTTCGTTTTACAATAAACGACATTCTCGCAGCACTAAGGCAAAAAGATATTTTTAATATTGAGGATGTTGAAAACGCAATTATCGAAACAAACGGAACACTTTCTGTTATGCTAAAAGCTGACAAACAACCGCTAACCCCGGAAACGAAAAACAAAAAGAAAGAACAGACAATACCCTGCCCCGTAGTTATTGACGGAAGAATTGTAAAAACAGCATTCAACGACTGCAATATAACAATGGATGAAGTTAAAAAGAAAATAGAAAAAGAAAAGCTTAACCAGAACGAGATAGTATTAATGACCATAGACGAAAATAAAAAATACTATGTAATAACAAAAAAGGAGTGCTGACAATGAACAGAACCGTTATCGCCGTTATATTGCTCGTTGTTGCGGTGGCGCTGGGCATAACCTGCCACTTTTATGTGAAAAACACCTGCGACTCAATGCTGACGCTGGTTGACGACGTATTAGAAGAAGCAATAACAGAAAACACAGTAAAAGTTAACTCCTCAACGGTTCTTCTGAACTCACAATGGAAATCAAAAAAATTTTTATTCAATTTTTTCCTTGGTCAGAACGATTTTTCAACCGTTGAAGCTTATATCGGGAATGCATTATTATATTCTGAAATACAGGATAATGAAGCCTTAGTGATATGTTTGAGTGAACTCAGAGAGGAGCTCCGTCGCATTAAACGGTCAAATGACCTTGATTTACAGACAGCACTCTAGGGTGCAAAATCTTGTGAAAAACTATTGAAAATCAGCGTTTACGGGTATATAATTTATGTGAGAAGTCACAAAATACCACAAAAAACAGAAAGGGTGTGAAGATACAATGACTTTCATCTGGCTCGGTCTGCTCGTTGCTTTTATAATAATAGAAGCATCTACAGCGCAGCTTGTCACCGTGTGGTTTGCTGTGGGCTCCCTCGCCGCACTCATCACTTCGATTTTCACCGAAAGCATTTTGGTGCAAATCCTTATTTTTGTGTTGATCTCGGCAATTACGCTTGCTGTGACACGACCATTTGTAAAAAAGGTCACAAAAGGCAAAAAGCAACCCACAAATGCAGATATGTACATAAATCAAGAGGGTGTTGTCACCGAAAGAATTGATAATATATCTGCAAAGGGTCTTGTAAAGGTAAAGGGCTCCGTGTGGACAGCACGAACCGAAACCGACGATATCAGCCTGCAAGAGGGCACTCGTGTAAGGGTAAAAAAAATAGACGGTGTTAAACTGATAGTTACACCCGTCGAATATGTTAATAAATAGGAGGTTTTTCTATGTCATTAATTACATTAGGTCTGGAAATCAGCGGAGGTATATTCGCAATACTTGCCGTTCTGGCAGTTTTGATTTTACTTGTTGTTTCAAACATCAAAATTGTTCCCCAATCAAAGGCATACGTTATTGAAAGATTAGGTGCATACCATACCACATGGGAAACGGGCTTTCACGTGAAAATCCCGTTTATTGAAAAGGTGGCAAAAATCGTTTCTCTTAAAGAACAGGTTGTTGACTTCCCGCCACAGCCCGTTATCACCAAAGATAACGTTACAATGCAGATTGACACGGTTGTCTTCTTCCAGATAACCGACCCCAAGCTTTATTGCTACGGTGTTGAATCCCCCATTTCTGCTATTGAAAACCTTTCCGCAACAACTCTCCGTAACATCATCGGTGAGCTTGAGCTTGACCACACACTCACCTCACGTGATACAATCAATGCAAAAATCAGAGGTATTCTTGATGAAGCAACAGACCCTTGGGGTATAAAGGTTAACAGAGTTGAGCTCAAAAACATTCTTCCGCCCCGCGAAATTCAGGATGCTATGGAAAAGCAGATGAAGGCAGAGCGCGAAAGACGTGAAAGCATCCTCCGTGCGGAGGGTGAAAAAGCAAGCCAGGTGCTTATTGCAGAGGGTAGAAAAGAAGCTCTCATATTGAGTGCAGAGGCAGACAAACAGGCCGCCATACTTCACGCAGAGGCCGTTAAGGAATCAAAAATACGCGAAGCCGAAGGTGAAGCAGATGCTATTCTCGCAATCCAGAAGGCACAGGCTGAAGGTATCAGAATGATTAATGAAGCCGCACCCTCAAAGGGCTACCTTTCTCTCAAGGGTATGGAGGCATTCGAGAAAGCGGCTAACGGCCAGGCAACAAAGATTATTGTTCCCTCAGACTTACAGAGCCTTGCAGGTGTAACAGGAAGTGTAAAGGAGTTCTTAAAGGACTGATTTAATGGAAAACTACAAAGATTTTGAATGGATAAATGCAGAGCTTCTGCCCGATGAATATGTGTTATGGAAGGGTAAACCCTCAGACAAACATATTCTTTCAACTTCGGATATCGTTTTTATCCCATTCAGTATTATCTGGTGCGGCTTTGCACTGTTTTGGGAAACCGGAGTGTTGTTTTCTGACAGCCCGTTCTTCTTTAAACTGTTTGGCATTCCCTTTGTATGTGTGGGTCTGTATATGCTGTTCGGCAGGTTTATCCACCAAAAAATTCTTTTAAAAGAAACGTTTTATGTTCTCACAAACAGGCGTGCAATATTTTACCGCAAAAGGAAAATTGCCTACTGTGATTATCTCAGCGAAAACAACATTCAAATAAAATTGAAGAAAAACGGTATTGGAACAATAAGCTTTGGTAGTGCAGACAACGGTTTTTCAAACGGCGATTGGGTCTTTGGCAATTTCAAATCAGGCTTTTCTGAATTTGTTAACATTCCCGATGCACAATCCGTTCACAGATTAATAACACAGAAAAAAATACAAAAATAATTTATAGCAAAAATCCTTGCAATGATTTTCATTGCAAGGATTTTTTATTGCTTCAATTTTTTTCGCATTACGCCGATTGCAAAGGCTGTTGACATAACCGTGGCAACCGTCCAGCCAATGGGCCATGAATACCATATACCCTGATAACCCCAGACAGGTGCAAAAGCAAATGCCAATACAACTCGCAGAATTAAATCGGTAAAGGTTGCAACCATAAACAGCTTCATTGACCCCGTACCGCGAAGAATGCCGTCACCAACAAGTTTAAGACCGATAAAGCAGAAAAACGGCGACACGGTTTTTAAAAAGGCTGAGCCCGAATCCAAAGCCATGGCAGAGCCGTCACCCTCCATAAACACCTCTATTAAACTGCCGTTAAAGAAAAGATAAACTGCAGCAAAAACACAACCCGTTACCATTACCATTACAGAGCCGCACTTAAATCCCGCTTTTATTCTTGAATACGTGCCCGCCCCAAGGTTTTGCGCCGTAAAGCCCGAAACACCGTTACCAAAAGTACACAGGGCGTTGATAGTGAAGGTGTTGAGCTTTATTGCGGCAGAATAGCCCGCTATAACAGACGAGCCAAAGCCGTTTATAAGCTTCTGAATAAACACGTTACCAACCGAAACAAAGCTTTGTTGAAGAACGCTGGGGATGGAAATAGCTGCCATACGTCGAAGAAGCTCAAATGAAAAAATCGGTGCTCTGCCATCACTATGAAGCTTATTAAGGTGTCTGAACAATGTCAACAATGAAAGAATACCTGCCAAGCCTTGAGCTATGAAGGTTGCCCAGGCAACACCCGAAACACCCCAACCGAAGCTTGCAACAAACACATAGTCGAGAATAACATTAAGAACAGACGAAAAAATTAAAAAGTAAAGAGAGGTTTTGGAATCCCCCAAGGACGTGAATATTCCGTTTGCGATGTTGTAAACAAAAAGGAATATAAAGCCACCGAGATATATTTCGAGATACGTGGCAGAATCTCTGAAAATGTTTTCAGGTGTATCGATAGCTTCCATAAGATCAGGGGTAAGAAGTATGCCGAAAAGAGTCAACAGCCCACCAATGACGAGCGATGAAATCAACGCTGTTGTTGATGCAGTTTTAACCCTTTTATTTTCTTTTGCACCGAAAAGCTGAGAGATAACAACGCTGCAACCGATGTTGCAACCAACGGCAACAGCATTGAAAATATTTACTATGGGGTACGATGCACCAACAGCCGCCAACGCATCCTCACCCGCAAAGCGACCTGCTATAAGGCTGTCGGCTATGCTGTACATTTGCTGAAAAACAACGCTGATAAACAGCGGCATTGTAAATTTCAGCAAAACGCCGTTAACTTTTCCTTTCGTTAAATCTCTTGCCATAAAATCATATCTCCGTTTTAGTTTAATAGTATTATAAAAGAGTATTCTTGTTTTGTAAATGAACTCATTTTAGAAAAACCGAAAAAAACAGAGGTGGTTTTTATGCAAAACTTTATAAATTCCCTGAATTCGGTTGTGTGGGGTCTGCCCATGCTGTTATTCTTTTTGTTTACAGCATTGAGATTTTCTTTTAAAAGCAGTTTTTTTCAATTCCGTGGATTCGGGAAAATGCTGTCTTCCACCATAGGCAACACATTCAAAAGCAAAAAAGAAACAGGTGTCAGCCAATGGGGCGCCTTTTGCTCTGTGCTTGGTGCCTGTATCGGAACGGGTAATATCGTGGGTGTTGCCACAGCAATATATTACGGCGGGCCGGGCACGGTTTTCTGGATGTGGGCATCTGCTTTTCTTTCGATGATGACAGCTTATTCCGAAAACTACCTTGGCATAAAATACAGAAAAAAGGATAAATACGGCACCTTTTGCGGCGGTGCTTTCTCATATATGGAAAACGGACTTAAAATGAAGAAAATGGCAAAAGCCTATGCTTTTTTCGGTCTGATGTCTGCAATCGGTATGGGTAACCTGACACAGGGGAACTCCGTATCACAAGCATTGACCCGGGGCTTTGGCATCAACACGCTAATAACAGGTGTTGCAGCGACAGCCTTATGCTTTATTATTATAAACGGCGGAGTTAAAAGAATCGCAAGCTTCGGCACGATTATCGTCCCTTTTATGACAATCGGATATCTGCTGTTATCCGGTTTGGTGCTTTTCAAATTCAGAACAGAAATAATTCCTTGCTTTTCTCTCATTTTCAGAGAGGCTTTTTCTTTAAAAGCTCTGAACGGATTCGGCATGTATAAGGCTATGAGATATGGCATATCACGCGGTATTTTTTCAAATGAAGCAGGCTTGGGCTCCTCCACACTTCTGCACTCGCAGGTTGAAAACAGCGATAAAGAGGTTCAGGGAATGTGGGCAATGCTCGAGGTTTTTATAGACACAATATTTTTGTGCACCGTTACGGCGCTTGTTATTCTTGTTGGCGCAAAAAAAGAATACTTTACTCTTTTCGGTGCCGAATTATCCTTGAGTGCATACGGTACAGTTGGTGAAATCGGGCGAAAAGGAATTGCCTTATTAACGGCAATTTTCGCTTTTACATCCCTTGCAAGCTGTTCTTTTTACGGTGAAAAAAGCTTTGAATACCTTTTTGGTAAAAGGCACACAAAGCTTTTCAAAAACGTTTATGTTGTTTTAGTTTTTATCGGGTGTATTACGTCACCCAAAACCGTCTGGGAATTTGCCGATATCTGCAACGGTCTGATGGCAATCCCAAACCTTTTCGCAATCAACTCATTGGCAAAAGAGGTTGAATATCCTTAATGCTTATCTTTAACACTGAGCCCCTTTGTATTGTGGGCGCTCTTTGAGCTTCCTTTATATGCTTTAACGGTATACCTGTAGGTAACTCCTTTTTTAGAGGTTTTGTCAACGAAGGATACCGTGCTGCCGCTTTTTACGGTGGCAAGCTTTTTAAAGCTACCGTTACCTGTTGCACGGTAAACGTAATAGCCCTCTGCACCGCTGACCTTACCCCACTGGAATTTGACACCGCTCTTTGTGGATTTGACTTCAACAAGCTTGGGTGTTGTGAGCCTTACGAGTGAAACCGCCTTATATGCACTCACAGCCGAGCCGCTGTATGCTTTAACAGCATAATAATATTTTGTTCCGCTCTTTGCGGTTTTGTCGGTGTAGCTTGTTTTTGCGGAATCTGTGATTTTTGTAAGTCGTTTCCAGCTTCCGCCCGAGGTTTTTCTGTAAACGATGTAACCGCTGCATTTTGAAACAGCATTCCATTTTATTGATACACCGCCTGATGCATTTGAAACGGACTTAATCTCCGGCATACCAACACACTTGCAGGTTACACCGTTATCATCATAATAACCGAAAACATCGTCGCAAACGGGTACAACCGTGTACGTATACGTTGTGCCGAGCTTAGCAGTTTTGTCGGTATATGATGACACATCGCCCAAGGTTGCAATTTTAACCCACGAGGTTTTGCTTGTCTTTCTGCCGATGATGTAACCGTTTGCACCCTTCACCTTTTCCCAGGTAACAGTTATGCCCTTAGAGGCATTTTCTGCTTTTTTCAGCTCAGGAATGGAAAGGTACATAGCAGACACGCCGTTTGCGTTGTATCCGCTTTCAATATCATCAAGATAAGCCTTTACGGTGTAGGTATAGTTAACACCGCTTTTAGCAGTTGTATCCTCAAATGACGTTACATTGCCCTTGAAATCTGCAATTCTTGACCATTTGCCGTTTTCTGTTTTGCGGTAAAGCGTATAGCCCTCAGCATTCTTCACCGAATTCCAAGCAACAAGAATACCGTCAAGTGTCATTTCGGCAGATTTAAGAACGGGCGTGGCAAGCTTAACAAACTTAAAGGTTACCTTGCTGTCGAAGTCACTGCGGACACCATTTTTTACAGCCACAACAGAATATGTGTATTTCTCGCCGTTTTTAACATTAAAATCAACATAATACAACTTGCTGTCGGGAGTTGCAGTATAGATTAATTCATATTCAGTATCTTTTGTTTTTCTGTAAAGCTCATAGCACTCTGCACCTGAATCCAGCCAAAAAATTGAAATTGCTTTGGTGTCTGCGTAGGAATAATATATTTCAGGGCACTCGGGAGCCCATTCAACAAACTCAAATCCGTTTTCCTCAGCATAAGTCTTTCCGGAAGATTCGGATTTTCCGTATATCACAAAGGCTTCATCTTTAACAAATTCAACATCATCCGCAGAATAATAGCCGAAAGCCTTTTCGCCGACATCAGCAACATCAGGTATTATTACGCTTTTCAAGCCTGTGCCGTGGAAAGAAGCGGCACCGATTTTTTTCAAATCAGCAGAAAAGCCTACATTTTCAAGACTCTTGCAACCTCTGAAGGCATTTTCGCCAATTTCAGTGATACGATTAAAGTTAATTTCACTCAAGCTCTCGCAGGAAGCAAATGCCCACTGCGGAATTGCTGTTACACCTAAAGACAATTCAATTCTTTTTAAGGATGAGTATGAGAATGCCCCATCACCTATTGAAGAAACTGTTTCGGGAAGAGAAATCACGGTTACCGCCGAGCCTCTGAATGCTTCTTTGCCGATTTCTTTGACGGCTTCGGGGAACGAAACATCAACTGCACCTTCGGGATATTTATATAGTATTGTTAACTCTTTATTGTAAAGGCCACCCTCATAGGAGGCAAAACGGCCACCAGCCTGAACGCTGATGCTTTTAAGCTCTTTCGCATTCAGAAATGCTGTTTCGTGAATTCTGTTAACAGTATTAGGCACGTTAACGGATTCCACGTCTGTATTTTCAAATAAAAATTCACCAAGACCGATTACCTTGTAGCCGTCAATTTCTGCCGGAATTGATATATTTTTAGAATATTCGCAATTTTCATAAGAAGTAAGTATAACACTTTCTTCATCATATTTTTCATAGGTGAAAAACGCTGAATAATCATCAAGATTAACAAACTCAATTTCATTATCAACAGCATAACTGTGGGCTGTTGTGTTAAGATATGAGTATATTTTTAAGTCTTCAATTTTGGCAAATTCATCATCGAGCTCCTCGTTACAATAGTAACCGATTGCGTATTCACCAATTTCTTCAACCGCCGCGGGGATGAAAAGCTCTTTTAATCCGGTGCAACCATAAAACGCCATTGAACCCAGCGAGGTAACCGCAGACAAATCAATTTCACTGATAAATCGGCAGCCGTAAAAAGCTCTGGCGCCGATTTTTTCAAGGCTTTCGGGGAGCTGTACACTTCCGTTATTGCCAAGAAAATCTGCATTCAGAAAAGCCTCGTCACTAACAGAGGTTATTCCGTCGCCGATAACAAGATTTCTGAAATCATACTGCAACCATTCAGGTGATTCGGAAAACTCAGGCATTTTCCCCTCGCCCCAAATACTGAGTGTTCCGTATTCTTCTGAAATTTCCCAGGTAAACTCACTGCCGTCTTCTGCAACAATTACACCCGTTGCAAAGGACTCTGCCGCTGAAGCGGCAACAGAAACTGTACCGAATGCAATTATAACGGCAAGAACAACCGACAAAAGCTTTTTCATAGTAGAAATGCCTCCAAGATGATATATATATTCATTATACAACATTAATCAGACGAATTCAACAACAAAAAGAAAAGCCCCGGAAAACCCGGGGCAGAAAACTTATAAGATATTGTATATATTATTAGCCTTCCTGTTTTTTCTTGAAGCATTCGCTGCAGTATACGGGACGATCCTCACGGGGTTTGAAATAAACCTCAGCAACGCCGCCGCATTCAGCACAAACTGTTGTGAATTTTTCACGTTCACCTCTCATAGCCTGTTTACGTGCATCACGACATGCTTTGCAGCTCTTGGGTTCGTTAACCAAGCCTTTTTCTGCATAGAATTCCTGCTCGCCGGCTGTGAAAACGAATTCGTTGCCGCACTCTTTACAGATGAGTGTTTTGTCTTCGTACATTTTTGTTACCTCGCTTGATAAATAATGTTGCCCTCTAACGGAATTGCACCGCCACCTTTGGCGAAGGTTTCGGAAAATTCCGCAACCTAGTATCAACGCTCTTCTTTTAAGCTAAGAGGACTAATATATAAAAGAGATTTCTCTCAATTATCCTGACAAACGTCTTTCAATTTTTTGCGGGCACGCTGTAACGCATTATCTACAGATTTTGAAGACATAGAAAGCCTTTTCCCGATTTCTTCGTAAGAAAGGCCACCCGCCTTGAAAAACACAACCGCTTTTTCGGTTTCTGAAAGTGTTTCATCACAATGGGAAAGAACGTTATTGAGGTGTTCGTTTAAGATCACCTTTTCTAAGGGATTGGCGGAATCAACAATATTTTCAAAAATATCGTTACTGTCGCCAACCGGGATTTCAAGCTCTTGCTTTGTTGCCGTTCTTATTTTGTTTCGCATACAAATGAAAGCGTATGCTTCAAAGGGAATGCCTTTAGAAGAATCATATGAATCAACGGCTTTTAAAAAGCCTATCATCCCCTCCTGAACGAAATCATCCGAATCAAGATATGAGCCCGGAACATCTGCACTACGGACATAGAAGAAACGATTTGATAAAACTTCTTTTGCAACCTCGTCGCCCGATTGAGAAAGTTTAACAAGCTCTTCGTTGCTGAGCAAGGCAAGCTCACCCTTTTCACGACCGCTCAAAAAACCACCTCAAAACCCAAACAAATATGTATTCTTAGAACAATGATACAACACTATTGTGAATTTGTCAAATATTTTTTGACATTTTGATGTTTTTTTGTGTAAAATATGGATATATATCAAAAAACGACAGAGAATTTACTCTGTCGTTTCTGTTTCGGATTCATTTTTATTGTCCGGAATCCATTCACTCTAACCTATACCATTCGCTGCCGAATTTTATGCAATAAAAGTCCTTATATACAGTTTCGTACTCACCTTTTTCACCCTTGACGTATAACACGAAATCAATTCTAGCCGCTTTTTTCGGCATTACATCGTAGCTATAGGTTTCGGCGAGAACACCGCAAAGACTCTCAAGCTCACTATCCGAAAAATAGTAAACATCCTCTATTTCGTAGTTGATAGTGAAGCCCTCACCACACATTTCGGTATAAAAATTTATACTTTTTACAAGTGGCTCAACCATAGCTTTATTAGTTTCTTCGTCGCTGAAATACCAATTGGATTTTTTATACTCCTTCATTTGCTCGTCATACAATGAGTAGTAAAGCTTGCTGTCGTTTTGTTCAATAGCGACGGAAAGACTGCTGACAACCCTTTCGGGTTTAACCCCGGTTACAACACCTGTTATTATGGCACTGAGTGCCATAACAAAGGCAAAAGCCACGACGCAGATTATAACGGTCTTTTTGGAAATGCGCCTTTTTTTAAATTTCTTTATATTCTTCTTAACGGATTCGGGCTTCTTTTTTGTTTCAAATGGGGCTGAGCAATACGCACAGCGCTCGAAATTATCAGGACTCTGACGGTGACATTTTTCGCAATACATCTGCTCACCTCCCGGATTTTTTATATTATAAAATAAACCACCTACTTTTTCAAGTAGGTGGCAGATATTATAACGAATTATTCTGCAGCTTCTTCTGTTGCTTCTTCAACAACTTCTTCAGCAGCTTCTTCAACAACTTCTTCAGCAGCCTCTTCAGCAGCCTCTTCAACGGGAAGAAGTGCACGGATAGAAAGGCTTACTCTCTTTCTTTCTTCGTCGATTTCGGTGATTTTTGCTTCAACCTTTTCACCGATTTTAAGTACGTCAGCAGGTTTTGCAACGTGTTTATTTGCAATCTGTGAAATGTGGATAAGACCGTCTACACCGGGAACGATGTGTGCGAAAGCACCAAACTCTGTGAAGTTTGCAATTTCAACTTCAGCAACTGAATCAACAGCATATTTGCTCTTGAAGATTTCCCAGGGGTTGTCCTCAAGCTTTTTGTAGCCGAGAGCAATCTGCTTCTTTTCAGGGTCAAGAGCCTTGATGGTAACTTCAACTTCGTCGCCAATGCTTACAACCTCTGAAGGATCTTTAATTCTGTTCCAAGAAAGCTCAGAAACGTGAATCATACCGTCAACGCCGCCGATGTCAACAAAAGCACCGAACTTCATAATTGACTTAACAACACCTTTACGAACCTCGCCCTCTTTAGCTTCTGCCCAGAATTTTTCTTCTGCAGCTTTTCTTTCACTCTTGAGAACGGCACGAATGGAGCCGACTGCTCTTCTTCTCTGTTTGTTAACTTCTATAACCTTGAAGCGAACTGTCTTTTTAACAAGGTCTTCAAGCTTGTCGTTGCGGTTAGCAGTTGCAAGTGAAGCAGGGATGAAAAGACGAGCATTGTTTGAAACAACGATAACACCGCCGCGAACAACTTCTGTTACAACGCCTTCAAGAATGGTATCTGTTCCTTCAGCGCTAACGATTGTGTCCCATGCAGCAACAGCATCGTAACGTTTTTTGGAAAGCATTGTGAAGCCTTCCTGGTCGTTTGTTTTCATGATGATGAGGTTGAGTGTGTCGCCGATGTTAAGATCAGCTTTGGGGTCTGCGGTGGGGTCATTGCTATATTCGCTGTAGGGAATATAGCCTGTCTGCTTCCTGCCGATATCAACCTGTATCTCTGTGGGAGTAATTCTCAATACTGTGCCAACAACCTTCTGGTCGCTGTTCATGCTATTGAGAGATTCTTCCAATGCTGCTGCGAAATCGAATTCTTCAGCAACTGATGCAGAGTCAAGCACTTTTTCCTCCTCAATCATTTGGTTTTCATTAACAATTTTGGACATGGTTTCAAGGACCTCCTTTATAATACCGGCGGGAGTGGATGCACCCGCAGTGAGACCGAATTTTTGATACTTCTCAAGATTGATACCATAAAGCTCCTGAGCTGTTTCAACAAGGAACGAGGGGCAGTTTTTCTCGCAGACAGCAAGCAATTTTCGTGTGTTCGAGCTGTGACGCCCGCCAACAACCACCATTGCATCGCTGACTTCTGAAAGAGCCGCTGCTTCACGCTGTCTTTCTTCGGTCGCAAAGCATATTGTATCAAATATTTTTGAATTTGTACATAGATATTTTATATTTTTTAAACTTTTTTCCCATTCTTTGACACTAAAAGTTGTCTGTGAAACAAAAATTACGGGTTTTGTCGATAAATCGGGGTGTTCAGCAATTAATTCTTCAAGCTTTTGTGCCGAATCTATAACGAACGAATCCCCTTTTGCATAGCTTTTTATACCCTTAACCTCGGGGTGATTTTCATCCCCCGCAATGATTGTGACAATATCTTCCGAAGAATTTTCGATAACTGTTTTATGGATTTTTTTAACAAAGGGGCAAACGGCATCAATGTATTCGCAACCACTCTGCTCCACCTGGGAAAGAACGTCACGCGTTACGCCATGGGTACGCAGAACAAGCACGTAGCCCTCGGGAACATCTGCCGGGTCATCAACAACCTTTACGCCTTTTTCTGAAAGCTCGTCAATCACCTGTTGATTATGGATAATAGGACCCAACGTTGCAACCTTTTTACCTTCTGCAATCAGTTTTTCAATCAGTTCGATGGCTCTGCTGACACCAAAACAAAAGCCTGCTTTTTTTGCCAGAATAATCTCAGCCATTAAAGATGCTCCTTTATTGTTTTGAGCATATACTCAATGGCCTGCTCCAGATTCAGCTCGGTTGTGTCAACGAGGATTGCATCATCAGCCTGCTTGAGGGGTGCAATTTCACGATTCATATCCTGATAATCTCTTGCTTTAATTTCTTCAAGAATTTTGTGGTAATCAACGTTCTGACCCTTTTCGGTAAGCTCTTTGAAGCGGCGGTCTGCACGTGCTTCTGCAGAAGCCGTAAGATAGATTTTTATTTTTGCATCGGGCAAAACAACCGTTCCGATATCTCTGCCATCCATAATACAGTTGTTTTTCTTTGCAATATCTCTCTGCAAATCAAAAAGGAATTCTCTGACTCTTGGGATTGCAGAAACGTTGGATGCCGCCATTGAAACCTCATTCTGTCTTATGGCTGTTGAAACATCCTCTTCACCGAGGAAAACTCTCTGCTCGCCGTTTACAAAACGAAGAGATACATCGAGACCCTCCAAGGTGGGAACAACTTCCTCTGCGTTTTTTGTGTCCTTACCCAATCTTAACGCATTAAGACCAACGGTTCTGTAAAGGGCACCTGTATCAACATAAATAAAGCCTAATTCCTTTGAAACGGATTTTGCTATTGTGCTTTTGCCTGCACCTGCAGGGCCATCGATTGCAATGTTTACTATCATAGTTATTCTCCTTATATACTCTCACCGACAAGATGACCGGTGGAAAAAGCTATTTGCAGATTGAAGCCGCCTGTATATGCATCAACATCAATAACCTCACCTGCGAAGTAAAGACCGTCAACAAGCTTACTTTTCATTGTCTTGGGGTCGATTTCAGAAACACTGACACCGCCCGATGTAACGATTGCTTCGTCAATGGGTCTGAAATCCGTAACAGTAAGGCGGATATCCTTGAGAAGGTCAACAAGCTCACTTCTCATTTCCTTTGTTACCTGATTTGATTTGATATTGCCGTTAAGACCCGAAAGCTTTACAACAATCGGAATCATTTTTCTGGGCAACATCAAAGCAAGCGTATTATAAAGGTTTTTGTTTGAACATTCAAGCAAGTCTCTTTGCAAGCGCTTATCTAACTGCTCGTGAGAAAGAGCGGGCTTGAAATCTATATGGATTACGTATCTGCCCTTTTCCATATTTCTCATATGAGAAGATGCAGAAAGAATCATTGGACCGGAAACGCCAAAATGGGTAAAAAGCATTTCACCGAAATCCTTATAAACCTCTTTGTAGGTTTGTGTATCTTCAACTCTTATTTCCACGTTTCGAAGGGAAAGCCCCATAGCCTCCGTGCACCAGCCCTCGTGACATTCCAGCGGAACAAGAGAGGGCTTTATAGCCTTTATTGTGTGACCCGCCTGCTCAGCTAATTTGTAACCGTCACCCGTTGAGCCTGTTGCGGGGTATGATGCACCGCCTGTGGCTATGAGAACATTGTCTGCATAGTATTTTTTTCCATCCTCAGTGATACATCCCTTGACCGCACCGTCTTCGATAATGAGCTCGGTTGCCCTGCCTTGTTTTCTTTTGACTCCGTTTACAGTAATAAACTTATTGAGAGCATCAACAATATCAAGTGCTCTGTCGGAAACAGGAAAAACTCTGTTACCACGTTCTATTTTTAGAGGTACACCCATATTCTCAAAAAAATCTATGGTGTCATCTGTTCCGAATCGTGAAAAGGCACCATAAAGAAACCTGCCGTTCACGGGAACGTTTGTGATAAGCTCATTTAAAAGCGGGCAGGAATTTGTAACGTTACATCTCCCTTTGCCGGTTATTGCCACCTTTCTCGCAAGCTTGTCGTTACGTTCAAGCAAGGTAACATTTAAACCTCTTGATGCGGCTGTTCCCGCCGCCATAAGACCTGCGGCACCGCCGCCGATAACTAATAAATCCATATTTTCTCCAATTATATTACAATAATCTTGTCTGTCATTTCTTTGCCGCAAGCATCGGGCTCGGGAAGAGCAAGTGAAAGCATATCTCTAGAAAAGCACTCCAATTCAAAGACTCGTTTTGCATCGTTGCCCAAGAAACCGATTTCGGATGATTTGCTAACAACAGGTAAAGCTGAGGATTCCTTTGCGGTTTTAAGAAGCCTTGAGCCCTTTTCATTGAAGCCGAGAACCCGTATATACGGCACAGGTGCTTCAACATCTTTCTTGTTAATGCCCAAAAAGGCACAAATCACAATTCTTCTGAGCCTTGAATGAGTATATCTCTTTGTTTTGACTTTTTCAAGTATTTCATCAAGATATGATGATGTTTTTACAGCATCATAAAACCTGTACTCAAGCCCCTCTCCCACATCGGGCAATTCTCTTAACTCTTCAACAGACATTGAACGCAATTTGTAAAGAATTGCACTTTCTATATTCCGCAGACTTGCAGGGGCTTTATTTTTATTCATCTCATTAATTATAATTTCAAAGGCTTCCTTTGGCAGAAACCTTTCGAAATCATTACCGCTTATCATCATTTCACGGACAGCGGATGCGGAGCAGAAGTTTTCCTTTGCCTCCTTGCTGTCGTGTTCAACGCCCTTTCTGATGATGGGACATATTTCCATATCGAGATTCAATTTATTTATCGCCTTAATGTATTCGACGCCAAGAATGTTATTGGGAGAAGACAGAACATCAGCTACCTCTTTGCCGAAAATATCTGCAACCGCCTTTTGCCTTGCAACGGGAAAAGAAAGACCTTCGCCAAGATACTTTTCCAGAGCCACGGAAAGCTTTGGGCTGACCAAAGCATGGGCACATTTTTTGAGAAGAACGGCATCACCGCACTCCGCACCAAAAGCGAGAGAATCAACGCAACCAAGCCCCCCAAGAACGGAAAGTCCACCGAGAGCAAAGCGCTCGGCACTTGAAGTTGCATAAGGCACGGGCAAAGAAAGAACTAAATCCGCACCGCACATAAGTGCCGCTTTTGCTCTGGCATAGGGTGACATAACCGCACACTCGCCACGCTGAACAAAGCTTTCGCTCATAACGACGGTAACCGTGTTTTCGCCGTTGCTTTTAACGACGTCAATCAAGTATTTGTGCCCGTTGTGAAACGGATTGAACTCTGCTACAATACCGTAATTCAAAAAATCACCTCTTTTTGTTTAGGTTTACTATTGAAAAACCTCGAAATAGTGGTATAATTGTTACTTGGTAAGTATTTTACACAATATTATTGTATTTAATTTTCCAAAAAAGAAAATACACGTTTTTAATGGAGGTTTATAATGAAAATTCTCGTAATCAACTGCGGTAGCTCATCTCTCAAGTATCAGCTTTTTGATATGGAAGGCGAAAAAGTTCTCGCAAAAGGTATCTGTGAATCCATCGCAACAGATATGAGCCACACAAAGGGTTCAACATTTGACGGCAGAAGCTTTGATGAATATGTTGATATCCCCGACCACAAGGTTGCTTTCAACATCGTTAAGGATGCCCTCACAACAGGCGAATGCAAGGTTATTGACGACCTTTCCGAAATCGGTGCTATCGGTCACAGAGTTGTTCAGGGTGGTGACCGCTTCACAGAAAGCGTTCTTGTTGACGACAGTGTTCTTAAAGCTATTGACGAGCTCAGCGCTCTTGCCCCCCTCCACAACCCCGCTCACGTTGTTGGTATTGAATGCTGTAACGAGGTTTTCGGCGCAAGCGTTCCTCAGGTAGCTGTTTTTGACAACGCATTCCACAGCACAATGCCCGAAACATCATATATGTTCGGTATCCCCTACAAATACTACGAGGAAGACCACATCCGCCGTTACGGTGCACACGGCACTTCACACCGTTTCGTTGCATACAGAACAGCAGAAATCGTTGGCAAAGACCTTAAAGACATCAAGCTCATCACTTGCCACCTCGGTAACGGTTGCTCAATCACAGCTATCAAAGACGGCAAGGTTCTTGACACAAGCATGGGTCTTACTCCCCTTGACGGTTTCATGATGGGTACTCGTTGCGGTGCTATCGACCCCTCTGTTGTTACATACATTATGCAGAAGCATAACCTCTCTGCAGAAGAAATGGATAAGATTATGAACAAGCAGAGCGGCGTTCTCGGTATTTCCGGCGTTCATTCTGACGACAGAGCTGTCAAAGCCGCTGCCGCAGAAGGCAACAAGAGAGCAAAGCTCGCCCGTGATATGCAGTGGTATCAGATCCGTAAATGTATCGGTTCATACGTTGCCGCTATGGACGGTGTTGACGTTATTGCTTTCACAGGCGGTATCGGTGAAAACTGCATTGACCTTCGTGAAGACGTTCTCACAAACCTCTCATTCCTCGGAATCAAGCTTAACAAGGAAGCTAACGAAATTCGTGGCGAAGAAATTGAGCTCACAGAGCCCGGTTGCCCCGTTAAGGTTTATTGTGTTCCCACAAACGAAGAGCTTGCTATTGCAAGAGACACAAAGGCAATCTGCGAAAAGCTTTAATTCAACTACAACTAAAAAGAGTGAACAAACATCAGTTTGTTCACTCTTTTTTATTGTTTAAATTAAAATACAACCGCACCTTTTTCGTGTTCACACTTTCTGTACTGAACACCCATTTTCAGCTTGTCACCGTTGCGGGTAAGAAGGTCATCAACTCTTACAAATTCATAGCCCTGCTCCTGCAATTCCGGAATCGCTCTGAGCACTGCTTCAACAGTAGGCTTTTTAGTGTCGTGAAGAAGTATAATTTCACCGTCAGCAGCTTTCTTCATTATTCTTTCATAGATATAATCTGCATCTTTATCGTTCCAATCATAGGTTGAAACAGACCAGTTTATAAAAAACGCATCTAACTGTTTTAACTGTATTGCAGAAACATCACCGTATGGTGCACGGAAAAAAAGAGGTCTTGAACCTGTAATTTCTTCAATTATTTCAGATGTTTTGTTAATTTCTTCTTTTGCCGTGCGGTAACCTACAAACGGCAGACGAACGTGGCTGTAGGTATGGTTGCCGATAAGGTGACCTTCTTTATATGCCCTTTTTACGATTTCGGGATGCTTCTCTGCCTTTTCGCCGATAACAAAGAAAGACGCCTGAACGTCAAGCTCTTTAAGACCGTCTAAAAGCTCTTCGGTGCATCCGCCGGGGCCATCGTCAAAGGTTAAAGCAATCGCCTTTTCGCCAACCCGACTTTTGCCTATATCAAGCCTGAGGTCGCCATCCGGCAATGTTCTTGAAAGTATAGCCATTGCAATTATAAGAGGAATAATAACCGTTATTTCACTAAAAAACTTAATTTTTTTCTTTTTAATTCGTACTTTCATAGTAATGCTTGCATTAGAGAATGCAAAAAATCTCCCGTATAAATAATTAAGCCGACCGATGCTATCGGTCGGCTGATTTGAAACTGAATTATTTCTTGAAAAGACCGAGAATATCAACGATATCGCCGTCTTCATCTTCAACTGCAGACGAGCTATCTGCCGCTGCAGCATTGGATTTGTTTGCGAAACCGTTTGAATCTGTGCCAAAGCCTGTTGCGATAACGGTAACAACCATTTCATCGTCAAGCTTTTCATCAAATGCAACGCCGAAGATGATGTTTGCATCTGCATCAGCGGCGTCAGCAATGATATTTGCCGCAACGTCAACATCATCAAGAGTAACATCAGGAGAAGATGTGATGCTGATGATAACGCCCTTTGCGCCCTGAATTGTTGTTTCAAGAAGGGGGCTGGAAACTGCCGCATTTGCTGCTGCTTCAGCCTTTTCTTTACCCGTTGCTCTGCCAACACCCATATGTGCGTGGCCGGCATCCTTCATAACTGCTGTTACGTCAGCAAAGTCAAGGTTGATAAGACCGGGGATTTTGATAAGCTCTGAAATGCTCTTAACGCCCTGACGAAGAACGTCATCTGCAACATCGAAAGCGTTTGCGAAAGTAATTTTCTGGTCAGAAACAAGTTTGAGTCTTTCGTTGGGGATAACAATAAGACTGTCAACGTGCTGTGCAAGCTCTGCAATACCTGCTTCAGCCTGCTGCATTCTTCTTTTACCTTCAAAAGCGAAGGGCTTTGTAACGATACCTACTGTGAGGATACCGTTGCTTTTTGCGATTTCAGCAATAGCAGGGGCTGCACCTGTACCTGTTCCGCCGCCCATACCGGCTGTGATGAATACCATATTTGCACCACTGAGAGCATCAACGATAGCTTCTCTGCTCTCTTCAGCGGCTTTGAGACCCATTTCGGGACGAGCGCCTGCACCACGACCGCCTGTTACTTTTTCACCAATCTGTATTTTGTGTGTAGCTTTTGAGAATGTAAGAACCTGCTTATCTGTGTTGATAGCGATAAACTCAACACCCTGAACGCCGGAGCTAACCATACGGTTGATGGCATTACCGCCGCCACCGCCAACACCTATAACTTTTATCTGGGTAACGTCTTCAAAATCGTTTGAAATTTCAAAGTTCATTTTTCTTCCTCCTAATTTATGCGCAGGTGTTTCGCAAAGCACGATACACCACACTATTATACATCCTTTAGATATTAACACAGAATTTGTCTAATAGCAAGATATTTTATAAATTTTTATTATTTTTTTACTGTGTTTGTGCCCCATTATCAGAGGTTTGCTCTGTTTGCGGGGGTGCAGTTGTTTCCTCGTCAGCTGTAAAAATAACTCTTTTATCATCTCTGAGGTCAACCTCACCCGTTGCATGAACGTTATTTTCATCTTCAGCTTTAACTACGTGCTTTGCTCTGCCCAATTTATTATCTATATCATCAACAGAACCCACAAGCAAGGTTATACGTTCATCGTAAGTAAGCTTTATATTTTTGGTATTCTTAACATTTATTTCCGTAATTAACTCAATCCCGGATTTTTCAATTGCTGAAAGAACTGCAGACAAGGCATCTCTTGTTTTTTCTGAATCAAGCTCAATAAGCTCGCCTTCCGTTGCACCCTTAACGGAAATGCCCGTAATGTTTGATGTGCTTGCGTTCATAACCGAGGCTCCTTTGCTGAGAACCTTGCATTCTGAATCGATTATTATGTATCCGCCGCCCGATGCAACGGCACCTATCTCTTTTGCGGGTTCAACCTCGATAATTATTGTATCAGGGAACTTTTTTGTTACTGAAACATTTTTAATATATGGAAGAGATTTTTCAATCCCGCTCTTAACCTTGTCGCTGTTTATAAGGAAAAGTGCATCGCCCTCTGCTACACCGCTTTTTTCAACAATCATAGAAATGGGATATTTTGAATCCCCCTTAATTGCAATGTTGCCCACGTTAAAAACGAAAGCAATCATAAGAACAACACAAACACAAACAGCAACACTCACCGCCCCAAGAGTCAGAACGGCTTTCCTTATCTTTTTTTTGCGGATTCTTTTCTGTTTATTTCTTGAGCGAATTTCATCGTTTGAAAGCTGCTCCTTTTTATTTTTTGGTGTTATTACCGTATTACCTCTTTTGGTAGTTTTGCGGTTTCTTCCGTTCATTTCAGATTACCTTTCTTTTAATATCAGCATTCAATGAGCACAATGTATTTTCTATATCATCATATCCTCTGTCAATATATAACGTATTTCTGACCGTTGTCTGACCCATTGCACAAAGCCCTGCAAGAACCAACGCCGCACCGCCTCTGAGATCCGGCGAAACAACATCTGCACCATAAAGCCTTTCAACACCGTCAACAACGGCAACTCTGCCCTCTGTTTTTATTTTCGCACCCATACGCAAAAGCTCAGGCACGTGTTTAAAACGGGACTCGAATATATTTTCAACAATAACGCTTGTTCCCTTTGCTACAGCTGCAAGTGTTGTAAACGGTGCTTGTGCATCCGTCGGGAAGCCCGGATATGGCTGGGTAACTATTTTATCTATTCTCAACGGTCTTTGCGGAGCCTTTAACCTTACCGTTTTGCAACGTATATTGACGTTGCACCCCGCCTCCTCCAAAAGAGGAATAATTGCATTGAGATGAATGGGGTCAGCATTCTCAAGGGAAACGTCACCACCTGTTACGGCTCCTGCCAGCAAATATGTTGCAGATGCAATTCTGTCAGCTATGACAGAATGCTCGCAAGCTATCAACGTTTCTTTGCCGTTAATGGTTATAATGCTTTCACCCGCACCCGAAATATCTGCTCCGCATTTATTGAGATAATCACACAAATCAATTATCTCGGGTTCCCTTGCGGCATTCACTATAGTGGTAGAGCCCGTGGCTGTTACCGCCGTGAGTATTGCGTTCTCGGTTGCACCGACGCTCGGGAAAGAAAAAGTAATTTTTTTACCCTTTAATCTGACAGGCACGCTGCAGTTAAGCCTGCCGAACTCTTCATCAACCTTTACTCCAAGGCGTTTAACTGCATACAAATGCAAATCGATGGGTCTCAGCCCTATTTCGCAACCACCGGGTGCAGAAATAACCGCTTTTTTCATTCTGCCGATTATAGCACCGAGAAAAATCACCGACGAGCGCATCTCACGCATCAATGACTCGGGGATTTCATAGCCGCCGGCATCTGTGCTGTCAACAATTATGGTGTTGCCCTTTCTTGTAACCACACACCCGAGGGCTTGCAATATTTTAACAGTGCTGTTTGTATCGGAAAGCTTTGGGCAATTATGTATAACAGATTTACCGCCCACAAGATAGGTTGCCGCGAGAATCGGCAAAACGCTGTTTTTCGAGCCTTGAACCTTAACACTTCCGCTGATGCGCCTGCCACCGTTAATAATGAAAGCAGACATACTACCCTCTCCCTTCAGAGATTAACCTTACGGTTTATAATATGTCGCTCCCGGATATATGTTAATTTTTTATAAGACCCGTTACAATACCGCAGATTCTTGAAGCGGCATCAACCACCGCCATTTTTCTTGCGTTATCACCGATTTCTTTTAATTTTGCTTTATCTGAAAGCAATTTATCAATCTCAGCGGCAAGAATTTCGCCGTTGAGGTCTTTTTCTTCTATAATGACTGCCGCATTGTTATCAACAAGTGCCATAGCATTATGGAACTGATGGTTTTCTGTTACGTTGGGTGAAGGGATAAGAATGGATGCCTTACCCAATGCTTCAAACTCAGAAAGAGAGGAGGCACCCGCCCTGCAAATAACAAGATCTGCCGCTGAAAGGCATCTGTCCATATCGTTTATATATGTTCTGACCTGAATATTTGAAGAATTTTCAAGGTCAACGCCCTTTTCCTGAAGCCTTTCGGGAACCCACGTACCGTATTTTCCCGTCGAAATAAGATAATTATATTTAGTATCGTTCTTGTGTGAAGCAACAACCTCAACGATAGCTTCGTTTATTGCCCTTGCACCCAAGGAACCGCCCATACATAAAATAATGGGATTATCGTTAAAGCCAAGCTCTTTTCTTGAAACCGCACCGTCTGCTTCAAGAAGCTCACCTCTTACAGGCAAGCCTGTAATAATGGGGTCATTTTTACATTTCAGGTGTTTTTTAGCCGCTTCAACGGTTAGCATAACTGCATCAACCTTTTCGGAAAGGGCTTTATTGGTTACACCCGGATATGCGTTCTGCTCGTGAATAGCTGTGGGGATACCCATTTTAGCCGCCATTCTGATAACGGGACCGCTGACATATCCGCCAAAGCCAACAGCAACGTCGGGGTTGAATTCATTAATTATTTTTTTTACTGCACCGGAGGATTTTAATAATCTTGTTACTGTTTTTACGTTTGCTTTAATATCCGCCGGTGAAAAGCCTCTTTTAAAGCCTGAGATTTCTATTGTTTTCAAAGGGAAGCCTGCCGCGGGCACAATATCAGCCTCTATACGGTCAGCCGTTCCCACAAAACAGATTTCAGCATCGGGGTATTGCTTTTTAATTTCGCCCGCAACTGCAAGAGCAGGATTAACGTGGCCACCGGTTCCGCCGGCTGCAATCATAACTTTCATATATAACACCCTTATTTTGATTTTTTTATCTTTTTATTACCGTCTCTGAAGGAATAAACCTTGGGCAAATCCGCAAGGCGCGAAACGCCAAGCACAACACCTATTTCACAAAGCGTCATTATAACCGCCGTTCCTCCGTAGCTGAAGAGAGGTAAGCTGATACCCGTGTTGGGAATCAAATCCGTAATAACCGCAAGATTTATGCCAACCTGCAATGCTATATGAACCATAACACCCATTGCAAGAAGTGTTCCGAACCTGTTTTTGGCTTTAAAGGCAATATACATTCCCCTGCCGATAAGCACACAGAAAAGAGCAATTATTATCATACAGCCGATAAAGCCGATTTCTTCGCCGACAATTGTGAAAATAAAGTCTGTATGGGGCTCTGAAACGAATGAGTATTTCTGTTTTGAGCCGTCAATACCTAAGCCGAAAATTCCACCCGAGCCCAGAGCGTAAAGACCGTTGTCTGTCTGCCAGGTATCGCCGTTGCCGTCGAAGAAAGTTCTCAGACGGGTTTTCATATAGTCCTGCAAGGGTAAATACTCATAAAAATTAATAACCAGAACAAGAGCAACGACCACTATTATTGCACCCGCAACAAACCATTTTGCCTTCGCCTCGCCCAGCCACAGCATAAACACGCCGATTGCCATAATAATTATTGCACCGGAAAGGTGACTTCCAAGGAAAACGACGCCCGCAGAAGCCACAATAATCAAGGCATACCAGAACATTGTTACGGTGGATTCCGTGAGTCTGAGACGACCACCGGTTATTATTGAAACGATATTTGCAAAGCCTTTATCGGAAGGCTTGTTGCTAAGCATTTTTTTGTGATTTTTGCTAAGACCATTTGCACAGAACAAAATAACCGCAAACTTTGTGATTTCCGAAGGCTGGAAGAATCCGAGTCGGCGATTGACACCGCCGCCACCGCCCTCAGAAATACCAAGGAAAATAGCCGCAAGAACAAGGAGCAACGAGCCCACCAATGCGGGCCATGCAAAAATTCTAAGCTTGTTATAATTAACTTTTGAAGCGATAAACATACCAATGAAACCAAGAATCATAAAGCCTGCCTGGTTTCTGAAATAGGTGTAGCCGTGACCGAAATCACGATAGCTTTCGGGATAACTTGCAGAAAGAAGCATTACAAGCCCTATACAAGCAACTATAACGGTTATTACAACCATGGGAACATCAAGCTGGCCCTTAACAAAAAAGCCATCCCAGAAGCCGTTAAATACACCCGCCGTATTATTGGCGCGGTTTATTTTTTTGTCAGGTCTTGCATTGTTATCCATTGCAATGCTCCCCTTTCGAATTTATTTTAAAGCGCCGAAATACATAAGCAACACGGCAATTATACCACCGCAAAGATTTACTGCGGTAAAGATTTTAACAATTTTAACCTCTTTCCAGCCACACATTTCAAAGTGGTGGTGAATTGGTGCCATTTTGAAAATGCGTTTACCGTGAGTGAGCTTGAAGTAGCCGATCTGAATAACATCTGAGCCAAATTCGGCAACATAGATAATACCTGTAAGAAGAATAATCAACGGGCAATCAACCGCATAAGAGAATGCAACTATCATACCACCCAGGAACATTGAGCCAAGGTCGCCCATCATTACCTTTGCGGGGTGCCAGTTCCAGATAAGGTAACCGATAAGGCCGCCTGCAAGAGCAGAGGCAAGAAGGCTTATACCAAAGCAGTTACGTAACGCCGCAATAGCGATAAAGCTGAATGCCGCTGTAACTGTTACCGAACCGCAAAGACCGTCAAGACCGTCGGTAAAGTTAACGGCGTTAGTTGTGCAATAAATAACCGCAACGCCCAAAACCCAGAAGAAAATCTTTGTTTCAACCATACCGACAAATGGAATGAACATACTGCCTGTGGGGTCGTTTATGTAAAGTGTTGCAAGATAGCCGACCATCAGAACAATCTGAAGAACTGTTTTTTGCATTATGGTAAGACCCATATTGCGTTTTTTTACAACCTTGATGTAGTCGTCAAGGAATCCGATGAAAGCAAAGCCGAGAGCCATTATAAGACCGCCCCAGACCTTTAATCTCATTGAATTTGCAACTATATCGTCGGTTTCAATAATCTTACCGCCGAGAATTTTATCAATGACAACAACCGCAACAAAGGCTATTACTGTGCCTGCGATAAACAGGATACCGCCCATTGTGGGTGTGCCCTGTTTGTTTTTGTGCCATTTGGGCCCGATTTCAAGAATTGTCTGACCGAATTTGAGCTTGTGAAGAAAAGGAATCACCACATAACCCAGACCGAAAGAGATACCAAAGGCAATCACTGCCGCCGTTATACAAGCAATTATAGTATTCATACTTCCCACTCCTTATAAAGTGCTGTAAAAATTTCTTCCATTTTCATACCCCTGCTGCCTTTGAAAAGGACTGTATCCCCTTTTCTGAGCAGAGCTTTAAGATAACTTGTCAATTCTTCTTTATCTTCAAAGGCCTTTGCTTCGCCACCCTTTTCCGAAAAAGCTGCTACTATGTTTTTCGTTGCCTCACCAAAGGTCAAAACAACATCACAATCTGTTTCGTAGGCTTTAAGACCAACCTTTTTATGTGCCTCGTTGCTGTAATCGCCAAGCTCAAGCATATCTCCGAGAACGGCTATACTGCGTTTTTGTTTCAAGGTTTTAAGTGTTTCAAGGGCGGCACACATACTGTCAAGGTTTGCGTTGTAGCAATCCTCAATAAAGAGCATATCCTTAACAGAGGTCACCCTTTGCCTCATACCCTCGGGAACAAAATCCTTCAAGCCATCAGCCGCATCCTGCAAGCTGTAGCCGAGAACCACGCCCACACATATTGCACAAAGGGCATTATAAACGTTGTGAAGCCCCACGGCAGGAACAAATGCCTCAACCCTTTCGTTGCCGTAAACAGCGGTAAAGTGACTTCCGTCGTTACCCGCAACAATGCTTTCGGCGCGCATATCGTTACTTTCCAAAAGTCCGAAACGGATTATTTTGTAATCATCATTTTCATAATCACAAAGCAAGGGGTTATCACCGTTAATAATAAGCGGTGAGCCTTTTTTCATACCGTGAAGAATTTCGCATTTCGCCTGCAATATGCCCTCTCTTGAGCCGAGATTTTCTATATGTGCCGTTCCAACGTTAGTTATAACGCCAATATCGGGCTCAACTGTTTGTGAAAGGCGTGAAATCTCGCCAAAATGGTTCATACCCATTTCTATAACAGCCGCCCCGTGGCTGTTTTCAAGACAGAAAAGCGTTTTCGGAACACCTATCTCATTATTAAGATTGCCCTCTGTTCGCAACGTATCAAACTTTTTGCTGACAACGGAAAAAATCATACCCTTGCTTGTTGTTTTTCCCACGCTGCCCGTCAAAGCAATAAAAGGAATATTGAACCTTTTCCTGTAGCCGTGTGCAATATCAAGCAAAGCCTTGCCCGTATCCTCAACAACAATCACATTCTCCTTTTCACCGTTGTATCTGCTGCACACAACTGCCGCGACACCACGTGAAAGAACGTCATCCACAAAATCATTAGCATCAAAACGCTCGCCCTTTAAAGCGATAAACAACGTTTTATCATCAATTATTCTACTGTCTGTTGATATTTTTTCAATAAGACAATCTGATTTATAAACGCCGCCGCACCAAGCGGCAACCTCACTCAGAAGGATTTTTTCCATAAAAACACCTGTTATTTATTCAAAATACTTGCAACTACCTCGCGTTCATCATAATGAAAACGCTCTTTGCCGATAACCTGATAAGTCTCATGACCCTTACCTGCAAGAAGAATGCTGTCGCCTTTTTGAGCAATGGAAATTGCTTTTGCGATTGCTTCGCTTCTGTCAACAACCGTAACAATCTCGGCTTTTTTGTTTTCTGTGCCCACAAGAATATCCTTGATTATCTCCTCGGGAACCTCTGTCCTCGGGTTATCTGTTGTAACAACCACAATATCCGAAAGGTCCGCCGCTATCGCCCCCATCTTGGGGCGTTTTGTTTTGTCACGGTCACCACCGCAACCGAAAAGTGTAATTACCCTACCCTTTGTGAAGCCTCTGACGGCATTTATTGCTTTTTCGAGACCGTCGGGGCTGTGGGCGTAATCTATTATAACACTAAAATCCGTATTTGTCTGCAAAACCTCTAATCTTCCGCTGACACTTCCTGCAGTTTTTATAGCTTCTGCAACTTCTGTATCTGTGTAACCAATCATTCTCATAGCACAAATCGCTGCTAAAGAATTATAAACAGAAAAATCACCGGGGATGTGGAAAACGATTCTTTCATCGCCCAAATTATATTCTACTCTGTCAGAAAACAGTTCTATATTTTCTGCTTTATAATCCGAAGCATTATTTACGGAATAGGAGCAAGTCGGAACGTCAATTCCTTCACTCATATATTCTGATGCTTCATCATCAGAATTAAAAACCGCTGTTTTTGAATTATAAAAAAGCTCTTTTTTGCACTTTTTATATTCATCAATGGTTCCGTGGTAATCAAGGTGGTCTTGTGTGAGATTTGTGAAAACACCAACGTCAAAGGTAATGCCCGCAAGTCTTTTCTGATGAAATGCCTGCGAAGAGGTTTCCATAACGCAGATTTTCAAGCCCGCCTCAACCATAAGGCTGAAAAGCCGATGCATTTCATAAGGGTCGGGTGTAGTGAGCTCGGTGTGAAAATCCTTTTCACCAATCATATTTTTTACAGTTCCGATAAGACCGCTTTCAACACCTAGCCTTTTGAGCATATCCTTGATTACAAAGGCGGTTGTTGTTTTGCCGTTTGTACCGGTTATGCCGATAACGCTGAGCTTATCAACAGCTCTGCCGAAAAGATTTTTACACATAAGGGCGTACGCTTCTCTTGTGTTATTTACAATAACCTGATTTGAAAGCCCCAAATCTCTTTCGGTTATAACACAGGCAGCGCCCTCACAGAGCACCTGCTGTGCCACGGAATGACCGTCGAACCTTGCACCCTTGACGCAAACAAAAGCGCATTTTTCCGTTATTTGGTTACTTTTATCAGTAACGTCGGAAATTTCGGTATCAATATATTCATTAAGGACCTCAACATCCTCTAAAAGCAATGATAATAACATTTCAGACCTCCGCAGAGTGTTTTAATCGTCTTGTACGCCAGTATTGGTTTTAAAGTTAACTGTTATTGTTGTGCCAAGCTCTGCTTTCGTTCCCTCGGTAATACTCTGGCTGTAAGAAATAACACCTTCATATTCCGACGGACCTGTAACCCTTATATTAAAGCCGGAATTAATTGCAAGCTTGTTGGCTTCGCTGACACTCATACCCGTAAGTTTAGGCACGGCAGCTGTGGTGTTTTTACCATTCGTATCTGTATAAAGAATTACAACACCCTCTGCCGGAATACTCTGACCCTGTGCGGGGAACTGTGCCACAACCGTGTCGCCGTTACCCACTACCCTTGCGGTGAAATCCTTTGATTCAAGAGCATCTATAGCCGCAGAAACCGAAAGATTTTTAACCTCGGGCGTTGTCTGGTCGAGCTTTTGAAGCTGTTCAGCCGTGTAAATCGGCTCAACGTTCATATATCTGAGAGTCTGCTCAATAACTGCACCCGCAACAGGGGCTGCAATAGCACCACCGCCGTGGTTTGCAACCTGAGGCTCGTCGATAACGATAAGAACAGCAATTTCGGGGTCGTTTGCAGGTGCGCAACCCACAAATGATGCAATATATTCGCCGTCTTTTGTAAGTTTTTCAGAAGTACCCGTTTTGCCCGCTACGCGGTAGCCGTCAACACGGGCATTTCGTCCCGTACCTTCATCGGAGCCAACAACCTGCTCCATCATTGAAAGCACCTGTTCGGCTGTTGTTTCGGAAATGACCTGTCGTTTAACCTTTACTTCTTTTTCAAAAACAGTATTGCCGTTGGCATCCATCTGTTTTGAAACAACATAAGGCTCCATAAGCTTGCCGCCGTTAGCAATAGCGGAAACGGCTGTAATCATCTGCATAGCACTTATCTGGAAGGACTGACCAAAGGATTCGGAAGAAAGCTGAGGCAAGCCCATTGTTTCATAGGAGTGATACGTAACACCCTCAACAGGCTTTGCCTCACCCGGAAGGTCAACACCTGTTGCATCTGCAAAGCCAAACGCTTCAAAGTATTTCAGAAATTTATCGACACCCAATCTCTGACCAACTGTGATGAAATATGGGTTGCAGGATTTCATAAGTGCTCTTGACATATCAACCGTTCCGTGACCTGCATGGTCGTGGCAGCGGACAAGGTTATCTGCAACCTGTATTGCACCTGTGCAGGTGTTTGTGAAGTTTGCATCGACCACGCCCTCTTCAAGACCGGCCGCCGCAACAAAAATTTTGAATACTGAGCCCGGCTCATAGGTATCGCTGATGGCTTTGTTTCGCCACATATTGTAAACAGCGGTGTTGTATGCCGCCGAATATTTTTCAGGGTCCTTAATTTTGGCAAGTTCCTTCAAGGTCCTTTTATCCTTGATTACTGCCGAGTTATTCAAATCATAGTCGGGCATTGTTGCCATTGCAAGAACGGCGCCTGTGTCAACATCCATAACAATACCGTATGCCGACGCCGCTTTATTAACCGTGACAGCTTCAGAAAGACCTTTTTCAAGGTAATGCTGAACGGTTTTGTCAATAGTAAGAACGAGATTTGTTCCGTCAACACCGGGGAACTCTTCGCTGTAGTTTGATTTGATAAGGTTGCCCGTTGCATCTCGGGCTGTAATTGTTCTGCCGGGGATACCCGTGAGAATATCGTCATACATAAGCTCAAGACCCGAACGACCCGTGTCGTCGGATTTTATAGCGCCGATAACGCTGGAAGCGAAATTGCTATAGGGATAATATCTCGTTGTGTCGGAGTTAATAACAACTATGTCATAAAATTCGGGTTTACCCTCTGCATAATCGCCGTCAATAAACTCGCTGATTTTTTCTTTTGTTTCAAAATCAAGCTCACCCTTGATTTCTACGTAGTTTATGCCTTTGTTTCCGATTTTTTTATAGATGGTGTCATAATCAAGGTCTTCATCGTCAAGTATTTTTGAAAGACCCGATGCTATTTTCTGTCGCATAGCGTCATCCTTGATTTTAGAGGGATTGACAAAAACAAGCCAAGCATCTGCACTCTCTGCAAGAATTTCCATATTAGCATCGTAAATAATACCTCTGGCGGCAGGAGTCTGAGTATCACTGAGCTGTTGTCCCTCTGCCGAAAGCCTGTATTCATCAGCCTTTACAATCTGAATCCAGACAAGCTTGCCGCAATCAGCAAGAATAATGGCAAGAAGCAACGCAACAGCGCCGAAGCACCTCTTCTTGAATGACATATTCATCTTAGACATAGAACCATTTCCTCTACAAAATCTTATACTTATTGAGTAATCCCGATAATGAACAAAATGAGAGTCAAGGATTCTCAACTCTCATAAAAACTATATTTTTATTCAGAAAATATATGCAAAGAAATCAGCGATTTTTTGCATAAAACCACCAGCCTGCGACACGTCTTTGCCGCCGGAAACCACTACAGTATCACCCTCAGAGAGGTCTATATATGAAACCTGGTAGCTTTCTGCCTTTATCATGCCGTTTTCCTCTGCGTACTTTTCAATTTCCTCAGAAGAAAGCATAGCGTTCAGCTCTGAATTAAGCCTTATTGTTTCACTTTTTTCATTTGCGATTTTAACATTTAAATCCGCAATCTGTCTATCGAGATCGTTACACTGTGTGCGCATAAACAAAAGCACAACCGCACAGAGAATAGCAACGGCAAAAAAAGCAACGCCCTGCTTTACATAGGTGTTAACAGCCACGGTTTTTGCGCTACGCTCAACCTCAATATTCAAGCCCGAGGTTTTAACTACAGGCTCTTTTTTAGGAGCAGGCTTTCTTACGGGCTCTGCAGCCGCAGAAGGCGCAAAGTAGTTAAGCGCTTCATCCAAATCATATTTAGAATAATCAAATGCTTCTGAACCCATATTGTAAGCCATATTTTCCTCCCGATTTCAACTTAATTTATTTTCATCGCAGTTCTGAGCTTTGCACTGCGACTCCTGTTATTTTCACTAACCTCATCACCGCTTGCTTTAACACCGCCGGATTTCACTATTGCCTGCGGCTTTTTACCACAAACACAAACAGGGAAATCCTTGGGACAAGTACAACCGACACGAAGTGTTTTGAAATAATCCTTAACTATCCTGTCTTCAAGTGAATGGAAGCTTATAATTGCCATAACGCCGCCATCATTAAGACACTCAAACATTTTCGGCAAGGTGTTTTCAAGCACCTCCAACTCGCCGTTAACCTCAATTCGTATAGCCTGAAAGGTTTTTCTCGCAGGGTGACCGTTTCGTTTGAATTTCGCCGGAACAGCCGACGAAACAATCTCTGCAAGCTGAAGAGTTGTTTCAACAGGAGCTTTTTCCCGCACCCTCACAATCGCCGAAGCAATGGCAGAAGCAAACTTCTCCTCGCCATACCTATCTATAACTCTGAAAAGCTCTTTCTGAGAATAGGTGTTAACAACATCCCTTGCGCTGAGACCGCTCTGACTCATACGCATATCCAACGGTGCATCCTTGTGGTAAGAAAAACCTCTTTCAGCAACATCAAGCTGATGTGAGCTGACACCGAGGTCAGCAACAATACCATCCACCTTTTCAACACCCAGCTCCGAAAGCTTTTCTTTTATATTTGAAAAGTTACTGTGAATAACGGTTACTCTTGAATCATTTTTAAATCGCTCCGTCACGGTGGCAATAGCATCGGGGTCCTGATCAAACAAAATCATTCTGCCCTTGTCGCCAAGCCTTTCGAGAATCGCCGCCGAATGGCCACCGCCACCCGCCGTGCAATCAACATACACACCGTCGGGTTTAATATGAAGAGCATCAACTGATTCCTGCAAAAGAACCGATATATGATTAAAATCCATATCTCTCACCTATCAGAATGCGATACCGAGATCGGAAAGATCCACATCGTCCATAACGCCGTTTTCTTTAACCCAGGCATCCACAGACCAGATTTCTTTATGATTAAAGGAGCTGACAATCATCAATTTATCGGTGATGCCCGCAAACTCTTTGAGTTCTTTATCCAAGGTGAAACGCCCACTAACGTCAACCTTACCGGGCACAAAGCTTGTTGCAAACTTTCTTGCAATTCTGCGACCCTTTTCATCGTTTGTGAGCTTTGATTTAACAGATTGACAAAGATAAGCCCAATCCTCTTCAGAATAAACGTAAAGGCATTTGCCGCTTGCTTCATCGGGGCATTTCATAATTCTTATGACGGTGTTGACCGGCATTTCATCACGAAGCTCGGAAGGGATAACAAAACGGTTGTTCTTGTCAATTGTGCGCTCATACTGACCGCCGACTATCTGAGAATTACCATTCAGAATGTTGTCAAGCATATCCACTTCCAAAACCCCTTTCGTAAATTAGATTTAACAAGAAACAAGAACTTATTTCTGCCTAAACGACACTATTCCTGCCTAAACATACACTTATTATACCACAATAACGGGTTTTGTCAATGATTTTAACCAATAAAAATAAGGCAATTTCGAGATTTTTTCTCAAAATTGCCTAATAAAAAAATATTCGGTTTTACAATAAACTTTTAAGCATCAAAACTGCTTCTTCAAACACCCTTTCGCCTTGCTTTTCGCTTAGCTTGTCACACCTGAACGAAAACTGAATGTCACCTTTCCCGTCGCTCATCACAAATGTCACGCCTGTCTCCGAGCGCATACGCAGACTATCGTGCATTCTGACGCTCTCAAACCTTTTCAGACCTTGCCAATAATCCTGAGTGAGGTTATATGTACTAAGCTCGCCCATAACCTTGCTTGCACAGCCATAGGTTTTCGCAAGTCTTGCAGAATACTTGTGATTCCATTCACCCGCACAATACATATACGCAGAATCGCAAAACGACGGCGACACCTTAGCGTGAAGAAAATCGTTATAAAAAACGGTAAAAGAGCTTGTGAGTTTTTTGTACACCTCGGAATGAAATGCTTTTATTTTATCCACACCGTTCAAATCGTTATTTTTTCTTTTTAAAAAAACTGTTGCCAACCCGTCAAACGGACCAACACGGTATTTTTCTTCATTCTCAAAAAACACCCTGTTATTCGAAACGACGTTCATTTTTTTGAACTTGCGTTTTTCAGAAGCAAACACCTCACCCAGCTTTTCGTAAAAGCAAAAGCCAACAACAGACGAAGAGTCAACGCCGTTTGCCTGTGCAAATCCCCCGAGAGCATTCAGTTCAGCTTCACTCAACTCGGCTCTGAGAGTTACCAACGGTTTACGCTTATCTTCAAACTTCTTTTTTGCACGTACATAATCCGCTACAGAAAAGAATGCTGTTTTTTTCTGCCAACCGATATCCAAATCCGATGCCACCCTTTCAATAACAGGCGACATAACGTTTGAGGGAAGCGAAAAAAGATCACTGAAAAGCTCCGTTCCCCAAGGCTCAACAGAAAGCCGCTCCCTTTCGTAATAAGAAATAAACTCCTCCGCCGCAATCATCAGGGAGCGCATATCAAATGCCACGGTATGACCGAAAAGCAACAAGGTTTTCTCATTTACAACGCAAAAGGAAAATAATTTTTCAGAAAACAGCAAGCCTTTTTCGGTTTTTTCTTTTATTATTTCACAAACATCACCCTGTAAAAATTCGGCGACAGGTTCAACCACACCGGGTACAACAAAGGCATCGCCATTCTCAGCAAGCTCAACTGCCGAGCCGAGTAAAGGCAAATGAATAAAAAGCATTTTCAAAGCCTTGTTAACCTGTTCTTTATCAAGAGGTTTTTTACAGCAAGCCTCAAAGCACAAGCAACCGTCGAAATCAAAAAGACGGTTTCTTGTTAAAAACAATTTGATTTTTTCAGACATTTTCCACCTCTGCAAACTCACCGTCTGCACCTCTGGTTATTTTTTCAATCAAAGCCTGCTTGATGCCCCACAGCTTACCCGAAAAGTCAACATAATATTTATGAGGATTTTCAAAGCGTGCAACCTCCTCCCAAAGAGAGGCAACCTGCTCTTTACAATACAAACGCACATCTTCAAGAGTCGGAACCTTGTAAACACACTCGCCTTTTTTGAAAACGCTCACAAGAAGCTCTCGTGCCACAAAGTTATCAACTGTTTTTCTTTTCCAGGTAAAATCCGGGTCAAACAAGGAATAGGTTTTTTCGTCATCAATGCTTTCGCTATCAAGAGTAAGGACGTCGGCAATAGCCTTGCCGCTTTCCATATCAAAAAGCCTCCACACCTTTTTGGAGCAAGGTGTTGTTATTTTGTGAACGTTATTGCTGACCATAATTGCGGGCACCTTAACGCCGTTCTGCTCGGTTTCGCAAAGCTTATAAACGCCGTCAAACACAGGTGATGACGCAGAAGTCAACAGCTTTTCGCCGACTATAAAGCCATCTATTTTAGCACCCTGGTTGAGCATATCTTTAATTAGGGTTTCATCCAAGGAATTTGAAGCATAAATGTCACAATCAGGGAAGCCCGCCTCATCAAGAAGCCTTCTCGCCCTTTTGGAAAGATAGGTCATATCACCGCTGTCTATAATAATACCTGCTGGACGCAAGCCCTTTGGAACAAGCACACTGTTAAAGGCTTCAACAGCGTTTTTAACACCGCTTTCGAGTGTGTCGTAGGTGTCAACAAGCAATGCACCTTCATCGCCATGCTCCTCAAGATAGACCTTGAAGGCTTCAAGCTCGCTGTCAAAAAGCTGAATCCAGCCGTGGCTCATCATTGTTGACACGGGGATTTTGTATTTTGAAAAAGCGGGGTAAAGAGTGGTTGCATCAACACCGCCCACGTAAGCAGCTCTGGCTCCGTCAACGGCGGCATCAACGCCGTGGGCACGCCTTGCCCCCATTTCAATAACACGTCTGCCCGAAGAAGCACGTGAAACACGGTTTGCCTTTGTGGCTATAAGAGTTTGATGGTTGATTGTATTAAGAAGCAGGGTTTCAATCAACTGCGCCTGTATTGCAGGACCCTGCACCTTAACAATAGGTTCATTCGGAAAAACAGGTGTACCCTCAGGGACAGCATAAATATCACACACAAACTTAAAATCACGCAGATATTCAATGAGCTTATCCGAAAAGCCCTCATTTTTCAATGCACTCAAAAGCTCCTCAGAAAACGCCAAAGAAGAGAGCTTATCAATAAGCTGTTCAAGCCCCGCCATAACAGCGAAGCCACCCTTATCGGGCAACTCCCTGAAAAACATATCGTAAGTTACGTTTATATCTGCCCTGCCTGCGGCAAGCAGACCTTCTGCCGTGGCAAAACAGTTATAATCGGCAAAAAACTCATTAAAGCTACCCATAGCAACCTCCGTAACGCAGTGTAACGTAATAACAACAATAATATCACCTTCATTTTATCACAATATTGTCTATTTAGCAAATATTTTTGAACATATTATTAATAATTAGTCCAAAGTGTTGCCAAACGGAGAATAAATAGTTTAAAATGCATATAAAGGTAATTCAATGTGGAAGAATAAAAAGAGGTGTTAATTTTGAGAATAAGGAAACAACCCGTCGGCGACCGCAACATCTGTGGCGCAAAAGTCGAGGAAAGACGAAAAGAGCTTGGAATGAAGCAAAAGGATTTGCTCACCCAGCTACAAATCAGAGGGGTTGATTTGAACGCCTCCGGCCTTTCAAAATTAGAGGGTCAGCTCCGTTCCGTTTGCGACACCGAGCTTATCGCCCTCGCAGAGGTTCTCAATGTTTCAGTTAACTGGCTTTTGGGGCTTGAATAAACTCACAAAACCCGCTTACGACACATTTCGTAAGCGGGTTGATTTTTTATTTGATTCCTAATTTATCCATTTTTCGGACAATAGCTTTTCTGAGCAGCTTTTCAACAGGATAAAGTATGGCAACCGCCACAAAGCACAGAGCGAAGAATACTGCGATTTTATTCCAATCATCCATTTCACCCAAAGCCTTTGACGCTATACGTCTTGCAAAGCTCTGCGCCAGATATAACGGCAAGCTCAAAGAGCCGAGGAAATAGAAAAGTTTATTGTTAAACAGCTTACTGCCATAGGTCACACCACTGAAAGAAAGGCAAACGCCAATACAAACAAAAATAAGCACATGACCTGCAAATCGTTTCGGTATGTTAGCCATCACAATAAAAGCAATCACAAGCAAATAAGAGCAAAGCTCAAGCACCGAAAGAAAAAGCTTATCGACCTTGGAGAACCTCAGTTTTCTTATGTTTCTTGTCAACTCAAAAACAAACGCACCCGCGCATATCTCAGAAAACGCCCGAAGGAAGGTTTTTGAAACAATAACCGACCACGCCGTGCTTCCCGACAAGGAGCCGGTTGTTTTGATTAAATAACCGATTATCATAACAGCAGCAACCGGTGCAAGCACCTTTGTAAACCTGTCATAATACTTGCGACAAACAGGATAAAGAATGAGCATAGCAATCAGCATATCTGCAATATACCACTCGACACCCATTACATCCTTTGTCGGCAAACCCGACCTTGAAATAAGCAAAAGATTCGGTAACGATTTAAAAAGCCTTACAGCCGCCTCTGAAACAGAAAACTCGCTGAGCACGGCAACAGTAAGAAATGTAACAACATAGAACAACAGATGATACGGCAAAACAGCCATAACCTTTCGTTTCATAAACCCAAAGGTTTCTCTGCCCAGCCCCAGCTTGTTTTGCTGACATTTGTACGCCGAAGAAGCCATAAGGTAGCCTGAAACAACAAAGAAAAATTCGACTGCGAAATACCCTTTTGAAAAGAAGGATATATCACCTGCGATGCGATAATCCAACCCCAAAATGTCGTCGCCGATGTGGAACATCATAATGACTATGCAGAATGCGAATCGCAAAAATTCAATTTTACCATTTTTCATAACCGATTACACTCCACCAAGCTTATGAAGCTTTTTATCAATCAGCTTATGCAGCACCTTTTCAACAGGCAAAAGCACAAATGTCAAGCCAAAAGAAATTCCGATAAAAACTAAAAATTTACTAAAATCGCTTACATCCGTGAGGGCTGTTGACACAAATCTGACCGCTATGATGTGGCAAAGGTACAGCGGCAGACTCAAGCTTCCCAAAAAGCCGAAAAAGCGTGTATTAAATAGTTTTTTGCCATATGATAAATCGCTGAAGGATATGCACACGCCAAGGCAAAGAAGAATCAGAAAATGGGCACCGAATTTGCCGGGAAACCTGATTGTGGTAAAGCACAAAACAGCGATATAGCAGCCAAACTCAACTACCGTCAGAAGCATTTTATCAAACCTTGTGAAATTGAGTTTTTTTACATTTCTGCACAACTCGAACACAAAAACGCCTGCGCACAATTCTGCAACTGCCCTCAATAGTGTTTTTGAAAAAAGAACTGACCAAGCAGAAGTCCCCGAAAGAGTTCCGGTAGTTTTCATAATGTAGCCTAAAATCATTATCGCCGCCACAGGAGCAATGACTTTTGAAAAAACATCATAATATCTTCTGCACAAAGGATACAAAAATACCATCGCAATGAGCATATCTGAAAGGTACCACTCCACACCGAGAATATCGGTGACAGGAAGCCCCGACCGCGATATGAGAAAAAAGTTAGGTAATGACTCAAAAAGCTTGACCGCCGCCTCCTTCAAGCTGTATTCATACAAGAAAAAGAAACCAACGAAGGTTACAGTGTATGCTATAAGGTGAAACGGCAAAATCCCCATCAATTTTTTCTGCATAAAATTGAAAGCATCTCTGCCAAAGCCTACCCCATTATCTTTATTTTTAAACGCCGCGGCAGCCATCAAAAAGCCTGACACCACAAAGAAAAATTCAACACCAAAATAACCTTTTGAAAAAAACGAAATTGCTTCGATGCCAAAAACCTGATAATCCAGGCCAATTACGTTACGGGAAAAATGGAAGAACATAACCACAAGACAGAAAACGAACCTTAAAAATTCTATTTTCCCGTTTCTGGTTGTTTTTTTAGCCATATATCGCACCACTTAATTAATGAAAAAGGCAAAAGCCTAAAATATGAGCCATTTCTTTTTTTGTTTTTAACTTTGCTTTATCAATTATGTTTTTATCAAAGCCCTCTTCAATACCCTTTTCAAGAACATCTGCAAGCCTTGAAGCATTCAAAAGTGATTCTTTGTCGCAGATGTATCTGTGGGAAGTTCCCGTCAATTCTGCAAAGCCTAACATTTTATCATTCCACACAAGCGCAACATTAGGAACTTCCAATGACGTCGCAATAATATTTGCATGGAAACGAGCAGCGATAATACCCTTGTATTTTGCAACCAATTTTATGAGATCTTTGTTTTTGCGGGGCTGCGGTGCCAATTTTTCAACAGACCTGCCGCTTTCTTCAAGAACAGATTTCGCAAAATTGTAATCGGCATTTGTGCCGTTGCAGAAAAGCTCCCACTTGTAACCACGTTTGTCAAGCTCGTCAAACAGCTCTACATACATTTTCATAACATCGTCAACCTCAAGGTCCCTGCCGTTTTCTTTGAAAATCTCGGGTCTTATCAAGCCAACACCTATGAGCTCTGAATTTTTATCTCTGCTTATTTTGTATGTTTGTGCACTGAAAATTGCCGGGTCGAGAATATGCTCAACCGGATATTTCTTTTCGGCTGTCACATAAGATTTTGCCGTTTCAAAATCACCCCTGGTGGTGACTTGAACAGTGTTTTTATCGTTCATCAGCTCCATAAGCAAAGCTTTCAATTCATCAGAATTAGTTTTGCTGATGCCGTTACCGTTAAAAAACACCTGCGTTGTTTTATTGCCTTTTAATATTGTTTTAGCAGCTTTGGCAAATCTGAGCGAATTGACACCACCACCGGGAAAAACCACAACATCATAGTCTTTTATAACCCTGCGAATATTTGCTTTATCCTCAGAAAACATATCGAGGGCTGTTATTGATATTTTTTTATGGTTCTTTTCGGCCAACTGCTTCAACGCATACTCGCAAGTGTCAATAATTATGGCGTCACCCAGGTTTTTGCAGCCCACCCTGCCTAAAATAAGAATTCTTTTCACAATAAAACCTCCAATATTGTGGAATCATCTGTCAACCTGCATACTCTCAACAAGTCTTTGGAACATTTCTTTTATTCCGACCTGTGCTTTCCAACCGAGGGATTCAAGTCGTGAAGCATCGAGCCTTATTATCATTTCGGGATTGTAGCCGAACGATGCAACATTCTCGGGAATGTCTATTTTCACGTTTATCCCGGCTTCGGGGAAGGTGTCGCAAACAAGCTGCGCCATTTCTTTGATGGAGCAGGATGTATCCATATTTGTTACGTTGTAAGCCGCACCAACTTCACCTTTGAGAAGAATATATACAAGTGCCGCAATAGCATCGGTTGTGTAGCAATAAGTTCTCACGGTGTTACCCTGAGTGTGGAGAACAATGTCCCGCTTCTCAATAGCGCATCTTGCAAACTCTGCAAACACTCTGCCGTCGTTATATTCAACGCCCGCACCGAAGGTCTGCGAAAGTCTTGCAATTTTCACAGGCACGCCATACTCTGAAGCATAAGAGCAGCAAAGACACTCAACCATTCTCTTGCCCTCGCTGTAGCTTGAGCGAATGTTAAGCTGGTCAATGTAGCCATAGTCATTTTCACCGATCTTTTCTTTTGAATTGTCGGGTGTGCCATAAACCTCAAGAGAAGAAAGATAAACAAAGCCCTTAACATTTTTCTCTTTGGCAAAATCAAGAATATTTTTCGTTCCGTCGATTGCAATCATTATTGTTTCAACAGGGTGCTCAACAAAGAATCTTGAGCTTGTTGCACTTGCACCGTGAATAACGTAATCCACATCGCCGTCGTAATTAATTGCACCGTTAATATCGCCCACAACAACATCAATCCCCGGAATATCACCAAAGACTTTTTGGGCTTTTTCGGCACTTCTTGCAAGGGCAACCATTTTAATTTTTGTTCCGTTAACTCTGTTATAGCAAGCAACAGCCTTTATGAACTGTGAGCCGATAAGACCGGTTGCACCTGTAACAAAGATTGTTTTGCCGTCAAAATCCTTAAACGGCACATCACTTTTTGCAAGAACGTCAAAATCATTCTGCAAAACCTTATTTTCAGGACTTTCCAACATTATAAAACCTCCTCAGGCTGTGTATCATCAAGAGATGTAAAATCAAGGTTTGCGGTTTTCTTTACATCATCAAAAACATCGTCAATAGCTTTTCGCATATCTTTCGGCATATTACCGAGAATAAGCCAATCAATAACTCGGTCTGAAGCACCACTGTCGATATAATCGAAATGCTCTTCAACGTATTTTTCAACCTTTTCAAGCTCAAAATCTTTTGCTTTTATAGCCTCTATAAGCTCATCAAAGGTGTGAACAATTTTACCCGGTGCAGACTCAGCATAATCTCTGTGGAACCCACGTGAGAAGGAATACTGAATCTCATCATAGGCAAAGAAAAGCATAGGATTTCTCATAAGAGAATATTCAAAAATATTCGAGGAATAGTCTGTTATGAGAAGATAGGTTATATAGAACAAATCGTTGATATTCGGATACGTTCCAACATCAAAAAATCTGTCAGAATATTTTTGGGGAATCGGCACACCCTCCGCTACCCACGGATGCATTTTGAAAAGAACAACGTATTCATCACCGCAGGTCTCATAGAGCTTGTCAAAATCTATTAATTCATAGGGGTAATGAGCCTCAGCCTTATCCTTACCCCTGTATGTGGGGGCAAACAAAATAACCTTTTTGCCTTTACAAGCGGGGTATAATTCATAAAGCTTTTCTGTGGTGGCTTTTTTATATTCTTCATCAAGGTATTCATCCATTCTTGGCATACCTGTAGGAAGAACCTGTTCCGTATTGATTCCCCAAACCTCGGAGAAAAAGTGAGCAATGTGTTTTGAACCGGCTATTCCGTAGCTGTACTGCCTATGGCAAGAGAAGGTGCTGGGGCAACCCGTATTACCCCAACGGCTATAGCCGGAGGACTTAAACCCCGCACCTGCGTGCCAGAGCTGAATCACCTTTGTTTTCTTGTTAAGAATGAGCCAATCGAACACAGGGGCGTGGTCATCAAGAACAATCACAGAGCTACGAGCCACTTTTTTTATTGTTGAAAGCCAGCTTTTTATTGTTTGCCTTTCAGCTGCCGCCGAGCGGAACGAAAGCATAATATCCCATTCCTTATCAAGCCCACGTTCAAGCATTTTGTCGTAAACAGCCTTCTGGTTTGCAGTTATCGCCGGGTTTTGTTCAGACATAAAGAGAATTGTTTTATCAGAGCTCTTTAACCTTTTCGTTTTATGACTATAGTATTTTTTAATAAAGCGTCTGAATGCACTGACACCCAGATATTTTTTAAACAGTTTTTTAAAAATCTTTGTTATTTTCTCAAAATAAGCAGAAAACGCAGCAAGAAAAACAGGCAACTTTTTCTTTTGGGTAACCTCAAGGGGCGAAAGACTTATGGGGTTTGGCATACCCACAGAAATCGCACCGGAAGCCATAGTGTACATAACAAACGGTAGTGCTGTGTCATCGTTATCACCCACATAGAAAACAACACTGTACACCTTGCCTCTATTTCCGAAAAGGAATGACCTTGAAAAGTCGGCAAGCTTTTTTACTATTGACGTGTCGCAGACACAACAAGCAAGAATATCATTACCGTTGCAAACACGAATGGAATAAGTACCTCTCGGAATACAACGGTTGTATCCCGGGTTGGTAATGTTGATATAAAGCCTGTAAACATTTTCAGAAATGAGCTCGGTTTTAAAATGACCTTTGGAAATAAACTTATTGTTCACAAGATAAAAATCCAACGGCTTACCGTTATACTCAGCATTATTGCAAACAACCTCAACATCAATATAGAGATTAATCCTCTCCCACTTAATGTTTTTCACGGTTGCCGTTATGTGTTTTTGTTCACAAATATTGTTCAATCTTCCTCATCCTTATTTTAAAAAAATCGGCAAATATTTCCTAGGTTGAATTATACCACAACCCACATACAAAATCAAGGATATTATAAAGCTGCACTCCAACCCTATTATTGACATTTTTTACGCAATATGTTAATATCACTTTGATATTCTTAAGGAGGATATGGCACAAATGAAAAATATTGCTGTTATTTTTGCCGGTGGCGTCGGCACAAGAATGAAAACAAACGATTTGCCCAAGCAGTTCCTTATGGTTCACGGCAAACCCATTATTGTTCACACAATTGAAATTTTCCAAAACCATCCCGATATTGACGGTATTGTTTGCGTATGTGTCGAGGGCTGGATAGATTATATGGAAGAGCTCAAATACCGTTACCGTCTTGATAAAATTTCAAAAATCGTTGCCGGTGGCGAAACAGGTCAGCTCTCGATTTTCAACGGTCTTAAAACTGCGGCAGAGGTTTACGGGCTTGGCGAAAACATTGTTCTTATCCACGACGGTGTCCGCCCCCTTATCAGTGCCGAAACAATCTCTGCAAACATCGCTTCAGTTAAAGAGTTCGGCTCAGCAATCACAAGCGTTTCCGCAACAGAAACAGTTATCGTTGTTGATGATGACGAACAGGTTCAGGAAATTGTTGACCGTTCCTATGCAAGACTTGCACGCGCTCCCCAGAGCTTCTATCTCAAAGAAATTCTTGAAGCACAGGAGACCGCTATCGCACAGGGGCTCACAAATATGACCGATTCATGCACACTTATGAAGCATTTCGGCAAAAAGCTTGTTACCATCCCCGGTGAGCGCAACAACATCAAAATCACCACTCCCGAAGATTTCTACACATTCAGAGCTCTTTCCGACGCAAAAGAAAATCTTCAGCTTGACCTTTCAAGCAAGTAAAAAACCGCACCGCATTCATCGTGAATGCGGTGTTTTTATATAAGTTGATTTTTGTCGGATTTTATGCTAAAATGACATATAACTAACGAAAAGGGTGGGTGTGATATGCTTAGTAATCGCATAAAACAATTTCGCGAATACAACAAATTCAGCGTTGATTTTGTGGCAGAAATGCTTCGCATTTCACCTGAATTATACAAAAAATACGAGAGTGGCGAAGCAGAGCCGGATATAGAAACCATCAACCTGCTCACAATATTTTACAAGGTAACAAAAAAAGAATTTTATGGTTACACGCCGCTTTTGAAGCTAAAAACCCCCGACAACGAACTAGATTATGAGGATGCCGTTAACCCGGATATTTTAAAAATGTCAGACCTCTCCTGGGATGAAGCGCAGCTTATTCTTTATTACAGAAAACACGGCAACCACGATGAAATAATTCAACAGATTTTAAAAAACGAAGAATAAAAACAAAAAGCCTGTCTCTCGACAGGCTTTTGAACAAGTCCAGTAAAAACGGACAATAGAAAAAAGAGACCTCCTATGGTAGAATTAAGAAACTACTATAGGAGGTTTTGTTATGCCCAGAGAATACAGACATATCAAACAGTATGAAAAAGAA
>SVOT01000007.1 GCA_015066225.1 Oscillospiraceae bacterium
TTGATGAACAGCTCACACACGAAAAGGCTGCAAAAATCTTTGAGTTTGAGCAGCAGACAAAAGACGATATGGATAAGCTTGCAGGTGAAATTATCGGCGGCGCTATCCAGCGTTGTGCGGCTGACCACGCCGCAGAGGCAACGGTTTCCGTTGTTACAATCCCCAACGATGAAATGAAGGGTCGTATCATCGGCCGTGAGGGTAGAAATATCCGAACAATCGAAACAATCACGGGTGTTGACCTTATTATTGACGACACACCCGAGGCAATCACAGTTTCTTGCTTTGAGCCTGTACGCCGTGAAATTGCAAGACTCACTCTTGAAAAGCTTGTTTCCGACGGCAGAATCCACCCCGCAAGAATCGAAGAAATGTTTGAAAAATCAAAACGTGAGGTTGAAAACACCATTCGTCAGACAGGTGAAAAGGCTGTTATTGATGCCGGTGTAAACGGTCTCCACGGCGAGCTTGTCAAGCTTCTCGGTAAGCTCAAATACCGCACAAGCTATGGTCAGAACGTTCTTAACCACTCTCTTGAGGTTTCATACCTTGCGGGTCTTATGGCGGCTGAGCTTGGTGCCGACGTCAAGCTTGCAAAGCGTGCAGGTCTTCTCCACGATATCGGTAAAGCTCTTGACCACGAAAAAGAGGGTACTCACATCGAGCTCGGTGTTGACGTAGCCAGAAAGCACAAAGAAAACGAACAGGTTGTTCACGCTATTCAGGCTCACCACGGCGACGTTGAGGCAAAAACACTTATCGCTTGCCTTGTTCAGGCGGCTGACGCAATTTCTGCTGCTCGCCCAGGTGCAAGACGCGAAAACATTGAATCTTATATTCAGCGTTTGCAGAAGCTCGAAGAGATTACAACCTCCTTTGCAGGTGTTGACAGTGCTTTCGCAATCCAGGCAGGTCGTGAGGTACGTATTATGGTTAAGCCTGACGCTGTCAGTGATGACCAGATGGTTCTTCTCGCAAGAGATATTGTTAAGAAAATCGAAGGCGAGCTTGAATATCCCGGCCAGATTAAGGTTAACGTAATCAGAGAGAGCCGTGCGATTGATTTCGCAAAATAATTCATAAAATAAGCGGAACCTTCCTGCCACGGTGGGTTTCGCTTTTTTACAATTTATATATAGAAACGATGGTAACAATATGAGATTGTTATTTTTAGGTGACGTTGTGGGGCAGGGTGGCTGCGATTTTCTTTTTAAAAAGCTACCCGAGTTCAAAAGAAAAAACAACATTGACGTGTGCATTGCAAACGGTGAAAACTCCGCACAGGGCAACGGTGTAACTCCAAAATCCTGTGAAATGCTTTTTACAAGCGGTGTGGATTTTATAACTCTTGGCAACCATACCTTCAGACGCCCTGAATTTTTAGAATATCTTGACAGAAGTGTTCCGGTTATAAGACCGTATAATTTCCCCTCTGCCGCTCCGGGCAGGGGTGTCGGGATTATTGACAAGGGCAGATACCGCATAGCAGTTATAAATATGCAGGGTACAGTTTACTCGGAGCCTCTGGGCAACCCGTTTTCTGAGATGGAAAGGGCACTTGCGGAAACTGACGGTTGCAAAACCGTTATTGTTGATTTTCACGCTGAAGCCACGGCGGAAAAACGTGCTATGGGCTTTTTCCTTGACGGCAGAGTTACCGCTGTTCTGGGCACACACACCCATGTTCAGACGGCGGACGAACAGCTTTTGCCCCAAGGCACTGCATATATTACCGACGTTGGTATGACGGGTCCCGTTCAATCTGTTCTCGGCATAAAGCCGGAGCTGACAATAAGAAAATTTAAAACAAATTTACCTGTTCGGTTTGAAAACGGCGATGGTGAATATTCAATGTGCGGATGTGTGATTGATATTGACGAAAAAACAGGGAAAGCAATTAACATAGAAAGGATAAATGTTAAATGAAAAAATTCATAAGCATAATTCTTGTATGTGCATTGTTGCTGACTCTTTCTGCCTGTGGCGATAAAAAACCTGAGGATACCACAACAACTGAGCAATATGTTTTGCCCACTCCAACGGTGAATTCTGATATATCCCTGCCATTCACAAGTGCGGCGGATTTTAACCCATACACAACAAAAAGTGCTTTAAACAGGGATATTCTGCCCGTTCTTTACGAAAGCCTTTTTGTTGCAAAAGACAGCTCTGCTGCTACGCCTCTTCTTGCATCCTCAAGTGAAATTGACGGCAAAAAGATAGTTGTTAAGCTTGTTCAGGGAGTTGTTTTCAGCGACGGCAGCATTTTTTCGAGTAAAAACGTTGTTGAAAGCTTTGAAAAAGCACAAGGCAGCCCGTATTATAAAAACCAGTTAAAAAACATCACGTCTGTCAAAGCAACAGATAACTATACTGTTGAGTTTATTCTTAGTAATGAAGACGTTCAGGTATTGAATACCTTGGATTTTCCCATTGCCAGGAAAATCAAAAATGAGTATATCGGAACAGGTAAATATCTGCTCTCAAGGCTTGATGATGCGTTGTATTTAGCGGTGAATAAAAAGCACCGTGAATATAACGACACGTGGAACGAACAGATTGCACTTTACGATATGTCGGGTATTACAAGTCCGGTATATCCCTTTAAGGCAAATGAGATAAGCGTTTACAAAAACGACCTTAGCGAGGAATACGTGAACCTTTCTTCCAAAACCGTTTCCGTGGGAACAGATAATCTGGTTTATGTGGGGGTTAACTCTCAGTGGGCGGGTACGGTTACCTCGATACCCTGGGTGCGTCAAGCAATAAACATCGGTATCAACAGAAAAAATATTGCTGCAGCATCTTATCTTGGTCAGGCAACTGCAACAGTAACACCCTTCAAAGCAGGCTTCAGCGAGCTTGACAAAATAGATATAATCGGTGTTGAGGGTGACCTTGAAAAGTCTATCGGTATTCTTGAACGTAACGGCTACGATGACTTTAACGGTGAGGGAGTGAGAACCAACGGTGTTTCTGCCCTGCGAGTGAATATACTCGTCTGCACCGAAAACAAATATAAAGTAACTGTTGCAGAAAGCTTTAAAGCAGAGCTCGAAAAGCTGGGCTTCGGAGTTACTATTACAAAAAAGAAAACCGCAGAGGATTTTACGGCGGCGCTGGCAGAGGGACATTACAGCTTTTATATCGGCGAGGCACAGCTTACCCCAAACTGTGATTTGAGCGAATTTTTCTCGGAAGGCGGTAACCTCAGCTATGGCATAAATGAAGAAATGTTTATAGAATATTCATCATATAAAGCCAATGATATAAACACGGTAACGTTTGTTGAAAACTTTTGTGCAAACATTCCGTTTTTACCTCTTTTTTACAAAAAAGCCATTGTTTCCGTGAATCCCAACATTGAGGGTCTGGGAGCGGGAGACACCCTTTATTCTTCGGTAAGCAACTGGAAGCTGAAGAAGTGACGGTTTATTAATAATTTAATACTTGTATTTAGCGGGTATTTAGTTTATAATAGCCTAGTATATTTTAAAAATTCTAAGGAGTTGACAAAATGGATCCTATCAAGGTCGATTTTTCGGGTAAAGGCAGACCCAAAGAGGTTGTTATCCCTCCCGATAAAAAAGTTTTAAAAATGATAATTAACATCATTTTAACCCTCGTTGGCGGTGGCATTGCATATTACGTTATGCTTCCTGCAATTAACCTGAAAAGCATTGATTTTTACATTTTCGTCGGTATTGTCCTTGCTTTGTACGTTGTTTTAACATTTATAACTTCAAAGGCGTTTGCAAAACCCGAATATATCGCCTATGTTAAGAAGCAGTCAAAGATACCCTTTATCATTGCACTTGTTTTTGCATTGATTCTTCTTGTTGGTTATCTCACCTCTGCCGCACTTTTCCGTGCAAGAGATTACAGTGAAATTATTTCTGTGAAGACTGAGAACTTCGGCGAGAATGAAAAGAGCATCACAACAATTACAAGCCTTGAGGATTTCAGCAGCGTTCCTATGATTGATAAGGACGTTGCACTTAACCTTGCAAACAAAAAGCTTGGTGACCTTTCTGCCTGGGTTTCACAGTTTGTTATTGACGAAACTTATTCAACACAGGTTAACTACAAGGGTAATCCCTACAGAATCTTCCCTCTTAAATACGGCGACGTTTTCAAATGGTTTAAAAACACCAAAGACGGTATCCCTGCATACCTCGCTGTTAATATGTACACTCAGGAAGCAAACGCGATTGTTCTTGAAGATTTAGGTCTTCAGAATATTCAGGTTTCAACAAGCGAATTCTTCAACGAAAAGCTTTCCCGTGTGCTTCGCTTCTATAACCCCACATATATGTATGGTACTCCTTCACTTGAAATTGATGAAGACGGTCATCCATGGTGGGTTTGCGAACGTGTCGATAAAACAATCGGTCTTATCGGTGGTACAGACGTTATCGGGGTTGTTCTTGTTGACGCTTGCGATAAGAATAACATTAAAGAATTCAGCATTGACGAAGTTAAAGAGAACAAAGAGATTCAGTGGATTGACCAGATTTATTCCGACGATCTCCTTGTTCAGCAATATAACTACTACGGTAAATATTCAGGTGGCTTCATTAACGGCTACATCGGTCAGAGCGGAGTTGTTTCAACGACAACAGGCTCAAGCTACATTGCCAGTGGCGATGACGTTTGGCTTTATACAGGTGTTACATCTGTTACAAACGACGACTCAATCGTAGGCTTTGCAATTATCAACCAGCGTACCAAGGAAGCTGTTTTCCAGAAAATTTCAGGTACAACCGAAGCAGGTGCTCAGGATTCTGCTCAGGCGGTTGTTTCCGATAAGGGCTGGCAGGCAACCTTCCCCGTTCTTCTCAACATTGACGGCGAAGCTACCTACTTTATGGCTCTTAAAGACAGCGACGTTGTTAAGAGCTACGCAATGGTTAGCGTTGAGCGTGTTCAGGATGCTGTCAGAAGTGAGGATGACGCAAACCCCGACCTTGAAGATTGCTTGAGAGCATACGTTGACAGAGTTAAAGCAAGCACAAAGCGCACTCTTAAAATCAACTATAACGCTGTTCTTCCCGATTCATTGGGCGGTGCTGATAGTGACAGCGAAAACGACAACAAGGCAGAGCTCAAAACAGTCAGCGGTACAATCAGCGATATCCGCACAGCGGTAGTTGACGGCAACAGCGTTTACTACATCGCTCTTGACGGCAAGCCTGTTTATTACACAATGGCGGCGACTGATGACAATTCTGTTGTTATCCTTAACGTTGGTGACAAGGTGAAAATCAACTTCAAGGCTTCTGACGACAGCATCATCAAGGCAAAATCAATCAAAAAATAATAAATAAAAACTCCGTAGGATTATCCTACGGAGTTTTATTTTTGTTTATTTTTCCATTTGCTTCTGATTCTGTATCGGGAGCGGTCTGTGCTTTGCGGTGTATTCGCTGACATCAATTTTTATAACTGCAACGGCGCTGACCATTCTTTCGTTAAATTCAAAATCAAGCCCTGTCTGTGATTTCATAAATATAGAAAGCCCTGTCATCTTATCTTGCGGATTTTCAAGAATTTCTGCGATGCCCTTCCCCATAACCGAGGAGTATGAGGTGCCGTATTGGCAGGCGACGCTACCTGAAAAAGCGGTTACATCGCTCTCAACAGAGAAAAAAACCTTGGGGTTTGCTCTCATTAAGTCCAGCTTTTTGCCCTCTGTTGCACCGTGAAGGTAAAGGGTGAGCTTGCCGTCAATCATTGTGAAGCCGTAGTTCATCGGCACAACGTATGGCTCGTCACCATCAACAAGACCAATATGTATAATATTTTCTTTCTCGAGTATTTTAACTATTTCTGCTAAATCTGTGATTTCACGCTCACGGCGTGTAAGACCTTGTACCATAATTATATTCCTTTCTTATCTAATAAAGCGACGGATTCTACGTGGTGTGTTCTTGGGAACATATCAACCGGAGTAACTTCCTTTACCTTATAACCCAAATCCAGAAGTCTTGCACAATCTCTGGCGAGGGTTGCCGGGTCGCATGAAACATAAACGATTTTTTGGGGGTTAATTTGTGAAACGGTTTTCAAAAGCTCCTCGGCACAGCCCTTTCTTGGCGGGTCGAGAATAACCGTGTCGGGCTTGATACCCTCGTTTTTAAGCTCTTCTGCCGCAACGCTTGCATCACCGCAGATGAAACGGGCATTGGTGATGTTGTTGAGCTGAGCGTTCACCCTTGCGTCTTCAATAGCTTCGGGTATGATTTCAACGCCGATCAATTCCTTAACAGAATTTGCCATTGAAAGACCGATTGTGCCCGTGCCGCAATAAAGGTCAAGAATTGTTTGCTCGGTGGTGGGTGCAGCATATTCGGCGGCTTTTTTGTAAAGAAGCTCGGCGCCGTTTCTGTTTACCTGGTAAAATGAGAGGGGTGAAAGCTTGATTTTTACACCGCAAAGAATGTCGGTAATGTAGCCGTCACCGTAAATGTTTATGCATTTTTCGCCCAGAACAACGTTTGTTTTTTCTCTGTTTATGTTTGCAACAAGTGTTTTGAATCCATCAACAGAAGAAAGCTTTTCTAAAAGTGAGTCGCAGTGGGGGAGCGTGGTGCCGTTTATTACGGCGCAGACCATAATCTCACCTGTTGCAAATGCTTTTCGCAGGTAAATGTGGCGAAGAAGACCGATGCCGATTTCTTCGTTATAAACTGTTATGCTGTTTTCATTTATCCAGGCTTTGAAAATATCTATAATTTCTGTAAACTCCTCGGGCTGCAGAAGACAGTCGCCACCATCAATTACACGGTGGCTTTTTTTAGCATAAAAGCCGATGCTGAGAATGCCGTTTTCACGCCTTACGGGGTATTGCGCCTTGTTGCGGTAGCGAGCTGTTTCGGGTGAGGCAACAATGGGCTTGAACTCCGGTGAAAGACCGCCGATTCTTTCAAAAGCATCTTTTACCTTTTGAGCCTTGTATTCAAGCTCCGCCTCGTATTTTATGTGGCCAAAGGAGCAACCGCCACAGCTTCTGAAGGCGTCGCATTGTGGTTCGATTCTATCCTTTGATGGCTTTATTATTTTTATGGCTTTTCCAACGGCGTATGTTTTCTTTGCCTTTATTACGTGGCAAAGAACTTCGTCGCCCACAGCGGTGTTTTCGACGAAAATTGCCTGACCGTCGAATTTACCAACGCCGCCACCCTCAGAGGTGTAGCCTGTTATTTTAAGTTTGAATTCGTCATTCTTTTGGACCATTTTGTTTTATTTCCTCAATCGCTTTTTTATAGTCTTCAAATGATAAAAAGGTGTTCAATATCTGAACAAGTGCATTTGATGTTATTCTTTCGGGAAGCCCAAGGTGCTTCAGTAATTTTTTCCGCATCTGTGAGCTGTCTGCCCTGCCGGATAAACCGTCTTCAAACAAATCAAGCTTTGTGATTTCCCGCTTTTCTCTATCGCAGGTTTCTTCGCAGAAAACGCCCGCTTTTTCAAGGGCGTCAATTATGATTTCGGGCTTTATGCCCTCAACACCAAGCTTACCCTCTTTAGAATACTCGGTTTTTCTTTTTTCTTTGCCGAAAATGTCGGGGATATATGCGTGCTTTATGTGCTCTGCGGGCACAATGCCCTTTATAAAAGAACGTATAACAAAGCCTGCAGAGTCGCTGTCGGTAAGAATAAGAATACCCTTCGTTTCGGCAAGCTTTCTTATGAGCGCCTGTTTTTCTTTATTGTTAAATATCCCGAAGCCGTCGGTTTCGATTATAACGGCATCAAGAATAGATGAGAGCTTTATTTTATCATATTTACCCTCAACAATAACTACTCTGTCAATTTTAATCATCAGATTCTCAACAACCTTAAAATGAGCTCTTCAAGAAGGATTTTGCTGTCTTCGCCTGTTGATTTCATTCGTCGGTCTGTTTCAGAAAGAATCAATAAAGCGGATTTTAACTGTGTCAGGGTGTAGCCTGAGCCGTCTCTTGCGGCATTGTCAAGCAAAAAGCCTTTGTTTTTATAGGTGTTTCCGAAAGCCGAGCCCAGAAGAGTATAGGATTCGCCCTTTTCCTTGCAGGCTTTTACGCGGTACATATCAACAAACGCTTTTGAAAGCACGCCTAGAATAACAACGGGCTCTTCACGAAGCTTGAAAAGGTTTGCGAGTGTTTCAAAAGCATTGTCTGCTTCGCCTTTCGTTATCATCCTTGAAAGCTGGAATATTTTTGCCTCAACGGAAACGACAACGGTTTCATCCACATCTTTTTTTGTGATGCTGCCGCTGCCCACAAAGGCGCAAACCTTGTTCAGCTCGTTCTGAAGCGTGCTCATATCCTCGCCGACAAGGTTTATTATGTATGCTGCAACGTCTTTCGGAAGAACGCAATCCTTTTTTGCAGCCGAAGAAACAAGAAGCTTTTCAAGGGCGGAGCGTGTGCGCTTGTCTATTTGTGCACAGGCGCCGACGAAATCAATAAACTTGATGATATGGGGCCACTTGTTTTTCTTTTCATCCACCTCAAGGGTATCCATCCAGAAAACAAGAATGCTGGTTTCGGGTATGTCAGACAAAACGTTCTGAAAATCTTCATCCAGCTTGCCACGCTCGCTGACAAAGCTGTTCAGAGGAAAATCGTGCACAAGGGTGCAGGTGAACTCGTCCATCATCGGGAAGGTGGAAACACAATCGTATATTTCGTTCAATGACGTTTCCTTGCCGTCAAGCTTTTTAAGATTGAAGTCGGCAAAATCGGGGTTAACAGCCCTTGAACAAATTTGGTTAGCGTAAAATTGCTTGAGGTAGCCCTCGTTGCCGTAAATCATATATACACGGGAAAACTCACCGGATTTTATTTGTTTTTTAAGAGTATCTTCATTTAAAAATGCCATGAGATATCCCCCTTTTCGCAGGTTGTCAGATACTCGTCACAAAATTGCTTCAGCTTTTTTGCGTTGGTATCTGTTATTAGAGTTGAATCCTTGCTGATTATAAGCGTGCTGACCTTTTTAGGTAGTTCTTCGGGTAAATCACCGTAAAGAATAAGTATGTCGGGTGTGCCGATTGAGTCGAAAAGCTCTGAAAGCTTTTTCTCGCTACCGCTGAAAGCAAGGATTTTTTCACTATACACATTCATTATAACATAATTATTGCGATATGTGTTAAAAGTTTGAATATTTATTTTATTATTCAGCTGATAGTTAATTTCATCGGTAATTATTGTGTTTTCGGGTAAGGCTATATCATTTCTGAGAAAAGCGGATTTTACGTAGTCGGTGGTAACGGTTGTTTCGGGGGAGTGCATAAGCATATCCTCTGAATAGGTGTTGCATTTGCCATAGCGTGATATGTAAAGAAGGTTCAGAGTCTGGCTTGTGGCAACGCAAAAATCGGAGGTGTCTGCATCGGTTTCGTCGGCACCGCAATTAAAATAACATAAATCAAGACCGCTTCTGAGTGAGAAATTCAAGCCGTTTCCAACATCGTAAACGGTAAGCTCTGTGCCATATTTCGGCGTGAGCGGTAAAACAAAACTCGTTACGGCACAAGCAGAGCAAAGAACGGCAACAGCTTTTGTTACCGTTTTTTTCTTTTTGAAAAGCCTTCTGAATACAAAGAATAACGAAATAATTATTGCTGAAAGAATGAGGCTTTCTTTGTAAACCGGTATAGTCGAGAATTTAAAGCCCGAGCAAAGCTTTGCAAGAGCCATAACGCCGTTTAATAGAAACGCGGTTATATCAAAAAGAAAAATTACAACGGGCTTCAGAGATTGAAGCGGTATAAACGAAAAGATGGTGGAGAAGAAGCCTGATAGCATACTCCAGAATGCGGGCTTCACACAAACGAGATTTGCAAATGGTGCAACAAGGCTGAACACACCGAAATAAATGGTTGAAAACGGGAGCGTAAAAAGACCCGCAAAGAAGCTGACTGCTACACTTTCACAGAGATAGTTTGCGAAGCGTTTAAAAACATTGGATTTTGATTCCTTTATGGGGAAGGTGATTTTTCTCACAGCGTGTTGTGAGAAAATAACACCGAGCGTTGCACTTGCCGAAAGCTGGAAGCTCAGCGAAAGAATTATGTATGGATTGTTTAAAAGAAGCACCGCAACAGCAAGCCCCAAAGAATTCAACGAATCCTGCCGACGGGAGAAAAACGGGGCAGAGAGCATAACAAGAGTCATCAAGGATGCCCTCAAAACAGATGGGGTAAAGGCAGAGATTATACAGAAGCCGCCAAGGAAAAGGATACAGATTATATTTCTTGCTTTTTCTTTTATTCGCAGTAATTTTAAAAGTGCAATAATCACCCCGCACCACAAGGAGGTGTGAAGACCGGAAACTGCAAGCAAATGTGAAATGCCTGCGTTTCTGAAATTGGCTGTTGTTTCATAATCGAGCTGTGCTTTGTCGCCGAAAAGCATCCCCAGAAGCAAGCCCGATTCATTTTCTAAAAGATATTTGTCGGTTTGCTCGCACAAAATCTGTCGCAGTTTTAAACAGTAATAATAGGGCGTTTTTTCACAGGAATAAAGAATGTCAACGCTCTGAGCATCAGCCTCAAGAACAGTATTATCGCTGAAAGTGTTGATGCTTACATCGTTATTTTCGTTAAGAGCAACTGTTATAAATGCATCTTCAAGAGAAATAAAGTCAAAGGGCTCAATGCTTTCGGCGACTTCTCTTGAGGTATAAACGGTGATTTTTGTTGTGAACCTGTTCTCGTCTATTCTGTGAGTTTTTACAGTAAGACTTGAGGTGGTGTCGTTTATGGCGGTTGGCACGTCAATAACCTTGCCCGTGATGTGTGACTCGTAGCCTGCATAATCAAGGGCGGGCTTTACCTTTGCTTCGTTGTAGCAAATAAAGGATAAACTGCTGAGAAGGATTGATATACAAATTGTTGGGATAACAAGCTTTTTTCGTAGCCCCAAGGGCTTTATGAGGTATAAAACAAAGACCGATGCACTAAGAACAAGTAAAGGTATTGCCGCATTTGTGCCGTATATCATAAAAACGGCACAGGACAACAGCATTACTGTTCCTGAAACGAGCATCGGTCTTTTCATTTTCTAAACCTCAGATCAGCCGGCGGGCCAGGTGAATTCTCTGCCTGCCATAAGATGGAAATGGATGTGCTTAACGGTCTGGCCTGCGCAGTCACCGCAGTTGTTAACAACACGGAAACCGTCTGCCATGCCAAGGTCCTTTGAAAGCTTTGCAATAACCTCGAAAATGTGGGCTATTACAGCGCTGTTTTCTTCATTAACCTCTGCGGCAGAGGAAATGTGGCATTTGGGGATAACAAGAATGTGCGTGGGAGCCTGTGGCTCAAGGTCGTTGAAAGCAACAACCGTATTATCCTCATAAACCTTTGTTGCAGGGATTTCGCCGTTAGCGATTTTACAAAAAATGCAATCCATAGTTAAAACTCCTTATTTAACGAAAGTTTTTACAATCTCTTCTGCAGCCTTGAGTGCATCGGGGATTTTTGCGATTTCCTTACCGCCTGCCATAGCAGAGTCGGGCTTGCCGCCACCTGCACCGCCTGCAACCTTTGCAACCTCTCTTACAATGTTGCCTGCGTGCGCACCCTTTGCGATTGCAGATTTACCGCAGAAGCAACCGAATGAGCAGGTGCCTTTTTCGTTTTGCTCGGCGGCAAGTATAACGATAATATCGTCGCCCTTGTCCTTTGACGAGTCGAGCATTGAGCGAAGCTCCTTTGAATCTGCTTCGCCAAGGGGAGCAGTGATGAGCTTAACACCGTTTATCTCAACAAAGCTGTCGAAAAGCTCGCCTGCCTTTGCTTTCGCAATTTCTGCCTTGAGGTCTGCAAGCTCTTTTTCTTTTTCTTTAAGCTCAGCGGCAACGGCGGCAGCCTTGCTGCAAAGGTCGTTTACGTTTGCAAGCTTGAGAGCGTTTGCTGTGTCGTGAATGAGCTTTTCCTGTTTGTCAAGGTGTTTAAGAACGCCAAGACCCGTTACGCCTTCAATTCTTCTGACACCTGCGGCAACAGAGGATTCAGAAACAATTCTGAAAAGACCGATGTTGCCTGTGTTTTTAACGTGTGTACCGCCGCAAAGCTCTGTTGAGAAATCGCCTGCGGAAACGACACGAACCGTGTCACCGTATTTTTCGCCGAAAAGAGCCATTGCGCCTTTTTTCTTTGCGTCATCAATGCTCATTTCCTCGGTAACAACGGGAAGCGCAGAAAGAATGATTTCATTAACTCTGTTTTCGATTTTAACGATTTCGTCCGCTGTGAGTGCAGAGAAGTGTGAGAAGTCAAAACGAACAGCATTGTCATTAACGAGCTGACCTGCCTGCTCAACATGAGTGCCCAGAGCTTCACGCAGAGCCGCCTGAAGAAGGTGAGCGGCGGTGTGGTTTCTCATAATAGCCTCACGGCGGTTTTTGTCAACCTCACCCTTTACGATGTCGCCAAGGTTAATTGCATCACCCTCGGTAAGTGTGCCGTGGTGAAGAATTACACCCTCTGCTGTTTTTGTTGTGTTTGTAACTGTGAAAACGGAGCCGTTAACTGTGAGCGTACCTGTGTCACCAACCTGGCCGCCGCTTTCAGCGTAGAATGCGGATTTGTCAAGAACTATAACAGCATCGGTGTCAATGCCGATGAAGTCAACCTTTTCGCCGTTTGCGGCGATTGCAAGAACCTTGCCCTCTTGCTCTGTTACACAATAGCCGGTGAACTGAGTTGCGTCACACTCCTTGAAAGAAATGTCGGAGGATTTCCAACCCTCTGTGCCTGCAACCTTGCGTGAGGATTTTGCAAGTGCCTTTGCATCTGCAAGATATTTTTCGAATTCCTCGTTGTTAACGGTCATACCGTTTTCTTCTGCAATTTCACGTGTAAGGTCAATGGGGAAGCCGTAGGTATCCTGAAGCTTGAAGGCATCTGCACCTGAGAGAACGTTGCCCTCAGTCTTTTTTATCATATCGTTAAGAAGCTCAAGACCGCTGTCAATGGTTTTGTAGAAGCTGTTTTCCTCCATTGAAATAACCTTGATGATGTAATCCTGCTTTTCACGAAGACCGGGGTATGCATTTTCATTTTCTTTAATTACTGTTTCGCAAACCTCAGCAAGGAAGGGTCTGTCAATGCCGAGAAGTCTGCCGTGACGTGCGGCTCTTCTGAGAAGGCGGCGAAGAACGTAGCCTCTGCCAACGTTTGAGGGGATAACACCGTCGCCAATCATAAAGGTTGTTGAACGGATGTGGTCTGTGATAACACGAAGAGAAATGTCACTCTTTTCATTTTCGTGGTATTTGACACCCGCAATTTCCATTATGTGCTTCATAATGTTCTGAACTGTGTCAACCTCGAAGATGTTGTTAACGTCCTGAGCGATGCAAGCAAGTCTTTCAAGACCCATACCTGTGTCGATGTTGGGCTTTGCAAGGGGAGTGTAGTTGTTTTTGCCGTCGTTTTCAAACTGTGTGAAAACAAGGTTCCAGAATTCAACGTAGCGGTCACATTCGCAACCGACCTTGCAATCGGGGCTGCCGCAGCCGTATTTTTCGCCACGGTCATAGTAAAGCTCCGAGCAGGGACCGCAGGGACCCTGGCCGTGCTCCCAAAAGTTGTCTTCTTTGCCGAAGCGCACCATATGGTCAGGCTTTACGCCAACATCTTTTGTCCAGATATCATAAGCCTCGTCATCCTCAAGATAAACGCTGCAATAGATTTTTTCGGGGTCCATTTCCATAACCTGAGTACAGAATTCCCAAGCCCACGGAATAACCTCTTTTTTGAAATAATCACCGAAAGAGAAGTTGCCGAGCATTTCGAAATATGTTCCGTGACGTGCGGTGATGCCGACTCTTTCAATATCGGGTGTGCGGATACATTTCTGGCAGGTTGTAACCCTCTTTCTGGGGGGAGTTTCTTCACCTGTGAAATATTTCTTCATAGGTGTCATACCTGCATTGATGAGAAGAATGCTCTTGTCACCCTGCGGCACGAGGGGGAAGCTGGGAAGCCTCAGATGGTCTTTTGATTCGAAGAATTTAAGATATTTTTCTCTTAATTCGTTAAGTCCTGTCCATTCCATTGAATTATTCACTCCGTTCATAATAGTTGTAAGCTGATGGTGGCAAGCTCGGGAACTGCGTTGGTGTTGATGTAGCCGGCTTTTGAATAAAATAAAAAAGCACGTTCACACCAACACGGGACGGAAAAACCGCGGTACCACCCGAATTGTGCAAAACGCACCACTCATTTTTGGTGGTTAACGCCCACCAACGTACTGTTTTCAGTAAGACTCCGCAAGCAGCAGGCTTAAAGGCGACAAGAAACTTTCAGCAACCGTTTCCTCTCTGAATGCCGTATCAGTAAACCATCTTGCATCACAGTCATTGTTAATATATACAATAGTATTATATTCAATTTGTTGATAAAGTCAAGAGTTTTTTAAATTGTGCTTGACTTGTGGTGGAAAAGATGTTATAATCCGTAACTGTCGTGGAATGTCCACACATAAAATTTCCTTGCTCTCAAATAAGTTAATGGGAGCCGGAGTCCATAAGGAGGTGCAAACGATGTCAAACTACGAAACAATTATCGTCTATTCTCTCGCAAACGGCGAAGAGGCAGCAAAAGAGCTTGCAGCAAAATTCCAGGCGATGATGGCTGAGCACGGTGCAGTTGACAGCGTTGATGAATGGGGTAAGCGTAAGCTTGCATACCTTATCGACGATGAAGAATACGGCTACTATGTGCTTTACAACCATTCTTGTGATGCAGCATATCCCGCAGAGCTTATGCGTGTTCTCAACATCACTGAAGGCGTTCTTGCAAAGAGTATTATTAAAAAATAAGAGGTGTGAAAGATGCTTAACTGTGCAGTTATAATGGGCAGACTTACAGCAGATCCCGAGCTTCGCCAGACCCCTAACGGAATTTCAGTTACAAGATTCACAGTTGCGGTTGACCGTGGCTATGTTAAAGCCGGCGAAGAGAGAAAGGCAGACTTTATTAATGTTATTGCATGGAGACAGACCGCTGAGTTTGTTTCAAAATATTTTTCAAAGGGCTCAATGATTGCCGTTCAGGGTTCAATCCAGACAGGCTCCTATGAAAAAGATGGCGTTAAACGCTACACATTCGAGGTCAGCGCTGACAATGTAAGCTTCTGCGGTTCTAAAAACGAATCCTCAAACGGCGGCGCAAATGTTGCAACCGCTGCTGCACCGTCTTTCGCTAACGGCAGCGCAGATGATTTCGCAGCAATGGCTGACGATGACGACTTGCCGTTCTGATTCTAACAGGAGGTAATTTGTATTATGGCATACGAGAAAAATGATCGCCGTCCCAACAGAAGAGGCCGCAAAAAAGTTTGCGCTTTCTGTGTTGAGAAGGTTGAAAAAATCGACTATAAAGATACTGAAAAGCTCAGACGTTACACATCTGACAGAGCGAAGATTCTTCCTCGCCGTGTAACAGGTACTTGTGCTTACCATCAGAGAGAGCTTACTACTGCTATTAAGAGAGCAAGAAGTATTGCCCTTCTTCCCTACACAGCAGACTAATTTTTTGTCCGTAGTGCACATCTTTTCCGTTTTATCTGCCCGAACTTGCGTACCTTTGTACGCGGCGGGGCATCTAAAACAAAAAATCTGCACACTACAAACAAAAACTCTTAACAGAGACTCTAATGGGTCTCTGTTTTTTTATACCCGAACTTGCGTACTATGTACGCGGTGAAGTGTCTGAGTCACAAGCAGTAATATCTTGCAAGTTATAATTGTTTATGGTATATTAAACTTGAGGTGAAAATTATGATAGCACTTATAGATCTTGAAAATATAGGCAACAAAGGCTTCAAAGGGTTGGATAATTTATCTTCAAAAGACAGGGTTATTGTGTTTTATAAAGAAAATTCCACGGTATCAATAAAGGTTCTTGCAAAGTACTGCAGCTCAAAAATGCAAAAAGAATTTGTTTGTGTGAAAGAGTCAACAAAAAATGCTGTTGATTTTCAGATTGTAGCTTGTCTTGGGAAGCTCAGCTCTGAGTTGCCGGACGAAGAATTTTACGTGGTAAGCAATGACGGCGGCTTTGATGCGGCTGTTTCTTACCTTAAAGGCTTTGGTAAAAAAATCAGCAGAAAATCAGATTTGGCATCCTGCAAAACAACTGCAAATGCAACAGCCGCAAAAGAAAAGGTTGAGGCAACCGTGCAAAGCGTTGCAGAATATGCCCCGAAATTTGCAGAAAAAGCAAATGAAATTGCAGATGTAGTAAACAAATATAAGACAAAGACCGCTATCAACAACAATCTTATGAAAATATTTTCTTCAAAAGAGGTTGGCGAAATATTAAAATCTGTGAAGCCGTTATTGGTGGGCAAAAACTAATAAAAATCAACATTTTTTGAAAAAACTTGTATAAAAAACAAAAATGTGGTATTATACTTTAACAGACGTATTTTACTGTGAAGTAGGTTTTTCTATGAAAGTAATCAGACAAAGTTTAGCTTCGGTTCTGTTTGCGGTGATTATTCATATAGCAATGTGTTTTGTATATAACCACACTTATTATTCACCCTCATTTGATTTCGAAAACAGATACAGCGGAGTTTTTTATTGGATTGTGCTTATATCTACGTATCTTGCAAGCTTGCTTTTGTATTACATTGCGGGCAGGCTTCGTAAAGGCAAGGGTAACAAAAATTTCGTTCTTGTAACGTTGTTGGTTGCCAATGTGGTGTTGCTGATAATTGGTATGGTTTCGCTCTTCAGACCCGATACTGCAGAAACGTACCGGTTTATAAACGGCCCCATTTATATGTATTTCTTATTGGTGAAGGATGCAACACTTTACATCACAATTCCCGTTATGATTGCAACAGCGTTGTTCCCCGTGTTCTTCTTTAAACTCGGTTACACAAAGAAACCCAGAACAAAAAATGAAATAAAAGTTGAAGACATTGAAATCAAAGAAGAAAAAGAATTATAAAATATTTAAGCTCCGCAAGGTAAAACTTGCGGAGCTTTTTGTTATATTGTCCCTTCATAGAAAGCGGTTTTAAACCATACGTTTTCAACCTCGAAGGATTTTTTGTTCAGATAATTCAAGATTCCTGCATCGGTTTTAAAATCAAATTGCAATTTGTATGAATACAGAAATTGTTTTTTGTAACCGCCGAATTCCTTGTTTTTGGCGTTTGTGCCGTATTTACCGTCGCCGAGAAGCGGGTTTCCAAGGTGGGAAAATGATGCACGAATCTGGTGAGTTCTTCCCGTGAGAAGCTCAACCTCTACTAAGGAAAGACCGCCCTTGTAATCAAGCACGTTGTATTTTGTGGCGATTGCTTTTGATTTGTCGGTTGATTTCTCGCTGATATAAACACGGTTCTGCTTCTCGTTTTTTTCGAGAAAGCCCTCGATTATACCGCATGGCTTTTTTAATTTACCTATTGCAACGCAAAGATAAAACTTGTGGATCTCACGGTTTTTCAGTTTTTCGTTGAGCACACGAAGACTTTCGGCGTTTTTTGCCGCAATTATTATGCCTGACGTGTTTCTGTCAATTCTGTTGACAAGCGCGGGGGCAAAGGATGCTTCTTTTTCCGGGTCATATTCACCTTTTTCATAAAGGTAACGCTTCACACGTGTTATTGCCGTGTCGGTGTAGTTGCCCTCATCCGGGTGAGAGAGGATTCCGGTGGGTTTGTCTATAAGAAGTATGTTTTCATCCTCATATACTATATTAATACTTTTACCCGCATTGAGAAAATCATATCTGGGCGTGGCTTTTTCGAAAAACTCGTCATTGATATACATTGCCACAACGTCGTTTTCGCAAAGACGATAGGATATCTCACTTCGCTTGTTATTTACCTTAATGCGCTTGCTTCGTATGTATTTATACATCAGCGATTGGGGTAACAACGGCACGGATTTTGAGATGTATTTATCAAGTCGCTGACCTGCGTCGTTTTTGTTTATTATAAATTCTTTCATTTGCTTTTTAACTCCGCGGCGATGCTTTCCAGCTTTTTGAATCTTCTGCTCACGGCTGAACGTGAAAGCGGCGGGTTCATAGCCTTGCCGATTTCATCAAGAGATAAATCAGGGTTTTCGAGTCTGAGTGTGCAAAGCTGAGCAAGGTCCTCTGTCATATCCTCTAATCTGATTTTCTGAAGAATTTCTTCAATAACCTCAGATTGCTTCAGGGCGGCGGCAACAGACCTTGCAAGGTTGGCGTTTTCAAAGTTTGCACGGCGGTTGATTCGGTTTTTTAAATCCTTTTCTGCACGGGTTTGCATAACCTGAAGAAAAGCACTGTCTGCACCCATTATACCGATGAAGTTCTCTATTGCTTCTGCTACCTTGCTATAGACAATGTAGCTGTTGTTACGCAATAAGCGCTTTGAGGGCAAGCCGATGTCTTCAATAACCTGCATAAGGTCATCGCAAAGCTTTGCCTTCTGAACGCTGAATTCAATGTGATAATCCTTTGTGGGGTCGGTAATGCTGCCACAAACGAGAAAAGCACCTCTTATAAATGCACGTGAACAGCAATCATCGTTGCTTTGCTCAAGATTTGAAAGGTTTATTCTGAGAACAAGCTCCTTTCCGGTGTAGCCGAAAAACTCAAGGATTTTGAGCCTGTCTGCACGGTCCGGCACGGTTATTTTATAGTTACCCGCCTTCGTTTCGATGGTTGTCGGGGTAATACCCGTTAAATCACGTATGCCTGCCGCGTAGTGCTCGGCAACACATTTTGTTTCGGTCATCAACGAGATTTCTCTCAGGTTGAATGCCCTGCCGAAAAGAAGCATACCGAAGGCCTCTGCCTTTGCGCAACAGGCAGAGGGTATAACCTTGGTGAGTTCTTCTTTAACATCTGTGGAAAATGACATAATTACCTCAATACTATAACTTCCGGCTCAAGAAGAACACCGGTTTGGGTTTCGACTGTTTTTTGTATGAAATCAATAAGCTCCAGAATATCGTCGGATGTTGCACCGCCCTTGTTGATAACAAAGCCTGCGTGTTTTTCGCTGACCTGGGCACCGCCGATTGATTTGCCTTTAAGGCTGCATTGCTCGATAAGAGCGCCTGCAAAATAACCCTCGGGTCGCTTGAAGGTGCTACCCGCACTGGGGTATTCAAGGGGTTGCTTTGTCTTTCTTCTGTTTAGAAAATCGTCCATAGCATTTTTTATATCGGCTTTGTCTGCTTTCTTGAGCTGTATTTTTATTTCTGAAATAATACAACCGTTTGTTTTATATGCGGAATGCCTGTATGATAAATCGGCTTCGCTTGCGGGGATGGTGACTGTTTCAAGCTCCGGTGTGATGTGTGTTACGTGAGTGAGCACATCTTTAATTTCGCCACCGTATGCCCCCGCATTCATATAAACTGCACCGCCACAGGTTCCGGGGATACCGTATGCAAACTCAAGACCGCTGAGAGAGTTTTCTAATGCGAATTTGCAAAGGGTCACGAGCTTTGTTCCTGCGGAGCAAGTAATGACACCGTCATCTCCGAGAGTTATCTGTGCCATAGCATCGCCGATTTTTATGACAATTTTGTCAAGTCCCTCGTCGGGAGCCAACACATTTGTGCCATTGCCGAGAATAATGTAGGGCAACCCGGAATCCTTGATTAAAAGCAAAAGGGGTGACAACTGAGAAACCGCGGTCGGCTCTATCATTATAGGGCAGATACCCCCTGTTTTGAAGGAGGTGTGCGAAGAAAGTGCTTCGTTCACACTTACTCTACAGCCCAGAGCGGATGCCTTATTTGCAATATCTGAGAAAAGATTAGCGTTGTTTATGTTAATCACCGTCATTCGTCAAGTAATGCTGCACCGATTATGCCTGCGTCATTTCCGAGAGCAGCGGGGAGGAGTGTAGCCTGTTTGTCTGCATAAACGCTGTAACGCTCAGCTTTAACAACGTCACGGATAGGTTGAAGAATTTTTTCACCCTGACCGCTGATGCCGCCGCCGATGCAAACAATTTCGGGCTGAAGTGCGTTGATGACGTTTGCAAGACCGATTGATACGTAGTAAAGGTATCTGTCAACAACAGCCTTTGCTATAGCGTCACCCTTGTCAAGAGCTTCGAAAATAGATCTGCCGTCAACCTTGTTGAGGTCGCCCTTGCAGGTTTCCCACAAAAGGCTGTCACGGTTGCCTTCCATTGCTTCAACAGCCTGTGAAACAAGAGCTGTTGCAGAAGCGTATTTTTCCCAGCAGCCCTTTCTGCCACAGTTGCAGGGGATGCCGTCAACGTTAATGACCATATGACCCATTTCGCCGCCGCAGTAGTTGCTGCCGCGATAAATTTTGCCGTCGATGATGATACCGCTGCCTACGCCTGTGCCGAGAGTTACCGCAACAAAGTTTTTAACGCCGTTACCACAGCCTGCGACTGCTTCGCCGAGAGCGGCTGCATTTGCGTCGTTTTCAAGGTAAACGGGCTTGCCGAGCCTTTCCTCAAGCATTTGTTTTGCAGGCACGTTGTGAAATTTAAGGTTGTTTGAAAATTCAATTGCGCCGGTATCCTTGTTAACTGAGCCGGGGGTGCCGATGCCTACTGATTTGATTTCATCATAAGAAATACCGGCATCCGCAATAGCCATATCAACAGCTTCTTTAATGGAATCGAATATTTCTTCTGCAGGGCGGGGAGCGCGAGTTTTAACCTTGCCTCTGCCAACTATTTTATAGTTTTCGTCAATAACGCCTGTTGCGATATTTGTTCCGCCTAAATCTACACCAATTCTGTACATAATTATTTCTCCTTTGATTATTAAAATTCACCCATTCCGAGTTGTTGCATAAGTTCCTTTGCCGCATTGTAGCCGAGCTTTTTCTGGCGGTTGTTCATAGCGGCGATTTCGATGATGATAGCAAGGTTTCTACCGGGCTTTACGGGTACAGTTGTTGAGGGGATGTTTATACCGAGGATTTCAGTGTATTCATCCTCAAGACCAAGACGGTCGTAAACCTTTTCGCTGTCCCAATGCTCAAGCTGGATTACCATATCGATTTTTTCTGTGAGCTTAACAGAACCGACACCGAAGATGTTTCGTGCGTTTACAATACCGATGCCTCGGAGCTCAATGAAATGTCGTATGTTATCGGGTGCTGAACCAACAAGTGTTTTTGAAGAAACACGCTTGATTTCAACGGCATCGTCTGCAATAAGACGGTGACCACGCTTTATGAGCTCAACAGCAGTTTCGCTTTTACCGACACCGCTGTCGCCAAGAATGAGAATACCTTCACCGTAAACCTCAACCATAACACCGTGGCGAGTAATGCGTTCTGCAAGCTCTGTGCCGAGATATGAAATCAGCGTTGCCATTATCTGTGAGGTTACCTCGTTGCTTTTGAGAAGCGGAACCTCATGCTTTCTTGCATATTCCACCATCAGCTCGGGGATTTCAATTCCTCGGGTAATGACGGCGGCGGCAGGCTTATAGCTGAAGAATAAATCTAATCTCTCACGTTGAGTTGCTTCGTCAAGCTCTCTTAAATAATCCATTTCGGCAAGACCGATGAATTCTACACGCTCTCTGTCGAAGTGTTTTTCATAGCCGGCAAACATAAGACCCGGTCTTGTAACGTCCTGTGAACGTATGACCAGCTCTTCTGCGGGCTTGTCGGGAAGGTAAATAACTTCGAAGCTGTGCGCTTTTATGACTTTATCAAGCTGAACAGAGTATTTGCTACCCAAAACAGCATACCCCCTTATTATAATGTATAATAAACACATTATAGAACAAATTTTTCGATATGCCAATATATAAATTAAAAAAAGTTATACAATTTATATATTAACGGCACAAATGATTGCTTTTTTTCGTTTGTGATATTATTTGTGCTGTAAAGGGTTTTGGCGATTACGAAAAAATATTTTCAATTCTATTGACAATCGGAAAAGCCTGTGCTATAATGCCTGTACCTCTCAAAGAGGGTTCTTTTTTTGTGCCCTGATTTTAGCACATCGAAAGAATCTGATTCGGCAAGTTCGGGGATACGCTCCGTTCACCGGCGAGAGGGAGGCTAATCAAAAATTGGAGGTGCCGTTAATGAGAGTAAAAATCACACTTTCCTGCACAGAATGTAAACAGCGTAATTACAACACTATGAAGGAAAAAAAGAACAACCCTGACAGGTTGGAGATGAAAAAGTACTGCAGATTCTGCAAGAAACACACTCTCCACAGAGAGACAAAGTAAGGAGGTAGCGTAATGGCAGACGAGAAAAAAATTGTCGCTAAAGAAAATGCCTCTGACGCTGCAAAGTCCGCAAAGAAGGAGAAAAAAGAGCCTTCCAGATTTTCACCCAAGCGTATCGGTAAAGGTATTGCCCGCTTCTTTAAAGACCTCAGAGGCGAAACAAAGAAAATTGTTTGGCCCGGTCGTAAGATGGTAATCAAAAGCACCGGTATCGTACTTGCTGCAATCCTTGTTATCGGTGCAGGTATCTGGCTTATTGACTTTGCTGTTTCCGGCGCAATCACCGGAGTTAACGAGATAGCATCACACACAGAAGCTACAACAGAAGCTCCTACCGAAAAAGAAGACAAGGAAGATGCTGCTGACGAGGAAAAGGATTCAAAAGACGAATCCAAAAAAGCTGACACGGCTGAATAATTCCGAGCACTACTAAAAAATCAAGTATTTTCGGAGGTTTACAATGGCTGCTGAAGCAAGATGGTATATAATCCACACTTATTCAGGTTATGAGAATAAGGTTGCGGAGAATATCGAAAAATTCGTTGAAAACCGCAAGATGCACGATAAAATCCTGGGCGTGTGCATTCCTCTTGAAAAGGTTGTTGAGGTCAGAGATGACAAAACAGTTGAAGTCGAGAGAAAAATGTTCCCCGGCTACGTTATCGTTAAGCTTGCTGTTGAATACAGCGACAAAGAGGGCGAAGAAAACGTTCTCAAGGTTCCCGATGAAACATGGCACGCAATCCGTTACACACGTGGTGTAACAGGCTTCGTAGGCCCCGACGGCAGACCCGTTCCCCTTACTGAGGATGAAATCCGCCGCTTCGGTGTCGAAGAGGTTGAATCTTCTGATTCTAACGTTGCAAGAACAGTTACAGAGGTTGCATACGAGGTCGGCGACCTTGTCACAATCACCGACGGCCTTATGGAAGGCAACTCAGGTGTTGTTGAAGCAATCGACACAGAAAACAACACTGTTCGTGTCATCATTTCGTTTATGGGTAAAGAAGCCCCTGTTGAGTTAGCTCTCAATCAGGTGAAAAGAGCGATTGATTAATCGCGGTTAATTTGGTAACCAGCGGTATATCCGCTGTTATATGCGGCGCAAAGCGCTGCGTGTGGGAGGAGTAAGGCGAGCTCTTATTCCGCCATACCACGAATTTTGGAGGTGCAAAAAATGGCTCAAAAGGTTGTAGGTTTAATTAAATTGCAGATTCCCGCCGGTAAAGCAACCCCGGCACCCCCCGTTGGTCCTGCATTAGGTCAACACGGTGTAAACATCATGGGATTCACAAAAGAATTCAATGAGAGAACAAAGAACGACATGGGTCTTATTATTCCTGTTGTTATCACAGTTTACGCTGACCGTTCTTTCAGTTTTATCACAAAAACTCCGCCTGCTGCTGTTCTTATTAAGAAGGCTTGCGGTATCGAAAGCGGTTCGGGTGTTCCGAATAAGACAAAGGTTGCAACAATTACCGGAGAGCAAGTAAGAAAAATCGCAGAGCAGAAAATGCCTGATCTTAACGCTGCTGATATTGATTCTGCTATCTCAATGATTGCAGGTACAGCACGTAGCATGGGCGTTACTGTTGTTGATTGATGCTCCCGGGTGGGAGGTAAATCCGATTTAACCACTCTATAGGGAGGAAATTTAATTATGAAACATGGTAAAAAATATGTAGAGAGCGCAAAGCTCGTTGACAGAGCAAAGCTCTACGAGGTTGCAGAGGCTCTCGAGCTTGCAGCAAAAACTGCAAGTGCTAAATTCGACGAAACAATTGAAATGCATATCCGTCTTGGTGTTGACTCCCGTCACGCTGACCAGCAGGTTAGAGGCGCTGTTGTTCTTCCCAACGGAACAGGTAAAAATGTTCGTGTAGCAGTTTTCGCAAAGGGCGACGCTGCAGAAGCTGCAAAAGCAGCAGGTGCAGACATCGTCGGCGACATGGATCTTCTTGAAAAGATTCAGGGCGGCTTCATGGACTTCGATGTTTGTATTGCAACACCCGATATGATGGGTCTTGTTGGTCGTCTCGGTAAGGTTCTCGGTCCCCGTGGTCTTATGCCTTCACCCAAAGCAGGTACAGTTACTCCTGATGCTGCAAAGGCTGTTGAAGAAGCAAAGGCAGGTAAGATTGAATACCGTCTTGACAAAACAAACATCATTCACTGCCCCATCGGTAAAGCTTCATTCGGTGGCGAAAAGCTCACAGAGAATGCTATGGCTCTCCTTGATGCAGTTATCAAAGCAAAACCCGCAGCAACAAAGGGTACTTACATCCGTTCATGCGTAGTTGCATCAACAATGGGCCCCGGCGTTCGTGTTAATGCTGCAAAGCTTACAGGCACAGCTTCAAACGAAGACTAAAAAAGTGCTTGACATACCTCTTTTGGTGTGTTACAATATCAAAGCTGTTCTTAAGACAGCAGGTGCAAATTTGTTTAATGGTCCTATCCGCCTGCCGAGGAATGCATTTATACTGATATTTTACGTATTGTGTATCTATGCCCTTCTCGCGCCATGCGGGGAGGGTATTAATATTTAACCAAAGAGCAAAAAGGCAATTTATAATTTATTCGGAGGTGAATTAGTTTGCCAAGTGCTAAAATTTTAGAAGCTAAAAAAGCAGAAGTTGCTGCAATCGCTGAGAGACTTCAGGGTGCATGTGCAGGTGTCCTCGTTGACTACAAGGGTATCAACGTTGCTGACGACACAGCTCTTCGTAAGGAACTCCGTGAAGCAGGTGTTGAGTACACAGTTACAAAGAACACAATGATTGAGCTTGCTATCAAGGGCACAGAGCTTGAGGGTCTTTCAGACGCTCTTGCCGGTACCACAGCTCTCGCAACATCTAAGGATGATTACGTTGCTGCTGCAAGAATCCTTGCTAAATTTGCTAACACTCACAAAAACTTCAGCATTAAGACAGGTTTCCTTGATAACGAGGTTATCTCTCTTGAAAAGGTTGACAGCCTTGCAAAGCTTCCTTCAAGAGAAGTATTGCTCGCTACTGTATGCAATGCGTTCAACGCTCCCATTTCTGCGTTCGCTCGTGCAGTTCAGGCTATTGTTGACAAAGGTGGCGAAGCCACAGCAGAAGCAGCAGCTGAATAATTGCTGTAACCAATAAGTAATAAAATTTATTAAAATCTAAAGCCTATAAGGCGAAATAATTGGAGGAAAATAAAATGGCATCTGAAAAGATTACTGCTATTATTGAAGAATTAAAAGTACTTACAGTTCTCGAGCTCTCCGAACTCGTTCACGCTGTAGAAGAAGAATTCGGCGTATCCGCTGCAGCAGCAGTTGCAGTAGCAGCTCCTGTTGAAGCAGCAGCTGCAGCTGAAGAGAAGACAGAGTTTGACGTTGTTCTTGCAGAAGTTGGCGCAAACAAAATCGCTGTTATCAAGGTTGTTCGTGAGCTCACAGGTCTTGGCCTTGCAGAAGCAAAAGCTAAGGTTGACGGCGCTCCCGCAACACTCAAAGAAGCTGTTTCTAAAGACGATGCAGAAGCTGCAAAAGCTAAGCTCGAAGAAGCAGGCGCAAAAGTTGAAATTAAATAATTTAGTTTTAACAGATTTACTCCTCGGTCAGGTGACCGGGGAGTTTTTTTAGTGAAGAAGTAACGGTGAACAGTGAAGAAGTATTAGTGGATAGTGAAGATGTATGGTAGGGAAGTATATTAAAAGTCGATACAACGAAGTCTGAATAAAAAATGTAATAAATAGGTGCTTGTGGTCATATGCTGGTGATAGGTTCGGTCCGGAGATTTTTTGGTGCTGTGCACTCATTGATATCTTTTGTCGGCTGACGGTTTGTGGGGGAGAGCTTCGTAAACAGGAAGTGGTTCGGTTGCATTTTAACGAATTCTTTTTTTGATTTTTACACCAAGTTACGCAATATTCTCGTTAAGTTTTCGTTAAAGTGCGGAATTGTGAACAAAAAATATTGGTGTAATTGTGCAAATCGTCAAAAATAAACAAAAACTAAAAAAGGTGTTTACAAAAATTGGTGTTTGTGCTATTATATAGCCGTAACAAAGGTACGGAACATTCCCGCTTGGGGGTGTTGGCCGGCTTTGAATACATTATAATTTTTTATTTAGAAGGAGTTGTTCGTAAATGTTTAAATTTATGAAGAGCAAAAAGGGTTTCACCCTCGTTGAATTGATGATCGTTGTTGTTATCATGGCTATCCTCGTTGCAGTTGCAGTTCCGATTTACTCAGCTGTTACAAAGAATGCAAGAACAAAAACTTGCCTTGCTAACCAGAGAGAAATCCAGTCTCAGTTCAACAACAACCAGATGAGCGGTATCCTTACACTCGCTGCAGGCGACAAGTACACACTCACAACAAACAGTGAAGGTGACGGCGGCGATTGGGCTTCAGTAGCTGGTAACGATGAAACAGCAGTTATCGCTGAACTCTTCCAGGAAGTTCCTTACTGCCCCGTTGAAGGCAACGTTATTGAAGTTACTATCACAAAAGCTAACCTTTCCGGTAGCGAAACAGAGAGCTTCAAGATCGACACAAAATGTGTTGGTGACGAAGAAAGCCACAACGCTGACTAATATTTAGTTAATTGTTAACAATGACCCTCGGAGTAATCCGAGGGTTTTTTGTTTATATTGATGTTATAAAAATAGTGTATTTCTATTTACAAAAACGGATAAATGTGGTAATATTGGTTCGGGAATAAAACGTAACTTTAAATAAATATGGAGAGGCGTTAAAAATGTTTAAATTATTAAAATCCCGCAAGGGCTTTACCCTCGTTGAGCTTATGATTGTTGTTGTTATTATGGCTATCCTTGTTGCGGTTGCTGTACCCATTTATTCGGCAGTTACATCTAATGCAAGAAAAAAGACTTGTCTCGGCAACCAGCGTGAGATTCAGTCGCAGCTCAGCAATGCTGAAATGGGTGGCGTGTTTAAGCTCAAAACAGGTGACGTTTACACAATTACCACAAACGACGAAGCAGAAAACGGTGAGTGGACTACCAGCACAGGTGCCACACTCGATTCCGACACATTGGATAGCCTTTTCCAGGAGCCTCCGTTCTGCCCTGTTGCCGGCAACACAATTGTTGTCACTATCACCGAAACTGATTTCGGTGTTGATGAAGAAGGTTACAAAATTTCTACTGTTTGTAACAAAGATGGTTCAAAGGAAGTTCACGGTTCATAAAATGTTATTTAAACTCCCGGTGTATTCCGGGAGTTTCTTTTTATTCCCTGTTGTTTGTTGTTATTGATTTTAATAAAGTAGTGTGTTATAATCATCATATATGTAATGAGGTGATGTTGCAATGTATAGATTTTTAACTTCAAAAAAAGGCTACACCTTCGTTGAGGTTCTTATAGTTGTTCTTGTGTTGGGTATTCTTGTTGCAGTAGGTGTGCCGATATTCACAGGTGGCATTAAAATGCAGAAGGTGAAGGATTGTAATAACCAGAAGGTTGTTATTAAAAGCACTTTCCAGGAAGCAATGACCGGTATGATGGACAATGGCAAAAGTCAGCCTAAAATTTATTTTAATAAAATTCAGGCAGACCATAAAACGACCTATCCCGGCGACGGTAAAACAGGCAATAATGATGATGCATACGTTGGAAAAGAGTGCTTTGTTCTTATAGAAGATCAGCAGATTCCCGGCAAGCTTGCCTTCACACTCGGCGACCTCAGAGGAGGCTACCGTGATGTTAACGTTGCGCCCGAATATAATGATGGTTGCCAATACGGAACATTCCTTAAAAAGAAAAAACTTAAAGATGTTAAGTTTTACAGTTACCTTGCCAACTATGAAATCCCCGTATGCCCCTTTGAGGATGATGAACACGATTACTATTACTATATTTTCGAGGACGGAACAGTTCTTTGTTCTTGCCCCGATTGTAACGACTGATGAGATGTTAATATGAGAATTAATGAAAATTTTATTTATAAAATAATTGCAGGTCAGCCGGTTGTTGTGCCGGTTGGTGAGGCGTCAAAAAAGCTTAACGGAATAATTTCGCTTAACGGTCCCGCCGAGGTTATCTGGAAATGTCTTGAAAAGGGCATGGAATATGATGATATCGTTTCTGCGGTTAAGGCGGAGTATGATGCCGAAACAGAGGTTATAAAAAGCGACTTGGATAAATTCCTCGCTAAGCTGAAAGCCTACGGCATTGTTGAGTGAGGTTGCATTTTGAAACTTAAAGTAGCAGATTTAACAGTAGACATCAATATAAAAAACGATTTGCTTTTGTCGCGTGTTGAACCGTATTTGTATAGCGGTGATGATGAGGCTGATATTGTTTTTACCGTCAGTGAAAAATACTATGAGGACAGGCAAAAGGAATCACCCCACCTCACTCTCGGTGAGTGCGAGTATCTTTGGAGCGGTGGCTTTTTCTATGAGCAGCTGGCAAAATATAACGGCTTGATGCTGCACGCTTCCTGCGTTGAATACGGTGGCAAGGCGTATTTGTTTTCTGCTCGCTCGGGTACGGGTAAATCCACACATACGCATCTATGGTTAAAATATTTGCCCGGCTCAAGAATAATAAACGACGATAAGCCTGCCATAAGGCTTGTTGACGGTGTTTTTTATGCTTACGGAACTCCCTGGAGCGGTAAAACAGACGAAAGCATAAATATCGGTGTGCCTATTGCAGGTATATGCTTTCTTTCGAGGGGATCTGAAAATAAAATAAAAAGAATCCCCGGGATAAAGGCTTTGAAGCAGTTCCTTGATCAGACTGTTCGCCCTTATGACAAAACACTTATGGATGATATGCTTGAAACTCTGAACCTTGTTCTGACCAATATTCCTATTTATGAAATGGAATGCGATATGTCGGAGGAGGCTGTTCAGACAGCTTTCAACGGTATGAAATAAATCACTAAGGAGTAATTTTAAATGGCAAAAGAAAAAAAGAGTAACAAAAAAGGTAAGAAAATTCTTCTTGCGGTTCTTTGCTTTCTTCTTGTTGGTTGCATAGTTCTTTTTGCGGTTGGCTACAACTGGTGGAAGGGCATAAAAGAAGCACCACCTGACGTTGTAGACACAATGGTATATGACTTTGACGACGAAACTCAGCCCGAGATTTTGGCTGATGACCCCGAATTTGATGAGATATTTGAGGGTGACGCAACGGGATTCAAAGAAAGCATTAAAAAATGGGCAACAAACGACAGCGATATTATGTACAGTTCAAATGTTATAAATGTTCTTTGTATCGGTGTTGACACCAGAAATAAAAACACTATTTCCGGTCTTACAGACTCAATGATTTTGATGTCAGTTAATACTGAAAAGGGTACAATAACAATGACATCAATTATGCGTGACAGCTTCGCATACCTTGAGTCACCAAGCGGTGAAGGTTCGTTTAACAAAATCAACTCTGCATTCCCCTTTTACGGAATTGATAACCTTATAAATACAATTCAAAGTCATTTTAAAGTTAGAATTGACGGTTACGCAATGATTAACTTTGCGTTCTTTAAAGCGGTTATTGATAAGTTGGGCGGTGTTACTGTTCCGGTTCAGCAATACGAGGCTGATTATATTAATAAATGCTATGGCTTCTCTGTTGAAGCGGGCTCGGCAGTAACGCTCAATGGTGATGAGGCTCTCGGCTTCTGCCGTAGCCGTAAGTGCGACTCTGACGGTGACGTTAGCAGAACAAGGCGCCAAAGGCAGGTTATGACGGGTCTTTTGCAGAAGGCTGCTACAATCAAAACCACCGAGATAATGGGTTATATCAAAACCTTTATGCCGTATCTGGAGACAAGCTACACTGAGGCTGAGGTTGCTTCTCTTGCGACAAAGGCGGTTATCGGCGGCTGGGCTAACTTCTCTGTCAACCAGGTTCTTATGCCCGATGAAAGCTCGCGAGAGGCTCATTCCGGCTCCGTTTGGTATTGGGCGGTTGATTACCCCCTGGCGGCTAAAAATCTTCAGGAAGCTATCTATGGCAAATCTATTATAACCCTTGAAGAAGACAGAGTTTCGCCCCTTGATTTGAATTAAAAAACAACCCCGAAGCGTTTACGCTTCGGGGTTTGCTGTTGTAAAAATTAATACTCGGGAATCTGAATTTCAACTTCTCTGCCAAGGTCGGATGAACGAGCGATACCGTCAATAATAGCCTGGTTGTAAATAATCTGGCTTGAGGGTACGGGTGAGGGAAGGTTGAATTCAATAGCATCGATAAAGGAACGAATCTTTTTGTCGAAGTTGTCGCCGTCGTTGGTGCACTCCGGGATAACAGTTTCAACACATTCGCCTGCGATGTTGTGGTAAATTGTCATAGGACCGCCTATTGAACCGTTCCAGCATTCTGTTGAAGGAATTCTCAGACCGCCTTCTGTACCCATAATGATTGTATCACCGGGAGTGTCGCAATGCATTGCCCATGCAATACGGAAATCAAGAACAATGTCGCCCTCCAGACGAACGTATGCAGCAGCAAAGTCATCAACACCGAAAACCTCTGTGTATTCAGGCTTCTGAAGATATTCGGGCTTTTTACCGAATATGCCTGCCTTGAAGCCGGTTACTGTGAGGGGCTTCGGATAACCGATTGCGTTGAGAACCATATCAAGAGAATAGCAGCCGATGTCACCAAGTGCACCGAGACCCGCTGTGTCTTCCTGGATGAATGATGTGCCGAAGGGTGTGGGGATACCCATTCTTCTGCCGCCACCGGTCTGGATGTAATAAATCTTGCCGAGAACTCCGCTTTCACAGATTTTCTTGACCATTTTCATATTTTCGTCAAAACGGGGCTGGAAGCCGATTGAAAGAATTTTGCCACTGCGTTTTTCTGCCTTGCAGATTTCAACTGCTTCTTCAAGAGTAACACACATGGGTTTTTCAAGAAGAACGTGAACGCCGTGGTCGAGTGCATAGATTGCACAGGGAGCGTGCTGACGGTTATATGTACAGATTGAAACAGCGTCAAGATCTTTTTCGTTATCGATAAGCTCTTTGTCGCTGAGGTAGAAGTTAGCGTTTTCAACGCCGTTTTGTTTTGCAAAGGCTTCTGCTTTGCCGGGAACAAGGTCAGCAAAGGCAACAACCTCTACGTCTTCACATTTAAGGTAGCTCTGAAGATGAGCTTCTGCAATCCAGCCGCAACCGATGATGCCGACTTTGATTTTTTTACCAGTGTAGACTTTTTCTTCTGTTTGCTTTTCTTTGAAAGCGTCAAGAATGTTTGACATAATATACCTCCGTTTTCGCTGAAGCGATAATACAAATATAGATTATCACAATAAAATCAATCTTTCAATAAAAGATTACCTAGTTTTTGTACTTTGGCATAGTTGACAAATTGAGAGGTAATGGTGTGGTGATTTTGACGAAAGGGAAATAATTTGTTGAAAAAATATTAATTAAAAAGCTGATTGTTTACAATTTATTCACACTTTCACCACATTGTAACAACACATTCGGGTTATTATAAAGATGCCAATACGATACGCAGGAAGACGAAATTCTTCTTCGTTCAAGAAAAGACCATCGCGGGAAAAGCGGTGGTCTTTTCTTGTGCTCCAAAACAAATATATAATACAATTTTAATAATATGTTTATTGCTTTTTTGTGGTGGCTATTGTATTATATAACAGGAGGTGAGAGCGTTGGTTATTTATCCGGAATCATTTAGTGTCAAGCCCGAGAGTGAGGCAACCGTGAGCTTCAGAAATCTTTTTAACACAACGGCTCAGACCTCTGTGAAAAAGAATCTTACTTTGCTAAAGGGCAATTATGTTTTTCTCAGCAAAAATGCTGAGAAATGTGAGTTTTGTGTTTCAAACACCATTGCCGAAAAGGAATATAAAGGCAAAGACGTAAATATTCACAAAGCGGCGATAGTTATAAACGGTGTGAGAAATATGGAGATTGATTGCAACGACTCGACTTTTATAACAGATGGCAAAGTGACTAAGCTTGTGTTGCGTGATTGTGATGGTATTACAGTTAAAAATCTGACCCTGGCAACGGTTGTGCCCAACGTTCATAAACTTACCGTAACAAAGGCTTCACATTTTTACGCGACCTTTGAAATTGATTCTGCTGACAATTTTGAGGAGTCTGACGGTGAGTTTTTCTGGAATATTTCAGGCACTAAAATGAAGCTTACCGATTTTCAGGAAAAAGGAGGCAGGGTTATTACCGCAGACCCATCAAACTATAATCATTTCGTTTCAATAAACAAGCATCCTTTGCACGGGGCCTCATCTATACGCCGGGTTGGTGACAGAACCTTTAACGTAAGATTTATTTTGCCTAAGGATTACAAGGTGGGGCAGGTTTTTTACCTTTTTGCTTCAAAACAGGATGAGGTCGGCATTTTTATTGAGAATTGCCGCAACATAAGATTCGAAAACGTTAAACAGCATTTTAATTACGGTCATAGCATTGTTGCACAGAACAGTGAGAATATAACTCTTGAAAATGTCGATTTTTCACCGCATACAAAAAATGACTGTTCTTTGACGTCGGCGGGGGATTTTGTGCATTTCAGTATGTGCAGAGGCAAGCTTGCCGTGAAGGATTCTGTGTTTGATGCCTGTGCAGGTAGCTGTTGCTGTGTTCACGGTGTTCATTTCAAAATTGTAGAAACCTGCAAGGATAGAATAACGGTGAAGTTCCCTAACCCGAAAACATACGGATTCCAATGTATTCGCGAGGGCGACACAATCGCGTTTATTGACCCCGATACACTCCTTGAGGTTAACAGAACCAAGGTTCTCAAGGTTGAGCTGAAGGATAAATATTATTATGATATAACAATGGCAAGCTATGAATCACCGTTGGGTGTTGGTGGCTTTGTTGAAAACATTTCTGCTTGCGGTGATTTTGAGTTTTCGGGGAATTCACTTAACAGGGTTTCCGGCTTTGGTGTAAACGTTCAGACCCACGGCAAGATTAAAATTGAAAACAACAAGTTTCTCAATACCGGGAAGCCGGGTGTGGCTGTGCTTGATGATGCCCACGTTATTTTTGAAAGCGGCTATGTAACGGATATGGAAATTAAAGGAAATGCTTTTATGAATTGTGAAAGAGCTGCTGTTCTTGTTGAGCCAAACGTAAAGAAATTTGCAGGACCTGTTCACAAAAATATTTTAATAGAAAACAACCTGTTTGTTCTTAATGAAACAAACGCGACTGATATCTCTTGTGCCCACAATGTAACAATAAAAGAAAACACCTATGGCGGGGATGCTAAAAACGGTGTTTTTTCGGTTTGTGAGAATGTGTCAGGATTCGTTACTGATAAGCAATAAACCGGATTAGGAGCTTTTAGCAAAATGTGCCTGACCATATCGGCAGGCACATTTCTTTTTGATTTTTTATTTTGCCTCGAAAGACTGGCAACAGGTGTTGTCAACTGATTTTGCGTTGCAGTTGCAAGCACCCACTTCAATTGCGTTTTTGGTGCAATAGTTTGCGCTCTGGCAATGATATTTGCAGGACTCAACCGTGCAACCGATGCTGTTGTTTTTCTGCTGGTTATTCATTTATAAAACCTCCTTTGTGTTTTTAGTTTGCCCGAAAAATCATATAATAAACTGAGGAATTTTTTATGAAAAAAGAAACTGTTATCGAAAGCTGTTATTCTGTTCTGGGAAGAAAAACGCCTTTGCGTTTTGACTGTGGTAAAATTTGTAGCGGCAAATGCTGTAAGGGTGATGAAAAAACAGGAATGCTTCTTTTCCCCGGGGAAGAAGGTCTTCTTGACCCGGATATTAATATAATTGAAACGGCGCAAGGTGATAAGCTGGCGGTATGTAACGGCACCTGCGACAGAAGACGCAGACCGTTATCCTGTAGGATTTATCCGCTTTTTCCTGTAGTGTGTGAAGAGAATGGTAAAAGTGTTGTTAAGGTTTGCTTTGATTACAGAGCAGATTGCCCGCTGTGTATGCCGGACTCCGAGTATGAGATTGATAAACAGTTTATAAAAGCCGTCAGGCGTGTGGGCAGATACCTTTTGCTCAACGAAGAGACAAGGGAGTTTTACCTTAAATTATCTGAGGATTGCTGTGAATATTATGAGCTTTTAAAAAAATTGAAATAATTTAAAAAAAGTGTTGACAAATCCAACTTGCTCTGATATATTATAAATGTAAATAGTAATCGTTACTATTTAGCAAAGCGAGAGGAGATGGTTAAATGAGAAGTTCCAAGCAACGTGATGCTGTTCTTGATGTTTTGAAATTGTCTTGTGACCATCCCACGGCGGATATGATTTATGAACGTGTAAAAGAAAAAATACCAAATATCAGTCTTGGCACGGTTTACAGAAATCTCGGTCAGCTTCAGGATGAAGGCTTGATAACCGTCGTTGAAAGCAGTGACAAAAAAGTCCACTACGAGGGCAACCTTGAAGACCACATTCATTTCTTGTGTAAAAAATGCGATGTTATTACAGACATTTTTTGTAAAAATGAAGTTCCTAAGGCTTTTGATAACCTTGGTCATCTGGTTGAATCTCAAAAAACGGTTTATTACGGAATCTGCAAGGATTGCCGCAATAATATATAAAATAATTAAAAAATGTTAATTTAAAGGAGAAAAATGTTATGAAAAAATGGAAATGCTTAGTTTGCGGTCAGATCGTTGAAGGCGAAAATCCCCCTGCAGCTTGCCCCCTTTGCAAAGCTCCTGCAGAAAAATTTGTTGAAGTTAAGGATGAAGAAATGACTTGGGCAGCAGAGCACGTTCTCGGCGTTGCTAAAGGCGTTAGCGAAGAAATCATCGAAGGTCTTCGTGCAAACTTCCAGGGCGAATGCACAGAGGTTGGTATGTATCTTGCAATGGCAAGAGTTGCTCACAGAGAGGGTTACCCCGAAATCGGCCTTTATTGGGAAAAGGCTGCTTACGAAGAGGCAGAGCACGCAGCTAAGTTTGCAGAACTCCTTGGTGAGCTTGTAACAGATTCTACAAAGAAAAACCTCGAAATGAGAGTTGAAGCTGAAAACGGTGCAACACTCGGTAAATTCGAGCTTGCTAAGATGGCTAAGGAGCAGAACCTTGACGCTATCCATGATACTGTTCACGAAATGGCTCGCGACGAAGCAAGACACGGCAAAGCGTTCGAAGGTCTTCTTAAGAGATATTTTGGTTAATTAAACTCTTTTATCAAGATGCCTTTTTAAGAGAGTGGAGCAATCCACTCTCTTTTTAAAAAATAAAAGTATTATAAAATAATTTTATGATAGGAAGATCTTTATGGCAGTTCCGATAAAGATAATTGACCGTGTTCATGACCTTGCAAGTAAAAATAAGTTGTTAACAGCTAAAGTTTCGCTTGTGCTGGCTATCCTGTTTCTTTTAGGTAATTTTTTACCATCTTATTTAAATAGTAAGATAATAACTGATAAAAAAGAGTATATCTATAAAGAATATACATATAAAGGATACGATAAGGTTTGGGAGGGTGGCAAAAAACACGGCACTGAATATATTTATATATACACAGATGAGTTAAATAAGCCTATAACTGTTTATACATTTTGCAATGATTATGTAAAAACAAATATATTGGCTAATCACGAAAACGGTGAAAAAATACAAATATATTTAGAGGAGTGGGACGGACCCACGTTTAACCATTATGCACACGAAATAGTGATTGATGGCGATATAGCACTCTCGTTTGACGATGTTGTTCAAGCACAAAAAAAGAATAATATAGCGTTATATTATCTTTTTAATATATTTGCTGGGTTGTTAGGGTTGGTTTCTTTAGTGTTTTATCTGGAATACAAGGGTGTAAAAGTACCGTAAAAATTAATACGTATTGATTGAATACGGCAAAGCATTTGAAGGTCTTCTCAAGAGATATTTTGGTTAATTAAAGACGCTATAAACTTATACGAAAGGAGGCGTCAAAATGAAAAATGCATTGATAGTTACGTTAGCTTTGATTGTTGTCGGTGGCGGTTTCTTTATCGGCGGGCAGAAGTTCGAGGAAAAGAAGCAACAGGCTCCCCAAACAACAGATTCACAAGTAGCGGTCGAAGCACCCAAGGGGGGAGAAGCTCCGCAGACAACGGCAAAGGTTGGCTCCGAAGAAACTGTAGCGGAACCCAAGCCGGTTACCCCCGAGGAACCTGTTGCGGAACCGCAGACGGTTGTTGGTGATAAAGAAAAAAAGCCTGTAGCTGAAACTCAGAAAGAAGCTGTTAAACCCGAAGAAAAGGCTCCGGAAACTGAGGCGAGCGTTAACACACCCCCGCAGAAAGCTGAAAATAAACCCGAGTCTTCAAAGAAGATTTCGCGTGATGAGGCAAAAAAGATTGCATTGAAGCATGCAGGTCTTAAAGAAGCTGATGTGAGAGGCTTGGAAATTGAATTGGATTTTGAACGAGGCGCCTATGAGTATGAGGTTAGCTTTGAAAGCGGAAAATATGATTATGACTACGATATAGATGCACTTACCGGCAAAATCAAGTTTTCTGAAAAGGAAATAGACAATTAATGCCGTTTGTGTAAGGTGTCAGGTAGTTTTAGAAAGTGGTTCGACAAAATCGAACCACTTTTGGAATATAGAATGTTGAATAAAATCACATTTTTTTGTAATGATATAGAAAAAAGAATGGAGTGATTTTATGAAATATGAATGCCCCTGCGGTTATGTCTATGACCCTGAAAAGGGTGACCCTGATAACGGCGTTGCCCCCGGCACAGATTGGGAAAACGTGCCCGAGGATTGGGTTTGCCCCGTTTGCGGATTAGGGAAAGAAGTTTTTACTCAGGCGTAAAAAGCAACCGACGGAACAGGTGTTCCGTCGGTTTTAAGAAAATATTATTATCAAGTTTCGGGAGGTAAAATATGGATAAGACAGCGTTGTTCAATTTATCATACGGTGTTTATGTTGTAACAACATGGAACAAGGGTGAGCCAACAGGCTGCACAGCTAATTCTGCAATGCAGATAACCTCAACACCCGCCACTATCGCAGTTTCCATAAATCACGACAACTACACCAATGAATGTATAAAAGATACAGGCGTTTTCGCAATCAACATTCTCGGCGAAAGCGTTGACCCTATGGTTATCGGCTCTTTTGGCTTCAGAAGCGGCAGAGACGTTAACAAATTTGAGGGGATAGAGCCCCTTGTGAAAGGCTATCTCCCTGTTTTGCCGGATGCTGTCAGCTACATAACCTGCAAGGTTATTGACACAATGGAAACGGCTACACATACTGTTTTTCTCGGCGAGGTAACCGATGCGGGCAACCTCAGAAAAGACGTGCCTATGACTTATAAATACTATCACGAGGTTATCAAAGGCACAGCACCTAAAAACGCTCCCACGTACAAGGGTGAATGATATGAAAAATATTGTCTTGATAGGTATGCCCGGTGCAGGCAAAAGCACAATAGGGGTTATATTGGCAAAGTCCCTGCTTTTTGACTTTTGCGATACGGATTTGAGTATTCAGAAGGAAACGGGTGAAAGTCTTTGTGATACCATTTCAAAAATAGGTATAGCAGGATTTATTCAGCTTGAGGAAAATGTAATCTGTCAACAAGATTTTTCAGCTTCAGTTATTGCAACGGGCGGTAGTGCCGTTTACGGTGAAAAGGCGATGGCAAAGCTTAAAGAAAACGGCATTGTTGTTTATCTTAAAGTGAGCCCCGAAGAGCTTCAGAACAGAATAAAAAACATACATACACGCGGTATTGCAATGAAAGAGGGTACGACTATTTTCGAGCTTTACGACGAAAGAGCCCCTTTTTATGAGAAATATGCGGATATCACAATTGAATGTGACGGCAGAAATGCAGAGGAGTGCGTGGATTTAATTGTTAAGATGGTGAAAGTGAAATATGAGTAACGAAAATTTTGTTCCGCAGTGGATTTTAGAGAGCACCACCGCACCCCACGAGGTCAACAAGGACGTTGACAAAATAGTCGGCAGTTATGTTGCTGCTTTTATGAAGCGTGGATTTTCACAAAAGGATATCGGTTGCCTGATGGTGCAGGCTTTCACACAGCCTTTAGAGGAGGTTGAGAAGAGAATTGACTGCCTTCTGTCTTGTGGCGAAAAGAGTGAGGTGGAAAGTGCCAAAAAGCTTTGCGTATTTGCCGCATCTAAAGGCTTTTTGTTTGCAGGCGATGAGAGTGACCCTTGTGAGGTTATTTCGTTTTTAAAGACAAAATACGGCAACAAAGCCGCATTTGAAACAGTTCTTACATATCCCGAAATTCTTTCGGTGTGGAAAAAGGCGGATGTGAGAGAAAATGAAAAATACAAAGCAGAAAAACAAAAAGCAGAATACATACTAAATGAAGTTGCAAGTGTGTTTCCTGAAATATGAGAAATGGAGCTGTAAAAAACTTTCGTTTTTTACAGCTCCGGTTTTTATTTCATCAATTCATCTGCCAATGCTTCAAGCTGCTTGAGGGTTTCTTCATTCATTGCAGATTTTATTGTAACTGTTGTGTCGGTGTAGGTGATGTCCTTGCTTTTTTCAAGCATACCCTTAATAACCTTTGCGGCGGTGGGAAACCAGCTTCCGTTTTCTATTATACCGATTGTTCTGTTTTGATACTGTCTTTCACGCAAGCCGTCAACAAAGGTTCGCATAAAGGGAAAAATATCTGAGTTATAAGTGGTGGTTGCAAGAACAAGCTTGCCGTAGCGGAATGCATCTTCAATAGCTTCTGCCATATCATCTCTTGCAAGATCGGTTACCGTTACCTTGGGGCAACCCTTTGCTTTCAGGATTTCTTCCAGCTTCAAAACGGCTTTTTTGGTATTGCCGTAGATTGACGTGTAGGCGATTACAACGCCCTCACTTTCTACGGAGTAAGATGACCAGATGTTATAAAGGTTGATGTAGTAGCCGAGATTTTCTGTAAGAATGGGTCCGTGAAGAGGACAAATTTTTTCTATTTCAAGGCTTGCGGCTTTTTTCAGAAGATTTTGCACAGGTGCACCGTATTTACCCACAATACCGAAATAATAACGGCGGGCTTCACAAGCCCAGTCTTCGTCTGCATCCAGTGCACCGAATTTGCCGAATCCGTCAGCAGAGAAAAGAATTTTATCCTGAGCATCATAGGTGACGATAACCTCCGGCCAATGTACCATTGATGCAGTTACAAAGGTGAGCACGCGTCCACCTAAATCAAGGGTATCGTTTTCGCCGACGATTATTTGTCTGTCTTTATAATCCGTGCCGAAGAAATTGCTTATCATAGCAAAAGCCTGCTTTGATGCAACAATCCTTGCATCAGGATATTTTTCCATAAAAGCATCAACGCTTGCGGAGTGGTCCGGCTCCATATGTTGGACGATGATGTAGTCGGGCGCATCACCTGAAAGCGCGGCGTTTATATTATCGAGCCATTCATCAGTGAAGTGGATGTCAACGCTGTCCATAACAGCGACCTTTTCGCCTTTTATGATATATGAGTTGTATGCCATACCGTTTGGCACAACATACTGACCCTCAAACAAATCAATTTTATGGTCGTTTACGCCAACGTAAATAACTGAATCCGTAATTTTCATTATTAAACCCCATTTTTTTATATTCTTATATAATAATACACATTTTTTACAGTTTTTTCAATGGTAAATACTGCTTTTACTCAATAATTGTGTTATAATTCTTTTATATTAGCAACGAGGTGTTTGTTTATGACAAATAAAGAAAAATTACATTCCGGAGATATATATTACCCAAGCGGGGACGATATAATGGTTGAACAGTTAGGTTACTTGGATAAGCTCTATGATTTCAATATGACAAGACCGAGTGAACTGTCAAAAAGGGCTGAAATGCTAAAAGAGATGTTTGCCGAGATTGGCGAGGATTGTTATATTGAGCCGCCGTTTCACGCTAATTGGGGCGGTCACCACGTTCATTTCGGGAAAAGTGTTTATGCAAACTTCGGTCTGACTATGGTTGACGACACACACATTTACGTTGGTGATTACACCATGTTTGGGCCCAACGTTGTTGTGGCAACTGCGGGGCACCCCATACTTCCGGAGCTTCGTGAAAAGGCTTATCAATACAATATGCCCGTTCATATCGGCAGAAATTGTTGGATTGGCGCAGGGGCTATAATTCTGCCCGGTGTTACAATCGGTGAAAACACCGTTATAGGCGCGGGCAGCGTTGTAACAAAGGATATTCCCGCGAACGTTGTGGCTGTTGGCAACCCCTGCAGGGTGCTTCGTGAAATAGGAGAGCACGATAAGGAGTTTTATTTCAAGAACAGAAAAATAGACTACAAAAATCTGTGATGTTTTTTGTTGAATATTAAAGAATACTGTCGTTGACAAACGGTATTACAAGCCATATAATTTATTTATAACCTTGAAAGGAGTATTGTTATGGGTTTATTTAATAAACAGGCTCAGAACGTTGTTTTATCAGAAAAAGATAAGCTGCTCAAACGCTACAACGGAGCTTGCATGAACATTTTACTTGTTGTTATTTTTTCGGCGGTGAACGTTGGATTGCTTATTTTTGGCAGTGATTCATATTTCCTTTTCTCTGCTTCAATTCCATATTATCTGCCTATGTTCGGAATGCTGTACACAGGCAAATATCCCGCAGAGTACTATGATGAATCTTGGGCAGGCTTCGAGTTTTTGGGCGAAGGCTTCTACACGGCAACAATAGTTGTTGCTGCTGTTATCATTGCTCTGTATCTTCTTTGCTTTTTCCTTTCAAAAAAGAAAGGCTACGGCTGGCTTATTGTTGCAATTATTCTTTTCGCACTTGATACGGCGGCAATGTTCTATTTAGTAGGATTTTCTTCAGAATCAATTATTGATATTCTTTTCCACGGTTGGGTAATCGTTTCTTTAGCAAGCGGTATTTCTGCCGGCAAAAAATTGAAAAACATATCTGACGAAGAAGCATTTTTCGGTGCGGCGAACCCCGCATATCAATACAACCCCCAGATGGGCTACCCCGAAAATCCTCAGCAGGAAATTCCTTATGTTAACAATAATGCAGCACCGAACGAAGACACCTCACCCGAGGCTGTTCAGAAAAATATTGAGCAATAAAAAATGAAAACCCTCGCACCTGCGAGGGTTTTCATTTTTTACTCTATTGTTTCAATATCATAAGGAGTTGTCTGATATACGAAATAGTTGAGCCAGTTTGAATAAAGAAGATTAGCGTGGGAGCGCCACGTGTTCAACGGCGCTTTTGTTATATCGTCGTTGGGGAAATAGTTTTTTGGCATTTTTATGTCAAGACCAGCATCCTTATCACGCAGAAACTCGTTTTTGAGAGTTTCTGTGTCATACTCCGAGTGACCTGTGACAAAAATCTGTTTCCCGTTTTCTGTGGTTACAATATACACGCCGGCTTCGTCGGAGGAAGCGAGTATTTTGAGCTCGGGGACTTTTTCGATTTCTTCTCTTTTTACGGTTGTGTAGCGTGAATGGGGAACCTTGAATTCGTCATCAAAGCCCCTTAAAAGAATCGATTGCTTGTAGTCTGCCGTGTGGTTGTAAATTCCCGAAAGCTTTTCGGGGAGAGGGTATTTCTTTATTCCGTAGTGGTAGTAAAGACCCGCCTGTGCACCCCAACAGATGTGGAATGTGCTTGTTACGTGAGTTTTTGACCACTCCATTATTTCACAAAGCTCTTCCCAATAGGTAACCTCCTCGAACTCCATTTTTTCAACGGGCGCGCCTGTGATGATGAGACCGTCGAATTTCTGGTGCTTTACATCGTCAAAGGTTTTGTAGAAGGCTAAAAGATATTCCTTCGGTGTGTGCTTAGGAACGTGGGATTTCGTGTGTATAAGCTCAAATTCAACCTGCAATGGGGAGTTACCCAAAAGGCGTGAAAGCTGAGTTTCTGTTTCCGTTTTCTTCGGCATGAGGTTTAAAACCAGGATTTTTAACGGTCGTATATCTTGAGTAATCGCACGGGAGTCTGTCATAACGAAGATATTCTCTTTTTCGAGAATTTCAACTGCAGGCAGCTCGCTGTTTAATTTAATAGGCATTCCTCATACCTCCTTTATTAAAGTTGATAGTTGAAAGTGGAAAGTTGCAAGTTTCGGGGAAGCTTTGCTTCCGAACATTATAACGATTATAGTTAGTCGAAACAGTGTAAAATTACACTGTTTCGATACCAAATGTAAGATTTGGTATCGAATTTTCTTTGAAAATTCGACTATAATCCTTTCAATGAGTGTGATGCAAAATTGTATTTATGAAAAACAATTTTGCTAAAAGCCGATAAAATCGGCTTTTGCGAAACGCAACTGCGTTTCGACAAATCACAATCATTATAAGAACCTAACTTCGGCAGAACCTTGTTATTCACTGCGATCATAATAAAAAGCGTCGCAGACCCTTAATTTGCCACTTGCCACTTGCCACTTGCAATTTGCAAATTATTCACCGAGTGCTTGCTGAATATCAGCAATAAGGTCTTCTGCGTTTTCGAGACCGCAGGAAAGACGAACAAGGTTTGCAGTTATACCGCAGGCTTCAAGCTCGTCATCGTTCATCTGGCGGTGAGTTGCACTTGCGGGGTGCAGACAACAGCTTCTTGCATCTGCAACGTGGGTTTCGATGGCAATGAGTTTAAGCTTCTTCATAAACTCCTCTGCCGCTTTTCTGCCACCCTTGACACCGAAGGAAACAACGCCGCAGGTGCCGTTGGGGAGATATTTCTGTGCAAGCTTGTAATATTTGTCGTTCTCAAGACCTGCATAGGTAACCCATTCGATTTTATCACTTGCTTCAAGGAATTTTGCAACAGCAAGACCGTTTTCGCAATGGCGCTTCATTCTTACGTGAAGGCTTTCAAGACCAAGGTTGAGGTAAAATGCATTCTGAGGTGACTGGATTGAACCGAAATCTCTCATAAGCTGTGCAGTAGCTTTTGTGATGAATGCGCCCTCTTTGCCGAATTTTTCAGCATAGGTGATGCCGTGGTAGCTGTCATCAGGAGTGCAAAGACCGGGGAATTTGTCTGCGTGAGCCATCCAGTCAAATTTGCCGGAGTCAACAATGCAACCGCCGACAGCGGCGCCGTGGCCGTCCATATATTTTGTTGTTGAGTGGGTAACAATGTCTGCACCCCACTCAAAGGGACGGCAACCAACGGGTGTTGCAAATGTGTTGTCGATAATAAGCGGAACGCCGTGAGCGTGAGCCGCATTTGCGAATTTTTCAATATCAAGAACTGTGAGGGCGGGGTTTGCGATTGTTTCGCCGAAAACAGCCTTTGTATTGGGGCGGAATGCGGCATTGAGCTCCTCCTCTGTGCAGTCGGGTGAAACAAAGGTGAATTCAATACCCATTCTTTTCATTGTAACAGCAAAGAGGTTATATGTTCCGCCGTAAATTGTTGAGGAAGAAACAACGTGGTCGCCACAGGAAGCAATGTTGAAAATTGCATAGAAGGATGCCGCCTGACCTGAAGAGGTGAGCATTGCTGCCGTGCCGCCTTCAAGCTCGCAGATTTTTGCGGCAACAGAATCGTTGGTAGGATTCTGAAGACGTGTGTAGAAATATCCGCTTGCTTCAAGGTCGAAAAGCTTGCCCATATCTTCACTTGTTGCATATTTGAAGGTTGTGCTCTGAACAATGGGGATCTGGCGGGGCTCGCCGTTGCCGGGGGTGTAGCCACCCTGAACACATTTTGTTTCTATTCTGTAATCACTCATTATAATCATCCTTTCGCGGGAATTTAGTCTGTAAGGAAAATGCACCAATAGAAGGTGTGACCGTCTTTTGTGTATGCACCGACACCGAATTTTTCAAAATGACCGTTGCAGAGAGCTTTTTTGCTCTGAAGATTATCTTCCATAACCTTGAATGCTTCTTTGTAGCCGAAGGAAGCGGTTATGATTATTTTGTCGGCATAGTTGTAGGTTATGCCCTGTTCATCCAACAAATCATAATAGAAAGAGCCGTCTTCTCTTGTGAATGCTGTGCCCGTTTTTTCGGTGTATTCCTCCGCGGCGATTTTTGCCGCCTTGCATAGCTCCGTATCAAGCACGAGAGAGTGGCTTTTCGGATCTTCTTCTGCACGGAGCTCGTTAACCTTTTTGAGGAATCCTGCAGGGTTTTCGTCGAATTCGTAGCCCTCCATTAATTCTTTTGTTAAAAGTCCCGATGCAGTTCTGAGAATTAGGCGGGCATCAAGGGTGTTTATTGCACCGTCATGGTTTATGTCTGCCGCTTCAAAATCCATATTTGAGAGCTCTTCGTCATAGATTTTTGTGGCTATAAGAAGAGCGATTTGTGCATCCTGCGTGGTTATGTAGGAATCGTTGTTAATGTCGCCATAGTAGCGTTTTATCTCAACAGCCCCAAGGGGCATGACGCAAAGCCATATCAGTGAGATGACGATTATCGCCGATATTACCACCTTTAAACTTTTTTTCATATAATCACCTTTATGTGAAAGGGAACACAATTCCCTAGAATATCATATTGATAGTTAATTATACAATATATATAAGAAAAATGCAACGAATAATTTGTGAATTAATCGTTGCATTTTTAATTGGTGGACTATGAAGGATTTGTGCCGTAAAACAGGTTATTCGCCTATTAAATTGCACTCTCTCAAGCTGCCATTTTCGAAAATAAAGCCTTTAGCCTCAAAGGGTGTAAAGCTTATCCCGAAATCACCTGTGTTTGTTGATAGCTTTACTGCTTCTTCTTTTTCTGAGGTGTTGAAAAGGCGGATTAAAATGCTGCCGTCTTCTTTTCTTTTGCAGCAGGAAAGAAGAATGCTTTTATTGCTTAGCTCAATCTTAGTTTCCGACTTTGCTCCCGATCCCGAGGGGAAGAATGAAAGTGCATAGGGCGGTTGGTTGAAAATGTCTGCCTCTGCATCAATGCTTTCACAGTTGCCACAAAGGCGGTATTCAAATTCCCGTTCACCCATATCAATATGGTCGTGTATTCTGTCGTTGTCGGTGATGGCTCTGTCACGGATTGGGTGGGCAGAATATACAGGTGTTCTCTGTAGGGTAATGTTCAGAATGTTATTGTCTGCGCTACCTGCATAAGTGCCGTTGTTTATTACCGTGAAGGAGCTTTCAACATCGAAAAGACCGCACCATTTCTGGAAGGTTACTTCTTTTTCGTTTTTAATAAGCGATTCTTTTCCGAATGCTGTCTGGCCAACGAAATCGGAATTGTTGCTGAGAGCGGTGTTGAAGGAAAGCTTATATAAAACGTTGGGCTCGTTTGCGAAGGTTTTGATTTTTAAATCAATATACTCACCGCTTTTGGGGAGTGTATAGGTTAAAACCGCAAAGGAGCTTTGGCTTTTGAAAACTGCCTGTATCTTTGTTCTGACAGCACCGTTTTCAGTAACGTGAACGTTTTCGCAATCGGCGTCGGGGTAGCCCGCAAAATTATTGGCTTCTGTCTTAGACATAGCGGAAAATGAGCCGATTTTTTCTGTGAATGAATCAACAGTCATACCCCAGGGGTCCTCGTTGTCTTTGAATACGTTGATTTTTGCACTGCTTTCGGAAAGTATTGTTTTTCCGGAAACGGCGTATTTGTCAATGAGACCCGTCGATTTGTTTATGAGAACCTCAATTTTACCATTATTGAAAATGAAGTGGGTCTCATTTTCTTCACAGGGATTAATCGGACGTTTGTCAAGCTTTTCAACATAAAGCTCGCAATCAAAGCGGTTTATCGACATGGGCTCAAGCTCCGCTCTGAAAGAGATTCGTTTTCTCCAGTCAAGTGTAAGGCTGCTTGATTCCTTTTCATTCTGAGTGGGGAGGTATTCGCCCTTTTCATTTTTTACCTTAACAAGAGTGACCTCGTTGTCGTTCCAGTTTTGGTCGGCAAGCTGGAATTCAGCCTGTATTTCAGTTTCAATTTTATAAGGGTGAGGATTGAAAACAAGAACGGGAATTTCACCGTCAACGGCCGTTTTCTGACCCTCACAAAGCTTGAAAAATGCTTTTGCCTTGAGTCTTTCAATATTCTCCCTGCCGTGCTTTAAAATGCCGAGAATCTGTGTTTCGCCATCCTTTATCATTGACCCCGGCAGACAGTCGTGGAATTGGCTGAAAAGCAGGTCTTTTTCTGCCTGTACGAGCAGGCTTTTATCATAATCTATCCCGCTGACAGCAATCATTTTTTCAACCTCGCAAAGCTCGTTTTCAAGTGCGCGGTAGTTTCTTTTTATCTGCACCATAGATGTGTAACAGCCCACCATACAGTGCACAAGAGATTTGTCAAAGGTTTCGAGCTTTTCTTTGTCGATTTCGTTGAAATAGTTTTCGCAGAACGAGTGTTCAACAATAACATCGGGGTGCTCTTTTATGTATTGTTCGATTTTTTCAAGGTCGATTTTTGAGGGACCACCGCCGTGGTTGCCGACCCCCCAAAGCAAGAGGTTTGCGCCGTCGTGGGCGTCTGCAAGACATCTGTCAATTTTTCCGTCAATTTCCCCTCTGGGGGAGTTGTAGCCGCCCCACATTGAGTGACCGACAATTTCGCTGCCGTCAAAGCCTTTCCAGATAAAATCGATGTTGTCGCCCACAACACCGTGGGGGCGCATAAATAAATATGAATCATAACCGCTTTTCTTTAGAATCTGAACAAGACCCCTTGTGTGACCGAAGGGGTCAAAGTTTATTGCGGTTGTGGGCTTCACACCGAATTTTTCTTTGAAATAGCTGTTGCCTGTTTCAATCTGACGCAAAAAGCCCTCACCCGATGGCATAACGCAATCGGGCTGTAGATACCAGCCACCCATTATGCGCCATTTGCCTTTTTTTACAAGCTCTTGAATTTTTTTGAAAAGTTCGGGCTCGTGCTCTTCTACCCATTCATAAAGAACGGATTCGTTGTGGTTGAAAATAAAGTTGTCGTAATCCTCGCAGAATTTTGCAGCAACACGAAAGGTTGATATTGCTTCTGCTATGCCCTCGTTTCTTGTCCAGAGCCAGACGGGGTCAAGGTGAGCGTTGCAGAGTAAATGTATTTTCTTCATAAAATACCTCAATAGTGAATTTTTGGTAATTATAGCATTTTGAATCTTTTTTTACAATAAAATCAATTTAAAATAATTATGTGTTTAAATTTTCTTTGTTTTGTGGTAATATGGTTAAAAGTTATTAAAAACACAAAAAGAGGGATTTTATGAAAATTATGATTGCATCCGATATTCACGGGTCTTTGAAATTTTGCCGTGAATTGGTTGAAAAATATAAAGAAGAGAAGTGCGAAAAGTTGGTGCTTTTGGGCGACATTCTTTATCACGGACCCAGAAACGACTTGCCCGAGGAATATAACCCCAAGGGTGTTATAGCGCTTCTTAACGATATGGCGGATGAAATTCTTTGTGTAAGAGGTAATTGTGAGGCTGAGGTTGACGAAATGGTGCTTTCTTTCCCCGTTCTTGCAGAATATGCTTTCTTATACAATAAAGACAGAATGTTCTTTCTTACCCACGGGCATAAAATGAATCCTCAGAATCTTCCCAAAATCAAAAAAGGCGACGTTCTTTTCAATGGTCATACCCACGTAAGCAAAATTGAAGAATTAGAGGGTGGCTATATTTATGCAAACCCCGGCTCGGTTTCAATTCCAAAAGAAAACACACCAAGAGGATATATGATTGTAGATGATGAAGCGATTACTCATAAGACCTTGAGTGGTGAGGTTGTTAAAGAATATATTCTTTAAGTGCAAAGTGCAAAACGCAAAGCGCAAAGTGTCGGGGCGCGAAAATGCGCCGTATAATAAAGGGTGAGTAAAAAATGCGAAGAGATAAAATTAATTATTATTTGGATATAGCTGAAACGGTTTCACAGAGATGCACTTGTTTGAGAAGACATTATGGTGCGGTTATTGTTAAAGATGATGAAATTATTTCAACGGGTTATGTAGGTGCACCAAGAGGCAGACAAAACTGTACCGATTTAGGAGTTTGCATAAGAGAAAAGCTGAATATTGCAAGAGGTGAAAGATATGAGCTTTGCAGAAGTGTTCATGCAGAGGCTAATGCGATTATCAGCGCATCAAGAAAAAATATGATAGGCAGTACACTTTTTCTTGTTGGAACAGATGTAAAAACAGGTGAGTATGTAAAAGATGCTTGCTGTTGTTCGATGTGCAAAAGAATGGTAATAAATGCAGGAATTGAAAATGTTATAATCCGTGACGATAAAGATACATACAGAATTTTAAAAGTTTCCGAATGGATTGAAAATGATGAATCTGTTGAAGGTGTATTCGGTTATTAATTCTAAAAGTTATCCCCATTGATAGTTTTTCTATCAATGGGGATTTGTTGATTATTATAATTCAATCTTCTCACATTCGTAACCGAGTAATGCGTTACTTACTTTATCTGGCTGGTGGCCGCCGACGTAAAGTGTGATTTTACCGTCGGGGGTTACACGCTGACCATCTTCAAGAACTGCTTTGAGCCAATACGTATCAATGTCGATTGTTACATTTGCGGTTTCGCCCGCTTCAAGGCTTGTGGATTTGAAGCCGCAAAGCTGGAAGTGGGGGGTATATGTTCTTGAATCAGAATATTGGGCATAAATCTGCGTTTTCTCAATACCTGCTCTGTCACCGATGTTTTTAACGTTTACGTTGACCTTGATGTTGTTATCAGTCTTTTCAATAACCTTTGCATCGGAGTATTCAAATTTTGTGTATGAAAGACCGTAGCCGAAGGGGTAAAGTGCATCACCTTCAATGAAGCGATAAGTTTTGCCCTGCATACTGTAATCGGTGAAATCGGGGAGAGGATGCTCACCGTTGTAGATTGTTACCGGGAGCTTACCGCAGGGATTGTTTTCGCCTGAAAGGGTTCTTGCAACGGCAAGACCGCCCTGTGAGCCCGGGTACCAGGCGTGGATTATTGCTTTTGCGTGATTTCTCACTTTCTCGCCAAGGTCAACGGAGCTGCCGCACAAAATAACAACAATAACGTTTTCACAAGCGTCGCATACCATTTCAGCAAGCTTTTGCTGAGTTTTGGGCAGATAAATATTCTTTTTGTCGCCACAGGCTGTGTAGTCGTTGTCGAAGCCTGTGTCTTCACCCTCGATTGAGCAGTCAAGACCAAGTGCGAGAACTGTAATATCCGCCTCTGCCGCGGCGGCGGCACCATCGCTGAGCATATTGCCGAAGCCGCTCCATTCATTGATTTTTTCGTGACAGTAATTACAGCCTCTTTCAACAGAAATATCTGCATTGGTGAACACTCTTCTCACACCGTCTGCAACTGTGATGTATTCTGATGCATAGGCGTTGTAGTTGCCCTCAAGGGCGGTAACAGAAAGAGCGTTGGGGCCGATAACTGCAATTTTCTTATCTGTGTTTTTGTCAAGAGGGAGGTAGTTGCTGTTTTTGAGAAGTGTTACGCAGTTTTCTGCGGCTCTGAGGTTGAGAGCTCTGTGTTCCTTGCAGTCAAGCTTTGCGTAAGGAATGTCGGAATAAGGTCTTACCTCTTCAAATTCACCAAGAAGGAAACGAATCATATAAAGTCTTTCAGCGGCTTTTGTGATTTGCTCCTCCGTGATGAGGTCTTCTTCGTAAGCGTCAACAAGAGCGTCGTAGGTCTGGCCACAGTTAAGGTCACAGGAGTTTGTGAGTGCCGCTGCTGCAGCCTCTGCCCTTGTTTCAACGAATTTGTGGAACTCGTAAATGTCCTGCAAAGCGCCACAGTCAGAAACGAAGTAGCCATCGAAGCCCCAGCTTTTGCGAAGAACCTCGCCCATAAGGTAATCATGAGCGCAACAGGGCTTGCCGTTTGTGCGGTTGTAGGCACCCATAACGCCCGCAACACCTGCTTTTACTGTTTTTTCAAAAGCGGGCAGATATGTTTCATAGAGGTCGTGAGGTGTGGCAACGGCATCAAAGCCGTGGCGGTCTTTTTCGGGGCCGGAGTGAACGGCAAAGTGCTTTGAACAAGCCGCACCCTTTAAAAATTCACCTTCACCCTGAATGCCTTTGATGAAAGCCGTGCCGAGAGTTGCGGTGAGATAGGGGTCTTCACCAAAGGTTTCCTGACCGCGTCCCCAACGAGGGTCACGGAAAATATTAATGTTGGGTGCCCAATATGTAATTCCCTTAAAAATATCGTGGTCGCCGTATTCAACGTGCTTGTTGTATTTGATTCTGCCCTCGGTTGAAATAACGTCGGCAATTTCGTTTATAAGATCGCTGTCAAAGGTTGCCGCCATAGCAATTGTGTGGGGGAAAACCGTTGCGGTTCCGCTACGGGCAACACCGTGGGCGCCCTCATTCCACCAGTTGTATGCTTTGATTCCCAGCCTTTCAATAGCGGGTGATGTGTAAAGAAGCTGTGTCATTTTTTCTTCGACTGTCATTTTTGACACAAGCTCTTTTGCTTTTAATTTTGCTTCGTTTTTGGTCATTTGGGTTTCTCCTTTTTGGGAAAATATTACAATAGGTTTAATATAAACCAAATATAAAGCATAGTCAATGAAAGAAAGCTACAAAAAATAAATAAAAAATTATAAGAAAACAACAAACCGCCTATTTTTAGGCGGCTTGTTGTTTATGGTTTATGAAACAATATATATGAAACCGAAAGTCTGTTTCTGCGATAAAAATGGGGGAAACAGATGTCTCGGTTTTTTGAGGGGGAAGAAGAATGGATTACTCCATTTCTTTGAGAATCCCGTTAAGCTGAATAATCTTAACGAGTTTCTTGAAAGAGAAGCCCTTTTCTTCTTCGATTTCTTTGAGAAGCTTTTTCTCAAGTTCACGATATTTAGCCATAGCGTGAGGACTCCTTTCATTTAATTACAAGTTAATTATACACAGAAAACGAAAAAAGTCAAGTGAAATTGCACAAACACGCTGTGGTGTAGATGTGCAACTTGCACAAACAAAAAAACGAAAAAAACTCTGTTTGTTCTATAAAACAAAAGACTTTTGTTCAAATCTTTTGTGAAAGTTGCACATATACGGGCTTGGATTTTGTTGTATAATGACGAAATACAACGCTTCTTTCCGGAATTGTCAAAATAACTTTGTGAAATATTTTTCAAATAAAAAGCCATTGAATCCGAAAATTCAATGGCTTTGAATATTACTTTTCTTCGTGGTATTCCTTTTCTGTATTAACGCTCCAGATTGAAGATTTATCTGAAATGTTATTTTTAATGCACCTTACAGCTTCAATAGCGCTGAGCATAGAATGATCCATATTATTGTAGCGGTGCATACCGTTTCTGCCGATGCAGTAAAGGTTGGGGATAGTGTCAAGAAATTCTCTGACCTCATCAAACCTTTCATAAGAGCCGAAATATGCGGGGTAAGCCTTTTTTACCTTGATTCGGGTGCTGTCAAGAACGTCTTCTTTGTTGATAATTCCCGTTTTTTCAAGCTCGTCAACGGCGAAGCTGATGAAATCATCGTCAGACATATTCCAGAGTTCGTCGCCTTCGTTGCAGAAATATTCAAGCCCTATCCAAACCGTGTTATCGGGATCCTTGACCATATATGGCGACCAGTTGTTGAAAATTTGCAATCTGCCAAGCTTTACGTCCTTTTCCTGAATATATATCCAACAATCGGGGACAATGTCGGAAAGGGTTTTGTGATTGGTTTTGTTTTCAAGCTGAAGCTTATTTACTAAAAGACCAACTGTTATAAAATCACGGTAGGGAAGATTTTCTGAAATCTCTTTTACATTTTCGGGCGGTGTCTCACCCATACCCGCTACAAGGTCCTTTATTGGCATTGTTGAAATGTAATAATCAGCCTTGAATTGGGCTGTTCCGTCATTGGTTTCAACACATATATGTGAGATTTTGCCATCCTTTACAGTTACTTTTTTTACACAGGAATTCTTAACGATTTTACCACCGCTTGCTTCAATGTGCCCTGCCATGGTTTCCCAAAGCTGACCGGGACCCTTTTTGGGGTAATAGAATTGCTCTATGAGTGAGGTTTCAACATTCTGCCCTTTTTTGAAGGGCTTTGTTATTACATTGAGCACGGCTTTCGTCAGAGAAAGCCCCTTTACTCGCTGTGCACCCCAATCGGCGGAAATGTTTTTGGGGTTTATTCCCCAAAGCTTTTCGGTGTAATCCTCAAAAAACATTTCGTAAAGGGGTTTGCCGAAACGGTTTATATAGAAGTTTTCAAGCGAGGTTTCTTCTTTTTTTGCAACGCAGGAATAAATGTAGCCGAAGCCCGCCATGAGCGTTCTTGCAAGCCCCATATTTATAAATGTTTCGGGCTTCAAAGAAATGGGGTAATCGAAGAATTTTCTGAGATAATATATTCTCGAAACTCTGTTTCTCAAAAGAAGCACTTTATCTTCCTTTTCGGGGTCGGGCCCGTAAAGAGAAAGATTTTTCTGCGTACCTGTTTTTATATCATCATAAGACGGCTCGCCCTGTATTGGCATAAGCGTCTGCCAGATGTTGTTGATTTCATCAATTTTTGAAAAGAATCTGTGTCCGCCGATATCCATTCTGTTGCCGTTGTGTTCTGCCGTGCGGGATATTCCGCCGATGTGGTCGCTTTCTTCAAAAATGATGGGGATAATGTCTGTTGTTTTGAGTAATTCATAGGCGGCGGTAAGACCCGCGGGGCCTGCGCCGATTATGATAGCGGTTTTCTGCTTCGTAAAATCAACTCCTTTCGGCAATCAGATTAATTCACGATTCCAGAGACCGTTTGTTTTTTTGCCGTTGATTGTAGTGTTGCTTCGGAATGCATTGAAAATATCAAGGCATTCCTGTCTGCTTTCGGTTGTGAAATACAAGGTGCAAAAATCAAAGCCCGACAGGTCCTTGTCACCTATGTATAAAGGAACGCTGTTATAAAGAACGGTGAATTCCTTGTTTTTGCATATCAAAGGGAATTTGATTCCCAATCTGTCGGTGAGGTGAGTGCTTCCGTTGCAATTACCGCAACCGTTTGCGCCTCTCTGCGGGCAGGCGCGCATAAGCATAAGTGGCAGATGACCGTAAGCGTAAACACCTTTTTTATCCGAATTTATATTCTTTGCAGCTTTTTCCGTAAGCTCAAAGGATAGTGTTTGGTCTTCTGCGTATTGAGAATAAAAATCCGCCGAGTAAGAGTTCGTTACGTTAAGACCGTGGGTTGTGTGAGCTTTAAAGCCGTTATCCTTGAGGATTTTTAAAACTCCGATGTTACCCGTTGCGGCGTGGGTGATGCCCATTTTCTTTATAGCGTTAAGCTTTTCTGCGAGTTCATTTTCTCTTTTAGGGTAAACAAGCTCGGGTAACTCGGCGATTATCTTCACCGGAAGGTCGCAGATTTCATCACTGCTTTTAAGTATTTCATCTATGGGAAGAATTATAAATTCGCAATCTTCGAATTCTTCGCAATACTGTGAAAAATTTTCAAGACGAACACGTGCTTTAGGCGTTTTTGATGGCGCGGAAAATGAAGGAAGAGATGGCTTTACATCATTAATTTTATATTTTGGCTCGCTGATGATTTCGGCAAGCTTTTCTGCCGCTTCTCTGCGCACAGCGTTGATTGCAGAGGCAGGCAGGGTGAGTGAATCAGGATTGTGGAAGACGAGATCGCTGAGGGTAAATGGCGTGTCGCCCAGCTTTGAAAGATTTCGGTGGGCTATTTCTTCCGATAATGGTGCTGTTCTGGGTTCTTGAGGGATTTCGCCGTATATGGTGACACTTTTGTCGCCGCAATTCAAGCTCAATGAGCAGGGAGTGTCTTTTTTGAGTATCAGTACGGCAGACACACACAAAGGTCGGATATCTGTTTTGTAAAGCTCTGCCAACGATTTTAATACCGAGGGTGCGGCGGTAACGTCCTCTTTGCTTCGGTAGCCGAACATTGATGTGTCACGCCTTGCTTTTAAATAGCCGTTTGTGAAACCGCTTCGTGAAAAAACACTTCGCAAGGCTTCTTTATCATAGCTTTCGCCGTTAACAGCATTTTTTAGGCTGGTGACAGCCGCCGCTACGTACTCGGGGCGCTTCATTCTGCCCTCAATTTTAAAGGAATCAATACCAATGTCCGTAAGAGCGTTGATTTCATCAAGATATGACATATCTTTAAGCGAAAGTGCATATTCACGGTTGTGGCTGTTTTTCCAGTTGAGTCGGCAGCCCTGGGCGCAAAGCCCCCTGTTGCCGCTTCTTTCACCAAGCATAGCCGAAAGATAGCAGTTGCCCGATGCACTCATACAATGGGCACCGTGAACAAATACTTCGATTTCGGCTTTCGTCGCATTTTTTATTGTTTCTATTTCGTCAAGAGAAAGCTCTCTTGCAACAACTATTCTTGAAAAACCAAGCTCTTCAAGAAAAAGCGCACCCGATACGTTGTGCACAGCCATTTGTGTTGAGGCGTGTAAAGCCATCCGTGGGCAGATTTCTTTAACTGCTCTGACGGCGGCAAAATCCTGCACTATAACGGCATCGGCACCGCTTTTTGCGATTGCTTTTACGGTGTCGTAAAGCTCGGATAGTTCTTTGTCAAAAATCAGTGTATTCAAGGTTACGTAAACCTTTACGTTACGCAGATGACAATATTTTACGGCGTCTTTAAGTGATAGCTCGTTAAAGTTTTCGGCATTTCTTCGTGCGTTGAAGTTGCCCGCACCGAGATAAACGGCGTTTGCTCCGCATCGGACAGCCGCATAGAGCTGTTGCTCTCCGCCAACGGGGGCGAGAATTTCAAAGTTTTTCATATATTTGTAATTATTTCCTGTTTTGCAGTTCTTATTCTCAGAATGTCACCTTTTTTTACGGGTGCATCGCAGTCGAGTGTGAGAATTTCCTGTGGGTGGCAGGCGCTTTCGCATTCCTCGCCGTTTTCGTTGACAATTTTTGTTGCGGTGAATTTCATACCGAATGAATCGGGGGAGAGCACCTCAACCGTGTCACCCAATTTGAAGAAGTTTCTTTGCTGTATAAGCAGCTTTCCGTCCTTGCAATCGTCAAGAGCAACGCCCGCAAAGGTGCAATCCCAATGGTAAAGACCGTCGTTTTTGTGGTTGTGAACAAGCTCGCCGAAGTAAAAACCGCTGTTATAGGGGCGGTGGCTTATTGCACCGAGCTCTTCTTCTAAAAGCTCGAGGGGAGCAGACTTGTCAATAGCTCTGCGGTAGGCATTTACCACGTGTGAAACGTAGTATTCGGTTTTCATTCTGCCCTCAATTTTAAAGGAGTCAATGCCTGCATCTGCAAGCTTGTCAAGAAAGCCGATTGCTTTCATATCGTGGGAGGAAAGTAATGCCGAATGGTCGGGATATTCTTCAAGCTTCATATATTCGTTGGGGCGGTTTCTTTCGACAAGATAATATTCCCAACGGCAGGGCTGGGTGCATTCGCCCCTGTTACCGCTTCTGCCGTTCATATAAGAAGAAATAAGGCATCTGCCGGAATACGCCATACACATAGCGCCGTGAACAAAGGCTTCAAGCTCGAGCTCATCGGGGATTTTTGCGTGCATTTCAGCGATTTCGTCGATAGTCATTTCGCGGGCTATAACAATTCGTGATGCACCCATTTCGTAGTAAGCAAGAGCAGAAGCGTAGTTGCAACAGTTCGCCTGTGTGCTGATGTGCACCTCAAGGTCTGGGGCAGCCTGTTTAATTGTTCTGACAGCACCAAGGTCTGATACGATAACCGCATCAACACCCAAGCCGTAAAGTGTTCTTGCATAGCTCTTGAGTGGCTCGATTTCGCTGTTTTTGGTGAAGCTGTTTACTGTTACATAAAGCTTTTTGTTTTTTGAATGCAAAAGCTTTGCGGCAGAATCTATATTCTCTTCCGAAAAGGCTGATTTTTCAGCTCTTAGCTGAAGAAGAGGACCGCCGATGTATACCGCATCTGCACCGAAACGGTCAGCGGCGATAAGGCAATTCATATCCCCCGCGGGGGCGAGAAGCTCCGGTTTTTTGTTAGGGTTAATCATATTTTGAATACCTCGTTGGTAAATTTTAAAATTAAGTGGCAAGTGGCAAGTGGCAAATGGCAAGTGGCAAATTTCGGGGAAACTTCGTTTCCAAATATTTTAAAGTTTTACAAACAGCAGTTTTATTGAAGATTTATTTTTACGAATCGAAAAAATATGACGTGTGATTTTTGAATAGATAGCGTATCACTGTGCATTCTGATTTTCAAATTATAAATGCCGACCGCAGGTCCCGAAACTTGCCACTTGCTACTCTCAACCTGCAACTTGTTATTTTACACTATTTTCCGGTAAAAAACAAGGTATAAAACATTATATATGCACTTGATTTTTCGCTTTGTGCTGTGCTATAATAAACTGATTAATTTTTTGTTTTTAGGAGATGTTTCTGATGAAGTACGATGTTGCTGTTATCGGTGCAGGTGTTGTTGGTTCCCTTATCACAAGAGAACTTTCAAAATACGACATCAAGGTTGCTCTTCTTGAACGTTGCAACGACTGTGCAATGGGCTCAACAAAGGCTAACAGCGCTATTGTTCATGCCGGCTTCGATGCGGTACCCGGTACGCTCAAAGCAAAACTCAACGTTCGCGGCGTTGAGCTGATGAAAAAAACATGCAAGGAATTAAACGTTCCTTTAAAAAATAACGGTGCTCTGGTAGTTGCGTTTTCTGATGAAGAAATTCCTCACCTTAACGAGCTTCTTGAAAGGGGCGTTAAAAACGGCGTTCCCGAATTGAGAGTTATCGGTAAGGACGAGCTCAATGAGCTTGAACCCAACATCGGCGAAACAGCGGTTGGCGCATTGGTTGCACCCACATCATCAATAGTTTGCCCTTATGAACTCACTATTGCGGGTGTTGAAAATGCGGTTTCAAACGGTGCGGAGTTTTTAAGGAATTGCGAGGTAACCGCCATTGATTATGTTGATGATGAATTTAAACTTTCAACCACTCTCGGTGAAATCACAGCCGAATACGTAATCAACTGCGCAGGTGTTCATTCCGGTGAAATTGCTTCACTTATCGGTGACAACTCGATAGAAATAGTTGTTCGCCACGGTGACTATTATCTTCTTGACAAATCTCAGGGCTCACTTGTTTCAAGAACTATTTTCCAATGCCCCTCAAAAATGGGTAAGGGCGTTCTTGTTTCCCCAACAGTTGACGGCAACCTTATTGTCGGCCCCTCTGCGGAGGATATTGACAGCGGCGACGATGTTGCTACAACTCCCATCGGTCTTGACAAAATCTATGTTAACGCCATAAAGAGTGTTCCCGCCGTTTCTTTGAGAAATGCGATTACCTCCTTCAGCGGTAACCGTGCTCACCCCACAAGCGATGACTTTATTATCGGCTCATCTGAGGCTAATAAAAAATTTATTAATGCCGCCGGTATTGAGTCACCCGGTCTTTCATCCGCTCCCGCTATTGCGGAGATGGTTGACGGCATTATAAATGAGCTTTCGGGCGGGTTCACTAAAAAAACGGATTTTGACCCCATCCGACCCGAGCCTGTTCGTTTCCGTCACATGAGCACGGAAGAAAGAGCAAAGCTCATTGAGAAAAATAAAGCCTATGGCAGAATTATTTGCCGTTGTGAAACAATAACAGAGGGTGAAATCCTCGATGCTATCCACGCTCCTGCAGGTGCCCGTGACGTTGACGGTGTTAAGAGAAGAACAAGAGCAGGTATGGGCAGATGCCAGGGTGGCTTCTGCGGCAGCAAGGTTGTTGAAATCCTTGCGAGAGAGCTTGGCGTTGAAATGAACGAAATCACAAAATTCGGCGGCGAGTCGAAAATTATGTACCACAAAACAAAGTAAGGAGGTAGGGTGCGATGTTGAATTATGATTTAGTAGTAGTCGGCGGCGGCCCTGCCGGTATGGCTGCAGCCCTCAAAGCAAAGGAAGAGGGCGTTGAAAAAATAGTTATCCTCGAAAGAGCCGAAACTCTCGGCGGTATTCTCGAGCAGTGTATTCACACGGGCTTCGGTCTTCACTATTTCGGTGAGGAGCTTTCAGGCCCCGAGTACGCAGGCAGATTTATTGAACAGGTTGAGAACACAGATATCGACGTTTATACAGATACAATGGTTCTCAATATTTCCGATTCGAACGTTGTTACAGCGGTTAATAATAAAGAGGGACTTATGCAGTTCCAGGCAATCGCCGTGGTTCTTGCTATGGGTTGCCGTGAAAGACCGCGAGGGGCACTTTCAATTGCCGGCTCAAGACCCGCAGGTATTATGACAGCGGGCACAGCGCAGAAATATGTTAATATTGACGGATATATGCCCGGCAAAAAGGTTGTTATCCTCGGCTCCGGCGATATCGGTCTTATTATGGCAAGAAGAATGACTCTTGAGGGGGCAGAGGTTAAGGTTGTTTGCGAGCTTATGCCATATTCGGGCGGTCTTACAAGAAACATTGTTCAGTGCCTTGATGATTTCGGCATTCCGCTTCGTCTCAGCTGTACGGTTGTTAAAACCCACGGTAAAGAAAGACTTGAGGGTGTTACAATTGCCAATGTTGACGAAAAGCTTCAGCCTATCCCCGGCACAGAAGAATATATTGAATGTGACACACTTCTTCTTTCCGTTGGTCTTATCCCGGAAAACGAGCTTTCAAAGGATGTGGGTGTTGAGCTCGACAGAGTGACAAGCGGTCCTATCGTTGACGAATACAGAGAAACACTTCACCCCGGCATTTTTGCTTGCGGTAATGTTTTGCAGGTTCACGACCTTGTTGACTACGTTACGGAAGAAAGTCAGATTGCAGGTAAAGGTGCGGCAGATTACATTTTCGGCAAGAAAAAAGGCGGAACGTTTATTAACACCAAGGGTATCAACGGTGTTCGTTACATTGTTCCCCAAAGAGTCAATATTGAGGGTGAGGAAAGCCTCAAGCTCTATTTCCGTGTAGGTCAGGTTTATAAGGGTGCAAAGGTTGTTGTTGAATGTGACGGCAATATTCTTTCATCAAAGAAAAAGGTTAAGCTTGCCCCCGGCGAAATGGAAAATGTTGTTATCACACCCGAAATGCTTAAAAATATGAATGAAAACAGCGAAATCGTTGTTCGTGTAGAAGAATAAGGAGGGTACAGAAAATGAAAAAAAATCTTATTTGCGTATCCTGTCCTTTGGGTTGCCCCATTGAGGTTGAAATTGAAAACGGCGAGGTTGTTGCAGTAATCGGCAACACCTGCAAGCGTGGCGACTCATACGCCAGAACTGAAATCACCAACCCGATGAGAAGCCTTACCACAAGCGTTAAGGTTTGCGGCGGTGTTCACCCCGTTGTGCCCGTTAAATCCTCGGGCCCCGTGCCCAAGGGCAAAATGTTCGATTGTATGGAAGCTATTAACGCCGCTTGTGCGAAAGCTCCTGTTAAAATCGGCGACGTTATTATAAAAGATATTCTTGGTCTCGGTGTTGATATTATTGCCACCAACTGTGACGAAGGCAAATAATCCGAAAGGTAAATTCAAAATGAAACCCTATGAAATAGCGGCGGAGGTCAAGCCCTCCGAAAGACAACTTAATTGGCAAAAAACAGAGTTTTACGGTTTTATAAACTTCGGTCTTCCCACGGTTGTTAACAGCGAATGGACTGACGGCTCGGTTAATCCCGTTAACTTCAACCCCGAAGAGTTTAATGCTCAGGAGTGGGTAGCATTTTTCAAGGATGCAGGTTTCGGCGGAATGGTTCTTAACGTTAAGCACCACGACGGTTTTTGCCTTTGGAGCTCAGAATACACAAGCTATACCGTTGATGCGGCAGAAAACTGGGAAACTGACAACAGAGATATTGTGGATATGCTTTCAAAAGAATGCAGAGCACAGGGTCTCAAATTCGGTATAGCCATTTCCCCCCTTGACCGTAACAGCAAGCTTTACGGCAGCGGTGAATTGTATAACGTTTATTTCAAAAAGCTTCTCAGAGAGGTTCTTACAAAATACGGCGATATTTTCTATGTTCGCTTTGACGGTGCGGCGGAGCCCGACAAAATGGGCAACGTTCAGGAATACGACTGGGAGGGCTATTATGAAGTTGTAAGAGAGTGTCAGCCCGGTGCGGTAATTGCCCTTGTTGGCCCCGATGTTCGTTGGTACGGCAACGAATGGGGCGTTATCAGAGAAAACGAGTGGAGTGTTATCCCCGAAAGGCACAGCATTTATAACGCTTTGGCACGCAGTAAGGAAGCACCCAAGAAAAAACGCAAAAAAGAAGAGGTTTTTGAGCGTGATCTGGGCTCGAGAAAGGCAATAAAAAAGGATGATAAATTCATCTGGTACCCTTGCGAGGTTTCTCTTTCTATGCGTGACCGTTGGTATTACCACAAGGATGATGAATACACAGCCAAAACAAAAGACAGACTTTTCAAGCTCTATTTCAGCTCGGTTGGTTCGAACTGTGCTTTGATGCTGGGTGTTCCCCCGATGAAAAACGGCAAATTCTCAGAAATGGATTTGCAGATTCTCAAAGCCTTTGGTATGGATCTCAGAAGGATGTTCAATTACAAGGTTTCTCAGATAGGCACAATAACAGCCTCGTCAACACTTTCACCCGAATATGACGCATCAAACCTTTTTGATGCTGATGAATCAAAGGTGTGGAGACCTGCCGAGGGCGATAAAGAGCCCGAGCTTGTTATCACCCTTTCTCAGAAGGATATGTTTGACAAAATCGTTATGATGGAGCACATTGTAAACGGTCAGCATATTGAAGAGTTCGAGGTGTACATAGATAACGGCAACGGCAAATTCAAAAAAATCGGTGAAGGCGGAATAGTAGGCTACAAGCGCATTGTGAAAATAACACCCACCGAGGTTGTCAGAGTTAAAATCAAGATAACCTCATACAGAGGTAATCTTGAAATGGAATCGGTAACACTTTATTAATTATGAGAAAAATAGCTGTTTACGGCGGTAGCTTTGACCCACCGCACAAAGGTCATCTGCACCTTGCAAGAAATCTTGCTGAACGGTGCGGTGCCGAAAAGGTTATAATCATACCCACATCGTTGTCGCCCTTTAAAAATTCTTCGGGTGCCGATGCAGAGGATAGGCTCAATATGTGCCGTCTTGCTTTTGCGGATTCGCTTTTTGATATTTCGGATATTGAAATAAAGCGTGGCGGCAAAAGCTATACCATTGACACGTTGAACGATATTAAAAGAGCTTATAAGGATTCCGAATTGTTCCTTTTTATGGGGGATGATATGCTGTTATCCTTTGACAAATGGTATAAATACCAAGATATTCTGGATATTGCAACGCTCGTTTGTGCCTGCAGAAAAGATAAAGATAATCTTTTGGTGCAAATGCGCAGCTTTGCAGAAAATGTTTTAAAGCTCCCGAAAGACGGAATATTGTTCTGTGAAGCAGAGCCGCTTGAAATCAGCTCCACAGATATCCGCGGCGGAAGTGATGATTTTAAAAAACAGTTTCTTGTCAGCGAGGTTTATGACTATATTCTCGAAAAGGGGTTGTATAAATGAAAACCGATGAACAGTTAAAACTCCTTTTAAAAAACAGATTGTCCGAAAAACGCTATATTCATTCGCTCAACGTGGCAGAGGCTTCAAAAAGACTTGCCGCACTTTATGGCGCGGATGAGAATAAAGCATACACAGCGGGGCTTATACACGATTGCTGTAAGGATACGCCTGCGGGCGAACAGCTTTCATATATGCTTGGTAATTCGATGGAGCTTTCAGAGTGTGAAATCAGCTCTGCGAAGCTTTACCACGCGATGTGTGGCTCATTATACGTAAAAAATGAATACGGCGTAACGGATGCGGATATTATAAATGCAGTACGCTATCACACAACGGGGCGAAAAAATATGTCGCTTCTTGAAAAAATCGTTTTCATAGCCGATTTTATCAGCGACGAAAGGGATTATAACGGCGTTGAGGTGATGCGTGAAAAAGCAGTCAGAAGCCTTGACGAAGCTATAGTTGAGGGCCTGGCATTCACTATAAAGGATTTGATAGACAAGGGCGTTTTGTTGCATCCCGACACAATAGATGCATATAACGACGCACTTTTGAATCTAATGAAAAAACAAAGACAGGAGAAAAGCAATGAGTCTTGACGTTGTTAAAAAAATAGTTAAAGCTCTTGATGATAAAAAAGCAAGAGATATTGAGGTTATCAAAATAGACGAGCTTACAATAGTTGCGGATTATTTTGTTATTGCAACAGCAAACTCCAACACCCACGTTCGCTCCTTGGCGGATGAGGTTGAATATCAGCTCGAGCAGGAGGGTATCGCACCCGACCACATCGAGGGCAGAGCAACAGGCTGGGTTTTGCTTGAATACGAGGGCGTTGTTGTTCACGTTTTCCTTGAAGAATCAAGAAACTATTACAATCTTGAAAGACTCTGGGAGGATGCAAAGAAAATTGATGTGAGTCAGTTTCTGGATTGATGTTTGCTAAATAATAACTTCCAACTTGCCACTAAATAAATATGGTAAATTATAGCTGAATACGAAAGCTTCAGCTTTACATACAGAAAGGATAGGATTTTATGAAATACGATTTTTCAGCCGTTGAACAAAAATGGCAGAAAAAGTGGGAAGACGAAGGCGTCTTCCACGCACAGGATAATTCAGACAAGCCTAAATTCTACGGCCTTGTAGAATTCCCTTATCCCAGCGGTGCCGGTATGCACGTTGGTCACATCAAGGCTTATTCAGGTCTTGAGGTTATTTCAAGAAAAAGAAGAATGCAGGGCTACAATGTTCTTTTCCCCATCGGCTTTGACGCTTATGGTCTGCCCACAGAAAATTACGCTATCAAAACAGGTATTCACCCCCGTAAGGTTACGGATATGAATATCGAAAAATTCTCTTCACAGCTTAAAAAGGTCGGCTTCTCTTTCGACTGGACAAGAGTTGTTGACACTACTGAAGAGAGCTATTATAAATGGACTCAGTGGATTTTCCTTAAAATGTTTGAAAAGGGTCTTGTTTTCCGTGACAAAACTCTTGTTAACTATTGCCCCTCCTGCAAGGTTGTTCTTTCAAACGAGGATTCACAGGGTGGCAAATGTGACATCTGCCACAGCGATATTGTTCAGAAATCAAAGGACGTTTGGTATCTTCGCATAACAGAATATGCTGACAAGCTTCTTCAGGGTCTTGACGACGTTGATTACCTTCCTAACATCAAGCTTCAGCAGGTTAACTGGATTGGTAAATCAACAGGTGCTTTCGTTAACTTCGAAATCGACGGCACAGACGAAAAAATGAAGATTTACACAACACGCCCCGATACACTCTTTGGTGTAACCTTTATGGTTATGGCTCCCGAGCATCCCCTTATCGACAAATATGCTGAAAAAATCGGCAATATGGCAGCTATTGAAGGCTACAGAGCAGAGTGTGCAAAAAAGACCGAGTTCGAAAGAACACAGCTTGTTAAAGAGAAAACAGGTGTCAGAATCGACGGTCTTGAGGCTGTTAACCCGGTTAACGGCAAAAAGATTCCTATTTACATATCCGACTACGTAATGATGGGCTACGGCACAGGTGCAATTATGGCCGTGCCCGCACACGATCAGCGTGACTACGAATTTGCTAAAAAATTCGGTATCGATATTATCGAGGTTATCAAGGGTGGTGACATTTCAGTTGAAGCCTACACAGGCGACGGCGAAATGGTTAACTCCGATTTCCTCAACGGTATGACTAAGAAAGTGGATTCTATCGAAAAAATGGTAGAATTCCTTGGCGAAAAGGGTATCGGCGAAAAAGGTGTTCAGTATAAAATGAAGGACTGGGCATTCAACCGCCAGAGATATTGGGGCGAGCCTATCCCCATTGTTCATTGTGAAAAATGCGGTATCGTTCCCGTTCCCTATGAGGAGCTTCCTCTTCGTCTTCCCGAGGTTGACAATTTCCAGCCCGGCTCAGACGGCGAAAGCCCCCTTGCAAAAATCGACAGCTACGTTAACTGCACTTGCCCCAAATGCGGTGCACCTGCAAAGCGTGAAACAGACACAATGCCTCAGTGGGCGGGCTCTTCATGGTATTTCCTCAGATATATTGACCCCCACAACACTGAAGCATTCGCAGACAAAGAAAAGCTTAAATATTGGGGACCCATCGACTGGTACAACGGCGGTATGGAGCACGTTACACGCCACCTTATTTATTCACGCTTCTGGCACAAATTCCTTTATGATTTGGGCGAAGTACCCTTTGCCGAGCCTTATGCAAAGAGAACTGCGCAGGGTCTTATCCTCGGACCTGACGGCGAGAAAATGAGTAAGTCAAAGGGTAACGTTGTTGACCCCAACGAGGTTGTTGATTCTCTCGGTGCAGACGTTCTTCGTACCTATGTTCTCTTTATGGGTGACTATGAAAAGGCAGCACCCTGGAGCGAAAGCAGCGTTAAGGGCTGTAAGCGTTTCGTTGACAGAGCGTGGAACCTTCTTGAAATTGTAAAAGACGGTGAAGAATTCTCAAAAGAGCTTGAGGTTTCCTTCCACAAAACAATCAAAAAGGTTTCAGAAGATATCGAGAATATGAAGTTCAACACCGCTATTGCAACAATGATGACTCTTCTTAACGAGATTTATGAGGTTGGTGCAATAACAAGGGGCGAGCTCAAAGCATTTGCAAAGCTTCTTGCCCCCTTTGCACCCCACGTTGCAGAGGAAATCTGGGAGGTTCTCGGCGAAAGCGGCTTTATTGCATTGGCTCAGTGGCCCGAATTTGACGAGGCAAAGACAGTTGATGCAACTATTGAGGTTCCCGTTCAGATTTGCGGCAAGCTCAGAGCAACAATCTCCATAGCAAAGGATTCAACCGCTGAGGAAGCAATCGCTGCCGCAAAAGCGGATGAAAAGGTTCAGGAATTCCTTGCTGGTAAAAACATTATCAAGGAAATCTACGTTCCCGGTAAGATTATTAACATCGTTGCAAAATAAATAAATTCTTTTTGTTTCTGAAGAAAGCCCCCGACGAATCTGTCGGGGGTTGGTTGTTTTGCAATCAACTGTGAAAATGTCGTGTTTTAAACTTTTTATATGGTCACACGACTGTTATGTGTTAATATTTTTTTAAGAAACATTAACATATATTGACAACCGAGTGAAAGGTTGTATAGTGGAAATAGTAGAACTATAATGATTGTAAACAAGTAGGTGAGTTTATGAATTTCGAAAAATTAAACAGCTATACTGCCACTAAGGAAGCGATTTGCCGAAATAACGACAGCATAGCCCCCGAGCTTTATAAAGAGCATTCCGTAAACAAAGGGCTTCGTGATATGAACGGTAACGGGGTTGTTACGGGGCTTACTAATATTTCAAAAATCGTTTCATCAAAAACTGTTAACGGGGAACGTGTTCAATGTGACGGTGAGCTTTGGTACCGTGGCTATAAGGTGCAGGATTTAATCAATAATCTTGCTGAAAATGAATTTGGCTTTGAAAAAATTGCCTATCTTCTTTTGCTGGGTGAAATGCCAAACAAGGATGAGCTTAAAGAGTTTAAAAAATACATAAGGGATTGCAGAACGCTTCCCGCAAACTTTACACGTGACGTTATAATGAAGGCTCCCAGCAGCGACATAATGAACTCAATGACAAGAAGCATTTTAACTCTTGCTTCTTACGATAAAAACGCCATAGACACAACAATTCCCAACGCTCTTCGTCAATGTATTCAGCTTATCAGCGAATTTCCGCTTCTTGCTGTGTATGCCTATCACGCCTATAATTACTCCGAAAAGCAGGAGAGTATGATAATACACAGACCCGACCCGAAGCTTTCAACTGCTGAAAATATTCTTATGATGCTTCGTGCCGATAAGAAATACACTAAAACAGAGGCAAAGGTACTTGACACGGCATTGATTCTTCATATGGAGCACGGCGGCGGTAACAACTCAACCTTTACAACCCGTGTTGTTACGTCCTCGGGCTCGGATACATATTCGACCATTGCCGCGGCAATGTCTTCGCTTAAAGGTCCCAAGCACGGCGGAGCTAACATCAAGGTTATGGAAATGATTGATGATATCAAGGCTAACGTGCCCGATTACGATAATAAAGAAAAGTTAGGCGAATATCTTTCTAAAATTATTGATAAACAGGCATTTGATAAAAAAGGTCTTGTTTACGGTATGGGTCACGCTGTTTATTCACTTTCTGACCCACGTGAAAGAGTCTTTAAAAGCTATGTTCAGGATTTGGCAAAGGAAAAGGGCAGGGAAAGAGATTTAATGCTTTACCAAAACATTGAAGAGCTTGCCCCCATTCTTATTTCACAAAAAAGAAAGATTTATAAGGGTGTCAGCCCCAATGTGGATTTCTACAGTGGCTTCGTTTATGATATGCTCGGAATTCCCAAGGAGCTTTATACCGCAATGTTCGCAATTGCCCGTATAGTCGGCTGGAGCGCACACAGAATTGAAGAGCTCATTTGTGTTGACAAAATCATCCGCCCTGCATACACCAGTATTATGGAAGAAAAAAGTATATGACAGAAAAAACAAACTCCCGTGAGGGAGTTTGTTTTTTAGTGGCAAGTTAAGGGTGCTTCGCACGGCACATTTTATTAATGTGTTGCGAAGCTATCATCCCTGTTCGGCTTTGCCGAATAGGGAGGGGGACCAAAAGCAACGCTTTTGGTGGTGGGTCGCCTCGTTCCCCATTTCCTTCGTTGATGAAACAAATAACTCGGAAATTAGAAAAACAACCACGATTTACTTTAGCAGTTTTCGTGGTTGTTAATTTTCTATATCATTATATTTTTGAGGGTTGTTTGTTAAATTTAAAATGAAATCAGTCGAAACTCCGTAAAAATCACTAAGCTTAATAAGGTATTCAATGGGAAGATTTCGTTTGCCGTTTTCATACATACCATAGGCTTGTTTGCTTATTTTCAAAAAATTTGCAATGTCTTCTTGCCTGTAATCATTATCTATTCTTAAATCATATAGTCGTTTGGTGTAATTCATATAACGCCACCTCTCAACTTAATGATACAACAAAATGTTTACTTTATGCTTGACAGTAAACGTTTTGTTTACTATAATTTATTTTAGAAGAAAGGATTTTTGGTTTTGGTTTATGAACATTTATTTGAAAAGTACCCTGTTAGAGAATTGTATTTATAAAATAAAAGATTAGAATTGTAGTATAAAATGCAGGAGGTTTTTTATGAAAAGAATTATTAGTTTGTTTTTATCACTGGTAATTGTTGTCGGGCTGGTAAGCGCAATGCCAGTCAGCGTTTCGGCTGCGAACACTATGGTCGAAAACGCTATAAATTGGGCGGTTGGCATTGCTAATGACAATAATTATGGCTATAGCCAGGTTAACAGATATGGAAATCCTGACTATGACTGTTCTTCTTTGGTGAGCACAGCTTTTCATAATGCAGGCTTTAATGTTGCTTGTGAGTTGAACACCTACACTATGAAAGATGCATTTGTGAATGCAGGCTTTACATGGATTCCCGCAAGTCAGATTTCCGGTTTCCCAGGTTCGTGCGCAAATTTGCAACGAGGAGATATTTTGCTTGCAACAAACCATACTGAATTGTATATAGGTAATGGTAAAAACGTTGGTGCACATATGGACTATAACGGTATTCCCGGTGGTATCGGCGGCGGTAGCACGTGGTCTGATGGGTATAATGCTTATAGATATGGTGCTGACGAAATAGATGTTTGTAATTACTGGAATGATAATTGGCTTGGTGTGTTACGTTACAATGGCACAGATGATGGTTTAGCAAATATAGGTGATGATTTTTACGCAGTTATATTAAACACTGCATATTGGAAACCTATAACAGCAAATTCAAATGCTTCAGTTACATTGGAAAAAGAATGTGGTGTAGCTAAACAGTTGTGGTATTTTGATAGGCAAGATGATGGTAGTTATGTAATTACTTCGGCATCAAACGGAAATGCATTAGAAATGGATTGTGGTTATACAACACCGGGTAATCCCGTTGTTTATAAGGAATATTGGGGTGGTAATTATCAAAAATGGTCTATATATAAACAAGGTGACGGTTATGTATTTGTATCCAAACATTATCCGGAATATAATTTAGCTATAACTCTATCTAATAATAGTAGTGCAGATGGAACTAAAATAACAACTTCAACCAGATGTAATGATTCGAGTCAGATTTTTTCTATTTATAGTGGTGACGAGGTTCAATTAAAGCCCGCAACATTGAGTGTTTCAGTTGGAAATTCTGCAACTGGTACTAAATTTTCTTGGAACGAAGTGTATGGCGAAAATTGGTATGATTTAAAAATCTGGAAAGACCAGTTGCATGTTGGAGAAGCATACCATATTGAATGGGGCGCAAAATCTGGCTGTGCAATACAACTACCTGCAGGAACCTATTATGCATATGTTGACGCTTTAAATCATTATCAATGTAAAATGAGCAATGTTGTAACATTTACAGTTTCAGAAAAAATATATAAAATCACCTACAACGCCAACGGCGGTAGTGGTGCACCTGCTTCACAGACAAAAACCTATGGTCAAACATTGACGTTAAGCAGTACGAAACCCACTCGTTCGGGATATACCTTCCTCGGTTGGTCAACAAGCAGTACGGCAACTAAAGCAACATATTCAGCAGGTGGCAGTTTTACCACAAATGCAAATACAACACTTTATGCAGTATGGCAGAAAAATCACACCCACAGTTATATGGCAACGGTAACCCAAGCACCCACTTGCACGGAAACCGGAATCAAGACATACAGATGTTCCTGCGGTGCAAGCTATATTCAAACAATTTCTGCAACAGGGCATACGGAAAGTGATTGGCTTAGAGGTTTTCCGGCAAGCGTACATTCAGCCGGCTCAAAGCATAAGGAATGTACCGAGTGTGGCGAGGTTCTTGAAACTGAAATAATCCCTCAGCTTAAATGTGCTGTTCCGAAAATCACTAAGGCAGAAAACACATCAAGCGGCGTTAAGGTTACATGGGGTAAAGTGACCGGTGCAGATTCTTACAGAATATACCGTAAAGAATCCGGTGGCACATATAAAAAACTTGCTGACACAACATCAACCTCATATACCGACAAAACCGCAAAGAGTGGAAAAAGATATTACTACGTTGTTAAAGCAGAAAATGAAGCAGGCTTCACAGAAAAATCTGCTTCAAAGGGTGTTATTTTCCTTGCAAGACCCAAGATTTCGGCAATCGCCAACAAATCAAACGGTGTTAAAATCGCTTGGGGTAAGGTTAGCGGAGCAAAAGAATACAAGGTATATCGTAAGGTGAGTGGTGGCTCTTATAAATATCTGGGCAAAACCACAAGCACTTCATATACTGATAAAACAGCGAAAAGTGGTAAGAAGTATTACTACGTTGTAAAAACCGTTAACGGTTCCTACGTGTCAGAAAAATCTGCTTCAAAAGGCATAACCTTTGTCGGCACACCTACAATAAAAACACCAACCACCGCAAAAGCAGGTGTAACTGTTAAGTGGGCAAGTGTGAGCGGTGCAGAGGGCTACGTTATTTATCGCAAAACGGGAAGTGGCTCATACACAAAAATTGCAACCGTTAAAGGTGGCTCAAAGGTATCTTGCCTCGATAAATCCGCAAAGAAAGGTAAGAAATATACCTACAAGGTTAAAGCGTATAAAGGCAGTGCATACAGTGTTGCTTCAAGCGGTAAAACAATAACAGACAAATATTAAGAAAAACGGTCAGTAGTGGTTTTGCTACTGACCGTTTTTCTGTTTAATCTGCGAAGGGAAACAATAACGGGGCGACCCACCACCAAAAGCGGAGCTTTTGGTCCCCCTCCCTATTCGGCAAAGCCGAACAGGGATGATAGGCTTCGCAATACATTGGATACTAAAAGCCGGCATCTGCCGTCTGACTCATTCAATCGGCAGATTAAAACAATGTGAATGGAGCTTGTTCTGAAGCCTTAAAACCTCGGCTGCTTTGTAGTCTGTGCCCTGTGCAAAATATTGGTCCTGGATTCTCAAAGCGGCATTGAGTGCAACGTCCTTCTGTGATTCGTGACAGTTGATTGCTTCAAATTTCAAATCCTCAAAATCCGTTATGTCAACAACGGTGTTGGGATTGTCGGTGTAATAAAAGCCGAGGGTGAAAACGTTGTGTGTATCCTTGTGGGGCTTGCCGTCAACGAAGTCGGGAACAAAATCAAAGCCAGCATCCATAAAAGCGAATTTAACAGCGTTGCCAACCTTTATATGGTCCTCGTGGCATTCACTTGCAAGGTTTGGGTCAACGGTAAAAATTGCGTCGGGCTTGATTTCTCTGATAACGGGCGTGATTTTGTCGGCAATTTCACGTGAGGTTGCCCTTGTTCTGTCACCAAAACCGAGAAAGCCCGCATTTTTCATGCCAAGCTTTTCCTGTGCCGCAAGTGCCTCCTTCTGGCGGACTGTGTAGCCCTCACCGGAATAGGTGCTGTCTGTGAAACGGTCATCAAGAACAGTTAATTCATAAACCTCAACGCCCCTGCTCACAAGGTATGCAATTGTTCCGCCGGCGCCAATCTGATTGTCATCGGGGTGGGGCTGAATGAACAGAGCTTTTTTTATGTGTTCAAGCTTTGGCGGGGCGCAAAGCACCTGTAAAGCGGGCATTGCCGCTTTTGTTGCGGTGCGAATAAATTTTGTTCTGACGGATGTTTTCTTTTTCATAAAATCACCTCGAATAAATCTGAAAATAATATACCATAACAAAATAAATGTTTCAATACCATTGACTTGATATAGATGAATTTGAGTGGTATAATAAAACTATCAAACACAAAAGAGGTCACTATGGAATTTTACGAAAATAAAATTGAACAGGAAAGGGCGGTTCTCGTGTCTGTTGATACGGGTGAGTTTGATGTTGATTCATCGCTCAGGGAGCTTGAAGAGCTCGCTAAAACCGCCGGGGCTGAGGTTATTTGCCAAATGACGCAGAAGCGTGAGGCTCCCGAGCCGGGAACGTATCTCGGCAGAGGTAAGCTCGAAGAGCTTTCTGAGTTCTGCGAAAACGAAAAGCCCGACCTTGTTATAATCGACGGCGAGTTAACACCCGCCCAACAGAAAAATATCGAAACCGTCACAGATGTGCGTGTTATCGACAGAACAACGCTGATTCTCGATATTTTTGCGGGCAGAGCCCTTTCGGGTGAGGGTAAGCTGCAGGTTGAGCTCGCTCAGCTCAAGTATCTTTTGCCCCGCCTTGGCGGCAAGGGAGCTTCAATGTCAAGGCTGGGCGGCGGTATCGGAACAAGAGGCCCCGGTGAAACAAAGCTCGAAACCGACAGGCGACATATTCGCAGAAGAATATCTGCCCTCAGCGATGATTTGAAAGCTCTTGAGGAAAGGCGCAACCGCCACAGGGAGAGAAGAAAAAAAGACGGCGTTGTAACCGTTGCACTTGTGGGCTACACAAATGCGGGCAAATCCACCTTGATGAACACTCTCACAGATGCGGGAGTTCTTGCAGAAAATAAGCTTTTTGCAACGCTTGACCCGACGGCAAGGGCATTGACTTTGCCCGACGGTAGCAGCGTTTTGTTAATTGACACCGTTGGCTTTATAAGAAGACTTCCGCATAAGCTTGTTGAAGCGTTTAAATCCACCTTGGATGAAGCTGTCAGCGCAAACGTGATTCTTAACATTTGCGATGCCTCAAATGAGGAATGCTCCGAGCATTACAGGGTTACTATGGAGCTCTTGGAAGAGCTTGGTTGCGGTGATAAGCCAATAATCACCGTTCTCAACAAATGCGACCTTGCTAACGATGTGCAAATACCCGATTCTGCAAAAACAGTCCGTGTTTCTGCCAAAACGGGTGACGGCTTGCCCGAGCTTCTCGAAGCGGTTGCAAAAGCGTTGCCCCCAACGAGAAAAAGGGTTAAAATATTGCTCCCGTTTTCAATGGGCTCCGCAGGGGCAGAGCTCAGAAAAACAGGTGTTGTTCATTCCGAGGAATACACCGCAGACGGTCTTTTGCTTGACATAACCGCTGAAATATTCACTCTCGAAAAGTATAAAGATTATATAGTATAAAGCAAAGCATCGATGAAAAAACTTCATCGATGCTTTGTTTATTAGTGTAATGAACTTGTCTGCCTTTGTGCCGCAACAAGGTTTGAATAGATACCGCCCAGCTTTATCAGCTCCTCGTGTGAGCCCACCTCTGCAATCCTGCCTTTTTCAATAACAACAAGTCTGTTTGCGTTTTTCAGCGTTGCAAGTCTGTGGGCGATTGCAATGGTGGTTCTGCCCTCAATAAGGTTTGCCAACGCCTCTTGTATTTTTATTTCGGTTTCGGGGTCAAGGGAGCTTGTTGCTTCGTCAAGAATAAGGATTTTCGGGTTCTTGAGAATTGCTCTGGCGATGCTTATCCTCTGCCTTTCACCGCCGGAAAGCGAATGACCGTTTTCGCCGATAACCGTGTTGTAGCCATCGGGGAGCTTTGTTACAAATTCGTGTGCCCTTGCCGCTTTTGCGGCGGCAATAACCTCGTCAAGTGAGGCGTCGGGGCGGGCATAGGCAATATTTTCGAAAACCGAGCCCGAGAAAAGGTAGGTTTCTTGGAAAACAACGCCGATGTTGTTTCTCAGCTCATCCTGAGGGATATCTCTTATGTCAACACCATCTATTGTGATTTTTCCCAGAGTGGGGTCATAAAGCCTCATACAAAGGTTGATCATAGTTGATTTACCTGCGCCCGAGTGACCAACAAGACCAATCATTTCACCGGATTTGATGTGGAGATTGATGTTTTTCAGAACAGGCTCGTAGGATTTGTAGCCGAAGGTGACACCGCTGAATTCCACATCGCCCGAGGGGTTGATTTTTTCTGGCTTTTCGGGTGTTGCCATCTGTGGCTCTTCGTCAAGAATTTCATAGATTTTTACAAGACTTGTTGAACAGTCTGCAATTCTTCTCGGAAACATTGAAAGCCAGCGAATGGGGGCATAAAGGTACGCAAGATAAAGGTTGAAGCGTGTAAGCTCGCCGAGGGTGAGCGTTCCGTCAAGCACCATTTTACCGCCTATTATCAGAACAAGAAATTCCCCCAGGGCTATGAAGTTACCCACAAGCGGGAAAGTAACCGCCCAATATTTTTCGTTGCTTGCTGAAACCCTTGCAAGCTTCTCTGAAACGGCAGAGAATTTGTTGGTTTCACGCTCTTCGTTACCAAATGCCTTAACGACTCTGATGCCTTTGATAATATCGTGAAGAACAGAGGTTTCTTTTGATGCCACTCGCCATTGCTTGTGGTAGCGCACCCTTGTGGAGTGCCTGAAAAGGGTCATAACAAAAACTGCTATGGGTATGGGCAAGAGAACTGCTATGGTGAGCATAAAGTTTGTGCAGAAAAGGATTATCAAAATAACCGTGAATATAATAACCTGTTCAATAAGATAGCGGCCCTGCTGGTTGAAAAATTCCTTTACTCTTTCGGTGTCACGTGTTACTCGGTGTATAAGGTTGCCTGCAGTTTTTCCCGACATTGACGAAAGGGAAAGTGATTGTATTTTGTCATAAACAAGCTTTCTTAAATCATATGAAAAGCGTGACCCGACTCTTGCAGAAATTCTTGCACTGAAAATGCTGATAACCCTTGAAAGAGCAAAGGTTACTGTCATAACAACCGCTATGGCGATAACGCCCGTTGCCCTGCTTTCAAAATAGGGCGTTGCATCGGCTGTGGGCACAAGATAATCGTCAATCAGAATGGAGTTGAAAAGGGGCATTATTGCCGAAAGCACGTTGGCAAGTGCCAACAACAATCCTGCACCGATGACAGATTTGAGATAGGGCCTGAAATATGTGAATGCACGTGAAAAAACATAGGATTTTTTCACGCAGAACATACACACGCTCATACCTCTTGCGTAGTGTCGGTGGCACTTGGGGCAAACAGGCAAGTCGTCTGTGTTGATGTCAAGAAGCTCGCCACTTTCAAGAAAATGGTTGATGACCTTAACAAGCTCACCGATTTCTTTGACACAAGCCATTGAAAAACGGCACACAGCGATGTTGTCGCTGCCGTCTTGGGAGCCACCCTTGGGCTTTAGCTCAAGTCTGCCGCAACCAATGTCTGTTATCTGCACAGCCTCGTCGATTTCTTTAATATTAAATTTTTCTTCTGTGCCGTCAACGGTCTTTATAATGTAATTGCCGCAAAGTGTCAGCGTGCCCTCGCATACAAGACCGTCAGACGAAATATCGAATTTTACAATATTTGTATTCATAATCAATATAAGTACGGTTCAAGAAGACGTTTGCTTTTTTGCTCTATTTTTTCATATTCGGGAACTACGTATCTGTTGCCGTCAACGTCAAAAATCAGCAGTGTGTTTTCACCCGAAAAACGTATGTTTCTTGTGAGGTCACGAACGGTAAAGCTTTTGCTTTTACCGTCGATGACGGTTTCAAAGTAAAAGTGCCCCATTCTTTCTTTTATGCTTTTTACCGCCGAAACGGTGGGACAGTAGTATCTGTTTTTTAATTCCTTGACAGCGTTTTCGTAAGAGCTCTTGTTGAGCTTTTTTAAATCTCTTATGATGCCGATTTCATTATCGTCAAGGTCGTGAACGCAGATGTATTCATCGTCAAGAGAATAGGGATATGCTTTTATAAGTTTTACTCTGCCTATGCTTTTGCCGTCAAGCTTCATAACGAGAAAGCCATTTGCATTGATTTCAAAGCTACAGCCCTCGGGTGGCAAAAAACTTATGGAAAGTTTATCGTTCATTTGCTTTTTCCTCCTGTTCCTCTTGTTCGGGGTGTTCACCGATGCCGATGAATTTCAGCGCTTCTTCCTGAAGCTTGAACATTTTGTAATAGGCACCCTTTTTCTCGATTAATTCTTCATATGTGCCGAATTCGATACACTCGCCATCATCTATAACAGCCAGCTTGTCAGCATCACGCAGAGTTGAAAGCCTGTGGGCGATTGCAATTGTTGTTCGACCTGCTTTTAATTCAGAAAGTGAATTCTGAATATTGCGCTCGGTTTCTGTATCCATTGCGGCGGTTGCTTCGTCAAGAATAAGAATTTTCGGGTTTTGTATTATAGTTCTTGCGATAGATATTCTCTGCCTTTCGCCGCCTGAAAGGTCTTGCCCGCCGGAGCCCACCCAGGTTTCATATCCATCGGGGAGCTTTGAAATAAAACCGTGTGCTGATGCTGCCTTTGCCGCCGCAATAACCTCGTCGTTTGTGGCATCGGGTCGTGCGTAGCGGATGTTATCTGCTATGGTGCCCATAAAGAGGTAAATATCCTGTGAAACAATGCCGATATTTCGGCGAAGCTGCTTTGAAGAAAGGTCTTTAACATCTACACCGTCTATTTTAACAACACCCTCTTTGGGGTCATATAAACGGGCGATAAGATTTGAAACCGTGGTTTTGCCGGCACCGGTTTTGCCCACGATGCCAAGCATTTCACCCGCTTCAATTTTTAGTGAAAGGTTTTTGATTATGGGGTGAGCGGGCTCGTACTCAAACTGTAATTCGCTCAGCTCAACCGAGCCCTTGAAATCTTCAAGTATAACGGGATTTTCTTTGTCTTTTACGTCGGGCTCTGTGTCCATTATTTCAAAAACACGCTGGGCGGAATCAACGCAACGAGCCCACCAGTTTGTGACCCAGGAAAGAAATTCAATAGGTGCCTGAAGCATCTGGAGATAAACAACAAAGGTTAACAGCTCACCAACGGTCAATTCATTTGAGGTGATGCACAAAACACCTCCGTAGCCCAGAACAAGTGCACTGAGAAGATAAACAAAAACAGAAAGTATGGGAAAAACCGTGTTTTCTGTGTTAGATGCTTTTATTTCGGAATCCATCAGCTTTTTGCTGATTTTTCCGAATTGTGTGGATTCGTCATCTTCTTTTGAAAATGCCTTTATTATTCTGTGACCGTTTATATTGTCGCTGACTTTAGAGGTCAACCGCGAATTCTGCACCCACACCTTGTGGTGCATTTTTCTGAATATTCTGTCAAAAACAGGGTAGCAGACAAATATGAATATTGCCGCAATAAGTATCATTAGCGTGAGCTTTACGCTCGTTGCAAACATTATTGCAAGAATGCCGATAACCGTTATAGCGTTAGCAATAAGATAGGGGAAGCCGTCAACAAAGAACCAATAGATGTTGTTGGAATCCCTTGTTACGCGTTCCATAAGCGAACCTGTCTGCTTATGAGTGTAAAATCCCACGGAAAGCTGTTGCATAGCTTTAAAAATCTTCAGCTTAATGCTGTAAATTACGTGAGGCAGAACGCCTGCTACCAAGTATTGATAAAAAAGTGTAAAAATCTGATTAAAAATCTTAATTGCCGCCATTGATAAAACGACGGATATAAGGGCTTTAAAAAGAACATCATATGACGAGGGATTCCCTGTGTTAAGAACCTCGTCATAAAGCTTCTGTGTACTGAATTGGGGGATAAGAAGATTCAGCCCGGTGCTTACAAGAATGGAGAAAATAATGAAAACCATCTTGCCCTTGACGTCACCAAAAAATGAAAACAGCCTTTTTACAGTCGAGCTTTTATCTGCACAGTCCTTGCAAAAACGCATTCCATTGGGAACGGGAGCCCCGCATTTTATGCAAGCCCGGTCTTTAACGTTGGCGATATATTGGCGGTAATCCTTGTTTTGCTTGAGAGCGTTAAAGATTTTTTTGAAGTTATCTGCTTTTTCAAGAAGCCCGATTGAAAAATATGCAAGTGAGTAGTATTCTTCGCCTTTTTTGTATGTGAGCTGACCTGTTGCAAGATATTGCTCGGCAAATACTTCATCTATATCCTCCAGCGGTGTGGCGGTCAATTTCAGAAGTTTGGGTGAAAACTCTATTTTTTTCTTTTTCTTTTCGGATTCTTCAATCTGCTCGTCGAATTCGGCAACGTAGATACCTTTTTCATCCAACAAAATGTAGGCATCACCAAATTGCTCAGCTTTGCACATATCGGTTTTGAAAAAAACTATAATGTTTTCTGTATTTAATCCGTTTTTTTGCAATTCTTCCTTGATTGGGTCGGGCAAAGTGGAGCTGCCGGCGTGGGGATGACGGGGCGGCTTTTTTATGTGAAGCTTTATTAAAACTTTATTGAGTATTCTCATTGAGGTTTCACCTGCCTTGAGTTTAATGATGTACAATATTTTACCACTATATGAGGTAAAATACAATAAATAAGTCAATAAAGTGTGGTAAATTAACAATTGGTTTTTTGACTCATCATTCAGAAGTTCGTCAGTGTAACATTTTTTTAACATTTGTTAGTTATAAAATTACAATAGTGCTCCGTGTGTTTTGTGAAAAATATAGAAAAAATAAAAAAATCAAAATAGTGAATTGACATTCATTTTTTGCTTTGGTATAATTAAAATAACAAAAAATGGGGTTGTTTGTGATGTCGGTGCATCATGTATATCAAAGTTCCCTTTTAAGAAATATCAAATTTCTAAAACATTGTAATTTACTTATTGATACTAAAACGAATTCAGAGAAGGTGTTTTATTATGGCGGTTAAAAGTGTTTCAAGATTCGGTATTCAGAGAAAAATTGTTGCTAATATGACAACAGAAAGCTGGCAGAATATTCCCCACGTCAGCTATCAATATGAACCCGACGTTACAAAGTTCGTTGAAGAATTCAAAAAATTCACAGCAGAACATCAGGGCGACAGCGGTGCAAAAATCACCTTCAATGCTGTTCTTCTCAAGGCTATTGCAGAGGCTATTGAGGTTGACCCGGTTATCAATGCCCATATGCATTACGAAAAGGGTCTTGTAAGAGGTAAGGTTACAGTTTTCGATAATATTGATATTTCTGTTCCGTGGATTCTTCCCAGTGGTGAAATGATGACCATCACAATGAAGGATATGGGCAACAAAACTCTCAAAGAAATTGCAGAATATCAAGCTGATATTAACAGAAGATTGGAAAAAACAAACCTCACAGAAGCACTTTATTCTGTTTCCTTCCACGATACTGTTGAAAAACTTAAAAAAGGTCACATTCTCAAAGCAATAAAGCGTCTTTACGGTGCAAATACAAACAAAAGGCACAGAATTCAGCGCCTTAAAGGGGCAGAGAAAAAAGCCTATAACGCAATTCCGGTTACAGACAGAATAACTCGTGATGACCTTAAACAGGGTACTATTACTGTTTCTAATATCGGTGCAGATACAAGAGGACTTTCAGGCGAGTGTGCTATGCTTATGGTTATTCCCCCTCAGGTTTGTGTTATTTGCATCGGTGCAATGCAGAGAAGACCCGTTGTTGTTAAGGATGAAGACGGCAATGAGAAGGTCGAAATCAGAACAATTCTCCCTCTTAACATCTGCTTTGACCACCGAGCACTTGATTTCGGTGAGGTAAGACCCTTTATTTCAAAAATGGAGGAATTTTTCAAAAATCCTGAAAAAATTCTCAATGATAAGGCATAAAAATAACCAATTCACCTACATATCTTCAAAAAGACATCCTTCGGGGTGTCTTTTTTCTTGAATTATGAAGTGTAGTGTGATATAATAATTTGAATTATTATGTGAGGTACTTTTTATGAAAAGAAAAATTACTGCATCCTGTGTGATGCTTATGGTTTTTGCGCTGACTGTAACATTTTTCAGCACAGGCAAAATAAATGCAAACAGCTCCCAAGCGACAGAAATAACCTATAGAGCCCCGAAGGCAGAGGAAAAGCCTCTTTCTGATGTTGTAGGTGATGCTGTCAGCGGTATCGGCTCCGGTGCTATGGATGCATTCGGTGACATTGTCAGCGGTATCGGCTCAGACAATGCCGGCGGTTCCGGCACTGCAGGCGGTTTGCTGGAGGGCTTCGGCGACGTGGTCGGCGGCATCGGTTCCGGTGGTTCGGGCGGTGGCTTGCTTGACGGCTTTGGTGACATTATTGGTGGCATAATCGGCTCGGGCAACAAGGATACAAGCTCTACAACCTATGATATCGGCTACATTGACCCTGTTCCCGCGGCAACACAGAATATTTTAGTAACACAGCCGCAGGTTCAGATACCTGTTGAAACCGAAACAGAAAAAACCGGCGAAACCGTTGATTACGCTCTTACGGAAAATCCCTATTCAAAGCCCGAAAGCGATTTTGTGGCGGGCGACGAGGATGAGAGCATTAAATGGCTTCAATGGATATTTATTTACACAGGCTACGGCCTCAGCGATAACGGTATCACAGGCATTCTTGATGAAGATACGGTAGCAGTTGTCAAAAAGCTTCAAAGAGAAAAGAGTCTTACTGTTGACGGTAACATAAATGCTGACGTAGTGTCTGCGGCGGAGCTTCTTTTTTTAGAATATACCGTCGGAGTTCCCTCTACACAGCCCTCTGAGGTTACTCAGATGCAACAAACCACCACAGAAAACCAAAATGAAGACGGCAACAAAAACGCTATTATAATAATTGTTGTAATTATTTTATCCGTAATTTGGATAGTTGCCATATCAGCGATTCTTGCTTTGTTCCTTCTGAAAAGAAAGAAACAGAAAAAAGCTGCTCAGAGCACAGCAACAAATACAAATAAAGAAACAACAGTTTCAAGCATATCCGATTTGTTTGATGACGTAAAATAAACTCATAAAAAGGAGATTTGTTATGGATAAATACCTTATAATTAACGCTGATGATTTTGGTATGTGCCATTCCGCTAATCTTGCCGTTTTTGATTTGTTCAAAAAGGGTGGTATCACATCTTCCACAATTATGACACCTTGCAGCTGGGCAAGGGAGGCAGGCGTGTGGGCGGCGGCTCACCCTGAATACGCCGTTGGCGTGCATCTTACATTTACAAGTGAGTGGGGCAACTATAGGTGGGGCCCCATTGCCCATAACAATACGGAGTCTTTGCGTGACAGTGAAGATTTTATGTATCACGAATCCGACGAATTTGAAAAAAACAGCGACGTTGATGAGGTTGCCGCAGAGATAAGAGCACAGATTGAACGCTTTCGTTCTTTTGGTGTGGAGCCCTCGCACCTGGATAATCATATGGGCTCACTTTATGGCATTGAAACAGGTCGTTTTGAATTATTGAACACAACCCTCGATATTGCAGGTGAAAATGGTCTTCCTTTCCGTTTCCCCGGTGTTTTTGTGCCGGAGATGTTTGAAAATGACACTCTTGAGGTTAAAATTGACCAATCTCTCATAGCAATGGTTTTTGATAAGGTTGTAAGCTATGCAAACAGCCTCAAGGTTGCCGTGCCCGATTACCTCATTCCCGGTGAATGGAACGGCCCCCAGAACGACAGCTATGAAAACTTCAAGGAATACATTTATGAGCTTTATAAATCATTCCCCGAGGGTGTTACCGAAACCTATATTCATCCGGCTCTTGAATCAGACGAGCTCAAGGCTATCACAGGCGCATGGCACCGCAGGGTATGGGAGCACAAGCTTTTCTCAGACCCGCAGACACTTCAGCACATTGATGCTTGTGGAATAAAACTTATTAATTATCGCGACCTTGCCAAAATGAAGGGCTTTTAAAATTGAGCTTTTTGGTCATAAGACGTTTTTTTACCCACTCGGCGTATCTCCATACGCCGTCGGGGATAAAGAAAACGCCTTCTGCCACAAAAATCTCTAATTTTAAATTTTAAAAGGAATCTTTTTGTGCATAAGGTGTTTTTTGCCCGTTGGTCGTATCTCCATACGCCGTCGGGGATAAAGAAAACGCCTTCTGCCTCAAAAATCTCTAATTTTAGCATTAAAAGGAATCTTTTTTGTCCATAAGACGTTTTTACCCACTCGGCGTATCTCCCGCTGAGTGGGTATTTTTTATTTTGTGAAAACGTTGATTGTTTTTATTACGGCGTATCCCAGAACAAAAGCGCTGATGGCGGTTTTGATATACGATGCTCTTACATAGGCTTTTGCAACCTTTGAAATGCCGTTCATTGACTTTGTTAAATAATCCATAATACCTCCTACGATGTTATAAGAATGCCGTGGGCGATTCCAGGAATAGATTCTTTTTGCAACGATGACGTGGGTGAAAGCAAGGCCCCCGTTCCCACAAACAAAACCTTGTTTAATTCTTTGGCTTTCAGCTGATTGAAAATTAATGAGCAAACAACTGAAGCACTGCAACCGCAACCCGAACCGCCACAGTGAACGTCCTGTGTTTTAGTGTTGAAAATCATCGTTCCGCAATCCTTGTGAATTTCAGAAATATCGGTTTTGTATTCATCCTTCAAAAGCTTAATCAGCAAATTGGTTCCGGTCAGCCCCAGGTCACCTGTAAGAATCAAGTCATAATCTGCGGGTGAGGTGTCGGTTTGCTTGAGATAATCGCCGATGGTTTCTGCGGCGGCGGGCGCCATAGCCGCACCCATATTGTTTGTGTCGGTGATTCCCAAATCACGCACACGACCTATAATTGCGTTTTTCAGATGCGGTGTGTTTTCTGTGTGCTCTGAAACAACGGCGGCACCCGCTCCCGTAACGGTCCATTGCGCTGCGGGAGTTCGCTGGCCGCCGTATTCCAACGGTAGTCTGTATTGTCGTTCTGCCGAGCAAAAATGAGATGAAGCGGCGGCTATTGCATTTTTACAATAGCCGGAATTTGTGAAAGCTCCTGCCATAATAAGCGAAAGTGCCATTGTTGAGCAAGCGCCGTATAGCCCTGCAAATGGGATTCTCAGTTCACGCATACCAAAGGATGAGCCGATGCATTGATTCAGAAGGTCACCCGAAAAGGCACAATCTATGTCGTGTTTTGCGAGCATAGCTTTTTTTATTGCGGTTTCGATGGCTGTTTTTTGCAGATGGGTTTCTGCCTTTTCAAATGTTTCTTCGCCGAAGAATTCGTCGCTGTATGCAATATCAAAGCAATGACCGAGAGGACCCTCGGCTTCTTTTTTGCCAACCACGGCACCGTAGCCGATAACTGACGGTAGTTTATCAAAATTAATTATTCTGCATGAGTTTTTTTGATTCATTTGACGGTAACACCTCTTTTTAGTATTTTTTCTGCATAAATAATGAATATCAATAACAATTTTTTGAAAAAAGTTGTAAAACTTCAAATTTTTTAGTATAGTAATAGAAAAATAATCGGGAGATGATTATATGAATTGGGAAAAAATAAGCGAATTTATATTTGAATTTGCCGCAACGTGGGGCTCAAAGCTTCTTGGTTCAATCGTAATTTTGTTGGTTGGTGCAAAATGCATTAAATCACTTTGTAAATGGATAAGAAAATCACCGAAGCTCGATAGACTTGATGATGGTATTCGTTCATTTATGGTGAGCTTCACAAGAATTCTTCTTTACATTGTTTTGGTTATAACCATTGCAATGATTCTTGGTGTGCCTACAACTTCATTTATCACAATTCTTGCCTCCTGCGGTGTTGCAATAGGTCTTGCTCTTCAGGGCTCCTTGAGCAACTTTGCAGGCGGTCTGATGATTTTGTTCTTCAAGCCCTTTAAAATCGGGGACTATATTGAAGCATCGGGCGAATCAGGCACAGTATCAGAAATTTCTGTTGTTTACACAGAGCTTCTCACAGTTGACAACAAGCGAATTACAATCCCCAACGGCGGCTTGACTAATTCGGTTATCAAAAACTACACAGCAGAAGGTGTGCGCCGTGTTGATTTGACCTTTGACGCCTCATACGATGACAACGTTGACAACGTAAAAAAGGTTATTGCAGACGTTGTTGCAAAGAATGAGCTTGCTCTTACAGACCCCGCACCCTTTATCAGGGTTTCTGAATGTTCACAGAGCTCTGTTAAATACACGGTTCGTGTATGGTGCAAAACAGAGGTTTACTGGGATGTTTATTTTGACATTCTTGAGGGTGTAAAAAAAGCTTTCGAAGAAAACGGAATCCACATTCCCTATCAGCAGATTGACGTGCACGTTGATAATAACTGAATATGAAAAATCAAACTCTCTGTGAAGCATCACCGAGAATCCTGCCCTTTTAACACAGTAGCCGTTAATTTAATGTTTTTTAAAATTTTTATGGTTTTTTTACATATCTGTGTTATAATTTTTAAAAAATATTACTGCCACCGGGTAGTGAAATGCATCAGCATTCGTTTACACATCGTTAGGTCTTAGAAGATGTGTTTGCGGATGCTTGTTTTTTGGGGGAATGTATGAAAATAATACGCAATTATTTTTCTAAAACTGAGATTGTATTGTGGTCGGTATCCGTTCTTTTTATAATGACATCTTTCTCTGTTTTTGATGGGGAAAGCTACCTGACGTTAACAGCTTCGCTGATTGGGGTAACGTCGCTGATATTCAATGCAAAAGGCAATCCCGTAGGGCAGGCGTTGATGATAGTTTTTAGTTTACTGTATGGTGTTATTTCATTCAGCTTTGCGTATTACGGTGAAATGGTTACCTATCTCGGGATGACTATGCCGATGGCTCTGTTTGCTTTGATTTCTTGGCTCAGAAACCCATATAACGGAAACAAAGCAGAGGTTAAGGTTAACAGCATCAGTAAAAAAGAGGGAATTCTAATGGGCTTACTCACAATTATAGTCACAGTTGTTTTCTTTTTCGTTTTAAATCACTTTAATACGGCCAATATTGTTCCAAGCACAATATCTGTAACAACCAGCTTTGTTGCCGCATATTTAACCTTTCGCAGGTGTCCGACTTTTGCATTGGCGTATGCAGCAAATGACATCGTCTTGATTGTTTTGTGGGTGATGGCAAGTGTTTATGATAGCAAATATATATCGGTGGTCGTTTGTTTTATTGCCTTTTTTATTAATGATATATACGGATACATTAGTTGGCGACAAATGAAACGGCGACAAACAGAAGAATAACAAAATGGCGGCAGAGAGATATAATCTCCCTGCCGCTGTTTCTTTCAGAAAATTAATTTTTTTAAAGCACTTGAGTCAACCAATAGATAAATCCGTAAATCACCGCAGTCACCACGCCATACACAATAACAGGTCCTGCTACAACAAATATTTTTGCACCGACACCGAGTATCCAGCCCTCTGCTGCTGTCAATATAGGACACACCTTTTGCAAAAATATTTACATTACATTGGCGGTGTGGTATAATCAAATGAAGTGAGGTGTGGTAAATGAAATATACTTCAACAAATATCTTTTCGGATTTTGAGTTTCACGACGCTTATTTTAAATTAGAAAGCATCAAAGACAATACATTAACTATTTCTGTTCGATATTTGAATATCCATAAAGGCACTGAACAAAACCCCTATAATACCGATATGGAAATTGAGATTGCACAAATCACTTTTAGCAATTTTAAATTTATTTCATTTGAACCCGGCAGATCATGGAAACAAGACGCAAACGGAAAACTCTACGCCGATGAACCACAGGTTGTTTTTGAAGGGCAAACAGCAGAAGACAAGTTGCTAAACGAACTTCGTGTTGGCTCGACTGTTTTCGAATTTGGAACACTCGAAAATAGAAACTACTATTTTGATGGTGCTGGTGATGAGCCTTGGTTCCAAGCGCAGTTTTTATTTGATTCTGTTACAATTGAGTGGGACGAGTTTAGAAAACCCGCTTGGTATGAAGAAAGATCATTTAATAAATAGCAAAATGCGGCACTAATTTAGTGCCGCATTTTTATATTAGAACAATGTTGTAACCCAATAAATTATTCCATACACCACACTCGCCACCGTGCCGTACACGATGACCGGTCCTGCTACAACAAATATTTTTGCACCGACACCGAGTATCCAGCCCTCTGCTGCTGTCAATATAGGACACACCAATTTGTAAAAATATTTACATTAAATCGACAGTATAGTATAATGTAGAAAAGGAGTGATATTATGAAAAAAACTTTGTGCATTGTTTTATCCTTATTTTTAATTCTTGTTTCTTTTTCTGCGTGCAAAAAAGAGGATACTCCTCAGGCAATCACCAACCCTGATTACCTTTCTAAAATAATGAAATCCCCAAATGAACATCCCCAATTAACAAAAGAGGAATTTATATATGTTACCCAAAATTACTTAGAAAAAGGCGAATGGGAGTTGCCTACTGAGAAAGCCTGTTTTTATACATATGGTGTTAATTATAGTGCTTATATAGTTGAAAACGAGTTCCTGTTTTCGCTCTATCTGAAAAATCTTCCAGATGGCTCTGTAGAGTACGACTTCTGTTTGTCGCATTACATTGACGGCGTTGCAGCAGAATCTGAAAACGCCCCCCTTCTTTTTGAGAAATTCCTAAATTAAAACAAAAGGCTTGACCAATTTGGTCAAGCCTTTTGCGTTAAAATAATGTCGTTATCCAATAAATAACCCCATAAACAACACTCGCCACCGTGCCGTACACGATAACCGGTCCTGCTACAACAAATATTTTTGCACCGACACCGAGTATCCAGCCCTCTGCCTTGAATTCCATAGCGGGGGAGACCACAGAGTTTGCAAAGCCGGTTATTGGCACGGCGGTTCCCGCACCTGCCACCTTTGCAATTTTGTCAAAAATGCCCGAGCCTGTAAGAATGGCTGTTATAATAATCAAGGTTGAAGTCACCGCAAGGGCGATTTCATCTTCGGTCATTTCCGTTAAGCCGTAAAGAGTTTTTAAGGCTTCACCGAAGCAGCAGATGCTTCCGCCGAAAAGAAAAGCGAATATACAATCCTTTAAAATTGGGGATTTGGGTGTTTTTTCGCTTGCAAGCTTTTTATAATCATTTGTGTTCAAAAAATCATCTCCGTAAAAATATGTTTGCCCCGTAATTAACATTTATTCCACCTTGCTTTTAAAATGTACAATTGATATAATAAACACAATATACTTGTCAGGTGGTGGTTTTTTGAACGTGATAGTTTGTCTTGATGACAACAACGGAATGCTTTTTAACAACAGGCGCCAAAGCCGTGATAAAAAAGTTCTTGATGACATTTTTTCGCTTGTAGGTGACAAAAAGCTTTTTATCGCCGGCTTTTCAGAGAAATTGTTTTCGGAATACGGCAATAGGGTGATTATTGACGATAGCTTTTTGAACATAGCAGATGATGCGGATTATTGCTTTGTTGAAAATTGCTGTTTGCAGAGTTTCGTTGAAGAAATCGAAAAAATCATAGTTTATAAATGGAACAGGGTTTATCCCGTTGATTTTGCTTGTGATGTTGATTTTTCTTTGTTCAGTGTTTCTGAGGAAGCAGAGTTTGTCGGTAATTCCCACGAAAAAATCACCAGGTTAATTTATGAGAGAGGGTAAAAGAGGGTATGAAAAAGCTTAACAAAAAATGGATAATAATTATTGTCGTTGCGCTTCTTGCGGTTATCGGTCTTGTGGGGGGCGGCTCGGACGAAGCCCCCGAAAACACCACAAACCCAACGTCTGAATCAAGTATTTCTGCCGAGGCTTCGACCGAAGCTGTTATTCCCGGGACGGAAAGCACTACCGTTGCAGGTGATTCCCCGGTTACTACAAACGGAAAAACAGAAAACGGCGGCGAAGTAATGCTGTCACCCGGCGACATAGACGTTTTTGATGTGCCGGCTTTTTCGGGAAGCCCGTATGTTGCAATTAATAACAATGTTCCCGGCTTTTCAGACAGCGAAATAACAGATAAATCCTTTGAAACCTACGGCGCACTTGATTCATTAGGTAGGTGCACCGTGGCGTACGCCTGCCTTGGTAAAGATATAATGCCCACAGAGGACAGGGGTGCAATCGGTCAGGTTAAGCCCAGCGGTTGGCACACCGTGAAATATGATTGCGTTGACGGCAAATATCTTTATAACCGTTGCCATCTTATAGGCTTCCAGCTTTCAGGCGAAAACGCAAACACAAAAAATCTTATTACGGGCACACGCTATATGAACGTTGACGGTATGCTGCCTTTCGAAAATATGGTTGCCGACTACATAAAAGAAACAAACAACCACGTAATGTACAGGGTCACACCCGTTTTCGACGGCGATAACCTTGTGGCAAGCGGTGTTCAGATTGAAGCCTATTCTGTAGAGGATGAGGGCGACGGCATCTGCTTTAACGTTTACTGCTACAACAATCAGCCGGGCGTGGAAATTGATTATTCTGACGGTAGCAGTAAATTATCAACACCTGCTACAACTGCGCCCGAAGCAACAAAGAAGCCTGCACAAACAGAACAGGTGCAAACACAAGAGGATTATATTCTCAACACAAATACGAAAAAATTTCACAACCCGGGTTGCCGATGGGTTAAACAGATGAAGGACAGCAACAAGGAAGAGTTCAGCGGAAGCAGAGCCGATGTTATAAATAAAGGCTACTCAGCATGTGGCACGTGTAATCCCTAGGAATTCACAAACTGTTAATTGACAAAGGTGCATACTGATGATATCATTGACGGGTAAGTATAGTTAAACAGGAGTAAATTATGAGCTTTAAAGAATTTATGAGAGGCGCTATGAACAAACCTGAAAAGGGTGATAAGGTCAAAACCTTTAACCTGAAGGGTAGGGTGTCGGGCTATATTCTCACAAAATCACAGAAAAATATACCAACCTGCGGCTACAACTACGAGGCTGATGTTACACGCCTTTGTGAGGAGTTTCAGAAGCTAAAGGATGAATGTGGATATCCTGTTTCTTTTAATACTGTTATGATGAAGGCTTTGGTTGAGGGCTTGAAGGTTGCCCCGCATCTCAATGCTCATATAAAATATAATGCAACCTCGTCTTGCGGCACAATTATCTTGAAAGAGCATATTGATGTTGCAATGCCCGTTATTCTTGATAGCGGCGAAACCTTCCCTTTGAAGGTTCGTGAAACAGAAAATAAAACGCTCAAAGAGTTGTCTGAGCAGATTAACCACCTTGTTGAAACTCTCAAGAATACCGATGTTGACAGGGTTTTGTTCGACGTTATAACCCAGAGAACAGTCGGTCTGCTTATGAGCGGCGCATTTGTGCCCACCGTTGCCCAGACCTTTACAGGCTATGTCGGCAAGCACAAGGTTGCAAAGCTTTCCGGTCTTCTCGAGCATGCACCGAGAGATGGCTCATCACTTCTCATGAATGACCTTAATGAGGGCTCAGTTTGCTTCACAAACTGGGGTATGCTTTCAAACGGACTTACCGGCAACGTAACCTATACACCATTGTTATATCCCCAAGTTTTTCTTATGGCTATGGGTAACATACGCGAAAGCGATTACGCTTTCAGAAACGAAAAGGGTGAGGTTGATATTGCCACAAAAAAGACAGTCCCCATCACATTGATGTTTGACCACCGTATCGGTGGCTTCAAGGATGTTATGCCCTTTATTGAAAAGCTCGACGAGATTTTCAAAAACCCCGAAATAATAAGAGAATGGTAAAAAAGGAGCTGTAAAAAAACGAACGTTTTGAACAGAACCAGTAAAAACGGACAATGAAAAAAAGAGCCCTCTATGGTAGAATTAAAGAAACTATCATAGGGGGATTTTTCATGCCAAAAAAGTATAGTCACATTAAGCAATATGAAACAGAG
>SVOT01000015.1 GCA_015066225.1 Oscillospiraceae bacterium
TCTTTTTCATACTGTTTGATATGTCTGTATTCTCTGGGCATAACAAAACCTCCTATAGTAGTTTCTTAATTCTACCATAGGAGGTCTCTTTTTTCTATTGTCCGTTTTTACTGGACTTGTTCAGTTTAAAGCCTGTAAAAGTCCTATTTTTAATAAAGAACGAAATTCTTGTGTTTTGTGCTACAAACAAACCTCGCCACTCGACGTACCTTTGTACGCCTTCGGGCAAACAAAAACAAGTCTGAAGCCTTGTTTTTGCTCGGTTTGTTCGTTCTGCATCTTTTTTTCCTAACCCCTAAAAAGGAGCTGTAAAAAAACGAACGTTTTTTTACAGCCCCTTTTAATATTATTTGAGTTCAAAAATAATTTCTCCGCCGCTTGTAATTTCCTCGTAAGTCAAAAAACATTCCTCGACTTTTTTTCCATTAAATTTAACGGATTTTATATAGGGGAAATCCAAAGGATTTTTATCGCATCTGATTTTTAATGTATCAGAAACTTTACAAGAATGATATTTCTTATCCAATTTAATTTCTGCATCTTTAAAAAGCGGCGTATTTATGTAGTATTTGGGGTCTGCCGGGCAAACCTGTGCAAAGCCCAGAGCAGAAAGCACATACCAAGCAGAAAGCTGGCCCACATCCTCGTTCCCGCAAAAGCCATAAGCACCCATACGATATGCTTCTTTCTGAACGCGCCTTGTCCAATACTGTGTTCTTTCAGGAAGCCCGAGAATGGTGAAATAGTGGGTTATGTTGTGGCACGGCTCGTTTGAATGGTTATAATCATCATTCCAAAGACTTTTTAAATCTGCCTTTTCAAAAAACTCTTCCAGAAGCTCAATTGTTCTTTCCTCGCCAAAGAGCTTGCTCAACCCCTTCACATCGTAAGGCACAAACCACGATTGCTGAAAAATATTGCTTTCCACAGTGCCGTCGTCATCATAGCGGCCCTCTTCAAAAACAAATTCCCCATTTTCTTTGCGTGGTGCCATAAAAAGCAGTTCCTCGTTATAATTTTCTTTATAGCGACTAATTCTCTGAGCAAAAAGTTCAGCATCTTCTTTTTTACCTAAAACCTCTGCAAATTTCATCATAGTGAAATCTGCCAACAAAAACTCAAGTGTATCGCTCAATTTTTCGGGCACAAAGCAATCTTCAAGGTACTGCTTACAGGCAGGTCTTACAGATTTGAATTCTTTAGCATTGAGCTCTTTTTCACAAAGGCTCGATGCTTTTGCGATTTTGTAGGCATTTTCAATATCATAAGGGATAATTCCTTTAGTGACAGCATCCGCCACAACAATGAACCCGGGGTCACCAACCATACAACCCGCATTTATGCCCATAAGCTCCCACTGAGGGAACGAGGAATTATTAAGCTGCGCAATTTTAAGCAAAGAATTTACCTCATCACGGACCATATCCGGACGAATAATGCTCAAAAGCGGAAACTCGCTTCTGTAAACATCCCAACCGCTGAACACTGTTCTTTGTTTATAATCAGAATTTTTAAACACTTCATAATTAATGATATATCTGCCGTCAACATCTGCCATTGTGCGCGGATCTAACAAAACGTGATATAAGCAGGTGTAAAAAAGCTTCAAATCCACTTCATCTGTACCCGATACCCTTACGCAGGAGAACACATCCTCCCATTCTGAAAGGGCGTTTTCTGCCACAGTGTCAAAATCAGCATTCTCACATTCTGCTGAGAAATTTTTCCTTGCGCCCTCAATATCAACATAAGAAATTGCACAGTTTATTGTTATGGGCTCACTGATTTGTTTTGAAAAGTCAAGAAAAAGTCCTAAATCCTCACCTTTGCTTGCATTGACAAATTCTTCATTTTCAAAAAATCTTTTATTTGTGAAAGGGTGCGAAAACTCCATCACAAAATACACATCATAAAAAATCCCGCCATTTCCATGACCGAAGCCACCACCTGCAGGTGTGCATTTTATGTGACCTTCAAGCCTTCTGTCGCTTAAAACATTAATCTCCTGAAAATCTGCTTTGCCGCCAATTCTTCTGCTGAAATTAAGAATTATTTTCTTTTCCGAATTCGGTAAATATGTAAAACGTAAAAAGCCTGCGTGCTCCGAAGCTGTGCATTCGGCAAAAACGTTATACCTTTCGAGCAAAACAGAATAATACCCTGCTCGGGTTTTTTCGTTTTCGTGAGAAAACTCAGATTTCCAACCAACCGTACCCTTTTTAAACGGCAATTCTTCATTACTACCGCTACGAAGGTCGGTATCCTCTGTTACAGGCATAATCTGTATATTACCCAAATCACCGTACCAGCCTATACCACTCATATGGTTAAAGCTGAAACCCTCAATGGTATTATGACAATAATTGTAGCCGCTGCCGTTATCGCCGCCGCTTACTGTATCGGGAGAAAGCTGAACCATTCCTCCGGGAACACAAGCACCGGGATAGGTTTTTCCGCCACCGTGGGATTCTTCTATTTGACCATCGCCCACGGTGCCTATCATCGTATCAACATACAAGGCTTTTTTCATAAATAATCACCCATTGACCCAATTTTTGTAACTTGCTAAAAGCAACCGAAAACCATTCTACCATAAAAAAAACAAAATACAACCGCATTTGGCAAAATGAACTCTAAAAAAATGCAGACTGCACAAAGCTATATAAATCAAGAGGCTGTAAAAAACGATAAGTTTTTTACAGCCTCTTTGATAAAATTAATTTACAATGCCACAAGCTGTAGAGGCATTAAAAGAGAAGGTTTAAAAGGAAGCCAATTATTTTCATTATAAGCTCAATCATCCCGAATTGATATCGGAAAATAATATCACTCTCGGCATTGTCGATTTTCTCTTCAATTGCAGCTATATCATCTGCAACTTCTGCGGCAGATTCGGGATTTGATGCCTTGATTTCTTCAAGCTCTGCCTTCATTTCTTCAATAATCTGTGCATATTCTTCACCGGGATGTGTGTTTTCAAACTCTGCTATTTTTTCTTCAACAGCTGTAAAATCCGGTTTTATAAATGTGCCGTCTGCAATTCCTTGCTCAAGAACATCGCACATTTCGTTGAAATCCTCTTCAAGACCGTCAAGAATATACTGTTCATCCTCGGAATAATTGTTTCTCAGCCACTTTCCGTCAAGATGCTCATCTAACATTTCCATATGCTTTTCTCTGGCATATTCAACAGCAGCATTATTCAGATTATCATTATCCATTATTCTTTGATAACGCTCATAGGCTTCATCATATCCGCTGTAATCGGCTTTTTTTGCGCCACAGGTGCACCCATTATCACCATCAAACAAATGGTCGTGTGACTCAATAACAGTTATTCTGCCGTCTCCATTAGGATTACCGTATTTTTCTGCGGTTATTCTGCCACCAAGATTCTCTGTGAAATATTTTATAAGCATTTCAGAGTCACAGGGCAAGCCCTCCTTTTGAACTACGCTTGCGCCATCGAGCATTGTAAGACCATCACCACCCTGTGTGAGCACATATGCACTGCCTGCCAATGTATATTTCTTATCTAAATCCACAGACTCGCCGCCAATAAGAACATTTTTAACACGGCGCTTGAGCGTTTCATCAATACCAACGAAATTACCCAATCTGTCACAAATAACGGGAGACTCCAAATATGTGTGTACTTCAAAGCTCACACCCGAAACCTGGAAGAAACCGCCAAGGGACTCGGGACAATTACGAGCACCGTGCTCAAGCACATCAACAAGCTGTTGACCCGTAACCTCAAGAACACACATATCGTTATTGAAAGCATTGATATCCATAAGCATCTTCTTTGTTACACTGCCAACTTCAATTTCTGCTCGGATACCGCCTCCGTTTGCTATCGCCACATCTGCGCCTGTTACCGCACGATAGGCATCGGCAACAAAATCACCTGTATTTGTTTCCCTTTTTCGCACCGCCCAGGTTCCGTCGGAATCATAAGCAACAAGGTGGGCTTCAGACGTACCGATTTCGCCATATAGCTCCTCTAATTCTTCGCTGTAGCCGTCAACCTTTGCTTTAACCGTGCTGAAAGCCGTTTTTGCGCTGTCAGACATTGCTTCAACGTCAACCTCATCGGTATTAACAAGCGCAAAATCCGCGTTGTTGCCGCTGATTGTCAGCACACCGAAATTTTCGAATTTGGTACCTGTCGAGGAAAGAACTACATCTTCATTATTTTTGTTTTTGTAAACCGCACTTTCGGTTGTTTCGTGAGAATGAGCGTCAATATAATAATCAATACCATTTGTGTTTGCGATAATATCGGTTGATTTCCAACCGTCTGTTGTCTCAAGAATACCCGTGTGCCCTGCGGCAACAACGATATCTGCGCCCTCAAGAATCGCATCATCAACACTTTTCTGAACGTTTTCATAAAGAGCTTCATTTGTCATTCCGGCGGGGTATTCGGGGAAACCATAAATATAATTTCCGTATTCATCCTTAAAAAATTCAGGTGTGGATTTCGTAATTGTTTCAGGGGTAGTAATGCCGACAAAAGCTACCTGATAATTGCCGAAGTCTTCTATTTTATATGGTGCGAATACAGGTGCAAGTGTGGAAAGATCCTGGAAGTTTGAGCTTATGTAATCATAAGTCGCCTTGTTTTCAGCAAGTTCAAGAAATTGCTCCATACCGTAGTCGAACTCGTGGTTTCCGGGCACCGCATAGTCATAGCCAACAGTGTTCATAATGTCCACAACTGCTTCACCCTCGGTCATTGAGCCGATAATCTCACCCTGGATAGCGTCACCGGCATCAACAACAATAACATTTTTGCCTTGTGACAAAAGCTCCGCCCTGTATGCGGCAAGCACAGGGTAACCGCCAACCGCACAATGAATGTCGTTTGTATAAAGAATTACCGTATCCTTTGTTTCGGCAAAAGCAGCTATACTTAAAATTGATAAAAGCATAACCCCAACAATAAATACACTGATGATTTTTTTCACTTAACACATCTCCTTTTAATCTGATTTTATAAAATAATAAACACTAGAACATTTCCTCGCTTGTCTTATTAACATATTCCACAAACTCTTTGAAAATTCGTTCACCTATATTTTTATAATCATAGCTTAGTGCTTTTTCGATTTTCATTTTTCGCAAATGCTCCGGCACACCGTAAATAATAAGTATTTTATCAAGTGCACCCGCAATCCTTGTTTCAAGTGGGATTTGCTCATCAAGACTCATAAGTGTTGCGTATTCAATGCCCGAAACAAGTATTTCTGCTTCTGCAAACTGCTCATCAGTCCAGCCATCACAATAATCTTTATAAACACTCTTTGACCTTTCGGTGTCGTTTTCACGAATAATTTTCAGTGCAACGGGGCTTTGATAGGCTGAAATAAAGAAATCCTTTGCAACCGGATTGCTTTCGCAGGCTGACGCCATTGTCATAAATTCAAGACAAATTGACATAACCGAGCTTATACCGTCCTCTGCCTCTTCTTCAATAAGCTTCCATTGAAATTTGCAAAGGTCATCCACAAGTATTGCTAACAGCTGCTCTTTGGTGGGATAGTAATAGGTGAGGTTGCCCGTGCTCATACCAAGCTTTTTTGCAATTAAATTCGGACTCACCGCCGAATAGCCTTTTTCAAAAAACAAATCTATTGCTGTTTTTAATATTTCGTGTTTAGTTTTATTTGGTTTCTTCAACTTAAATCATTTTCTCCTTTAAAGTTTAGCACTCATACTAAATCTTTTTTCTGTATTTTAGCATAAGTACGAAACTTTTGCAATATATTTTTTACAATATTATTTTTTAACATTTTTCTTGCGATAATATACCTTTTGAATCCATATCACTGTTTTTTGTAGGCTGTGCGAAAGCATTTGATTATAAAAATCAAATTACATTATCCACAGCTTTTATTATCCTGTAACAGCAAAAAATACTCTGATTTTGTATCAATTAACCAAAATGCTTGAACATTTACAAAAAAAGTGTTAAAATTAACTAAAATTCCGGTATTGGAGATGATGTGATGTTCAAAAAGAAACCTGCCGCTGCTACCGCAATCCCCAATGGTGCACTGAACCATAACGAGGGCAAGTATATTACTAAATTCGAATATGTGTGTATTATGCTTGCGCGTATCGGCGGTCAGTTCGGTACCACGCTTACGGGTACTCTTGCAGCAGCATTTTTACACGAGCTTTATTTCGGTCCTGCAGGTGTAAGCTCTGATGATATTGCAGAAATCCTTGCAGTTCAATCTACTATTACCACTCTTTTGGGCATTGGAATCGGTGCTCTTGCCGGCATAATTGTTCAGAAATGGAAAAGCCGCTGGGGCAGATACCGCCAATGGTACCTTATCTGCCTTGTGCCCATTTTCACGCTTACTGTTTTCTATTTTTACGTTCCCAAGGGGTGGACAGTTGAGCAGATGACCCTTTTCCGTTACGGCATAGCCTGCTGTCAGACCGTATTCAACACCTTTAACAACTTTGGTCAAAATGTGGTTCAAGTTATATCACCAAACCACAAAGAAAAAAAATTGGTTGCAACAATATGGCAGTTATCATATTATATCGGCTATGGCGGGGCATACATCGCAACCTTTGTTTACGGTCTTTTCAGCGACGACAAAAATGCAATGTATATGACACTTGCCATTGTTGCTGCAACGGTAACCGCCTTCGGTAACCTTATGTGCGGTCTTTTCTGCAAGGAAAGAATTGAGCTTCCCAAAAAAGAGAAGGTTAAAATATCAAGGGCATTATTCACTCTTTTCAAATACAAAAACTACCGTGCTTACCACGCAATGCAATGGGTAAACGCTTTTGCCTGGCTCGGAAGAATGTCAACATATCTAGCCGCAATCACAGTTGGCTCCTCAAAAAACCTGCTGCTTACCCTCCCCACTGCTGTGGGCACCGTCGTTGGTAACGTTATTGCAACTAAGCTTTCTAAAAAATACGAGCCAACAAAGCTCCTCAAATTCTGCGGACCTTATTCACTTATTTCCGCGGGCGTGCTTTTTGCAATCTGCTTTATTGAGGCGCAATTCGGCATTATGTTCTTCTCGGGTTGGAACAGTATTTTCTTCTATGTTTTTTATTTCGTTTTCGGTATAGGCATAGGTATTCAGGAGCTTTCAAACTCTCACTTCAATGTCGAATTTCTCGACTATCTCGAGTGGCAATGCGGTGAAAGAATGGAAGCTATTCAAGGCATTGTTCCCGGTTGGATAAACTCCGGCTGTAACTATCTCAAGGAGCTTGCAATCCCCTTTATGATTGCCTGGGCAGGTTATATGTCTTCTGCAGAGGGCGACCTTGTTGCAACAATGCAGGCTCAGCCGGATTATCTTGACACCTGTCTCAAAATTCTTGCATTCCTGCTCTTCGGTTATACCCTGGCTAATGTACTCAAGGCCATCATACTTAAAACCTCATATGACATCGAGGGTGAAAAGAAAGAACAGATGTACCGTGAGCTTGATGTTATAAGAGCTAAACGCCACGAAGAAAATCTTGCTGTTGAGGAGAAAGCATAATGAAAAAGAAGAAAAAGGTTGTAATTTCAATCATTTCTGTAATAGTTGTTCTGGGAATAATTGCAGGTTCGTTGGCAATTTATTTCACAAGATTCCACACCGACAAAAAAGACACCGAAGAATTATTCCGAAAAAACGTTGAAGCTGTCGGATACGAAAACACAATAGAAACCGCATACCCCCAGACTGCTCTTTACGACATCATCAAAGACCATTTTGAAGCTGATTTGCCCGAGGGTAAAAAAGAGAAAAAGGCCGTTATAATCGGTTATGACGGATGCCGTGCAGACATACTCAGAGAAAAGCAGAAAAATGGTGCTGTTAGCTACCTTCTTGAAAACGGCGGTTCAAATGCGCTCGCCTTCTGCGGCGGTGTAAACTATCCCCAAGAAAACACCCAAGACACCTCTACTGCCCCCGGTTGGTGCTCAATAATTACAGGTGAATGGGCAAACGTTCACGGCATAACAGGTAACGATATAACCAAAACCGTTGAGCCCAAAACACTTTTGACAAGTCTTGTTGAAGACGGAACAATTGGCAGTTCCTCATTTATAACAAAGTGGAAGGGTCACTTTTCAAGAAATAACGCAACCTATTTGGCTGAAAAGGACTATTGCGAAAAAAACAAGCTTGACGTCGAATTCGAGCTTCGTAGCGGTAAAAAAGATATTCACACCGGTGCTGTGGAAGAAATCACAAGTAAAGATTGTGCTGATTTTGTATTTATCGTTTATGAGGATACAGATTCAGCGGGTCACAATTTCGGCTTCTCATACAATAATCCTGTATATAAGGATGCGTTTAAAACAGAGGACCTTTACGGTTACGAAATAATCAAAGCTATTGAAGCAAGAGAAACTTATGATAGTGAGGATTGGCTCATCATTGTAACAAGTGACCACGGCGGAATCGGCACAGGTCACGGAGGTCCAAGTATCCAGGAAAGGATGACGTTCGTTATAACAAACAAGGAATGGAACTAAACCGCTAAAGCATTTACAGCTCCTTTTCAGGGGATAGGAAAAAAGATGCAGAACAAAAAACCGAGCAAAAACAAGGCTTCAGACTTGTTTTTGTTTGCCCGAAGGCGTACAAAGGTACGTCGAGTGGCGAGGTTTGTTTGTAGCACAAAACCCAAGAATTCGATTTTTATTAAAAATAGGACTTTTATAGGCTTTTCAACCTATAAAAGTCCCTTTATTTATATAGTTTTGTGCGGTCTGCGCTTTTTTACTGCCCCTTCTTTTATTATTTATCGGAGATAAGCTTTGCCTTTTCAAGAATTATTACAAGTGCCGGAATAAGAATTATCTGTAAAACAATTCCGGGGATTGCGTTCACAACTGCCCCCGTCCAGAAAGCCGTAAAGCCGAAGCTTGCTGTGTTAAAGCCCATAACGCAGAACATAACAGCACCCCACACAATTCTGCCTGCAACCATTGCACCTATGAGAGAAGCATAAATAAACGGCTTCTTTTTAGGAAGACTTTTATACAAAACCCCTGCCGTTAAGCCATACACCGCAAGCTCGAACGCCATTGCAGTTGCCGTCGGAAAAAGCACAGGCACGCCGAGTGTCGCTGAGCGAAGAAGCGGGGCTACAAGTCCAACTGCCAAGCCGTATGGAGCACCGCACACAAATCCGCAAAGCAATACAGGGATATGCATCGGGCAAAGCATAGAGCCGATTTCGGGTATCTGCCCCGTAAAAAACGGCAACACGTAGCTTAAAGCCAGAAACAAGCCGGAAAAGGCAAGGTTCAATAATTGTTTTCTTGTTTTCATAATTATTCCTATTCTTTTATTTGATGAGTAAATTATACACCTTTAAAGCCGTGTTGTATATACTTTTTCAAAGATTATTCCCCAACCACAAAACCGCACCTCATTTTCTTTTTCTTGAAAAGCGATTCACTAATTGATATAATAATATAACAGAATAAATAAAATGTGGTGATTGATTTGACAGAATTAATAAACGAAATCGGGTTGCTTGTAAAGAATTGCGGAAAGGTTATCCTTAACGCCGACAGAGAAAAAATGGCTATTGATATTAAATCAGGTGTTGCAGATTTAGTTACTGAATATGATAAAAATATACAGGAGCAGCTAAAAAACGGTTTAAAAAAGATTTTGCCGGAAGCAAAATTCATCGGTGAAGAGGGCTCTTCAGACGAGCTTTCCGACAACGGCTTCGCCTTTGTGGTTGACCCCATTGACGGAACAACAAACTTTGTAAAGGATTTTCACATAAGTGCCATATCCGTTGCTCTTCTCAAGGGCAGAGATGTAGTAGCAGGCATTGTTTACAACCCTTACCTTGATGAAATGTTTTCTGCAATAAAGGGGCAAGGTGCTTTTTGCAACGGCAAAAAAATAGCCGTATCCTCACAGCCATTAAGCAACGCTCTTGTGCTTTTCGGGTCATCCCCCTACGACAAAGCACTCGCCAAAAAAACCTTCGAGCTTGTTTTTGAATATTTCAACAAAGCGCTGGACATAAGACGATGCGGTTCTGCCGCTTTGGATTTGTGCTCGGTAGCGGCGGGCAGAGCCGAGCTTTATTTCGAATTACAGGTTTCCCCTTGGGATTTTGCCGCAGGCAAGCTGATTGTTGAAGAAGCAGGCGGTGTTGTTACCTCCCTTGAGGGCGCACCCCTTACCTTTGACGGCAAAACCTCAATCATTGCGAAAAACAACGTAATATAAAAAACAGGAGTTTTGTAGGCTTTAAACCTATAAAACTCCTTTTGTTTATATAGTTTTGTGCGGTCTGCGTTTTTTACAGTCCCTGTTTTTTAGTTTACCATCTGCAAATATCTTTGTTCAAGCTCCTCATAATGAGTGTAATTTTCAGCTTGTTCAATAAGATTCTTTGCATCTGTATACGGTTTTATTACAGAAGTGTATATTGAAACGGCTTTAGCGTATGCATTAAGCTCTCTTTTTATTTTCATACTCTCAAAGAAGCTCTTTGCATCTCTGTTCACAATCTCCTCTTTGACAGCTTCATCGGGGGCTTTTATGTTTTCTATGCCGTATTTTCTTATGAGTGCAGAAGACCTCTTTTTAACTCTCGCATTCTTAATTGCATCAGAGCGTATTTCTCTCTCTTCCTTTGATTCCTTTGGCAAGGCTTTTGCCTTCTTCAGTTCCCCAAGGGCATCTTCATAAAAATACATAGCACCCTTATCAAAGTCAAGCTTTGCTTGACTGAGTCTGATTTTTCCTGCTTCGGTTGAGAACTTGTTAAGATCCTCAACAATAATTGCAGCTCGCTCAATGGCAAGATTTCTTTCTTTAATTTCTTTTTTCGCCGACTTACTGAGATTTTTGCTGACGTTAGTCTTGTTCTGTCCCACAAGTGCTTTAGCCTCTACAATAATTTCCATTGAATCCTGAAGCTCATTATCTTCAAGCATACCTAAAGAATGGTTTTCAAACATTGCACGTATTTTAAGAACTCCCACATACGCTTTATGCTTGTTTTCAGTCAAATCATAGAAGCAGAACGGAATAAGGTTGAGAAGCGCACCCAATGCCGAGCATAAAATCAACACCTCAAACAGATTGTTTCGCATATTGTCGTCATAAAGGACATTATAATCGTCGAGCAATCCCATTTTTTCATAGATTGCGGGGTAAACCATACCTGTGAAAAAGCCGATAACGGTACCAATCATACCCAAAGGTCCGAAAAGACCGTCAACACGAACGCCCGTTTTCCATTGGTGATAATCACGCATATCTGCGCTGATGTTGTGCTGAACGATGTTCCAGAATGTGTTAATGAATGTGTTTATATACCAAAGCACACAAATCATAATAAGGTTCTGATATGTAAAATAAAGCACAAGAAGAATAACAATATTAATCGAGTTTGCAGTTATAAGCATATTTCTTTTGCCCATCTTTTTAATGGCAAGAGGGCAAAGAAGCATAGACCATAACGACGCATTACCTATAACGGTGTTTGCAAGACCAAGCATTTCCTGGTATTCGCCACCGTGACCGTAAACAAACGACCAACCGAGCACAACGCCATAGCCCGACTCAAGAAACACAACCCATGCCGCCGCCTGTATAATCCAGAAATACTTGTTTTTAGCAACCTCTCTGATTGCATCAAGCATTCTAACAGGTTCGGGCTTTTTCTTCGGAAGAACAAGTCTCTCTTTAACCTTGCGGAAAAATATTGTGCTGATAATTAATCCTATAAAAGTAAAAATGGGATATATTATTCTGTAGGTCCAGATATTGTTAAGTCCCCACGTAAGCCCCGCAATTGTGGGAACGGCAAAGCCTGTTATAGTCGGGGCAAGTGAATATATAACCTGAGAAATGCTCATTACGTTTGCACGTTCTTGAGCATCGGGTGTGATAATTTGCTGAAAATAAATATAGCTTTCGTTAAAAAAGCACAAGAATATATTCAACAGCATATACATAAACCACACAACCACGGCTTTTGTAATATACTGCATATTCTCGTAAGGAAGCCAGACAAAAACAGTTGTTACAAGAACAATCGGCAACCCCATTTTTCTTATAAAGGGCAGAAACTTTCCGCCTTCCAGTTTGTGATTATCGTAATACCAGCTACGGAATATACCGATGGGAATACCAACAAGATTTGCAACAATAAGCATAATCGACAAATCAAACGGCTTCAGCCCGATGCTTGCACCGACAAGGAAATTCGAAGCATCAAGACCTATAGCAGAAGCAAGCAGCGTGAGCCAATGCACACCAAAGCCTGCACCGCTAAGGCATGCTATCTCTTTGTTGGGTATGTAATTTCCTTTCGCCGGCTCGTGCCAATACTCTTTAACCGAAAAGAGCAAATTTTTGGCTTTTAGAATGAGAGGGTTCTTACTATGATTATTCATTTCTTTTCCTCCTTACATCATAAAATTATTATAATATTTTAAAAATGTGCTGTCAATAAAATCCTTGTTAACTAACCCCTGAAAATATATTGAAATACAATTTACAAGTGTGCTATAATCATATAAAAATACTTCATAAAATGAGTGTGAAAATATGTCAACAAAACTTTGGTATGATGAATTTACAAACGATTGGATGCATGCTTTGCCCCTTGGCAACGGCAGAGTTGGTGCTATGCTCTACGGCAACCCCGACAAAGAGCAAATCGAAATAAACGAGGAATCTCTCTGGCGAGGCAGAAAAATCCAAGAAAAATATCACGCCTCACCCGAGGCTCTTGCCGAAATCAGAAGGCTTATTTCGGAAGAAAAGCTCAAAGAAGCTGCACAAATGGCAAGAGAAACGTTTTTATCGGACCCTCCCGTTGTTCGTTCCTATGAAAGCTTCGGTGAAATTTTTGTTGAGTTTCTTGACAAATCCCCCTACACAAACTACCGAAAAGAGCTTGAATTGAGCGAAGCCATTGCCCGCGTATTCTGGACAAAAAGCAAAGCAAATTACAAAAGCGAGTGCTTTATAAGCCAGGAATTTGACGGTTTTGTTTACAAAGTTGAAACCGACGGTAAGCCTTTTTCCTGCAACGTTTCAATAGAAAGAAAGAGGGACGCATATTCCGCTTGCACAAGCCCTGACACAATCATTATGAACGGCAGGGTAACCTGCCTCACAGATGATATGTGCGGTGAAGGAGGCGAGGATATGGCTTTCGGCGCAAAGCTGAGAATCAAAACCGACGGCGAAATTTCCGCTGACCACAGCACAATAACAGTTATTGATGCAACATACTTAACCGTTCTTTCTGCCTTTGAAACAAATTACAATGCCGAAAAATTTGCTATTGATGAAACTATTGATTTCAAGAGCAAATTAAATAGTACCGTAGATAATCTTTTCAATACGGATTATGACTCAATAAAAGAAAAACACATTTCTTCCCACAAAAAGCTGTTTGAAAACGTTCAATTCACACTTGAGGAAAGTGAGTTCAGCTCACTGCCCACAAACCAAAGGCTTAAAGAACTCAGGTGGGATGAATACGACCCGGATTTATTCTCTCTTTACTACAATTTCGGCAGATATCTTCTGCTTGAAAGCTCGGGCAAAAATGCCCGCCTGCCCGCTAACCTGCAGGGTATCTGGTGCCACGATTTCAATCCCCCCTGGGGAAGTGATTTTCACACAAACATCAACCTGCAAATGAATTATTGGCCCGCAGAAAGCGCCAACCTTTCAGAAACAACTGCCCCGTTTATTCACTTTATGAAAATGGTCAGCACCTTTGGCGCGGAAACAGCCAAAGAGCTTTTCGGTGCAAGAGGTTGGGTTATTAACCACACCACCGACGCTTTCGGCAGAACGGGTGTCCACGACAGCGTTGATTGCGGATTTTTCCCCATGGCAGGACCCTGGCTTTGCCTCAATCTGTGGGAGCATTACGAATACACAAACAGCAAGGAATATCTTGAAGAAATATACCCGATTCTCAAGGGCTCCTGCGAATTTGTCGAAGATTATCTTACAGAAAACGAAAAGGGTCAGCTGATTACGTCACCCTCAAACTCTCCTGAAAATGAATTCTATTTTATCGATTCCAACGGTAAAAAGCAGGAAAGTATGTTTACCGAGGGTGCAACAATAGATTTCCAGATAATCTATGCTCTTTTCACACGCACTGCACACGCCTGCAGGGTATTGGGAATTGACGAGGAATTTTCAAAAACGCTTTCCGATGTGCTGAAAAAACTGCCGCCTATGGAAATAAGCGAGCGCTACGGTACAATCCGCGAATGGATCAGGGACTATGAAGAAACCGAGCCTGGTCACCGCCATATTTCCCACCTTTTCGGTCTTTTCCCCGGTGACCAGATTAATGAAAGCGACCCGAAAATTTATGAAGCGGCAAAAAGAACAATCGCAAGAAGAATTGAAAACGGTGGCGGTTCAACAGGCTGGTCAAGAGCGTGGACAGTTTGCTTCTACACACGTCTCAAGGACGGCGAAAATGCATACACTCACCTCAGATACCTTTTGAAAAAATGCACCGCAGACAATCTCTTTGATATTCACCCTCCCTTCCAGATTGACGGTAACTTCGGCGGTGTTGCCGCAATAACGGAGATGCTTCTTCAAAGCCATCTGGGCGCACCCGACCAAAGAATTGTTGAGCTTCTACCCGCATTGCCACCGGATTGGAAAAACGGTTCAATCAGCGGTCTGAGGGCAAGAGGTAACCTTACCTTTGATTTAAGCTGGAATGACGGTAAACTCACAAAGGCTTCTGTCGTGGCTGAGCGTGACACAACACTTCTTTTGAAGCTGAACGAGCGCTGTCCCGCCCCCAAAAATGCGGAAAGCCTCACAATCCAAGCTTCAATTCTGGAAATGAAGCTTTCAGCAGGCAAAAAAACCGAATTGCTCTTCTGATTAGTTGAAAAAATTATATTATCTATGTTATAATGCACTCAGAAAATTTCTGAGTGCATTTAATTTTAAGAGGGTTAGTTATGAAAGAAAAAACTTCTTTGGTTTTTACAGGTGACGTCGGATTCGACAAATATATGTACGGCAAATGGGAGGATGATGAGCTTATCTCCCACGATGTGCTTGATTTTCTTCACAGTGCAGACCACGTTGTAACAAATGTGGAGGGGCCCGTAGCTGTTGCCGAGCAAAACACAACAACCAGCGGTGTTGCACAGCTTCTGCACACAATTGACCCTGCCGCCGTTAAGGTCTTCAAGAAAATAAAAGCTGATATCTGGAACATCTGCAACAATCACATTATGGATGCGGGTGCCTACGGTATGGAAAGCACCCTTAAAGAAGCCGAAAAATTCGGTGCACAAACAATCGGTGCGGGTATGAATATTAATGAAGCAAGAAAGCCTGTTATCCTTAACGAAGCGGGGGGAATCGGCCTTTTCGGTGTCGGCTACCAGCGCGCTTGCAGAAAAGCGGATATTGACAAGCCCGGTTGCTATAGCTGGAGCGACCTTGATGAAATTCAAAAAACAATAAACGAAATAAAATCAAAATGCCGTTGGTGTATTGTGGTTGCCCACGCCGGCGAGGAGTTCACACCGCTCCCCTCACCGTACACAAGAGCTCGCTACAGAAAATACCTTGAAATGGGGGCGGATATTGTTGTTGGTCACCACCCCCACGTGCCTATGAACTATGAAACTGTGGGCGACAAAATAATTTTCTATTCCTTGGGCAACTTCATTTTCGACACAGACTACCAGCGCTCACAATTCAATACCGAGCTGGGTCTTCTCGTTAAGCTCAATTTCACAGAAAACGACTTTTCATTTGAGCCTATGGGGCTGAGAATTGTTCGCGGTGAAGAAAAAATTGTAAAAGACGAATTGCCCCGCATTTTTGTTGATGTGCAGGAGGAAGAATTCAATCTGCTTTCGCCACTTTCGGCAAAAATGCACATTGAAGCCACCAAAAGGCAAATGACCTACCTCAAGCCTGAGGAATTTAAAGGCGCCACAGAAGAGAAATGGAAAGCCCATTTTTCTGAAGAGCTTCGCACAGGCAGAGTGCCCGGCGAAACACTTGATTTCTTCATTCTTTGCCCGTTGGCAGAAAAGGCAGAAGAGGGTAAATGGAAGCAAAGCAAATTAGAAGATGTAAAAAACTATATTCTTGAACAGATGTGATACATAACAACACCGATACACAGGAGGTGATTCTTTGCATAAGGTTACAATAAACGGAATGGTTTATTTTGCACAAGATGGTGAGCTTTTATCAGTTTTTTTGCAAAAAAATGGTGGCAACATCCCGCACCCCTGTGCCGGAAACGGAATCTGTAAAAAATGCCTCGTAACTGTAAACGGCAAAGAAGAGCTTTCCTGCCAATACAGAATCCATTCGGATATTGATGTTTTCACAAAAAAGATGTCCACAATCCAAGCCTTTTCGGGTGCCGTTGCTTCACACAAAAGAACCGAAAATATGTGCTTTGCTCTCGACATAGGCACAACCACCCTAGCGCTTGCTCTTGTAAGTCTTGATGACAAAAGCATTGTTGATGTTATAACAAAAACGAACCCACAGATTACATACGGTGCAGATGTTATTTCACGAATTGAATATTGCAGAAAAAACAAATCGGATGACTTAAAAAACATTTTAATTTCAGTAATCAATGAAATGATTTCAGAATTCAATGTTCCCGAAGTGCGGGTAATGTACGCCTCCGGGAACACAACGATGTTGCACTTGCTTTTGGGAATTGACTGCACCGGAATGGGTCACGCCCCATATACTCCGTCATTCACACAAAGTAAAACTGAACAAGCTGAAAACTTAGGCTTGATTGGCATTAAAACCGTTAAAACTCTACCCTGCATTTCTGCCTTTGTCGGTGCCGATATTGTGGCAGGTATAAATTATGCAGAAGCATCCGAAAACAAATTCTCTCTTCTTGTTGACCTTGGCACAAATGCAGAAATCGTTCTTTTCTCAAAAGGCAAAATTCTTTGCACCTCTGCTGCGGCGGGACCTTGCTTTGAAGGTGCAAATATCACTTGCGGTATGAGTGCTGTTAACGGTGCCGTTTTATCATACGAAGATGATGAAATTCAAACAGTAAATTCCGCACCGCCTGAAGGAATCTGCGGAACGGGACTCATTGACATTATTTCAGAACTGTTGAAAAAAAATATTATTGATGAAACAGGCTATATGAAATGCGGGAAATTTTTTATTTCCCCCGAGGTTTTCATTAATCAAGCCGATATCCGTCAGTATCAGCTTGCAAAATCCGCCGTCTATTCTGCTATTGTGTGCCTTATAAAAGAGGCAAAAATTTCCTTTGACAATATTGAAAAGTTATATATTTCGGGCGGATTTTCCGCTAAAATCAATATTGAAAGCGCGGTTTCAACGGGACTTTTACCGGAAGAGCTCAAAGAAAAGTGCATTGCAATTAACAACTCTTCACTTCTGGGAACGGTTAAATATATTTGCGAAAAAAACGACCTTTCGCACATAACCGAAATCGCAGAATACATTGATTTGTCAGAAAACAGCGATTTTTCCCACAAATTCATTGAAAATATGATGCTTTAACACATAAAAGGGGCTGTAAAAAAAGCGCAGACCGCACAAAACTATATAAACAAAGGGACTTTTATTAGGTTTGAACTGCCCCAAATTGTGCGGACAGTACAAAAAGAGACCTTTACGGTAGATAAAATTAAATTTTAAGCAACAAACTGATTTCGTTTTTCAAGCGGAGTCAGTTTTG
>SVOT01000008.1 GCA_015066225.1 Oscillospiraceae bacterium
GAACAGGTTGCTGACCTCGCTCTCGACTTAGTCGATAATGATCTTCTCGCAGGTATGGAACCCATCGATCTCTCTATCGTTGGTACTCTCCGTCTCGACAGCGTTGATCATATCGCAGCGGACATCGGCAGGCAGGTTTTCGCTCTTGTGTTGGCTTGCAGTTTCGTTGGTGTTATCGGTAATGCCGCTCTTGTCAAGGGTGATATTACTTATGATGCTATCGACGATGCTCAGCTTACTCCTGAACAGGTTGCTGACCTCGCTCTCGACTTAGTCGATAATGATCTTCTCGCAGGTATGGAACCCATCGATCTCTCTATCGTTGGTACTCTCCGTCTCGACAGCGTTGATCATATTAATTTATGAAATGTGATTTTCTGCGCAGTTCACAAGGTGCTTTGTGCCGGCTTATCTATCATCTTCGTGAAATTATGCACCCTTTATTTAGTGGAAATTTACAAAAAAAACAAAAAGAGTGCTTTTTCGTCAATTTTCCACTTGAAATAGAGGGGCATTAAGTATATAATTTTCGTAAATAAATTAGGTATTACATTCTGTTTTTGCTGGGGAGATACTAAATGAAGCTTCTTGAAGATAAAATTGTTGCCGAGGGCAACGCCATAGGCTCCGACATTCTCAAGGTTGATATGTTTCTCAACCATCAGATTGACCCGCTTCTTATCGATGAAATGGGCAAGGAGTTTTTCCGCCTTTTTGAGGGTTGCGGTGCCACAAAGGTTGTAACGGTTGAATCCTCGGGCATTGCAATCGCAGTTGCCGCCGCAAAATATTTCGGTGTGCCAGCCCTTTTTGCAAAAAAAGCAACCCACAAAAACGTGGGCAGCGATATTTTCACCGCAAGGTGTTATTCCTTCACTCACGGTAAAGAATATATGATGAACATTTCAAAAAAATATCTTCACCCCGGCGACAAGGTTCTTATTATTGACGATTTTCTCGCGGGGGGTAACGCCTGCAACGCGTTGCTTGATATAATTAGCCAATCCGGTGCTGAGGTTGTGGGCATCGGTATTGCCATCGAAAAAGGCTTTCAGCCCGGTGGCGCCGCCCTTCGTCAAAAGGGCTACAAGGTTCGGTCTTTAGCAATCATCGAAAGTATGGAGGATGGCAAAATCACCTTCCGCCCCGATGAGGATTGCTTTTGATAAATTCCAATAAAAACGGAGGAAAAAAGAATGAAAAAGTCAAGAAAAATTCTCGCTCTTTGCCTTGCTCTTGCAATGGTAGTTCTTTGCTTCACAGCTTGTGGCGATGGCGAGAAAAAACCCGAAGCTGATGCCGGCAACGAAAACAAGGTTCTTTCAATTGACGAAGTTGAAAAAACAGTTTCCAAGGCTTCAGACCCCGTTGCGAAAAAAGATATCAAAGTTGGTTTTATCTTCCTTCACGACGAAAACTCCACATACGACAAAAACTTTATGGATGCTGCTGCTGCAGTTCAGAAAAAATTGGGCCTTACTGACGACCAGGTTATTTACAAAGTAAATATCCCCGAAGGCGACGAGTGCTACAACGCTGCTGCTGAGCTTGTTGACGCAGGCTGCGACGTTATCTTTGCTGACTCTTTCGGCCACGAGCCCTATATGCTCAAAGCTGCTAAAGAATTCCCCGAGGTTCAGTTCTGCCACGCCACAGGTACTAACGCTCAGACTGCTCTTACACCCAACTTCCACAACGCTTTTGCTTCTATCTACGAAGGCAGATTCCTTGCAGGTGTTGCTGCAGGTATGAAGCTCAACGAAATGATTGAATCCGGCAAAATCACTGCTGAACAGGCAAAAATCGGTTACGTTGGTGCATTCCCCTATGCAGAGGTTAAATCAGGCTTCACATCCTTCTTCCTTGGCGCTCGCTACATCTGCCCCAGCGTTACAATGGAAGTTAAATACACAAACTCCTGGTTCGACATCGCTCTTGAAAAAGAATCTGCACTTGCTCTTATCAAAAACAAATGCGTTCTTATCAGCCAGCACGCTGACTCTGAAGGCGCTCCCAAGGCTTGTGAAGAAAACAACATCCCCAACATCGCCTACAACATCGACACCGCAAAAGAGCTTAAATGCGAAAACACAGCTATTATCTCTTCAAAAATCAACTGGGCTCCCTACTTCGAGCTTATGATTAACAGCGTAATCGAAGGCAAAGCTATCCCCGTTGACTGGTGCGGCGGCATCAAGGAAGGCTCAGTTCAGCTCACAGCTCTCAACGAAAAAGCTGCTGCTGAAGGCACACAGGCTAAGATTGATGAAATCAAGGGCAAGCTTGAAGACGGTTCTTTGAACGTATTCGACACAGAAACATTCAAGGTTGGCGGCAAAAAGCTTGACACTTATCTTGCTGACGTTGTTTCCGACGACAAATTCACACCCGACTCTGAAGCTATCATTGACGGCGAATTCAGCGAATCAACACACAGATCAGCTCCCTACTTCGATATCATCATCGACGGCATCACAGAAATCTAATTAAACTTCACACCATTAAGGTGTAGTTCCCCTGCCGGGGCTCCCCCGGCAGGAGAATTTGTTTTGTTTTGATGTTTTTTTGCAAAAGAAGTGTGAAAAAACATCAGTATAAAACTATTTTCAAGAGGTGAGAATATGGCAAATGTTGCTATTGAGCTGAATAACCTTACCAAAACCTTCGGCAAGGTTGTTGCAAACAAAAATGTCAGCATTTCCGTAAATAAAGGCGAAATCCTTTCCATTCTCGGCGAAAACGGAAGCGGTAAAACCACTCTTATGAATATGATTGCCGGCATTTATTATCCCGACAGCGGTTCTATAAGAATAAACGGCGAAGATGTTACCATCCGTTCACCCAAGGATGCTTTCGACCTTAAAATCGGTATGATTCACCAACACTTTAAGCTCGTTGACGTTTTCAGCGCCACCGAAAATATCGTTTTGGGAATCGACAATCAGAAATACAACATAAAAGTCGCTGAAAAAAGCATTCGTGAAACCTGTGATAAATACGGCTTTGAAATAGATTTAAACAAGAAAATCTATGATATGAGCGTTTCTGAAAAGCAGACTGTTGAAATTGTAAAGGTGCTTTACAGGGGTGCAGATATCCTCATCCTTGACGAGCCCACAGCGGTTCTCACTCCCCAAGAGATTACAAAGCTTTTCGCTGTTCTTCGCCGTATGCGTGACGATGGCAAGGCTATCATAATCATCACCCACAAGCTCAACGAGGTTCTTGAAATTTCCGACAGAGTTTCTGTTCTCAGAAAGGGCGAATACATAGGCACAGTTGAAACAAAGGATGCCACCGAGCAGAGCCTTACAGAAATGATGGTGGGTGAAAAAATCAGCCTCGATATCGACAGACCGGAGCCCCACGACACAACAGACAGGCTCATTGTCAAGGGCGTTGACTGCTTCAATGCAGAAGGCGTGAAGGTGCTTGACGACATCACCTTTACTGCAAAAAGCGGCGAAATTCTCGGTATTGCAGGCATCGCAGGTTCAGGTCAGCGTGAGCTGCTTGAGGCTGTTGCAGGTCTTCAAAAGCTCAGCGGCGGTGAAATAATTTATAAAGACCCCACTTCGGGCAAGGATGAAAACCTTCGCAACAAAACTCCCAACGAAATAAAAAATCTCGGCGTTCGCCTTTCATTCGTTCCCGAAGACAGATTAGGTATGGGTCTTGTGGGCAATATGGGCATTGCTGATAATATGATGCTCAGAAGCTATAAAAAGGGTAAATCCTTCTTTCTTGAAAGAAAAGAGCCCAAAAGCCTTGCCAACAAAATCATTACCGATTTAAAAGTTGTCACACCCGATGCCAACACCCCCGTCAGACGACTTTCGGGCGGTAACGTTCAGAAGGTTCTCGTGGGCCGTGAAATCGCCGCATCACCCACGGTTCTTATGGCGGCTTACCCCGTGCGTGGGCTGGACATCAACTCATCTTACACGATTTATAATCTTCTTACCGAGCAAAAGGAAAAAGGCGTTGCCGTTATCTTCGTCGGCGAGGACCTTGACGTTCTTATCGAGCTTTGCGACAGAATTCTTGTTCTCAGCGGCGGCAGAGTAACCGGCATTGTTGACGGCAGAAGCGCAAAGAAGGAAGAGCTCGGCATACTTATGACTAAAGGAAAAGGCGGTGATACGAATGAATAAGCATAATCACCACGAGCCGTTGATAAGAATTTCTAAAAACGACGCTATGCCGTGGCAAAAAGCCTGGGCAATCCGAGGTGCTTGTATCCTTGCCGCATTCATTGTGTGCGCCGTTGTTATTGTTTTTGTTACCAATTTAAACCCCTTGCAGGTTTTCGCCTCAATGTTCGAGGGTTCCTTCGGCTCTGAAAGAAAAATTTGGATTGCGTTGCAAAACACCGCTATCCTGCTTTGTATATCCCTTGCGGTTACACCCGCATTTAAAATGCGCTTCTGGAACCTTGGCGCTGAAGGTCAGGTTCTTATGGGCGCCCTTGCAACCGCCGCCTGTATGATTAATCTCAGCGACCTGCCAAGCACGGCAATTATTGCCATCTCTATCGGCGCAAGCCTTGTTTCCGGTTTAATATGGGGCGTTATCCCCTCGCTTTTCAAAGCGAAGTGGAACACAAACGAATCCCTTTTCACCCTTATGATGAACTACGTTGCAATTCAGCTTATTGCATATTTCATAACATTCTGGGAAAATCCCAAGGGCTCCAACACCGTCGGCATCATCAACTTCAACTCCGAAGCCGGTTGGATTCCCGCAATATTTAACCAGAAATATCTCTTCAACATATTGGCTGTGTTCATTCTCACCTTCATTATGTATGTTTACCTTAAACACAGCAAGCACGGCTACGAAATATCCGTTGTCGGCGAAAGCGAAAACACTGCCCGCTACATCGGCATCAATGTCAAAAAAACAATCATCAGAACTGTTGCAATATCCGGCGCATTGTGTGGCTTTGCAGGCTTCCTGCTTGTTGCGGGCACAGGTCACACAATTTCAACCGACACCGCAGGCGGTCAGGGCTTTACGGCTATCATGGTTTCCTGGCTTGCAAAATTCAACCCCATCATTATGATTTTCACCTCGTTCCTTCTTGTTTTCCTCGAAAGGGGTGCCGGCGAAATTGCAACGGCATTCAGGTTGAACGAAAGCGTTTCCGAAATCCTTAGCGGTATAATCCTTTTCTTTATTATAGGAAGTGAGTTTTTCATCAACTATAAGGTGAGCATCGGAAAATCTAAAAAGGAGGTAAACTGATATGCTGGCTATTCTCGCAGGCTTTTTAAAGCAAGCCATAATTCAAGGTATCCCCCTTCTTTTTGGTTCTACAGGTGAAATTATCACCGAAAAATCCGGTAACCTTAACCTTGGCATCCCCGGTATAATGTACATCGGCGGTATCTCCGGTGTTATCGGTGCATATTTCTATGAAAAACACGGCGACGTTGACAACGCTCTTCTCTGCGTTCTTGTGCCTTTTCTCACATCAATTCTCGGCTCGGTTATAATGTCGCTTATTTACTGCTTCCTTACCGTAACAATGAAGGCTAACCAGAACGTTACCGGTCTTGCTCTGACAACCTTTGGCGTTGGTGTGGGCAACTTCTTTGGTGGCTCTCTCACCTCTCTTTTCGGCGGTGAGGGTGGTCACATTGCCCTTAACGCAACCGGTAAATACTATCAGGCAACTCTCCCCTTTGCTGATAAGCTGGGGCTTTTCGGCGAAACCTTCCTTTCCTTTGGTTTCCTCGCCTATCTTGCAATATTCATATCCCTTGTAGCTTCGTGGTATCTCAACCACACACGCTCCGGTCTTAACCTGAGAGCTGTTGGTGAAAACCCCGCAACAGCCGATGCCGCAGGTGTTAACGTTACACTCTACAAATACGTTGCAACCTGTGTCGGCGGTGCTATTGCAGGTCTGGGCGGTCTTTATTTCATAATGGACTATATCGGTGGCTCGTGGACAAACGGCGGCTTCGGTGACCGTGGCTGGCTCGCAATCGCACTTGTTATTTTTGCACTTTGGAAGCCTAAGTTTTCAATTCTCGGCTCAATCCTTTTCGGCGGGCTTTACATTGTCTATCTTTACATCCCCGGTCTTTCAAGAAACTCTCAGGAGCTTTTCAAAATGCTCCCCTATATCGTTACAATTATCGTTCTCATTTTCACAAGCATCAGAAAGAAAAGAGAAAACCAACCCCCGCAGAGTCTTGGTCTGACATATTTCCGAGAAGAAAGATAAAAACTATACCACAGTTATTCTTTTTGTGAATAACTGTGGTATTTTTGTTTTTTAGGGTAAAAATAACAGTAAATTAATTTTAGGGTGATTTTATGTTATCTGCCATTATTGCTGTTATTTCGGGCGCTCTGATGAGTATTCAGGGTGTTTTTAACGAGGGCGTCACAAAGCAGACCTCAATCTGGATTTCTGCCGCATTCGTTCAGCTAACAGCCTTTCTCTTCTGCGTGGGAGCGTGGCTTTTTACAGGCCGCGAGAGCTCCGTTAGTGCACTTTTCAGAATAGATAACAAATATATGCTCCTGGGCGGTGTACTCGGTGCTCTTATCACCTACACCGTTATAAAGAGTATGTCGGGTCTTGGGCCTGCACAGGCTGTTATGATTATTGTAACCTCACAGCTTGTTGTGGCATATCTTATTGAGTTATTCGGTCTTTTCGGTGTTGAAAAGGTAAGCTTTCAATGGCACAAGCTCCTGGGTGTTGCCATATCAATAGCAGGAATACTTCTTTTCAAATGGAACAAATAAAAGGGGATGTAAAAAAAGCGCAGACCGCATAAAACAATGTAAATCAAGGGGTTCCTGCAGGATGATGCCTGTAAGAACCCCATTTATAATAAAAAGACGTAAATTATTTAAGAATTTTAAATTTTTATGCTACGAACAAACCTCGCCACTCGACGTACCTTTGTACGCCTTCGGGCAAACAAAAACAAGTCTGAAGCCTTGTTTTTGCTCGGTTTGTCCGTTCTGCATCTTTTTTTCCTATCCCCTAAAACGAGCTGTAAAAAAACTTTTGTTTTTTTACAGCTAATTTTTTCTTTTATTTATTAACACTAATCTCGGGAGCGCCCACTACACTGTCACCAAGGAACTCACAAGCAACGCCTTTTTTGTTATAAAGGCTCACGCTGCTGCCGTTGAATGCCTTGACGGTGTAGGTGTAGCTTTCGCCGTTTTTCACGTTGGTGTCAACAAAGCTTGTTGTGCCGTCGGTTACCTCGGCTATTTTCTGCCACTTGCCGCTGTCTGTTTTGCGATATACTCTGTAGCCCTTTGCACCTGAAACATCCTCAAAGCCTATGCTGATGCCTTCTGCTGTGCTTTCTGCATAAACCTCGGGGGTTTTAAGGAAAATAATCTTTTTGCCCGAGCCGTTATATGAGCCTGTAAGACTGCCGTCATAGGCTTTAACGGTGTAAACGTACTTCTTGCCGTCCTCAATGTTTTCGTCAACGTAGCTGAGCTTGCCCGCTCCCTTGAGCTTTGCAATCTTCTGCCACGATGTACCTGACGTTTTTCTATAAACAAAATACCCGTCAGCGGAGCCAACCTTGCCCCATTGGAACTGAATGGAATCCGATTTGTTGCTGACTGACACAAGCTTTGGTGATACAAGGCATTTTACGCTTTCGCCTGCATAATATTGGCTGGTTTTTTTGCCGTCAACCGCTTTTACGGTGTAGGTGTATTTAACACCGTTTTTTGCTGTTTTATCCGTGAAGCTTTCAGACGCTGTTGAACCGACATACTCAAAAGACTTTTTGCCGTCTTTTCTGTAAACCTTGTACTTATCAGCCTCTTTGACGTCACTCCACTTTATAACAATGCCGTTTGCACCGTTTTTAACAGAGCTTATTTCAGGCACACCTACCGATGTTTTTTTGCCGTAAAGCTTTGGAGCGTGGTACATATTGATTGAATAAAGAGTCCAGCTGTCACCACCGCAATGGTTATAGGTGTATGTCTGCTTTTTGCCGTTATGTGCTTTATTGTGAGCGTAATCCTGAGCATAGCCTGCGCTGTTTGCACCGTTGCAGATTACAACGTGCTCAAAATCGCCGCAATAGTTACATTTGTAAAAAATGGGGTCGCCCTTTTCAAGCTTGCCCTTATTGTCTGCCATGGAAACGGTGCCTCTTTTGCCACCGGTCAACGTGAGCTTATATGCCTTGCCATATGTACCCTTGAGCGAATCATACAAGAGCTTTACGGTTTCGCCGTAAACGTCAACACCGCCTGCCTGCAAGCATTTAGAAGCAAAATCGGCACAAAGACCGATTCCGTTATCCCAGTTTTTTTCGGCATATTTTATGGCTGCTGAAACGTTGTAGCAGCCGTCGGTTTTGGCTGCTGAGGTCTGCACGTTCAATGGAAGAATGCCCACCGCAACAATGAGTGCCATAACCGTTGAAAGTAAACGTTTTGTCATAAATTATCTCCAAAAGTTACAATTTGTAATCAAAAACGAGAAAAATTATACCACAATCTGTAACCTTTGTCAAATCCACCCAAATCCGGACAAAAAAACACCACCATCAGGCTGATGCCCAAGGTGATGCTTTCAAAAAAATTATTCAACTATTTCGAAATTGCTTTCCTGTTCTTTTTCTGCCCTTTGCTTATCTCTTTCATTCTGAATAAGTGCTCTTATCTGCTCCGGCATTGCAAAGAAATCGTCCTTTGTGAGACCCTTTGTTTCAATGGGGTCAAGAAATGTTACGTAAACCGTGCCGGGAACAATATTACCCGTTTCCTCAAGCCTTTCACGGCTGCCCTCAATAAGCACGGGCACAACCTTTGCGCCTGTTTCCATTGCGATTTTCATAGCACCGCCCTTGAATTTTCCAAGCTCGCCGTTTTTGCTTCTTGTGCCCTCCGGGAAAATAACAAGGCTTCTGCCGTTTTTGACCATTTCAATTGCATCGTGAAGAGATGACCTTGCGCCGTCCTTGTTTTTTCTGTCAACAAAAACACAGTCAAGAACCCACATCCATTGTTTAAGGAATGGGAAGGCGCTGAGCTCTTTTTTGGCAATAAACATAGGCATTTTGGGTGCATTAAGGAACACAGCGGGGATGTCAAACATACCCGAATGGTTGGGTGTGTAGATTATGGGCTCGTCTGCGGGAACTTTTTCAACACCCTTTACAACGAACTTTACCCCTGCCATATCAATAAGGGGATTGAGCCAGTTTCGTACATTTTCGTCAACGAGTGGCTTGTATTCCTCCCACTTGCCTTCTTTTTTGAGCTTCATTGCAACCTTGAGCTCGGGTGTGTAGCCGAGAAGTGAGGTTAAAAATTTAGTGTACCATTTTACAGTAAAAGCGTTCATAGCCGTTCTCCGTTTCTTTTAATTCCATATCATTTTACCATAGGCACACAAAAATTCAAGTAAAAAATAAAATAAAGTGACTTTTTGTTGAATGGGGCAGAAACCTGTGGTAAAATATAGCAAATACTTTTGTGGAGGAGCATTATGAATAAACAATTCTCCGAATTCAATATAAAAGCTGAGGATTCACAGGCGATTTATGCAGCAGAGCTTTTCAAAAAAGAGCTCTCAAAAAGAACCTGTGCCCCCATTTCAATAAACAACAGCGACACCCCGAATTTCCGCTTTGTTACCTGCCCCGATTTTGAGAATAAGGACTGCTTCACCATATCCCTTGATGAGTGGGGTTGCCTTGAGTTTTCAGCCCAAACGGTAAGGGGTCTTATTTATGCATATTCCCGTTTCCTCAAAAAAACAACCTTTAAAAACGGGGAAAATATCCTTATCGAGGACATCAGCGGTTTTTATAAGCCTCAAAAACAGATAAGGGGGCATCAGGTGGGCTACAGAACAACCCCCAACACCTATGATGCCTGGGATTATGACCAATATTTCCAATACTACCTTGATATGATGGCATTCTGCACCAACACCGTTGAACACAACGGCACAAGGCCCGACAAAAACTTCCGCAATGCCCTTATGAAATATGAGCAATACGAGTTCCTTGTTGAGGCCTCACGCCTTGCGGACGAGGTTGACCTTGACGTTTCGCTGTGGCACGCAAACAGCGACAACGAAACCGAGGAAGAGGCCCTTCGCCTGCGTGACGAATTATATAAAAATATGCCACGCCTCAACATCATTTTCCCGCCCGGTGGCGACCCCGGAAAGCTCCCTGCAGATGTTTTTGTTGACAGATGTAAAAAAATATCAGAGGTTCTGCGAAAGCACCACCCCGATGCTCTTATGCACCCCTCTGCACAGGCTCCCCACGAGTACCGTGACTGGGGCGAGGTTTTTGCCCGTGAAATGGCAGAAAAGCCTGCCGGCATAGATGCTGTTATTATGGGCCCCAACCACGCATTCCCGATGCACGAATTACGTAAAAGAATTGATTCAAAATACCCCCTCAGATTTTATCCGGATATCACTCACAACCTGCGTTGCGAATACCCTGTAAACTTTCTTGAGGATGACTGGCACTACGCCTATGCCGCAACGCTTTCACGTGAAAGCGTAAACCCCCGCCCCCTGGAGCTTCGCACTCTTCACAGGCTTTTCTCCCCCTATACCATAGGAAGCGTCAGCTACTCCGAGGGTGTGCACGATGACCTGAACAAAGCAATCTGGTCGGCTCTTGAGTTTGATTGCAACACTCCCCTCAGAGAAATCGTCACCGATTACGCACGCTACTATCTCCACGGCGCCGACGAAGAAAAGCTTGCAGATTGCATTTTTATGCTTGAGAAAAACTGGCAGAGCCCCCCCGAGGAAAACCCCGTTATCGACCTCTGCTATAACTCGTTCCTTGAATTGAAGCGTGACTTCCCCCACCTTTCGGAAAACTGGCGCTTTGTGATGCACTATTTCCGTGCCTGCTGTGATAAGCTGGTTAAGGACCGCCGTGTTTTTGAGCTTGAGCTTTGCGAAGAAGCAGAAAGCATAATTATGCGTTCAACTAAAAACACCGCCGAAGAAGCTGTAAAAAAAGCTCTTGAAATTCTCCGAAAGCCATTTAGCGAAAAATACAGCGAGCTGCGCCGTGAAATTGACGAATTGGGCGAAAAGCTCTTCAGGCTCATCGGCTTGCAGTTAGACGTTGAGCATTACTGTGCAGACAGCTGGGAGCGTGGCGCAACTCTTGACACCATTGACAACAACGTAACCGACAGAGCATACCTCATAACAAAGCTTACCCACGCCTTGGAGAAGCCTGTGGGTGAGATGTGCAAATATGCGAAAAAACTGTTCACTTTAAGGAAATCACGCTACGGCGAGGTTTATTACTCCGTAGCTCTTCACAACCTCAACGCCCTGGGGGTACGTCAAAAGGGCGAATTTTATATGGATGTTTATGCCGACAAGCCCTATTCAAAAGAAAAATCAATGCCGATGGCGATGACAAAGCTCTTTGACCACTTCAATTTCGAGGCAAAATTCGGTGGCTTCTTACCCGAAACCGATTACAACCTCACCGTGGTTTACAGAAGTGATAACAATGAAGAAATCGACCGCCACACCGTTACTGCAAACGGCAGAACAATATATTGCGGCAAGCAATTCGGCGGGGCTGAAAACCCCGAATTTGACAAGGATTTTCTTGTTGACGGCTTCGAAAGTGCAACCTACGCACTCCCCCGCAAATATTTAAAAAACGGCACGCTTGAGCTCACAATATCCGAGCCCACCGAGGGCTTCAAGCTCTGCGAGCTGTGGATAACCCCTGTATAATTATATGACCGTCTTTGTAATAATTTTGTAATTAATTGTTGCAAATGGCGGTCCTTTTGTGGTATTATGTTTTATGTATGATTTTAATACTCAATAAGGAGACGTTATGATTAGAATAATTTGTTCTCAATGCAAAAACGCATACCTTGAAAACAACGGCGAAAAATACACCTGCCCCTCCTGCGGTGCAGAGATGTCTGCCGAGCTCGAAAATCTCGTTCTGGGTATCCAGAATTACAACGAGAAGGACTATCCGGCTGCCGCTGATTTTCTTATGAAATATATCGTCAAAAACGGTGCAGACCCAAGAGCAATTTTCTACAAGGCTCTTTGCGATGCCTATATGACTATTGACGGCGAAACCGATTCCATCAGCGAAACCTATGAAAAAATCCTCGAATGCTTCAAGGATTTTTCAAAGGAGGATTTCCCACAATATGTTGCGCTTGCAAACGACGAGGTAAGATTCCTCGAAAAAGCATTTGCCGAACAGCACGTTCTCACCCTTGAAAGTGCAGATGCCGAAAAAATCAAAGCAGAGGTTGCGGCTATTCTTGCCATTCAGAAGGAGGCAAGAGATTTCCGCCTTGCTTTGACGGACGTTGTTATAAAATACAACGAAACAGCCGAAAGAAAGCTTGCTGTCAGATTCTCTGAATGCTACATTGTGGGCAAAGCAATTGCAGAAACCGTGGGCGACAAAACCTTCGACAAAATTGTTGAGGACATTGAAAACCACACAGTTTTCACAGGAATCCTTTCAACAAACATCAAAAATCTTGAAATATACCTCAGATGTATCGTGATGTTTTTCAAACGCAGTCACGAGAAATACGAGTTTTTGAAAGAACAGTCACAGAAATTCATCGATATTGCCCGTTTGCTTGAAAAGGGTCAGTACAACACAATAACAGGTGTTGAAGCCGTTTCCGAAAAGCTCATAAAGGAATCCTACGATTTTCTCTATGAAAGCTACAACGAGCACTACGATGAGCAAATTGATATGCAGACCGAGTCTGTCATTATCCTTGAGCCCGAAAATCCGGAGGATATTACCATAATTGCCGAAGAGACTGAGGCGGAAGAAGCAGATGCAGAAGAAGTAGCTCCCGTTGAAAACGGCGAAGCAGATGTTGAAGAAGCTGTTTCACTCACCGGGGAAGCAGAAGAAAGTGCTACAACCGACGATTTTGTCCTCGTTGCAGACGACGAGCCCGCCGAAGCAGAAGAGGCTGTTGAGGAAGAGGCTGTTGAGGAAGAGGCTGTTGCCGAAGAACCTGCTGAGGCGGATGAAGCAGAAGAGCTCTCAGAGGATGATATCATAGAAATCCCCGCCGAGGCTGAAAATGAAGTTATTGAAACCACTGAAGAGCCTGAGGATATTTCATCATCAACTCTTGAAGACAGCGAAATCATCGTAAAAACTCTTGCTGAGGTTAAGGAAGAAGCCGTTGCCGAGGAAATTACCGAGGCTCCCACTCAAGAGGAAGCTGAGCCCGAAAAAGAAGACGAAAAGGCAGAGGAGGCTGAAAAGCCCGAAGCTCCCCAACCAAAGCAAAAAAAGAAAAAGAGTAAAAAAGGCCTTGTGATTTTCCTGCTTGTAATTCTTATTGCCGCAGGTGTGGTCGCCTATAAAAAGGTTCCCGAAATGCTCAACAAAAGCAAATACGAGCAGGCTTCACAGCTCGCCGCTGACGGTAAATATTCAGAGGCAATCAGCGCCTTCAAATCCATTGAGGGTTATTCCGACAGCGCCGAAAAAATCAAGGAATGCACATACAACAGCGCCGTTGATTTGCAGGATAAGGGTAAATATACAGAGGCAAAAATCATCTTTGAAACCCTTGAGGGCTACAAGGATTGCTCAACAAGAATCCAGACCTGTATCTACGGGGAAGCAACTGCCGAGCTTGAAAAGGGCAGCTTTGACAAGGCGGCTGAGCTTTTCGGTAAAATAAAGGAATACGGCAACAGTGCCGAAATGATAACCGAATGCCAGTACAGACGTGCAAATTATCTCCTTGAAAACGGTCAGTACGAAAGTGCTATCAGCATTTTCAAAGACATTAAGGACTATTCTGACTGCAAGGAAAAGATTAACGAAGCAAAGTATCTTTATGTAACAAACAACCTGGATAAAGAGAATAAAACAACAGTTAAATATCTCAAGGAGCTTGCAAAGATGAAATACCGCAACTCCGTTGACCTTAAAAAAGAGCTTCTTGATCCCGCTGCAACAATCAAATCCTTTGTCAACTACGACGTTACCGATATGGAAACAAGCCTCACAAAATGCGACGCTTCAAAATCCATTTATTTCCACGTTGTTGTTGATAACGAGGAGTACTATAACCGTACCCTCACCTTTAAATACACAACGGGCTACGGCTACCACGAGCAGAAAACAGTAACCTTCACCGAAGCAAACAACAGCGGTATTATGGCTTACCCTGCGGTTCACCAGAGTGGCTACTCCGTTACGTTTGAGCTCATCGCCGACAGCGGAGAGGTTCTTACCAGTCAGACTATAAACTTCTAAAAATTATGAGTCGAAACTTTTGCGTTTCGACTCATTTTTTTATTGTGCAATATCAGAAACAATCCTTGAACCGTCAGTCATCATTTCAGAAAGTCCTTCCGAAACGTTTGTGATTGCATCACCCAAAGCACCGTTATCATCGGTACCGGAAACGTCTGTTATCATTCCCGAATTTGTTGTTGAGGGTCTTTCTGTTGTCGAGGATGTTGAAGTTGTTGACGTCATACCCTCGTTCTTTTCCTCACCGCAACCGGTAAAAACAAACGCCATACAGCCGACAAGCAGGATTACCGCAAAAATCGCAATAATTTTCTTCATAAACTCACGTCCTTTCCGGAGAAAACTATCTGAAACTCCTTTATAATTATCCCCCGAAAATTCAGAAATATTACTTGCTTTTATTTTGTCAGCACACCTCTGTCAGAATAAAGCAGAATAAGAATATCCTTTTCCGCTCCTGTGACGGGGTCAATATAAATGAGCACCTCCTGAGAATTTTCGTCCTTACAGCGGTATTCATAGGTAAATTCCTCAGTTTCCCATTCCGTGGGGATATACGCCTTTTTAGACGAAATAACCGTCAATCCCTCTTTAATCAGCTTTTCACCCGATTTTAAAGTGTATTTGATATTTTCGGGTAACGTTCTTTTTGTGTGATTCATAAGGTAGCCCGTTGCATCAAAAGCAATGATTTCGCCGTTGTCAAGTGCCACGCTGACCTTTATGAGGTCTGTGTAGTATGTGACACCGCCCTCATAATATGCAAAATTCACGGTGCATACGCCGTCTGTGATGCTGTAATAGCTGTCCTTTATGCTTTTGTAGCCCTTTTTGCCAAGATATTCCTTGGCTTTTTCAATTGCTTTTTCGGGCTCGAGCTTTCCTTCGCCCACAGCCCTGGTCGAAAGCACAAAGGAAACAAAACCACCCTTCTGAGTTACCGAAACCGACGTGTCGGCTGTATAGAAATTATAGGTGCTCAGATTGCTGTCGGTTTTGCCGGAAAAATACAATTTATCTTCTCCTATACCAAGAAAATCCGCCGCTTTTTTCATTGCTTCTTGTTGCGATATTTTTTCTGATTTTTCTATCATAACAGATTTTTTGTTTGCAATGTGGTCCGAAAAAGGTCCGTCATAAATTAGGGTGGGGTAATCCTCAAGCACCTGATTTGTGTCATTGAGCTCGTTTCCGAGATAAAGCTTTTCCTCCCCGTCTGATTGAAGTGTGCTTTTCACCTGTTCAAAATCAAGTCCGCCGCTTTCCTCTTCATCAATAAGGTAATTAACGGTTTGTGAAAGCTTTTCGGAATATCCCTTTAATTTTCTGAGGTTTTCTGTTTCCTCCTTTGTGAGAGTTTTCCCTGCGGCGATTTTGTTGTTAAGAGAAAGTGTATATTCCCCAACCTGTGACAAGAATTTATAAACGCCCGAAATCTCTGTGTTGCCGTCTGTTATTTCAGACAGGCTCTCTTTTGCAGATGAGCTTGAACGCCACAGCTTCGATGCAATATCCATAAGCATCTCATCACTGCCGGCATACATACATTTGTAAAGATTAACGTCAATATCGTCAAGGTATGTTCCGAGCTGGGTAAGTGCCCTTTCTCTTGATGCTCTCATCTGTAACTTCATAACGCCCACTTTATATGCGTTTGCTATACCCCAAGCGCCAAGAGCCACCACAAGAGCCGTCACGAAGCTGATAATTCTGACGGTTTTTCTTCTGCTTTTATACATAAAAATTGCTCCTTCACATTTTATGTGAGAAGTTTTCCCGTATGTTAATAAAATATTCAATAAAAATACATTAAAAGTTCACGCAAAAGCATTTACAAAATCCGCATATATATAGTATAATGAAGTGATTATTTATGTATTAAAGGGGGGGATTTTCTGATTGCATATTTTGACAACAGCGCAACAACCAAGCCTTGCCAAGAGGCAGTTGCCGCCGCAAACGAAGCAATGACCTCTCTTTGGGGTAACCCCTCCTCCCTCCACGAATACGGCACAAATGCAAGCGACGGGTTAAAATTTGCCCGCAGGCAGGTTGCGAATCTTCTGAAGGTCCCCGAAAATTCCTTTTTCTTCACTTCATCGGGCACAACAGCCAACAACACTGCCGTTTTCGGTGTGTGCGAAAAAATGCGCCGTGAGGGTAACAGAATAGTCACCACAACAATTGAACACCCAAGTGTTGCTGAGCCTGTAAAAAAGCTTGAGGCATCCGGGTTTGAAGTGGTTCGCATAAATCCCGACAAAAACGGTAAAATCTGCGAGGATGAATTTTTCTCCGCAATAAACGACAAAACAATTCTTGTATCATGTATGGCGGTAAATAACGAGGTTGGCTCCGTTTTACCCGTGGGCAAAATCCGCTCTGCCGTAAGACGCAACAAAGCACCCGCCGTGATACACTCCGATTGCGTTCAGGCCTTGGGTAAAATCGCTGTAACGCCCCGTGATGTTGATGCCGACATAATCACCGTAAGCGGTCACAAAATCCACGCTCTCAAGGGCGTCGGCGGGATGTATTTAAAAAACAAAAGCCTCATAAAGCCCCACATCCTTGGCGGCGGTCAGGAACAAAGCATTCACTCCGGCACGGAGGCAACCCCCGCAATATTCTCATTCGGTGCCGCCGCAAATGTCGCAGGCGACGTGGCTGCAAACTCCGCCTATGTTGCAGAACTAAAAAAACAATTGCTGCAGGGCATAGAAAATATACCTTGCGTAACAATAAACTCCCCCGAGGATGCAATCCCCTATATTCTAAACATTTCAATCCTCGGTCTGCCCAGCCAGCCTATTGTTAATTTTATGAGTGACAAGGGCATTTACATTTCCGCGGGCTCCGCCTGCAAAATGGGGCACAGAAGCCCTGTGCTCACGGCTATGGGTCTTGCACCAGAGGTTATAGACAGCGCTGTGAGAATCAGCCTGAGCAGATACAACACCCCTGAGGAAATAGATTACCTCATAAGCGCAATTAAAGAAGCCGCTCAGAAATACGGTAAAAAACAAAGGTGAAAAAATGAAAGAAATTATTCTTATAAAAGATGGCGAGCTTGCTCTCAAGGGTCTTAACAGGTCAACCTTTGAGGATATGCTCGTGAAAAATATACGTTGGCGCATCAAGCCCTTCGGCTCTTTCCAATTTAAAAAATCACAATCAACCGTCACGGTTACTCCCCTTGACGAAAACGCCGACCTTGATGCAGCGGCTGATGAAATTTCAAGAGTATTCGGTATTGCGGGCTATTCAAGAGCCGCAGTTGCCGAAAAGGACATTGACAAAATCCTTGCGCTTGCACCGGTGTATCTCAAGGATCAGCTCGAAGAAGCCGAAACCTTTAAGGTCGAGGCAAAAAGAAGCGACAAGAAATTCCCCCTCACTTCACCCGAAATCTCGGCGATGGTGGGTGGCAAAATTCTTGAAAGCTTCCCCCACCTTCGCGTTAACGTCAAAAACCCCGACATCACCGTCACGGTTGAAATCCGTGATGAAGCATATATCCGCGGCAACCAGCTAAAGGGTGCGGGCGGTATGCCTGTGGGCTCATCCGGCAGGGGGCTTCTTCTTATCTCCGGCGGTATCGACAGCCCCGTTGCAGGCTATATGATGGCAAAACGGGGAATTGACCTTGTGGGTATCCACTTTGCATCCCCACCCTACACCTCGCTTCGCTCCGAGCAAAAGGTTCACGACCTTCTTTCAAAGGTTGCACGCTACAGCGGAAGAATCTGGCTCCACACAGTTCCATTCACAGAAATCCAGGAAATGATTCGTGAAAAATGCCCCGAGGAGTATTTCACAATTATTATGCGCCGTTTTATGATGCGTATTTCCTGTATGCTTGCAGAAACTACAGATTGTCACGCTCTTATAACCGGCGAAAGCGTTGCGCAGGTTGCAAGCCAGACAATGCTTGCCTTGGGTTGTACCGATGCAGTTGCAAACCAGCCCGTATTCAGACCGTGTATCGGTATGGATAAAGAAGAAATTATCCGGATTTCAAGAAAAATCGAAACCTTCGATATTTCCATACAGCCCTTTGAGGACTGTTGCACAGTCTTCACACCCAAGCACCCCAAAACGAAGCCCCACCTCCCCGACGTTGAGGCGGCTGAAAGCGTGCTTGATATTGAGGGGCTTTGCAAACGTGCCTTTGAGGGCATAACAAGAATAGCAATCAATTCAAGCGGTGTTGAAAATGTCTGAAGCTGAACTTATTCATCTTGCCGAAAAGGCAGTAAAAAAGCTTTCTGAAAAAAGCAAAACTCTTGCTCTTGCCGAATCCTGCACGGGCGGCCTTGTCAGCAAGCTCATAACCGACGTCAGCGGTGCATCCGCCGTTTATATGGGCGGTGTGTGCTCATATTCAAACTCGGTAAAAACGAAAATTCTCGGTGTTAAAGAAGCCACCCTTTCAGAGCACGGTGCCGTAAGCGAGCAGGTTGCCGTGCAGATGGCACAGGGTGTAAGATTGGCACTCGGTGCAGATATCGGTGTCGGCATCACAGGTATTGCAGGCCCCCTCTCGGACAACACCCAAAAGCCCGTTGGGCTCATATACGTATGCATTTCAGACGGTGAAACCGCAATAACACGTGAATTGAGAAATACTTTCACAAACGATATTAGAACTAACAACAGATTATCTGCCGCACACACGGCATTGAGTCTATTAGGTGATATAAATGAGTAAGAAAAACAAAAAAGAGCCCGTTTCGGATTTTCAGTATTTCAAGGGTGCTGAAGAAACTGTTTTCAGAACAGACGAAACGCAGAAAAAAGAGGTAATAAAAAACCTCAAAGCAAAGAAACGGAAAAAAACATTTCTGACTGCCCTCAGTTACATTTTAGCTGCAGTTGTTGTTGTATCAGGCTTCTTTGTCGGCAAAAAGGGCATTGAAAAATACCTTGTTCTTAAACAGGAAACAGACTTTTACGATTCAGCAGTCATCCCCGATGACGTAAAAAAAGAGCTTGATACCCTGAGCGAGGCTGAACAGTGGGCGTACCTTTACGAAAAATATCCCGAGCTTCTCGACGTTAAGTTCCCCACAGGCATCCTTTATGATTACGCTCTGTACTATGCCAGAAACCCTCAGACGGTGGGCTACCTTAAAATCGACGGTACAAAGGTCGATACACCCGTTGTGCAGGCAGATAATGACAAATACTATCTCCGCCACGACTTTAACGGCAAATCAACAAGCTACGGTGCAGTTTTCGCATCTTATATAGACGATTTTCAGCCCTTTGACAGAAACACTCTTCTCTACGGCCACAATATGTTTGACGGTGAGCGTTTCGCCGCCCTTGCCAACTACAAGAGTATGGATTATTTCAAAAAGCACCCCGTTATTCAGTTTGACACGCTTTTTGAAAAGCATAAATGGAAGGTTTGTGCAGTAATCCTCACAAACGGCTCCGTTGACAGCAACAACGGCTACTTCTTCGATTTCACGTTTGATAATTGCTCAGATGCCTGCTTCGAAGAATACATTGAAGAAATAAACAAGCGCAAGCTTTACGACACGGGCGTGGATATCCTCCCGACAGATAAGCTCCTCACTCTTTGCACCTGCACCTATGAATTCGACGATGCAAGACTTCTTGTTATTGCAAGAATGGTGCGTGAGGGTGAATCGGAGGAGGTTGACACAAATCTTGCAAGGTTTAAAAAAGACCCTGTGAAATACCCCGAAAGCTATTACGACAATCCTCGTCAGAACCCCTACAAAGACGATAAAAAATTCTATTTATATTAAGAGGTGTGAACATGAAAATCAAAGCATTTTCATTTGAACAAAACAGCTACGCTCTTGCCCCCGTTAAGCAGAGCGTTACTGAAAACATCACTGAAAGCGGTATGTTTTTTGAAAGTTTTTCGGATGCAAACGTCCTCTTCAACGAAATATCCGCCGCTTTATCCTCCAGCGATGCAATCCTTCTGGGTGTTGAAAGTGAGCTTTTCCTTAAATTCAAGCCCGTACTCATAAAAGCATTCAGCTTTACCCCCGCATACAGCGAAAAAATCGATAAAAAAATCGGCAGCAAAATAACCGATGCAAAATTAAGAAAAGCCCACACACTCGTGCCCGACGAGTGCTCCGAGCTCCTTTCGGATGACGGTCTTTTCAGTGGCTTCTACGTTAAATCACAGGAGCAATATATCGTTGTGTTCCCTCTTCTCGAGGATGCACTCCCCCATATGCTCACAGAATCCGACCTTCCGTTCTTTAAAAGCCACGCTAAAAGCATTTCGGTGCCCGACAATGTTGAAATCGACCCCGAATCGTTATCACAGGCAGAGGCTATCGTTGCAAAGCTCATTAAAAACGATATAAAGCTTGCAATCCCCTCCACCCCCGCCGCAAAGCTTCTTAAAGAAGAAATTAAAAATTGCCCCAACAACGAAAACATCGTTTTGTTTACACCCTTTGTTAACGATGAGGGCATCAGCGACCCCAAGGAATATGCCGCCCAGCTTGCAAAGGGCGCAATGGATTTGAGAAGCACCGAGCTCGGCGCCACAATCTCCAACATCTTCCGTGAAAAGAAGGGCGAAACGGTTACAAACTATTATTCATTCATAGCCGTTGCAACCGCCGACAAAATCGTTGTAAAAAAGCTTTTTGCCGACACGGGCGAAAATGTTGACAACCTCATAGCAGAAGCAACAACCGAATTGTACACTATGATGGATAAATACCTTGACGAGGTTATTTTCAAGAAAACAGCCACCGATGAAGAAAAAGCAAAATACGAGCAGGCACTTATTGAGGCAGAATACCAGGCAGATGCCCGCCCCTCCGCTTCAATCGGCAAAAAGGGAACAATTGCCGCTATCATAATACTTGCAATTGCAGTTATAGTCTGCGTTATTCTCGGCTTTAAATTCGGCGGGTATTTCGTCAAGCCCTCCGATGCACCTGAGGCTCAGTCGCTTCAGTCAGGCGGCACAACTGCAGGCACCGTTCCGGCTATCCCCGAAAACACGGAGCCCGACTACACAGAATATAATTCCGAGCCCGGCTCGACTTCGGATATTTTCGATATTGACCCCACAGAAAACCTTATCCCCGTGCCCAATACCGACAGACCCGTAATCAACTACACACCCAACAACAATCAGGGCTCAGGTAACAACGAAAAGCCTAAGGAAGAAGAAACAGAAAAGCCAAGCGAAACAGAGAAAGAAACAACCACCGAGCCCAAAGAAGAGCCCACAGAGGATTTCGAGGGTGCAGAGTGGTAATAACGATGATTATATAAAGGAGAGATATTTATGGCAGTACTCGTAACAGGCGGCGCCGGCTACATCGGCTCCCACACAGCTATTGAATTGCTCAATTCAGGCAAGGATATAGTTATTATTGACAATTTCTATAACAGTTGCCCCAAGGTTCTTGACAGAATCAAGGAGCTTTCCGGCAAAAGCTTCGCATTTGAAGAATGCGACATCAGAGATGCCGAGGGTCTCAGAAGGGTTTTCGACAAATACGACATTGACTCCGTTATCCATTTTGCAGGTCTCAAGGCAGTTGGCGAATCCTGCCAGAAGCCCTTGCTTTATTATGAAAACAACATCAGCGGAACCGTTACTCTTTGTGAGGTTATGGCTGAAAAGGGCTGTAAGAAAATGGTTTTCAGCTCATCTGCAACCGTTTACGGCGAACACAACGTTTCACCCCTCAATGAAACAATGAAAACAGGCGGCACAACAAACCCTTACGGCACAACAAAATATTTCATTGAACAGATTCTCACCGACACGGCAAAGGCTGACCCGGAATGGAGCGTTTGTCTGCTCAGATATTTCAACCCCATCGGCGCTCACGAAAGCGGTAAAATCGGCGAAAGCCCCAACGGAATCCCCAACAACCTTATGCCCTACATAACACAGGTTGCTGAAGGCAAGCGTGAATTCCTCAACGTTTACGGCGACGATTACGACACACCCGACGGCACAGGCGTGCGTGACTATATCCACGTTGTTGACCTTGCCAAGGGTCACCTCAAGGCATTGGATAAAATCACAGCAGAAAACGGCACATTTGTTTATAACCTGGGCACAGGCACGGGCTACAGCGTTCTGGAGGTTGTTGCCGCATTTGAAAAGGCTTCGGGCGTTAAGGTTCCCTATAAAATCGCACCCCGTCGCCCCGGCGACCTTGCAACCTGCTACTCTGACCCCTCAAAGGCACAGCGTGAGCTTGGCTGGAAGGCAGAAAAAGGCATTGATGAAATGTGTGCCGACTCCTACAGATGGCAACACAACAACCCCAACGGTTACGAGGACTGATATTTTTTGCAATTTGTTCCCTTTAATTCAAGAGACATAAAGCACAAATCAAAATTCGGCAGCATAGCCTCAAACGAAAGTTTGAGGCTTTGTGTTCTTATGCCACGTTCCTTTTCCTGCAACAGGGTTACCCTCGTTTGCCACCCGGACGGCAAAGAGCACTTCTGCAAGGACCTTTTCTGGTGCGGTATGAACGGTGAAAACGAGGAATGGTGGGATATTACCCTATCCCTTGAAACGGGTCTTTATTTTTACCACTTCACCTATGAAACGCCCTTCGGCACGGGTAACATTTTTCTTCGTTCATCCGGTTGCGGTGAATTTGCACCCGACGGCAAGGAATGGCAGTTAACGGTTTTTGATGAAAGCTACAAAACCCCTGATTGGATAAAGGGCGGCATAATGTACCAGATTTTCCCCGATCGCTTTAATATCGGCAAGGGTGACATAAAAAACGTGCCGAACGACAGAATAATTCACCAATCCACAAAGGAAGAACCCGTTTGGCAGCCAAACGAGCACGGGAAAATACTTAACAACGATTACTTCGGCGGTAACCTCAAGGGCATTGAAGAAAAGCTGCCCTATATAGCATCTTTGGGCGTAAGTGTAATTTACCTCAACCCAATTTTTGAGGCTCATTCAAACCACCGCTACAACACAGCTGATTACAGCAAAATCGACCCGCTTCTCGGCTCTGAAAAGGATTTTCGTGCCCTTTGCAGGTCTGCCGAAAAGCACAACATTAAAATAATTCTCGACGGTGTTTTCAGCCACACAGGCTCCGACAGTATATATTTCAACCGTGAACAGCGCTACAACAGTGCGGGTGCCTTCAACTCAGAAGCCGGTCCGTATAAAGACTGGTTCACCTTTGAGGCAGACGGGAAATATAAATCCTGGTGGGGCATAGACACACTCCCCGAAACAAACGAAGAAAACGACAGCTTTATTGAATACGTGGCGGGCAAAAACGGAATCGCCAAAAAATGGCTTGATGCGGGTGCATACGGCTACCGCCTTGACGTTGCCGATGAATTGCCCGACAAATTCATTGATGCATTCACAAAAGCCGTAAAATCAATTAACGGCGATTACCTTGTTATAGGCGAGGTGTGGGAGGATGCAAGCAACAAATTCAGCCACGGCGGCAGACGTCGCTACCTTTTGGGAGAGCAGCTTGACAGCGTAATGAACTACCCCTTTGCTAACGCCATTCTCACCTTTGTTCGCTACGGTGTGGCAGAGAATTTTATGGAATCCGTGGTGTCAATCTGTGAAAACTACCCCAAATGCGCACTTGATTGTATGATGAACCACATCGGCACCCATGACACCGCAAGAGTTCTCACAAGCGTTATATTCGACGAAATTGAGCACAAGCCACGAAACATTCAAGCGACCTATAAGCTCACAGGGAGCGACTACGAAAAAGCCAAAGCACTTCTGAAAACCGCCTCTGTTCTTCAATACACTCTGCCGGGCTTCCCCTCCCTTTACTACGGTGACGAAGCAGGCATGCAGGGTGGCGGCGACCCGTTTAACCGAGGATTTTTCCCTTGGGGCGAGGAGGACAAAGACCTTCTCGAATGGTATCAGGCACTCGGTAAAATAAGAAATAGCCTCTCCTGTCTTAAAGACGGCATTTTCAAGCCATATTCCGCAATGCTCTCGTGCGTTGCATACACAAGAGAAAGCGAAAACGAAAAAATATTCGTTATCGCCAATATGAATCCCCACGAAATCGACTATTATCTACCCGAGGAATTCAAGTATAAAAATGAATTGCTCACAGACACCGTTACTTCAGATTTTGTAAAAATCAAGCCATACGGCACAGCAATAATAAAAAGTGTATTCAGTTCATAACGCTGAATACACTTTTTTCTATACACTCAATTAATATGCGTTGTTATAAAGCTTGCCCGCCTCTGCATCAATACCCTTAACAGCCATCAATTCCGAAACGGTAACTAATTGGTAGCCCTCTTTAACAAGCCACGGAACTATAGTCTCTGTGGCTGATGCGGTTGAGCCGTAAAGGTCGTGCATAAGCACTATTGAGCCGTCACGCACGTCTTTTTTGATTGCCGAAACAACGCTGGAGGCGTTTCGGTTTTTCCAATCCAATGTGTCAACTGACCAGTTGAACATTGGGTACATAACCGAGCTTCTCACAGTTGAGTTAACTGCACCGCCGGGCGTTCTCACAACAACGGGGGCAACTCCCGTTATTTTTTCAACCGCCTTGTTGGTGGCGTTGATTTCTTCTTTTATTTTTGCCGAGCCCACCGAGGTGAGAATCGTGTGATTATATGTGTGGTTACCGATTTCACAGCCCATATCAAAGCTGCGCTTTATGCAATCCTTATATGTGTTAACCCTTGAGCCGACAACAAAGAAGGTTGCTCTTGCATCATATTTTTCAAGAGTGTCCAGGATTCTTGTTGTTACGGGGGTATAAGGCCCATCATCATAGGTAAGAGCCACCATAGGCTTGTCCGGGTCAATTCCGTAAATCGTTTTCGCCGTTGAAACAAGGCTGACGTTTTCATCTGTGAGAACGGTTATTCTGTAATAATTGAGCTTACCGAACGCAGGCTTTTTGTGAACGTATTCCGTGTTCTTCTTGCCCTTAATTTCGGCTACCTTTTTCCAATCCTCACCCTCTGCTTTACGCTCGATTTTGTAGCCTGTTGCAAGCTCGGATTTACTCCAGCCGATAACAACGCCGTTTGGCGAATGTGCAAGCATCAATTCGGGAGCAAGTGCGAAAAGAACCTTTAATCCGTTCTTGTCATAGCTACCCTTATAAGAGCCTTTGATTTGCTTTACGGTGTAATAATATGTTTTGCCGTCCTTGGCGGTTTTGTCGGAGAATGATGTTTTGCCCTTGCCCACACTGCCCAGCTTTTTCCACGAGCCCGCTTTGCTGTCTTTTCTGTAAACGATATATTCATCAGCAGAGCCCATATTCTTCCAGCTGATTTTAACGCCCGAACGGCTGCAGGTTGCCTTTATGCTTTCGGGTGTTTTCAAGGCAAAGCACTCAATGCTCTTCGTAGCCTTTGCACTTTTTACGTTATCCGCCGTAACGGAAGCAACGCTGTAAAAATATTTTTCGCCGTTTTTAATGGCGGAATCGGAGTATTTTTCACCTTTAACCGTGCCGATTTTCTCCCACTCGGTGTTAGCGGTTTTTCTGTAAACAACGTATTTCACAGCCCCCTCCGCCTCGCTCCATTTAACAACAATTTTGTCGCTTGTATTGGTGGCAGATTTCATAACCGGTGCGTTGATATATGTTATAGTCAGCCCTGTGTGATAACCGCTGATGCTGTTTTTGGTTTTTGCCTTGACGGTGTAGGTGTATTCTGAGCCACCCGAAACAGATTTATCCGAATAACTGTTTTTATCGCCGCCAACCGTTGCTACCTTTGACCAGGCTGAGCCGTCGGTTTTTTTATAAATCACGTATTCCTCAGCGTTGGGGCATTTCTGCCACTGAAATTTAACGTAGCCATCGCCGTTTGACACCCTTTGGGGTACGGGGGCTTGTATAAAGGGCTTGCTTTTTTTGGCGCTCGCCGCACTTTGCTCACCGCCCTTGAGAGCAATTATTTTATATTGGTTGCTGACCCCCACCTTAACGTCCTTGTCAACGAATTCGGTTTTTGAAGGGTCGGTTATTCTTCTTATTCTCTTATATTTCGTATTTGTGCTTTTATAAATAACGTAGCCGTCAGAGCTCTCTGAGCATTTCCATTCAAGACGAATTCCCTCTACCGCATTTTCAAGGGTCGTTATTCTCGGGCAAGAGATATGCGTAAGCTCTGCGCTATCGGTCAGGGGGCTGTCGTTATGTGCATTATATGAGCAAACGGAATATGTATATTTTTCACCGCCGCAAACGTTCACGTCGCTATACGAATTGATATAGCAACCCCTCAGGTCTGCGATTTCTTCATTTTCACCGCCGTTTGTGCTTCGATATATTTTGTAGCCCGCAACTTTTTCCGCCGTGCTCCAGGTGACGCACACACCCGTTACCGAGTTCGATGCAGTAACCTCCCCGGGTGACGGGGGAATAATATTTCTGCTGTCGCCTGCAAGTGTGAATGACGTTGCACAGAAGGTAAACGCCAGAACAAACAGGGAAAGCACAAGGAATTTTAAAAGTATTTTTTTCATTTTCTTCTCCATAAGTGTTGATATATACATTATACTCTCTTGTAAGAAAAATCACAATACACAATTCCTTTTTTTATTACATTTCCCGACAATTATTTTTCTTATTTTTCTTTCTATTCGTTGACAAGGCTTTTTAAAAAGATTACAATAATTATTCAGAGTTTTTTGAAAGGGTGTGGTGTTCTGAGCGATAAATCATACAGCATTTCTCTTATTGTTTTATCCTGCTTTGCTTCTGTTGTCCTTATTCTGGGAACTGTTCTTTGTCTTTTCCCCACAAAACACGAAACAGAAGCCCCAACAGAAAATCCGCCTGTAATCGAGGCTGTTGCCACCCCCACCATTGTTGATGATTCTGCCCCGGAAAGCTTTGATTCGCTGATTTCAACAATCTCTCTTTTAAAAAGCACCTATCCCGACATTCTCGGTGTGCACACAGCGGGCTATTCAGAAAACGGACGCGAGCTTATGATGCTGACCCTCGGCACGGGTGAGAAAAAGGCGTTTCTCGTCGGTGCAATCCACGCACGTGAGCATATCACAACAAAATACCTTTTAAAGGTGACGGAGGATTATTGCCGTGCCTTTTACAGTCAATCGGGCTACTACGGTGCATACAATATAAAAGCGTTACTGAGTGAATATACCCTTTATATAATTCCCTGCACAAACCCCGACGGTCTTGAGATAATCTCCGGCAGGCAAAGCGTGAAAAACGGCGTGCGCGTTTCAAAGCTCTCCGAATACAAATCAAATGCCAACGGAGTTGACCTCAACAGAAACTTTCCCCTTGCCTGGGATTATATAAACAATAACGTTCATTCTCCCGCGGACTATTATTTCAAGGGCTATGAAAGCGGCTCCGAGGCTGAAACCAAAGCCCTTATGACCCTTTGCCGGAATAATAATTTTGATTTTCTCATTTCATTCCACATAAAAGGCAACTGCATTTTCTGGGGTGACAACCACAACACGCAAAACAATGCTCTTTATAAAGCCTTTGCCACCGACATTGCCACACCCTGCTCATTGTATCTTCCCGACCCAACAAAGAAAGCTAAGGACTATGGCGGCGGCTTTGAAAATTGGTTCAGACACACCTTAGGAAAGCCCGGTATATGCATTGAGCTTGCCGACAACGAAAATAAAATTCTCCCCTTATCCGATGAAAACTACGAGGATTTTGACTCCTTTGTGAACTACCGATTGACCTCATTCGCCCCTGCGGCGGCTATGGCATCCGCCAATAAATAAGAAAAGAGAAGCTTATGAAAACCCAACAATACCTTGAAAACAAAAAACTTTCCGCGTTGATTTTCGCCGTCTGCTTTGCGGCATACACCTCCTCATATATCGGCAGAATCAACCTTTCGGCGGCACTTCCCGCAATTATCGGCGAGGGGCTTTTCACAAAATCTCAGGCAGGCATAATCGGCTCCGCCTTCTTTTTTGTCTATGGTGCGTTTCAGATAATCAACGGCTTTCTCGGTGATAAAATCTCACCCTTTAAAATGATTATCACGGGCACCTTGCTTTCGGGGCTTGCCAACATAGCTATGACAACGTGTTCATCAAATATTGCTATGGCTGTGATATGGGGCTTCAACGGCTTTGCTCTCTCGCTGCTGTGGTCTGCAATTCTTAAAATCCTTGCCAACATCATTAACGACGATATGCGGCAGAAAGCCTGCCTCAACATAAGCGCAACGCTCCCCATCGGAACGGTTGTAGCATATCTGCTGGCTTCACTTTCCATAAAATTCCTCAACTGGCGATATGTATTTTACATCCCTGCGGCAATCCTTATTATTGTCTGCATTTTCTTCACAGCATCATATTTCACAATAAAGCCCCACATAACCCAAAGGGCAATTCAGACACCCTCCTCAACGGGTAAAGACCCCAAAAAATCCTCAACTGTAAAGCTTTTACCCTTGTTAGTTCTTGCGGGTGTGTTTATAGTTCTCCCCGCCGACGCCATTCACGGCGCGATAAAAGAGGGTATCACCACCTGGGTGCCCACAATGATAACCGAGGTTTATTCAACCGACGCTTCATTTTCGGCTTTTCTTTCAATTCTTTTGCCCATATTCAATCTTTCGGGCGTTTACATTATCACCCCTGTTTACAACAAAATTTTCAAGAAAAACGAGCTGAAAACCGCCACCGCAATCCTGCTCTTTGCGCTGGCTCCCCTTTCACTTCTCATTTTCATAAAAGACCTTCCCATAATTGTCAGCGTTGCGCTTCTTGCAGTTATCACCACCGCTATGCACGCCTTCAACTATATGATAATCACTCTTGTACCAATGCGCTTTGCATTCTGTTCAAGAACCGCAACCGTCACAGGCATTATGAATGCCACCGCCTACGTCGGCTGCGCCGCCGCTTCATACGGCTTCGGCGTTATCTCAGACAAAATCGGCTGGAACGGTACTATTGTTGTCTGGCTTGTGCTTGATGCTGTAGGAATGCTGATAACGCTTCTTGCAACAGGCAAATGGAAACGCTTTATTAAAGGAGAAAGCAAATGAACGTTTACGATTTCGATGAAACAATCTACGACGGAGAAAGTGTTTTAGATTTTTTCTTTTTCTACACAAAAAGGGATAAATCAATCCTCAGATATATTCCCAGAGTTCTCTGGGCATTCGCAAAATATAAAATGGGTAAAATCACCGTTGAAAAGGCTCTTTCACAATATGCAGCTCCCGTTACCGAGCTTTTCAACGAAAAGGGCAATATCCCGCAGGAGTTTCAGGCATTCTGGGATACGCACATGCACAAAATAAAGCCCTTTTACAAGGATATTCAAAGTGACGACGACCTTATTATCTCCTGCTCACCCGAGTTTTCACTTGAGATAATCTGCAAGCGCCTCGGCATAAAAAGCTATCTGGGCACAGTTGTTGACACCGAAACGGGTGAAATAAAGCGCCTTTGTCTTCGTGAAAATAAGGTCAAGGCTTTTTTCGAGGAATACCCCGACACAGAAATCGAGAATTTCTACACCGACTCTCTCAACGACCAGCCCCTTATTGATATCAGCAAAAACGCATACCTTGTCAAAGGTGATAAAATAACAAAAATAAAATAAAAAACATAACCTCCGCCACCTGAGAATATACTGAAGTGACGGAGGTGTTATTATGACAGATGAAAAAAGAACGGGGCTTATCCCTCACAACTGCATTCTTGAAGACAGGCGTACCCTGTCCGTTTCGGGCGTCAACGACGTCGGCAGCTTTGATGAAGAAATGATAATTGCTTCAACGGATTACGGCGAGCTCACCGTAAAAGGGGAAAAGCTCCACATAACAAAGCTTTCGCTTGAAATAGGCGAGCTGTGTATTGAGGGCAACATCGCCGCCATTTCCTATGCAGACGTGCCCGACAAAAATGTCAGCTTCTTCTCGAAAGTGTTCAGATAATGTACAGCGTTCCCCATTCACAACAGCTGAGTATTTTTCTTACATCCTTAGGTGTAGGCTTTATCCTCGGCATTTTTTACGATATTCTCAGAGCCGTGAGACTGAGCATAACAAAAAACAAAAAGGCGTGCGTTTTTTTTGACATTCTGTATTTTATTGTTACCGCCATTGCTTCTTTTATTTTCATTCTCGCCGCCAACAAAGGCGAAATCCGTTTTTATATTATCGCTGGTGAAATAATAGGCTGGGCTTTTTATTACCTTTCATTCGGTATCGCCGTTGTCAAATTCACAGATAAACTCGTATCCGCTTTCCGCAGCTTCTGCTCGTTGATTTTCAGGGTAATAACCCTTCCATTCCGTGCGGTTATAAGACTAATTAAAGCCATCATTAAAAAATCATCGCCCATTTTCAAAAAAACAGAAAAAAAGTCATCAAAAATGCGAAAAAAGGTATTGCAAAAACTACACTTGTATGTGTATAATTTATTTGGTGTGTTTTGTGCAAAATCAAAAAAGCATTCGAAAGGCGGTAACAGCGATGGCAAAGAACAAAAAGCGCAATAAAAAGTCACGCAGCATCAGCGTTGTTCTTCTCATTGCCACCATTGCCGTTGTTATTTTTTTCATTGTTTCCTTCGTCAAGGTAAACAACGAAAAAAATCAGAAGGAACAGCAAAAAGCTGAACTTTCAAGCCTTTACGAAAGCCAGACCGAAGCCAACTCTAATCTCAAGGAAACGATTAAAAACGGCGTCGATGATGACCTTGCAGAAAACCACGCACAGGATGAGGGGTATGTCAAGCCAAACCAACACGTTTATATTGACATCACACCCGGCGCTTAAATTATATTCAGTTGAGGTAAACTATGGCAGTGGAAATCGGTTCGATTCTTGAAGGAAAAGTTACAGGCATCACAAATTTCGGGGCATTCGTTGAGCTTCCCGATAAAGCAACAGGTATGGTACATATCTCTGAGGTTTCAAACACCTTTATTAAGGACATTCACGAGAAGCTCTCTGAGGGTGACACAGTAAACGTCAAGGTTATTGACATTAACGAAAAAGGCAAGATTGCCCTTTCAATCAAAAAAGCTCTCCCCCCCGAAGAAGAATCAAAGCCGAAGCGTCCCGCAGGCGACAGACCCAAAAGGAGCCAGCCCCCTGTATGGACAGGTACGCAGCATTCAGAACCCGAAAATATGTCTTTTGAAGATATGATGGCAAAATTCAAAAGCGTCAGCGATGAAAAAATGAGCGACCTTAAAAAGAACAACGTTGCAAAACGCGGTGCGTCAACACCAAGACGTGGCGGCAATTCAAGAGGCTAATTTACTAAAACCGTGCTTTTGGGCACGGTTTATGTTTTGGAGTGAAGATTTTGAGAGAAATAAATGTTTCTTTAATAGAAGATGCTGTTTGTGACCTTTTTACAGAGGCAAACGCCCATCTTCCCAAAGAGCTTGAAAACAAAATAAGGGCTTGCGCTGAAAGTGAAAGCAACCCCCTTGCTAAAAGCATTTTTTGCGATATGTGCAAAAATCTTGAAAAGGCAACCGAACTCGAAATTCCCATTTGTCAGGATACGGGCATGGCTGTTCTTTTCTGTGAGCTTGGTCAGGATGTTCACCTTGTGGGCGGCGACTTTAATGAAGCGGTAAATAAAGGTGTCAGCCGTGCCTATAAAGACGGCAAAATGCGCTGCTCAATCGTAAGCGACCCATTAAAAAGAGTCAACACCAACGACAACACCCCTGCTCTTATCCACCTTTCCATTGTACCGGGTGATAAAATAAAGCTCACCGCCGCCCCAAAAGGCTTCGGTAGCGAGAATATGAGCAGGCTTAAAATGTTCACTCCATCTGCTACTGCGGAGGATATTACAGCTTTCGTTGTTGAAACCGTGAAAATCGCAGATTCAAACCCCTGCCCGCCTATTGTTGTGGGCGTGGGCATCGGCAGCGATTTTGAGGGCTGTGCACTCCTTTCAAAAAAGGCACTTTGCAGAAATATTGAAGAACGCAATCCCGATGAATTTTATAAAAGCCTTGAAGAGGATTTGCTTCAAAAAATCAACAGCCTTAACATTGGCGCTCAAGGCTTCGGCGGTGACATCACCGCTCTTGGGGTGAATATCGAAACCGCCCCAACCCATATCGCGGGCTTGCCCGTTGCGGTAAACATCGGTTGCCACGTAACACGTCATAAAGAGCTTGTGCTTTAACGCACAAGCTCTTTATAGTTGCAAGTTGCAGGTGGCAAGTGGCAAATTGAGGGGCGCAAGCGCCGATTGTATTGATATATAAAAGTGTTGCGAAGCCTATCATCCCTGTTCGGCTTTGCCGAATAGGGAGGGGGACCGACACGGAGCAAAGCGGAGTGTTGGTGGTGGGTCGTTCAAGTGGCCTCTTGCCGTCGTCGATGAAACGAAAAATCTCACCTCTCATTTACTTCTCTTCGAAGAGAGGGGGCAAGGAACACGACCGCCGCCAGTGGCGGATGAAGGGAGAAAACGGGGACCCCAAAAAGCGAAGCTTTTTAGGGGATTGGAGCCACAACGAAGCTATGAGCTTTTTGAGTGAAATGAAAAAACGATTTGCGGAGTTTTGTGGCGGAAAGGCGCAGCGGTCAAAATCCTGTGAAGCGAACAGCAAACAAAGAATTTTGGGCACCGCAAGAGGTCATATCGTTATTTGCTGTTTGAATGAAGTTTCAAGCGTGGAATAAAATCAAATTTGATGAGGTGGTGAGTCACCATCTGAGCGCTTACACTTTAATATTCCATAACATTCAAATAATATATTTCAAATTTTAGTATTTATAATTGAATACACATTCGATAAAAACTTGACATTTGGAATTTTTCGAGCATAATAATAATTACCTTATAAAGGGTACAAAAACCGAACTACAAGTTAATTTATTGATGTATTAAAAGAGAGTGAGTTTATGATAATCGGGGCTATAATTTGCTTTATTATTGCTGCCATAGCAATTGAAGATGGTGAAAGCTATATGGTTGCTATCTTTGGCGGTTTGGGATTATATCTTATATATCGAAGAATAACCAGAGATGACCGCGAAGCCGAAAAAGCCGAAAAAGCAGCACAAAGAAAGCAGGAAGAAGAAAAAAAAAGAAAAGAAAAAGTGCGTCAAAATGCATTAGTGCGTTTTAAATCATCATCCTTTGCTAATCAAATAATCCGTGATTTCCGCACCCGAAATTGGAGCGATTTAGACTACAGAAAAGGTGGATGTAATATTGAATGCGATAGCATTAAAACCCCTTACAAAACTTATGTTTATATTGATTATGGATTAGGAAGGTTAAATAAGAATGGTTGCCAGGAGCTTGCAGAATATATAGGAATGGCGTATGGAAGCGATTATTCAACAAAGGAAATGATAAAATCTGTTGGTGGCTATTCTGGTGGTTATTCTGGGTACGTAAGCAGTAATGGTGATATTTCGATTTCCCGTGATGCTGACGTCGCTGATATATTTGTAGGGTATAAACTTTACAGCAAAAATACCGTACCCCCACCCCCACCACAGGGAAAAGCATGGTAAAAGGTTTTGCGAGATTACTCAAACAATATATAAAAAGAGCAAAAAGATGACAATTCTTTTACGAATAGTCATCTTTTTATTTTTTGTAAACATATACATTTTAAAAACGGTATATCAAGACTGTCCCCTACCGGCGGTTGGCAGCTTTACAATCGTCACTTACACGCCTAACCTTTCCCTCAGCTCCTCATATATTTCCAGAATTTTGAACCTTACAATATACTTCTCCCCGCCGTTTACTATTTTCTCGCCTGAGGGCGAAAGGTATTCGGCGGTTTTTTCTTTATCGCCCCTAACGTCATCGGCAACGGGTATGCACAACGGCGGAAACATTACGCACCACCAGTTTTTGCCCTTTCCCTCACCGAGAACAACCTTTAAAGAGGTGTATTCCCCTGCGGGGAAAATCAAATCACCGTATTTCCGCGTTTCATAGTATTCCTTTTGAAGAGTTATGTGTGCGCCGTAATAAAAGCCGTTATCCTCAAGGGTTTTCAGAACCGTTTCAAGAAGCTCCTGCTTTGAATCTTCAAAATATTCCTCCGCATTCTCCACAGTCACACCCTGTGAAAGAATGGATGCATTCGTTCTGAGCAAAGCATCTCTAACCCTGAGCTTCACCGCCTGGTCAACCTGAGAATCGCTGTTTGCAAGCACGTGGAGTCTGACAACGCTTTCCCTCACCGATTCTGCAGATGCAGAAAAAAAGGATATACCGAAAGCGAAATACAGTGCAAGAAACACCGCAACAATTTTCAAAAGAAGCTTGTCACGCTCACCGTTAAAGGATTTGTAAGTAAAAACAGACATAAAAACCGTCCTTTCAATCATTATGTAAAATGATTGTGGACGGATTTTTCTTGCTTTATTCAATTTCTGTAATTTTTACTCCGTACTCCACGGGGTGGCAAAGGTAAACCTCCGGAAAATCGTCTTTTAATTGGTCAATGGCTTTCTGTGCCATTTTTTCTTCCTTGAATATTCCGTAAACCACAGAGCCCGAGCCCGTCATACAAGCTGCCAGCGCCCCGTTTTTGTTTAAAACGTGCTTTATATCTACTCTGCCCGCAATGTCAAACGCCTGTTCAAAAACGTTGCTGCAATATTTCATTGCCTCGTCACTTTCAGAGTCTGCAAGAAGCTCAAGCATAACGTTGTTTTTCGGGTGCTTCATATTTTCAACCGAATCAACCGCCGCATAAGCCTCTTTTGTTGAAACGCCATCCTTGGGCTTGACAATAACAACCGGGTATTTTTCAATATCGGGGAGCGGAGCCACAACAGCACCCGTGTCAAGTGCCAGTGCCGTGCCGCCCACAATGCAAAAGGGAATATCTGCGCCAACCTTCACACCAATCCGGCAAAGCACCTTTTCGGGTAAATTTGTTTCAAAAATTTTGTTGAGCGCCACAAGCACAGCCGCACCGTCACCGCTGCCGCCGCCCATCCCTGCTTGGGACGGAACTTTTTTGTCAATGTGAATGTGTATGCCTTTATTCTCTTTTATGCCTGTGTATTCAAAAAACCTTTCGGCACATTTATATACTATATTACTCTTGTCTGTGGGTATGCCGTCAACGTTGCAGGAAACTGTAATTTCCCCACCCTGTGTCTTTTCAACAGTAATTGTGTCGGCAAGGTCAAGGGATTGCATAATTGTAAAAAGCTTGTGATAGCCGTTTTTCTTTATTCCCGTAATATCCAATAACAGATTAATTTTCGAATTGGCTTGCAAAGTAAGTTTCACAAAAACCACTCCTCTCTCCCGTATTTTACCATATTTATTGTAAATTTAAAAGATTTTTTTATTTTTTGTTTTACCCTGTTATTTTTTCTGTGTTTGTGGTATGATACTGAATTGGAAAGAAGGTAAAATTATGTCAGATTTCAAAATTTACGATTTACATACTCACACCATCAATTCGCAGGACGGCAACCACCCCGTTGAGCTTATGGCGGAAACCGCCATTGAAAACGGTATTGAATGTGTTGCATTTACAGACCACTGCGAGGTTGACGTTCTTTACAGAGACGGCTTCGATAAGCGTGCCGCCCAAAGCTATATTGATATTTCAAGAGCAAAAATTCAGTATGCAGATAAAATAAAAATCCTCCGTGGTATTGAGCTGGCACAGCCCCACTATGCACCAAAGCTTTCAGAGAAAATCATTTCGGCAAACGAATATGATGAAATAATCGGTTCAATCCATAATCTGAGAGGTATGCCCGATTTTTACGATTTCAAATCCTTTGACGGCTTCGTTATTGAGGAGCTTATGGACGAGTATTTCGATGAGCTTATTGCTATGCTTGAATGGGGCAACTTTGACGTCCTCGCACACATCACATACCCCTTCCGCTACATTTTCAACCATTGCGGTTACATTGAAGATATCAACAAATATTCCAAAAAGGTTGACGAGCTTCTCAAGCTCTGCGCCGAAAAAGACAAGGCTCTTGAGATTAATATGGGCGGTCTTAAATACCCCATCAACAAGCCCTCGCCCGATATCGACACCGTGAAACGCTACAAGGAATTGGGCGGCAGACTTATAAGCGTCGGCTCCGATTCACACTATGCAGAGCGCATCGGCTTCGGCATTCCCAACGCATACGAAATTGCTCTTGAAGCAGGCTTCAAAAGCATTGCTGTTTTTGAAAACAGAAGGGTGTCGGAAGTACCTATTAAATAATATTCAGTTTTTCGTTTTATAAATACAAATTAATGTATATTTACCATTCAAATCCAAAAATACACGTTTCAAAATCTGATTTTTGCATACTGAGTGCGTAAAGCACACTGCTTGTCAATGTTCAAAAACCTGTCAAAAATGTCAATAACCCTTCGATATATTTCTTATAAGGAATATTATTGTAAAGCAACTGACTTTACATTGACAGAGTTTTGAACATTCTGCATTTTTTTCGACTTGTATATACATTTGCATATACAATACAACAAATTTTTCACAAACTAAATCTACATTTTTAAAAGGGGGTGATTCTTTTGCGAAAAATCGAATACGCAGTAACAGAAGAATTCAACCAAAGACCTCTTCTTCACTTTCTCAAAGGTCACTTACAGCTCTCTGCAAGAATAGTTCAGACTCTTCGCCACACCCACGGCTCGATTCTTGTGAACGGCAACCCTGCCCGTGTTGTGGATATTGTAAAAACAGGCGACAGAATAATGATAGCTCTGCCCGAAAAAACTCCCCCACCTCTTTTGTGGGAGATGCCCCTTGACATTATTTTTGAGGATGATGACCTTCTTGTTATAAACAAGCCCTCGGGCATATCTGTTCACCCCACCTATAACCACCCCAACGAAACTCTGTGCAATGCAGTTGCCCACTACCTCACTGAAAAAAGCGGTGAACCGGCAACAGCCCGTGCAGTCGGCAGGCTTGATAAAGTAACCTCCGGCGTGATGATATTTGCAAAAAACAAATTCGTTGCTTCACGGCTTAACGGCAATATGGATAAAACCTATATCGCATTAGCCACAGGCAAAACCCCTGCCCACGGAACCGTCAATGCACCAATATACAGACCCGACCCCAACAAAACATCACGTGCTGTTGGCGAGGGCGACGAAGCAATCACCCACTATAAAACACTTTCTCAAACGGATGATATCTCCCTTGTTGAAATCGTAACCGAAACCGGCAGAACTCATCAGATACGTGTTCACATGGCACACATCGGCTATCCCCTAAAGGGTGACGAAATGTATGGCGGAAAGCTCACCCAAAGCCTTACCCGTGCGGCTTTGCACTGCTACCGTGTAGCCCTCACAAATCCAATAACACAAAAAGAAATGACCTTTGTTGCACCCCTCCCCGAGGATATGAAAAAAGAGGCAGAAAAAAGCAATATTTTCCTTGACAAATAGCCATTGTTCTGTTACAATGGCTTTTGCCGCATATTAAGGGCGGGCTGTGTTATGCCCAAAATCACTTCGGTGAGCCTTGTTAGCGAGACTGAAAGAAAGCAGGTAAAAAATCTATGTACGCAATCATTGAAACAGGCGGAAAGCAGTACAAAGTTGAGAACGGCGATGTAGTATTCATCGAAAAGCTCGACGTTGAAGCAGATTCCGTTGTAACCTTCGATAAGGTTATTGCTGTTGGTGCAGATGACGGTATCAAAGTCGGTGCTCCTTATGTTGACGGTGCAACTGTCAGCGCTAAGGTTCTTAAAAACGGCAAAGGTAAGAAAGTCGTTGTTGCAACCTACAAGCCCAAAAAGAATGAAAAACGTAAAATGGGTCACAGACAGCCCTACACAAAGGTTGAGATTTCAGCTATCAACGCTTAATCCATGATTAAGGTTAAATTTTTTCATTCTAAAAACGATTCACCCTCAGGCTTCGAGATTTCAGGCCACGCGGGCTTTGCGTCCCACGGCAACGACATAGTTTGCTCAGCAGTTTCCTCTGCAGCATATATGGCGGCAAACACCATTATCGAAATAATGGGCATCGACGCTATGGCAGATGTCAGCGACGGCAGAATGAAAATCCTCGTCCCCCCCGAGAGTACAGACAAATCAAAAGACACTTTGCTTGGTCTTGAGCTTCACTTAAAAGAGCTCAGCAGGCAATACCCCAATAATGTTACAATAACTATTACGGAGGTGTAACGAATGCTTAAAATCAATATCCAGTTATTTGCTCATAAAAAAGGTATGGGTTCTACCCGTAACGGCCGTGATTCTGAATCAAAAAGACTCGGTGCTAAAAGAGCAGACGGTCAGTTTGTTCTCGCAGGTAACATCCTCGTAAAGCAGAGAGGCACTAAGATCCATCCCGGCACAAACGTAGGCAAAGGCAAAGACGACACACTCTTCGCTCTTGTTGACGGTAAGGTTGCTTTCGAGCGTCTTGGTAAAGACCGCAAAAAGGTTAGTGTTTACCCCGTTGAGCAATAATCAACAAACAATTTTCACCCTATCCGAACGGATAGGGTGATTTTTTTATCTCAAAACAGCCAATAATATAATTGTATATATCTTCAAACCTGTTCATAAAGAGTTAACAAAAAAATTTTGAAATAATATTGACAAAATAAAACAATCGGGGTATATTATTAACAGAGTTAGCACTCTGAACACGAGAGTGCTAACAGGTGCTAAAAACAAAAATAGAGGTGATTCCGTGGCAGACCTTACCGAGCGCAAGAAAAGAATTCTTGCCATCATAATTGAACGTTACATCGCCACGGGTGAGCCCGTCGGTTCAAAAACAATCTGCTCCGAAATGGGCAACGCCGTTTCATCTGCAACAATCAGAAACGAAATGGCAGACCTTGTTGATTTCGGTCTTCTTGAGCAGCCCCACACCTCTGCCGGCAGAATCCCCTCACAGGCAGGCTACAGATACTATGTTGACAATCTGATGTCCGCTTATGAGCTTGGGGTTGAGGAGCAGGAGCGAATCAAAATCTGGCTTCAGTCCTTCGCAGGCGAGCCCGACAAGCTCCTCGAAAAAGCGAATAGTATCCTCGCCGAGCTTACAGATTGCGTGGCAGTTTCATCCTCACCGTCAGACAGTGAAGCATTCATAAAAAGAATCGAGCTCGTTCCTCTGAGCTCCCACACGGCGATGATTGTTCTTCTCGCAACCTCGGGCATTTTAAAAAGCACCGTTGTCAGAAGCGAGGCCGAAATAAACGTTGATATCGCCGAGGTGTTCTACAACATAACCCAGAACTACTTCATAGACAAAAACGTTTCAAACATATCGGTTACGTTTATCCAGACTCTCGTTGCTTCTCTCGGTGAGCGTGTGTTTATAATGTCGCCTTTTCTGTGCGCTATCGCTGATTTGTGCAAGGCTGTTAAAACCACCGACATCCACCTCAAGGGTCAATCAAACATATTAAACCATAGCGAATTTTCCGACGACGCTTTTTCTATTATGGATTTTCTTTACAGAGAAACCCCGATTGAGAATATGCTCAACGCCCAGAAAAAGCCCCTCAACGTCTCCATCGGAACAGAGAACATATATAAAGAGTTGAAAAACTCCTCAACAATTTTCTCAAAATACTCCGTAGGCGATCGTGACAGCGGCTCAATCGGAATAATCGGCCCCACAAGAATCGATTATGCAAGGCTCATTCCCAGCATAAGCTATCTTGCGGGAGTAATCGGAACTCTTCTTTCCGAAACGTTGGACGAATAACATACCATTTATATAGGAGTGAAAACAATGGCAACCGAAGAAACAAAGGTTAACGCCCCGATTGAAGAAGTCGCTGAAGAAGCCACTGAATCAAAACCGAAAAAATCAAAAAAAGAAAAAAAGGGTGATTGCGAAAAGCTCAGAGCTGAGATTGAAAAGCTCACAAACGAGCTTGCAAACGCCAAAGACACTCACCTTCGAGTTCTCGCCGAATACGATAACTTCCGCAAGCGCTCCGCACGTGAAAAAGAAGCTATCTACGGCGATGCAAAAGCAAACACCTTAAAAACCCTGCTCCCTGTTATTGATAATTTTGACAGAGCGGCAGACAATAAAACCGACGACATTGAGGTTTACAGAAAGGGCATTGAAATGACCCTCACCCAATTCGGTGAAATTCTCAAAAATCTTGAGGTTGAAGCGTTCGGCGAAGTCGGTGAACAGTTCGACCCCAACATTCACAACGCTGTTATGACAGTTGAAAACGACGAGCTCCCCGAAAACTCCATCGCCGCAGTCTTTGAAAAGGGCTACCGCATGGGCGACAGAATTCTTCGTTTCGCAACCGTTCAGGTAACAAACTGATAAATAATAAACTTTATAATATTTTGGAGGTAACAAAAATGGCAAAAACAATTGGTATCGACTTAGGTACAACTAACTCATGTGTAGCAGTAATCGAAGGCGGCGAGCCCGTAGTTATCGCAAACGTTGAAGGCAACAGAACAACTCCCTCTGTTGTAGGCTTCAGCAAAACAGGTGAAAGACTTGTTGGTCAGGTTGCAAAGCGTCAGGCAGTTCAGAACCCCGACAGAACAATCTCTTCAATCAAAAGACAGATGGGTACAGATTTCAAGGTAAACATCGACGATAAAACATACACTCCCCAGCAGATTTCAGCTATGATTCTTTCAAAGCTCAAGGCTGACGCTGAAAGTTACCTCGGCGACAAGGTAACAGAAGCTGTTATCACAGTTCCCGCATACTTCACAGACTCACAGCGCCAGGCAACAAAGGATGCAGGTAAAATCGCAGGTCTCGATGTTAAGAGAATCATCAACGAGCCCACAGCAGCGGCTCTCGCATACGGTATTGATAAAGAAAATGACCAGAAGGTTATGGTTTATGACCTTGGCGGCGGTACCTTTGACGTTTCAATCATTGAAATGGGCGAAGGCGTTCAGGAGGTTCTTGCAACAGCAGGTAACAACCGTCTCGGCGGTGACGACTTTGACCAGAGAATCATTGACTGGCTCGTTGCAGAATTCAGAAAAGAAACAGGCACAGACCTTTCTAACGACAAAATGGCAATGCAGAGACTTAAAGAAGCTGCTGAAAAAGCAAAAATTGAGCTTTCCGGCGTTACCTCATCTGCAATCAACCTCCCCTTCATCACAATGACTGAAGCAGGCGGTCCCCTCCACCTCGACACAACTCTTACAAGAGCAAAATTCAACGAGCTCACAGCAGACCTTGTTGAATCAACAATGGCTCCCGTTCGCCAGGCAATCTCCGACTCAGGCCTCAAGGTTTCCGAAATCGACAAGGTTCTTATGGTCGGCGGTTCTTCAAGAATCCCCGCTGTTCAGGATGCTGTTAAATCATACACAGGTAAAGAGCCCTTCAAGGGCATCAACCCCGACGAATGCGTAGCAATCGGTGCCGCACTTCAGGCAGGTGTTCTCGGCGGCGACGTTGAGGGTCTTCTCCTTCTTGACGTTACTCCCCTTTCACTCGGTATTGAAACTCTCGGTGGCGTTTGCACAAAAATCATCGAAAGAAACACAACAATCCCCGTAACAAAGAGCCAGATTTTCTCAACAGCGGCAGATAACCAGACTTCTGTTGAAATCCACGTTCTTCAGGGTGAAAGAGAATTTGCAAGAGATAACAAAACCCTTGGTATGTTCCACCTTGACGGTATCCTCCCCGCAATGAGAGGTACCCCTCAGATTGAAGTTACCTTCGACATTGACGCTAACGGTATCGTTCACGTTTCTGCAAAGGATAAGGGCACAGGCAAGGAGCAGTCAATCTCCATCACAGCTTCAACAAATATGAGCAAGGACGATATCGACCGCGCTGTTAAAGAGGCTGAGCAGTTTGCAGAAGAAGACAAGAAGCGCAAAGAGGCTGTTGATATCCGCAACGGTGCCGACCAGATGGTATTCCAGTGTGAAAAGCTTCTCAACGAAAACGGCGACAAATTCGAAGAGGCAGACAAAACTGCTGTAAACGAAAAAATTGACGCACTCAAGGAAGCTCTCAAGGGCGACGACATTGAAGCTATCAAAGCAAAGCAGGAAGAGCTTCAGACAAAGTTCTATGAAATTTCCGAAAAGCTCTACAAAGCCGCAGGCGGTGCACAGGGCTTCGACCCCAACAATATGGGTGGCGCAGGCTTTGACCCCAGCAATATGGGTGGCGCAGATGCACAGGGTGACAACTACACAGAAGCACCCTTCACAGATGTTGACTAATAAATAATTCCAAAAAGACGGCTCTTCACGAGCCGTCTTTGACGGGATATATTCCTAAAAGAAAGGAATTATTATGGCAGATAAACGAGATTATTATGAGGTGTTGGGCGTTGAAAAAAGCGCAACATCCGATGACATAAAAAAGGCTTACCGCAAGCTCGCAAAGCAATACCACCCTGACCTTAACCCCAATAACAAAGAGGCAGAGGCAAAGTTCAAGGAAGTTAACGAGGCGTACGAAATCCTTTCGGATTCAGACAAAAAAGAAAAATATGACCGCTTCGGCTTCGCAGGTGTTGACCCCAGCTATGCCGCAGAGCACGGCGGCGGCTTTGGTGGCTTCGGTGGCGGCTTCGGCGGTATGGAGTTTGATTTGGGCGATATTTTCGGCTCATTCTTCAACGGCTTCGGTGGTGGCGGCAGAAGCAACCCCAACGCACCCCGCAGAGGCAGTGACATACAAGCTAACGCATTCCTCACTTTTGAAGAGGCTGCAAAGGGCTGCAAGAAAACAATCGAATTCCAGCGCATCGAGCAATGTGACGAGTGTAGCGGCTCAGGTGCCGCAAAGGGCTCCTCTCCCCAGACCTGCCCCGACTGTAACGGCAGAGGCCAGGTCAACGTTCAACAGAGAACACCCTTCGGCACAATCAGTACATCAAAAACCTGTCAGCGTTGCGGCGGTAAAGGCACATTTAACCCCAATCCCTGCTCACGCTGTAAGGGTGCAGGCAGAATCAGACGCACCGTTAAAAAGGACATCAACATACCCGCAGGTATTGACGACGGTCAGATTTTCAAGGTCAGAGGTGAAGGTAACACGGGCCTCAACGGTGGCCCCGCAGGTGACCTTGGCGTTGTTATTTCAGTCAAGCCCCACCCCTTCTTTGAGCGTGACGGCTACAACGTTTGGTATGAAACAACCGTAACCTTTGTGCAGGCGGCTCTCGGTGACAAATTGAGAGTGCCCACACTTGACGGCAACGTTGAATACGAGCTCCCTGCAGGCACACAGCCCGGTGACATATTCAAGCTCAAGGGCAGAGGTATCCCGGTGCCCAACAGCTCAAGACGTGGCGACCAGCTTATTCAGGTTTCTGTTGACGTTCCAAAAAATCTTAACGAAGCGCAAAAGCAGGCGCTTCTTAAATTCAACGAAACAATGGGTAACAAGCCTGTTCAGCCCGAAGAGAAAAAAGGCTTCTTCGGCGGCAAAAAGAAAAAATAAAAGAATCAGCTGTAATGCGTGGGTGTCCAAAGGACACTCACGCAGTTTTATTCGCCTTACGGCGAGTGATATTGCTTCGCAGTTATATAATGCTACGCATTGTGATATTGTCCTTCGGACAGTTTTATGCGAATAAAATAACACTGAAATCGAAGATTTCAATATCACTATGCCGAAAAGTGCATAATATCACTCTTTCCGAAGGAAAGAATATCACTTAAAATTAAAGGCTCACTTACTCACCACTTTTAGTGACAGTGTAAAAAAAGTAAGAGTTAATGCAGTTTTTGCTACATTAACTCTTTTTGTCCTTTATAGTTCGACTCGAAAAAACCTTCGTTTTTTACAGCTGACTTTTTATTATAAATTGAATTTAGATAAATCTATTTTTATTCCACCGTCGGAGCTTGAGGTTGTTGTAGGCATATATGGTATGAGCACCTCTGCAAGATTGCATATAGGCATAGACTGAACATAGACCTTACCGGGGCCCGTAATCTTCGTGTTAAATATACCCTCGCCGCCGAAAAGAACGTTTTTAACTCCTTTTATCGTCTGAACCTCTATGGTGCAGGTTTCGCTCATTGCCGCGAGGTGACCCGTGTCAATTATAATGCTTTCGCCAACACCAAGTGAATATTCCTTACAGTGTCCGTCTATTTCCACAAACACAACACCGTTGCCGCTGACCTTCTGCATAATAAAGCCCTCGCCGCCGAAAAAGCCCGTGCCGAATTTGTGATGAAAGTGAACGGAAAGGTCAAGACCCTTTTCCATAGCAAGAAAGCCCTTACGTTGAATGATTATTCCACAACCGGGTGTAACCTCAAAGGGAATTATCGACCCGGGGAAGCTTGAGGAAAACGCAATCATCCCCATACCTGAAACAGAAGTATATTCATTCAGAAAAATCGACTCACCCGAAAACATTCTGCCAAATGCCTTTTTGAGCCCCCCGCCTGCATTTGTAGCCATCTGCATATTGGGGCTCATCCAGCTCATTGAGCCACGCTCGGTGCAAAGAGTCTGCCCCTCCTGAGGGTAGCATATAACAACAGGCAGTGTGCCGCCTTCTATTTCATATCTTAACATATCAAAGCCTCCTTATATTATTCTACACTTTCAAGTTAACATAATATTCTCTCTAAGTCAATTAAAAATTTATTGTCAACATCAAAAGGCTATGATACAATGATTACAGTTAATCGGAAAGGGAGTGAGGGAATTTGGCTGACGAATTACAAATACTCAAAAACCGCTTCAATGATTTGTATGAAAGGTCAAGAAACCGCAATATTTATTGCTACAGCGATTTTTTGAATCTACACGAGCAAACAATACTTCTTTCACAATTCAGGTTCGGCTATTCCCTTTTTGGCGGCTACGAGTATGCCGAAAGAAAAATCGCCGTTTTCGGCACAGAAAACGAAATGGGCTACAAGCCTGACCCGCCCTTGAAAATAATCAAGGCCTCTCCCCTGTCACAAAAATTCTCAGACGAGCTGACTCACCGTGATTTTCTCGGCTCGCTTATGGGTCTGGGTATAAAAAGAGAAACTCTGGGCGATATAATAATAGCCGACAACTGCGGCTACATCATTTGCCTTGAAAATATGGCTCAATTTATAATTGATAATCTCCTCACTATCAGGCGAACAAGCGTAAGCTGTGAATTCTGCGACACACTTCCCGCAGATGCTTTGCCGAAACCACAAGAAAAGCTCATAATAGTTTCATCTATGCGACTTGATGCATTAATTTCTGCCGTTTATAATCTCTCAAGAACAAAAAGCGCCGCCCTTGTGGACGGTGAAAAGGTTTTTATAAACAGCAAGCTTTCCACAAGCACATCAAAGCCCGTTGAAGTGGGCGAAACCGTATCCGTCAGAGGATATGGCAGATTCCGTTGCGCCGAAATCCGGGGCGACACAAGAAAGGGCAGAGTCAGGATATTGTGCGAGGTATATTGAAAGTCGCGAATTGCAAGTGGCAAGTTTCGGGGCGCAAGCGCCGATTGTATTAATTTGTTGCGGTGTTGCGAAACTTATCATCCCTGTTCGCTTTAGCGAATAGGGAGGGGGACCGCGCCTTTTTTCGGGGTCCCCAAAAAGCGTAGCTTTTTAGGGGAGAGGAAGCACAGTGTAGCGTTGAATTTTTTTGCGTAGCGAAAAAATGATAAGCGAAACTTCGTGCTGACGAGGTGGTGGGTCGCCCCCTTGCGGACACTCTTCGCTGATGAAACGAACAATGTAGGGTACGGTCTTGACCGTACCGCAAAGAAAGGATTGTATTATATGAAAACAATGAAACTCGGCAAAAGTGGCGTTGACGTACCTGTAATCGCTGTCGGCTGTATGAGAATGGCTGACAAAACAGTTGACGAGGCAAAGAAGCTCATTGACACCGCAATGGGTGCGGGGCTCAACTTTTTCGACCACGCCGACCTTTACGGCGGTGGCAAAAGCGAAGAGGTTTTTTCAAAAGCAATCGGTATGAATGACGATGTTCGTGAAAAAATCATTCTTCAGTCAAAATGCGGTATATGCCCCGGCAAGGTTATGTTTGATTTTTCAAAGGAGCATATAATAAAATCAACCGAGGGCTGCCTTAAAAGATTGGGCACAGATTACCTTGATTTTCTTCTTTTGCACCGCCCCGACACACTCTACGAGCCCGAAGAGGTTGCAGAGGCATTTGCAATTCTTAAAGAAAGCGGAAAGGTTAAGCACTTCGGTGTTTCAAACCAGAATCCCATGCAAATGCGTCTTTTGCAAAAATACCTTGGTGAAGAGCCAATCTGTGCAAATCAGCTTCAATTCAGCATCACCGATTGCCATATTGTAAAGCAGGGTCTTTATGTTAATATGAGAGAAGATAACGCAATCGACCGTGACGGCGGTGTTCTTGAATTCTGCAGATATGAGGACATCACAATCCAGGCATGGTCACCATTCCAATACGGCTTTTTCGAGGGCGTTTATGTTGATAACCCCGATTTCCCGGAAATCAATGCAAAATTACAGGAATTAGCTGATAAATACGGCGTTACAAAATCCACAATCGTTATTGCCTGGATTCTTCGCCACCCTGCAAAAATGCAACCCCTGACAGGCACAATGAACCCCGAAAGGCTTCTTGAATGTGCCGCTGCAGCAGATATCACCATCACAAAACAAGAATGGTATGAAATCTTCTCAAGCGCAGGAAATGTTATTCCGTAAGGGCAAAGTTTCACTTTGCCTCGATATAAATCCTGATGAATTTTCGATATATCTTACGATTCGATATACCTTCGGTTCTATATGTGCCTTTCGGCACGAGATAATAAGGATTTATATCATATCGACTTTAGCAACGCTAAATATATCGAACAAGCTTGCTTGTATATCGATAATACCATGCGAATTTCGGAATACAAATAAATTAAGGAGGTAAGCTAATGAAAACAAAAAGCAATAGCAAACTAACAATTATTATTTTTCAAATTTGTGCGGTTATCTTTTTTCTTTTAGGAATAGCCGGGCGCATTTTACAAAAGCACGACTATGATTTATTGTTCCTAGGAAGACCAATCATAGCTTATTTTTTTATGATTTGTTTTCTTTTATCTTACTCAACTGAGTTTTTAGTGATATCACTTTTATTTAAAAAAACCAATAAGGCATCCTTTTTCCTTACATATATAATTTTAATACCATTAACTTTATTTCACATATACTGTATGTTCATTTCATTACCCTCGGACGTAACAACAAAAATGTATAAATACCCCGAATTCGACACAACAATAGTAATAGAAAATGGTGATGACCTTTTTGGTGATTATTCACGAATATACGAAACAAAAAATAAAATTCTTCTCAAGTATATTACTGTTTTAGATGGCACCCCTTCACCACTTGGATATGAAACTTCGTATGATGTGGAAATTAAAAATAATAAAATAATTTATACTTATAACGATGATTTCGATGAAACCGTCAAAAATCAACTTATTCTTGAATATGAAAACGGACATTTCAAAGAAGTAACCGACTAACAAAAATGAGCTGTAAAAAACTTTCGTTTTTTTACAGCTCATCTCTTTTATATTTTCCTAACCTTAATTACGTCTTCGTTAGCTTCAAGTGCTTTAACAACCGCATCGGGGATTTTATCTGCAACAACAAGTGTGTATGCAAAATCGCCTTTAGCCTTTGAAGCAAAGCCCTTTGTTTCAACGCCGTTGCTCATAAATGCGCCAAGAACGTCGTTAACAGTTGTCAATGTGTTGTAGTGGATAACGCCAACTCTTTCGCCGTCACCCTCAACCTCAACATTGGGGAAGTTAACAGAGTTTTTTATGTTACCCTTTTCAAGGTATTCTCTGATTTCAACCGCTGCCATATATGCGCAGTTTTCTTCGCTTTCGGGTGTTGAAGCACCAAGGTGAGGAAGAGCTGTTACGTTTTCAACACCAATAACCTCATCTGAGGGGAAGTCTGTTACATAAGCGGCAACCTTGCCCGCTTTCACAGCCTCTGCCATATCGCCACCAACAACAAGCTCGCCACGTGCAAAGTTAAGAATTCTTACGCCATCCTTCATCCTTGCGATTGTGTCGGCATTAATCATACCCTTTGTATCCTTTGTGCAAGGAAGGTGGAGAGTTATGTAATCAGCCTTTTCATATATTGCTTCAAGAGTGTCAACATACTCTGTATCTGCGGGGAGCTCACCCTTGAGTGCTTCATTGAAATAAGGGTCGTAGCCCACAATTTTCATACCAAGGTTATTTGCTGCAACTGCAACAAGTCTGCCGATAGCACCAAGGCCAACAACACCGAGAGTTTTGCCGAGAATTTCGGGGCCTGCAAACTGCGATTTGCCTTTCTCAACAAGCTTGCCTACGTTTTCACCCTCACCCTTGAGAGTTTTGCACCAATCATAAGCGGCAGCAACTCTTCTGGATGTGAGCATAAGACCTGCAACAACAAGCTCCTTAACAGCGTTTGCGTTTGCACCGGGAGTATTGAAAACAACAATACCCTTTTTTGTGCAATCCTCAACGGGAATATTGTTTACACCTGCACCTGCACGAGCAACTGCAACAGTTTTATCGCTGAAAGCGAAATCGTGCATAGCAGCAGAACGAACAATAATACCGTCGGGATTTTCACAGCAATCTGATACTGCATATTTGCTGTCAAGCTCTTTAAGACCTATCTGAGAAATCTTGTTTAATGTAAGAATATCGTACATTCTAATCAACCTTTCAGGAGTTTTCTTTTTCGAATTTTGTCATAAATTCAACAAGCTTTTCAACGCCTTCAACAGGCATAGCGTTGTAAATAGAAGCTCTCATACCGCCAACGCTTCTGTGACCTTTAAGGTTAACAAAGCCGGCTTCCTTAGCCTCTTTGATGAATTTTGCGTTAAGCTCTTCGCTGTCTGTAACAAAGGGAACATTCATAAGTGAACGGTCCTCGGGAACAACCGTACCCTTAAACATTTTGCTGTTATCAAGGAAGTTATAGAGAATCTCAGCCTTCTTGCGGTTTCTTTCTGCCATTGCCTCAAGACCGCCGAGAGATTTAATCCATTCAAGCACAAGCTTGCAGATATAAATTGTGTAGCAAGGGGGTGTGTTGTAAAGAGAAGCGTTATCTGCGTGGATTTTGTAGTCAAGCATTGTGGGGCAATAATCTCTTGCGTTGCCGAGCAAATCCTCACGGATAATTGCTATTGTAAGACCTGCGGGAGCAACGTTTTTCTGCGCACCGCCGTAAACCATACCGAATTTTGTAACGTCAAGGGGCTCTGAAAGGAAGCAGCTTGAAATGTCGGCAATAAGTGTAACGTCACCTGTGTCGGGAAGCTCCTTGTAAACTGTGCCGTAGATTGTGTTGTTAAGGCAGATGTACGCATAGTCTGCATCCTGGCGAAAATCTTCTTTTGTTGTTTTGGGAATGTAAGAGAAGGTTTTATCTGCAGAAGAAGCAACGGCTTTACAGTCGCCGTATTTCTGTGCCTCTGCAAAAGCCTTCTTAGCCCACTGACCTGTGATGATGAAATCAGCCTTGCCTGAACCGTTCATAAAGTTCATGGGGATTGCGGCAAACTGTGTTGAAGCGCCACCCTGAAGGAAAAGAACCTTGTAATTGTCGGGGATGCTCATAAGCTCACGAAGAAGTGCCTCAGCATCCTTGATAATTGTTTCAAATTCCTTTGAACGGTGTGACATTTCGGCAACGGACTGACCGCAGCCTTCGTAATCAAGCATCTGCTCAGATGCTTTTTTTAACACTTCCTCGGGAAGCATGGAGGGACCTGCAGAAAAATTGTAAACCCTGCTCATTGTTAAGACTCCTTTTATTCAAATAATTAATTGATTAAGCCAAAGTGGAAAGGTTTTTTCACCTTATATCCTATTACCACACTTATATATTATACCATTTTATTTATGATTACAATGAACATAAAGACGAAATTGACAAAAAAACCTGATTTTTTTTGTTAAAAACAAACAACCTCTGCCATAGCAGAGGTTGTTGAATATTTAATTTAACTTCATTCTGTTTCAGGCGAAATAAGCCCATAGCCTGTTTCGTTGCGTTTGTAAACAACGTTTATTTCATCTGTTTGAGCATTTAAAAACATATAAAATTTGTGGCCGAGAAGATTCATTTGCAAAATTGCTTCTTCAACACTCTGTGGCTTGAGGGCAACCGTTTTTTCTCTTATAACGTCAAACTCGCTTTCCTCTTCAACCACATCACCGAAAAAGTCGTCAATAACAAGTGAATGCAGCTTTTTATCCAGCTTTGTTTTATTTTTTCTGATTTGTCTGATAAGAGAATCAACGCATTCGTCAAGGGCATCTGTAATGTTTTCTGCTCGCTCCTCTGCTCTGAAAAGAATGCCACCCTTTGAAACTGTGATTTCAACAATCTGGCACGTCTTTTCAACCGTTGCCGTTACCTTAGCAGAAATCTCTTCACCGAGAAGGCGCTCAATTTTAGCTAACCTTTTTTCTGTGCGGGCGCGAAAATCCTCACGAGGATTACACTTACGACCGATAATGGTAATATTCATAACAACACCCTTTCTTTTTGATAAAAAATAAGGAGAGAAGTAGTTGACCTCTCTCCTTTCAACTAAATTGTACCATTGAATCATATTCGTGTCAATATTTTTTATGCAATATCGCTAACATAAATCCAAAAAATAAATTGACATAACAACATAATAATGTTAATATTTTAGTAACATTTTAGTAGGTAGGTGCCTTATGAAAAAATCTATATCAATCATTCTTTCCGTAGCACTTGTGCTTTCACTTTGCACAGTATGCGTCAGCGCCGCAAAAGAAAACACCTCTGACCTTTCTTATGCTGTTGCTTCAGACCTTCACTATACTCAGCCTGAGGAAACCCTCACCTGGTATTCAGAAGACCCCATTTTCGGCTACGCAAACCGCCGTGCCGCAATGGAAAATGAAAGCCAGTTTATTATTGATGAGTTCTTGAATCAATGTGCAGATGATGATAATATCGAATTCATCCTCGTTCCCGGTGACTTGACAAACGATGGCAAAATGTTCCTTGAAGATCACAAGTTTGTTGCCGAAAAATTCCGCAAATTCGAAAAGAAAACCGGCAAACAGATTTATGTCATCAACGGCAACCACGACGTCGGTATCCTTGGCGAATATTGCACAACAGGAATGACTGAATTCATCGACACATACTACGAGTTCGGCTACAAAGAAGCCCTTGTAAGAACTGATTACGACTGCTCATATACTGCTGACCTCAGCGAAAAATACCGCCTTATAGCTCTTGACAGCTGTGACCACGACAAATCCACAGAAGACGGTATGACAGAAGAAAAGGTTCAGTGGGTAATCGACCAGGCAGAGCAAGCAGAGGCAGACGGCAAGCATCCCATTCTTATGATGCACCACAATCTTCTCGACCATATGCCCATGCAAAGAATTCTCAGCCACAACTTCATTATCAGAAACCACACTCTCACCGCAGAACGCTGGGCAAACGCAGGCATCAAGCTTGTTTTCTCAGGTCACGAGCATTGCAGCGATGCTACCACATTTACATCTGCTCTCGGCAACAAAATTTCCGACTTTGCAACAACCTCACTTTCAATGTATCCTCTTCAGTACAGATACGTTGAAATGCGTGAAGATACAATCTCCTATGAAGCAAAAACAATCGAAAAGATTGACACAGCCGCACTCTCCCGCACGGTTGATGGCTACTCCAACGCTCAGCTCAGCGAAATGAACAAGGGCTTGAACGACTTTGCAAAGCAGTTCCTCAAAAACGGCGTTGAGTGGCGTCTTGAAAGAGGCTTCCAGGATGAACAGCTCGGCATCAAAGAGGGCGACTTCTACTACGACCTCGTAAGGGATGTTGTTGACGGTCTCAACGACATTCTCAATATGCCCCTTTACGGCGAGGGCAGTGCACAGGAGCTCGGCAGAACACACGGCATCGAAATCCCCGACAGCGACTACAAGGACGGCTGGGATGTTGCAACAGAGCTTGTTGCCGCCCACTATGCAGGTAGCGAAAACTATCCCCTTAGCGGCAGAGACGTTCAGATTCTTCTCAAAACTGTTTCAATAGTGCTTCACACAGAGCTCGATATGATTTCTGAACGCGAATTTACACAGGCAACCGCTTCTCTTCTCAGCGTTATGGGTATGGGCTCAGCTATCGACCTTGCCGCTAAAATCTACGGCGACGCTTCAGGCATCAGCGCGGGTGAATATTTCCTGGTAGCTCTTCTCTCACCCCTTCTTCAGTCATTTGCAAACGATGACGGTGTTGACGACAACAACGGCACTATTGAGGGCTACGGCTCAAACGACGCAATGGCAAACATCGGCGACAATTTAGGAAACTTCTTCAGCAAATTCTTTGATAATGTGGTAAGAATGTTTAAAATCTTCCTCAAGATGTTCGGCTACAACCTGCCGCTTTAATTTAAGATATCTAAAACTTATACCACAGATTCCAACGGTTTTCAATGAAATCGCGCAAAGCGCGATGAAATCCTCACTCTGTTCGGATGAAATCTGCTTCGCAGATGAAATTAAATCCACCCATCCGCCGTCTAGGCGGATTTCATCCCCGTAGGGGATTTCACCATCGAAGATGATTTCACCCACCCGAAAGGGTGGATTTAGTTGAAAAGAACCCACACTTGTCGTAGACAAATGTGGGTTCTTTTCTGGTGCCGGTGACCGGGGTCGAACCGGTACGGTATCGCTACCACTGGATTTTGAGTCCAGCACGTCTGCCAATTCCATCACACCGGCAAATGTTACTAGGACATTATAGTATATACTTCCAAAAAAATCAATATGCAAATTCAAGAAAAATAAAAAAGTCACAGCTTCACAAAACACAAAAAAGAAAAAGCACTCGCTATTTGCAAGTGCTTTTTGGTGACCCGGACGAGAATCGTCAAGGCTCTGCCTTGACGATTTGCTTCGCAAATATCCTATTTTATGTCCCTTTCGGCTCCGCCTTTGGCGAACCGCCGAAAGATGGACGTAGAGTTCGATTCTCTGTAATCACATTTTGGCACACAAAAAAGAAAAAACACTCGCTATTTGCAAGTGCTTTTTGGTGACCCGGACGAGAATCGAACTCGTGTTACCGCCGTGAAAGGGCGGTGTCTTAACCGCTTGACCACCGGGCCGTGTGGTGAAGAGCAAAGCTCTTCTATATAATCACCTTAGTAGGTAATTGTGTTGATTTGGTAGCGGCAGTGGGATTCGAACCTACGACCAATCGGGTATGAACCGAGTACTCTAGCCAGCTGAGCTATACCGCCATATATGTGAACAACACATAGTACCTACTGCAGCGAATCGCTTTCGTCAGAAAGCCTGTTAATTATAATATGGCAAACCACTTTTGTCAATAGTTTTTTTATATTTTTTTATATTATTTTTTCTTAAAAATACAAAATAATACAAAAAAATCTCTTGACAACCACCAAGAATGTATGTATAATACTCTTTGCATTTGCGGATGTAGCTCATCTGGTAGAGCGCCACCTTGCCAAGGTGGAGGTAGCGAGTTCGAGCCTCGTCATCCGCTCCATATCTGCGCCGGTAGCTCAGTTGGATAGAGTGACTGGCTACGAACCAGTAGGTCAGGGGTTCGAGTCCCTTCCGGCGCGCCAAAAGAAGAAAAATCACATTTGTGGTTTTTCTTCTTTTTTTGTTGCAACGAATATATGGGACTCGAACCCCCCTCTCGCCGAAGGCGAACACAATTGTTGCCGCAAGGCGGCAAAGCGTAGCGACGCCGCCGGGTCCCTTCCGGCGCGCCAAAAGAGGAAAAATCACATTTGTGGTTTTTCTTCTTTTTTTGTTGCAACGAATATATGGGACTCGAACCCCATCTCGCCAAAGGCGAACACAATCGTTGCCGCACGGCGGCAAAGCGTAGCGACGCCGCCGGGTCCCTTCCGGCGCGCCATAAGAAACAGTACAACTTCAGTTGTGCTGTTTTTTATTTTGTTCTGAATTATTCCAAGGGGACTCGAACCCCATCTCGCCAAAGGCGAACACAATCGTTGCCGCACGGCGGCAAAGCGTAGCGACGCCGCCGGGTCCCTTCCGGCGCGCCAAAAGAAGAAAAATCACATTTGTGGTTTTTCTTCTTTTTTTGTTGCAACGAATTTATGGGACTCGAACCCCTTCTCGCCGAAGGCGAACACAATCGTTGCCGCACGGCGGCAAAGCGTAGCGACGCCGCCGGGTCCCTTCCGGCGCGCCAAAAGAGGAAAAATCACATTTGTGGTTTTTCTTCTTTTTTTGTTGCAACAAATATATGGGACTCGAACCCCTTCTCGCCAAAGGCGAACATAATCACCACAAAGCACAAAGGAGCAATCACTTTCGTGATTGCTCCTCTTTTTACGCATTATACTTTTCAGCCTGCATATTAAACATTTCGGCATATTTGCCACCAAGAGCCATAAGCTCGTCGTGGGTGCCGCTTTCGATTATTCTGCCATTCTCCATCATAAAAATTCTGTCTGCATTTTTAGTTGTAGAAAGCCTGTGAGAAATAAACACAACCGTTTTATCCTCTGCCTTTGTCATCATAGCGTGGTTAAGCTCGTATTCAGACACAGGGTCAAGGTTGGCTGACGGCTCATCAAGAATAACATACGGGCATTTTTTATAAAACGCTCTTGCAATAGCGATTTTCTGTTGCTCGCCACCCGATAACATCATACCGTTGTCGTCGAACTCACGAAGCAACACGGTGTTAACTCCGTCGGGAAGCTCTTTATCGAAGCCTGCATCCTCAAGCGCTTTAAGCACCCTTTGCTCGTCAAAATTCTTTGAAAGAGCAACGTTTTCACCCACCGATGCCGAGAATATCTGAAAATCCTGAAAAACTGCCGCAAAGCGGTTTCTGTGGGATTCAACCGTTTCATCCCGGATATCTCTGTCACCGATTTTTATTTCGCCCGCTTTAACATCATAAAGTCTGAGCAACAAATTGGTAAGAGTGGTCTTACCCGCACCGTTGTAGCCAACAAGCGCCACCTTTTCATAGGGCTTGATTTCAAGGCTGACACCGTTCAGTGAATCATTCTCATTACCCTCGTATGAAAAGCTTACGTTATTAAGGCTGATAACCTGGGGCTCATTACATTCGGCGATATGTCCGCCATCCTTGATTTTTTCTTTTTCAGACAAGAAGGACCTGCATTTTTCAATCATCTTGGATTGCTCGGTAAAGCCTCTCACACTGTAAACCGTGAGATAAAGAATGCTTCCGCCGATAAGTGTCGCTCCGTTAAAGGTTGCAACGAAATCACCCATGGACATTTCGCCCGTTACTATTGTTTTGTAACCGATGTAAATACCGAGAACAAGCACGAAGCCGATTGCCTGAATGCTGAAATCCTGTATAAAGAACAGCTTATCCAGCTTTCCTGCAAATCTTTTCTGTGTGTTAACAACCTCATCGGCGCTTTCGTTAAACCGTTTTCTCAGCAACGGGAAAATGCCGTTTGTTCTAATCTCCCCTGCATAATCGGGCAAATAGAAAACACGTGCAAAATAATCTCCCTTGCGGTGCTTTTCCGTTATTTGCTCACGGCGCTTCAGCTGCAAATTACCTGTGTAGCGCCCCATGGGGATAAACGCCACAACAAACCCCAGAACAATCAGAAGAGAAATGGGGTCAATGGAGAAAATTACGCCTGCAATGGTAAGAAAAGACACAATTTCGCCGATGTAGCCCTTAACCATTGACACCACGTATCTTATGCTGTTTGACGAGTTTTCAATTGAAAGTATAAAATCCGCATAGTATTCCGGGTCGTCGTATTTTTGCAAATCAAGGCTTGCCGCCTTTTTATAGAACATAGACTGTATTCCGTAATCAAGCTTTTCTCTTTCGCGGTGAACAAAAAGCTCGAAAAATACCGATGTTGAAACCTCACCAAAAACAATCACGGCAACCATAAGCACTATACCAAGAACCATTTTTGAGCTGTCGCCGCCCTTTTCCACCTCGTCAATTATAAATTTCAGACCGATTACAGAAACAAGCCTGCCGGGAAGAGTGCTGAAAATGTGCTGAATTATTTCGCCAACAACAAGCACGGGGGAAATCTTAAACATCACCTTCAGCATATAGAAAATGTTTGATATTGTGCTATGGGTTGTTTTTGCTTTGTTTTTTAATTTTTTCATTGCTGCTCACCCTCCCCACCTTTTTTGTAGTTGGACGCCTGGAGAGTAAACATTTCGCAATATTCGCCGTCTCTTTCCATCAATTCCCTGTGTGTTCCGCTTTCGCTGATTGTGCCACCGTCAAAAACAAAAACCTTGTCGGAAAGCACAGCACTGGAAAGCCTGTGGGAAATGTAGATAACCGTTTTTTCTTTTGTCGCGTCAACAAGGCTTTCATACATTTTGTATTCTGCCACAGGGTCAAGTGCAGACGATGGCTCATCAAGAACAGCCAAGTCAAAATCCTTTGCAAACATTCTTGCTACGGCGATTTTTTGCTGTTCTCCGCCGGAAAGCCCCGTGCCTTTTTCATCGAATTCACGGGTGAGAACTGTTTCAGCCTTCTGCGGGAGCTTTTCAACGCAGGTATTCGCACCGCTGCTTCTGAGAGCACGGTCAACTATCACTCTGTCGTCATCCCCCAACACCTCACGGCAAAGAACATTTTCACCGATAGTGAGGGCAAAAACCTTATAATCCTGAAAAACAGTCGCAAAGCGTTTTCTTAAAGATTCAATATCATATTCTTTAATGTTGATTCCGTTATAAAGAATTTCGCCGCTGTCGCAATCATAAAACCTTAACAGAAGCTTCACAAACGTGGTTTTACCTGCTCCGTTTTTGCCCACAACTGCAACGGTTTCGCCTTTTTCTATTTTCAGATTAACGTCTGTCAACGAACGGCTGTCTGCGCCGGGATACGTAAAGCAAACGTTTTTAAACTCAAGGCTTTCGAGCTCATCCGCCTGCCTGGTTCCGTTAATAACAGTTGTCGGAAACTCAAAGAACGCCTTTAAATTTCCAAAATATTCCGCCTCCTTGCGAACATCTGCCACAGCATCGCCAACGTCGTTGAAAACATCCTTGAGGTTGCTCATCGCCGTCATAATAACGGAAAAATCCGAAACCTTTAAATCCTTCTTCACAATGAAGCGGAATGCCGCATATATATACGTTACGGCAACTGGCAACGCTTTGCCGAAAAACCCCGACATTGTTTCAAAAAACGCAATTTTCCAACCGTATTTTTTAATGATTTCACGATTATGCTCAATGGCATTTTTAAAGCGGGAGTGCATAACCCCAAAGATATCTGAGGTGCGCATATCCTTAGAATATTCGCGTAAATAAACCGTTCTTTTAACGTAATCCTTTGAACGCTTGTGAGGCGTCATTTCCTTATCCTTTTTAACATCAATTTTGCCCTTGATTGACTGAAAAAACAAAACAAATACGCTGACAACAAGAATAAGCAAAATTTTCGGGTCAATGGAAATAACGTAGCCAACAAGAAAAATCCCCGTCAGACTGCCTGCAATAATATTTGAAAACTGCCAGGCAAACATTGCAACGTGGTCTTCTGTTATAATCTCCGTTGCACGTTTATATTTGTCGTAGAATTCGGGATTTTCATAGCACCCCATATCCACCGCAACCGCCTTTTGAAAAATCATATCATTAAGCTTTTTGTAAAACGTTTTCCACTTAACTGATGCATAATAATCCGAAAAACAGTTTATAGCCGTTGCCATCAATTCGCTTGCAACAAGCAAAAGAACAAGCAACACGTATTCCTTGAAGGTTCCGCCGCTTGTAATCAAGTCAAGCAAAACCTTGAGGAACAGAACGTCCTTTACAAAGCCCGTAAAAAACCAGAAGGATATCTGCACAGACATCTGTGCAACTAACATTCTCGGTGCACATTTGTTAATGATTTTAAGGGCAAAAAAGACGTTTTTGAATGTTTCAAACTTATCTTTTTTTACTTTAGTTTTTTCCTTTCTCATATTTCCTCCGTTTTCTTCGCCGTAACGGTAACGACCCGCAATGGCGTTTTTGTTCCGGAGTGTGTCTTTCTATTCCGCTTTCATTGAGAGGTATGAAAGCAGAAGCCTTCTTCCGCTGACAAATGTCGCAAAAAACAAAATCCCCCGAAAAGCCAACGCTCTCCGGGGGAAGTTCTTCAAAAAATCAGTCAGCAGGAAGCGGACACAATTACCGGATAGCTTTTTTGTCTGAAAATCATTTTCATCATCATGTCCAACTCCTTTCATAATAAAATAATTTGCATTTACACGGAATGCTATTAGAAATTAACATATTTTCCCACAGTTGTCAATAGCCAATACAAAACAAAAATACAACTGTATTCTATATAATTACATTGTTTATTTCAGGGTTTCTTCTTTATTGCGCGCCTCATACAACTCATCCCATTTTTCAGCGTTCGCTTTATTAAACTTACGTATTTCTTCATTGATTTTCTGCGAAACCTCAAAATTACCTATGTAGTCATAAAATAATCGTTCAATGTAAAGAATACCGCTGGCTGTGGGATTGATTTTTTTGGCATTTGCTAATAAATCCAAAATCCTCTCTTTCATCTCAATTATTTCTTCTTGTCTCATTTCAGACTCTTTGTAGTATAAATAATATACTAAAAGTTGCGCCTTTTTGTAATAAACATTTGCGAAATACAAATTATACATTGAAGCATAATTAAAATATTTTTTAGAACGTTCATAAGACTTGTTAAGCCTATCTCGCATTTCTTTTGTTAACTCAGCATTACACTTTCTCAAAATAATAGGCTCGTCTTCAATATCTAAAATTTTTCGTATTTTTCGTATTTCAATATCGGCAATATTAATAGCAGCTTTAGTTGCTGTATTATCAATTCTTAAAGCTTGTTTAAAATTTTTATCTGCCATTTCCCAATACATCTCTTTTTCTGTTCCTTTTGCTTTCAACAAATATGAAACACCGAGATTATTATAATATACAGGATTGTAATTACACTGTTTTATCGCCTGCTGATAATACTCAATTGATTCATCAAGGAAATTCACATTTTTCTCATTTTTTGAACGAATGAAATGCTTATATTTGCAATAATTAATAAGACCTATACTATTTGCAACATATCCATCTCTATCCACAAAAAGGTCCTCTGCTTTATTATAATAATATAATGAACAATCAAAGCATTTTTGTATTTTTTTATTATTGTTCATTTTGCAGTTTTCAATAGAAATATTAGCAGAATAATAATACGCATCCGCTATCATAATTATAACGTTATAAACCTGTGTTTTTTCAAACTCGTCATATTTGGAAATACTCTTATTAGCCTCCAGCAAATCTTTTCCATGTTTTATAATACTTTCACACCACTCGCTCTTTTGTTCTTCGGAATCATGACTTTTTAAATTATTATGTAGTGTTCTTATATATATGTATTTAATGTACATCGAGTCGCTTGTTTGGCAAGCTGTTTCCAAGAGTTTCTCTTTGCGCTTATCTAAAAACATACCGTTTATTAATAATAAATTCTCCAAGCTCTCCGAATTTTTCCTAAGTAATTCTTGCTGATTTTTCATATCGCAAATGCTCGCATTATACTGCACATTAATATCTTCCATCGAACGCTTTATCTTCTCATATTTTTGTTCTCTTTCAACGCTGAAAACCGTACCGATAACCGAAATTAATGAAATTGCAATACCTGTAACAGCCAATGTAATTGACTGCAAATCCACTAATTTATCTACTATTTTTTCATCAGCCACATTATTATATGTTGTTAGTTCAAACACAATTACAAAACCAATTGCTAAAACTGAAATTAAAAAGCAAATTATAATAATTATTTTCCCGTAACTATTTATTGTCGATTTGTTTTTCATAAAATCTCTCCTGTATTATGTTTATTCAGTTAAATATGACAAAATCCGACAAATACTTCACATTTTTTTACAAAAATTTTTTGTTTCTCTGTTTTGAACAAATTACGACTGTTTGTGTTGGTAAAAATCACAACAAAAACTCCTCGAAACCTATCAATTACGGTAGGGTTCGGGGAGCGTGTTTTATTTTTATTTACTTATTCATTTTGTCAACAAATTCGCTGTTTCTTGCAGTGAGTTCAACCCAAGCAGGTCTGAAACCACTTTTGATAGCGTTGCGAACGGATTTTATATTCGACCAAGCTGCACAGTAAAACGGAATTTTGCCGAGCTTAAGTGTTTCAATAGCGAGCCGACTTGTGATTGCAGATGCTATGCCTTTTCTTCGATATTCGGGTAGAACATCAATACCTATCTGATACATAGTTTCGCAATCTGCAGAACAGCCTGCAAGGCCAACAAGTTTGCCATTATCAAAAGCACCAACAGCGAGTTTATCAAGGTGTTTTCTGCTTTTGCACAAAGCGTTGCCCCATTCGGCAGTGTAATATTGTTCAAAATCTTCGGGTTGCAAAACTCGTATTTCATAATCGCAAGGCAATTCTTTAAGCTCGTTGATATCAGGCAAAAAGTATTCTGCCATAAAACACACCTTATAACCGAATTGAGCCAATTTCTCATTAAGTGCAATGACATTGGGTGATTCAAAACAATGCTCAACGGAGAATTTTCCTATGTACCATTCTACAGTTTCTTTCATCCTCGGACTGACCTGTGCCACAATATTGTTGCCGTATGAAACCAAATCACATTCAAGTGGTAATGGCATATATACTCTTGCCTTTTCGTTCTTCTGTGACAAAACAATTTTATTTTCTGTCGAAAGAAAATCCTCCGGATTGCAGTTACAATCATATGCCGACTGCTGTAATGCGATTTTCAATATTTCTTGGTTTGTCATAATTACTCCTATTTATTTGCTTTTAATGTAAATGTTGCGCCCCACTTATTCAACACCTCAACAGAGGAAAAACCTGCTTCAAGTAAAGCTTCGGTTTCGTGTTCAACAGTTAATGGGGTGTCATAATGATAAAACGCATTATCATCAATGCCTTGTTCCTTTTTGAGACGAAGAAGTTCGTTTCGGAAGGCTTGCTCGTCTTCATCGGCCAATGCAAAATAATCTGTGAGTATAAAATATCCGCTGTCTTTCAATGATTTACAGAGTTTTGTATACAGCAGAATCTTTTCTTCTTTTGTGAAATGGTGCAGAGATTCAACCGAAACTGCAGCATCAAAAGTATTTTCATCAAAGGGAACATCAAAATACGAACCACATATCAAGGTTAAATCTCTTTCGGGAAACTTATTTTTCAATGCGTTCAGCATTGATTCTGTCAGGTCAATACCTGTTATTTTTGCAGATGGGTTAAGTCTGAAATAGTGCTCCAATTCCAAACCTGTACCACAACCCAAATCAATAAGTTTTGCACCATCTGTCTTTGGTAAACAATCGGCTGTAAACGGATAAAACACATCAGACGATTCTATATTGGTCATCATATGTTCATCGTAACCATCTAACCGTTTATCAAAAAATTCATTCATTTTTTCAAGCATAATTACTATCCTTTATATATAAAATCTATTTCATCTTCATTCGGTTCTTCAAACATAAACCCAAACTTCTCAGCGAGATTATCATCAATATAATAAGCGGTTGTTTCTTCAGCTAATATTGCGTTATTCCTTTTCTCTAAGCGTGACTTCCAAGTTTCATCGCTGATATTAATATAATGAAATTCGCACTCTATGTTTTGGCTATTATAGAACTCACGAGCATAATCTCGTTCTTCCTTCAGCCAAAAGCCCCAATCAAGAATAACATTGATTCCGACCTCAATAAGCTCCAATGACTTATTGAACAAGTAGTTTTGTGTTCTTTCTACATAATCATCGTGTTTATCACCACAATGCTGACCGAACAAAGCAAGGGTTATCTCATCTGTAGAGAGCAATACAGCATTGTTCTTAACACGCAACTGCTCAGCATATGTACTTTTACCGCTGCAGATTTTACCGCAGATTAAATATACTTTTGGCATAAGAAACACCTTCTTTTATAATTTACAATACATCTCCTGTGCTTTTGGGATGAATCCAAGCTTTTCATAGAGCTTGATTGCTCCGTGATTGTTTACAAGTACATCAAGATTTATAAGATTGCAGTTTTGCTCTTTTGCCCAGTCCTTTGCTGAATTCATAAGAGCTGTGGCGAAGCCTTTATTTCTGTGTGATTCCGTTACAATTATGTCCATTATGTAACAATACTTACCAGGAATCATAAAGTCAAAATCAGGTCTTTCCTTTGCCTGAAGCAGAATAAAACCAACAACTATACCGTCGTTTTCGTAAACAAGGATATCAGAATCATCATTCGAAATCGTTTTTTCAAGGAACTCTATGCTTTGGTCGCCCTCTTTTATAAAATCAGGTATCAGTTTTGACATTTCTCTGAATTGCTCACGATATAATTCTGCTATTGCAGGTATATCGTTATGTGTTGCTTTTCTTATCATTTTCATACACCTTTCAACCATTCAACAGACTGCTTCAATCCGTCAATAGTTTTTGTTTCTAAAACCACACGGCAGTTTTGCTCTTTGGCAAGATCAATATATTTTTCGATATCTATTTCACCTGTGCCGAGAGCAAGGTGGTTTTTTCGCGCTTTCGCATCGTGCAGATGAATATGATTCAGGCGGTTTTTGTGTTTCATAATAAATTCTTCATCTGTACCGCCTATACCGTGATTATGTCCGACATCAAAAGTTAAAGCAAAAACCTTAGATTCCAAAAGCAATTCAATAGCTTCTTTTTGGAACTCCTCATAGCCATCACAGTTTTCAATACAGATTTTGATATCATTTTCTCCGATAGCATTTTCACACATATCTCTGAAATCAACAATACTTTTGAGATACCGTTCTTTGTATTCAGAGAAAAGAAGCACTTTTCTGTCAGGTAAAGTAAAATATACACCTTTAGCCATATGCATATTTAAAACCTTAATATCAAGTTGCTTTGCAATATCAATGGTATCTGCAACGGTTTTTATGTAAGCCTCTGCGACGTAAGGATTGAAATCACATACATTCAGATTCTCATCAAGGTGAATTGTGTAGTAAATGCCGTATTTTTCTGCGATGTTTTTGAAATAATCAACATCAATTTTATCAAGCTGATACTGCGGCAGGTTCATATTAAGCTCAATAAAATCAAGACCTAATTCCGCACACAATTTCGCACACTCTTCAAGAGTGCTTGTTTCAATCAATGTGGGCATACCATAATGTAATTGTTGCATATTATCACCTTTTTTCATTATCCAAATGTCAGCTATATATTTATCTCCATAAACCCAACTGTAAATGGTAAATGCTCAAATTTGCGTGTTAAAATGTGGTTAAAACCGAGTTTTAAATACCAATCTTTTAACTTTGTGTTTTCTTCAATTATACCGATTGATATTTTATTACCACCATAGCTTTCAACCATTTTAACAGCATAATTAACCATTGATTTACCTATACCTAAATGACGATATTCAGATAATACCGCAAGATTATTAAGCTCCCATTCTTCATCACTGCACTTCGCAAGAGAAAAATAACCAACAGGGATATCACCTTGATAAAACAAAAACATTGGTCTGCCATCGTCAAACTGCATTTTAAGTTTATCCATAGTTATAAATGCAGTATGTGAAGGACAGTTGTTTTCAGTCAATCCAAACTCACCCGCAACTGTTATAAAACTGCTACGGATTATTTCAAGACAAATATTTAATTGTTCCTTATTTTTAACTTGGATTATCACAAAACCACCTTATTTCACAGCAAGTGTAGCAATATATTGGGGATAGTATTTACCGATTATGTTTCCGCCTTCTCTGTCACGGTCTTCGTATAATGCTTTGAGTGTAAACCCTGCTTTGAGCTGGCCACCGATTTGTTCATCTAATGTGTGGCTGAACTGTATGCCATCACCATTTGCAATCATTGCATCACGTTTTTCTTTTGGCATTTTAAGAGGATTGAATGGTAAAGGATTAACCACTCTTAATGGGTCGCTTTCATCAAACAAATAATCAATACCGTTATCAAGTCCTGAAAGTAATCTGCCACCTTTTTTGAGTATTCTGTAGCATTCGTTCCATACAGGATAAACATCTTCCACATAAACATTTGAAACCGGATGAAAAATCAAATCAAAACTTTCATCTTCAAAAGGAAGAGGCTTTGACATATCACCTTTGATAATGTTAATACTGTAGCCTTCTCTTTCGGACACCATTTTTTCTGCTTCAAGTTGTTTGTCAGAGTAATCAAACACAGTACATTCCGCACCAAGTTTTGAAAATACGGGCATTTGCTGACCGCCACCGCTTGCAAGTCCTAACACCTTTTTACCTTTCAATTCACCAAACCACTCGTGAGGAATGGCAATGCAAGGTGTAAGGAAAACTGCAAAATTATCCACATTAGTTTTTTCATATTCTTCGTGGCTTATAGGCAACGACCATTCACAGCCATCTTCAGCCCACGAATCCCATGTTTCTGAATTTATTTTTGTGTAGTCAAACATTTTCTTACCTCATATTGTTTATATATTCTTCTGCTTCTTTCCTGTTTTTGAAAACTATAATATCTTTTTCGCTGTATTTCTTCAAAAGTTCCATCACCTTTGGCTTGCTTTGGGTGTTATAGTTTCTGATAAATTCGAAAAGTTCTTCATCAACCTCTGTTTCTATCCATGGCATATCAGTGCGTGTTTTACCTTGTCTTTGCATAATACCATCAATACAAATTTCAACAGGATAGTCAAGGAAGAAAACTGTATCGCATTCTTTCATACGAAGCTCTATTGAAGAGCCGTAGTTACCATCGATTAACCATTTATCAAGTGCTACAACATTCTGTAACCTTTCAAGAAAAATTGCTTTATCTACTGTTGTTTTATCACTGTTCCAATTTAATAAATCAAGGTGGTATAAAGGTAAGTTTGTAAGTTCGTGTAATGCTCTTGAAAATGTGCTTTTACCTGAACCCGGACAACCTATTACAATTACTTTGTTCATTTTACACCTTCAATAACTTTAAATTCCTTTTGTGTGTTCGTCAAAATTAGCTTTTACAACTCGTCTTTCTGTATCGCTCACGCTCCAAATGTGAATGCCTGTATCAGCAGTATTAAAGAAAAACTTACAACCAACAGGCATTTCAAATAGTGAGCGATACAACTGATTTATCATACCACCGTGTGATAAAACAGCTATAGTTTCATCCTGCTCAGCTTCACTTAGGATTCTTGAAAGCGCATTTTCTGCTCTTTGTCTGAACTCAACCTGAGATTCCTGACCGTAAACTGCTTTATCAATTGGTAAATTAGGAATTTCGGGATATTTTTCTCTTACAACCGCTCTTGGCAAGCTTGCAAGAAGTCCGTTGTTGAATTCCATTAAATTTTCATCAAAAGTAATAGGTTTGCCTATTTTATCTGATAAATGTTGTGCTGTTTGTTTTGCTCTTGTTAATGTACTTGCATATATTTTGGAGATGTCAAAGTTTTCAGCAACATAATTTGCCATAGCTTCAGCTTGTCTGTGACCTCTTTGGGTTAATGCAAAGTCTGCTCTACCTTCGTGAACATCAAGCAAATCTGCTTCGGATTCGCCGTGACGAATTACAAGTATTTTCATAGTATCAAGTCCTTTTTTCAATTAAAGCATTTTAGAATAAATCCATTCATTAGTTTCTTGTTCTGGAGGAAGAAAAGAGCCAACCTTTTTATAACCAAGCTTTTCATAGAAACACCAAGCATCTTCATCAGCTTGAGTGCTTGTCATAACATATTTGTATCCCATAATTTTCATTGTGCTTTCCCAACGGTTTATCATTTGTGTTCCATAGCCATTATTACGATAATTTTCGTCAATAAAAAGCAAATCAAGAAAGGGAATGGTTTGCCAGAACAAACTATACCGAAGAACACCTACAACAGGGTCTTTGATTCTATGATTAAATCCACCGTTTTTGATTGAATCATCTTTCAAAACATAAACTTGCCCATTATGTATACACTCACCTAGACAATGCGAAGGTATGTGATTGTCCAATTTTGCGATTTTCTGTTTATCTTTTGCTAAAGCAAGTTCAATAATCATTTCACATCCTCATTTCTTTGCCAACTGTAAATCTATTGTATCGTAAATAGTAATTTCTCCACCGTGTCGGTTGATTGCTTCTTCTATCTTTAAAAAGAATTCATTTCGGATAGTTTCTTCAATAGCGATATGGTCCGAATATGTACCGAGAAGCATTATATATTCCTTCGCAGAGAATGTCCGTGTACGATAAAACAACTTATACTGAATATCCGTAAAGCCATATTTCTCTGCAATTAAAGCTCTGTCGTATGCTTGTTGTTCTGTGTATTCAATAAGCGGTTTGGGTTCTTTATTGTGATATTTACAATAATATTCTGCATAGATTCGGTCAATTTCTTCCGACAGTGCAGGTTTGCCTTTATCACGATACGGATGGTTTGCAAAGCGAACAAACACACCACCATCTTTAAGTATATCATAAACCTTTTTATATCCGATTTCTTCGGGTATCCAATGAAACGCAGAAGCGGAATAAATCAAATCATATTCACAGTTAAAAAAAACATCTTCAAATTTTCCCGATACCGCAGAAAAGTTCGGAAACTCTTTGAATTTCTCACGGCAAATAATGCAGAAGTTTTCACCATAGTCGACCGCAAGCAAGTCACAACCTGTTTTAAGAAATGGCAATGTTGCCTGACCGCCACCGATACCTATTTCAACAACGCTACTTGTATTATTAATTGGCTTGTATTCAAATATAGTCTGATACAACTCATCAACATATCCAGGACGCAGTTTTTCATAGATGTCGGCAACTGTATCAAAAGTCCAGTTCAAGCTATTCATTTTATACCTTTCTTACTTTAACAATTAAAAAGTTAGGTTTTATGTATTCTTTAACTATTGTAGGAAGTTTTTCAACTGCCCAATCTTCCGGTGTTGGCTCACAGACTTCTTCAATCACAAATCCTGCTTTGGCAAATGCATTTATAACATCGCTGAATGTTCTGTGGTATTTTATAACACCATCAACATACCAATGCACTTTTCTTTCACCGGGTTCATTGTAATTTGAAAATGTGTAGGATACTCTTTTACCTTTTAAGTTTTTATTAAAATGACCATTGCCGTCAATCGTAGCCGTAATAATAGGATGCTCTTGTGAAAACAACAGTTGACCACCATCATTCAAAACAGAATACATTTCCTTTGCAAATGCATCAAAATCTTTTATGTAATGAAAAGCAAGAGAACTGTAGATGAAATCAAAACTTTCACCTAACTTTGAAATGTCAGTCATACTCATATTTACATATTCAATTTTTTCATTAGCTGATTCGCTTTTTGCTACCTCAAGCATCTTTTCGGAAATATCAACACCGACAACACACTTTGCACCACGATTGACAAAATCGATACAGTTATGCCCATATCCACAACCTAAATCAAGAACTGTTTTTCCAGTTAAATCAGGTAACATTTTTGCCATTGCAGGTTGTTCAAGCAAGTCATTATAATTTGTTTCACCTGCACGTAGTGCTTTGTAGCCTTCAAAAAATGTTTCGTTATCATAAATGTTCTGATTGCTCATAATAAACTCCTGTTAATCTTTCTTATAATTCTTTTTATATTTTTCTTAACCAAGTTAAACTCCGCACTTTTTATAAATCTCCTCAATGCAAGGTGATTTATAAGCAATATAATCATCTATGCTGTCAGGGAATAATTTTGAACCTTCTTCTTTCACCTTGCTATATTTCTGTACTGCATCAGGATTGTTTCTCAAATAATCTCTGAAAGTAATATGCTTATGAAGTTCTGCTGAAAATTCAGGACAAACATATAAATGATGTTTTGGTAAATCAATATTACCTTTGTAATCAAAAGCTTCTCTGTCTTTTATGCCAAGATTCCCTTCGTGTATATAGCCGAGAGATGCCAATTTTCCAATCACTGAATCAACTACAGAATAGTCTTTGATAACAATATCTATATCAATAATCGGTTTTGCAGAAAGACCTTCAACTGATGTGCTGCCGATATGTTCAATGCTGATTATTGTATCTTTTATTGCCGGTAAAACATGTTGCTTTATTTTATCAAAATCTGTTTTCCATTGTTCATTATACGGAACAACTACAACTCGTTTTGCCATTTTTACACCTCTTTGCACATAATAATCTTTTCTGAATTCTTACTTATAACAGTAAACCCACATTTAGAGTAAAGTTTGATTGCTGGTAAATTGTCTTCTGTTGTTTGTAATTTGATTTGTTTGTAACTACGCTGTTTCAAATAGCCAACAGCGAATTCAATAGCAGATTGTCCCATACCTTGATGCTTGAATTCATCGGAAACAACAAGCATCGAAATCCAAACAGTATCTTTGTTTTGTAATCCGTTCAGTTTTAACCAAGCACACGGTATATCATTTTTACAAACGATAAAATTTTCCTCATCAGTATCTTTCGATGCTGCAAATGATTTTTGCCATTCTTCCAATGGAATTACAGATGTATGCAAAGAATAAAGATTGTTTGGTTCTGACATAAGTTCGTAAACAAATGGAATATTTTCTTTTTCAAATGGTTTAATTTTATACATTTAAAATCCTCTTTGTGTAAAAAATATAGGCATCTCCGAAAATACGGAGATGCCTTAATTTACAAAAAGATAAAAATTATATCAATCGCAAACGGACAAAATGGCTCTCCTGTTTCGGAAGTTAAGATTCATTGTCATTTTGTCCACCTGCCTTTCATAATTAATTAGTTTGCATTTACACGGAATGCTATTTCAAGTTAACACATTTCCTCACAGTTGTCAATAGCGCATGGCCACAAACACCAAATAAAATATATCTTTTTCTGCTCTTGACAATCAACCTGTTTTTTTATATAATTTAGCAGTTGTCAAACTTGCTTGTTGATTTCAAGCTTCATACAAACCGAATATCGGGGTGTAGCGCAGTTGGGGACGCTTCCGAGCGCCGCCGGTGGCGGATGCAGCGAGGAATAAGGAGTGGCGCAACAAGGAGTATCGCGAAGTGAACAACGAGCGAGACGACTGTGTTGCAACAGGAAGCGCGCCGGACCTTCTTTCAAAACTTAATAAACCGAATATCGGGGTGTAGCGCAGTTGGGGACGTTTCCGAGCGCCGCCGGTGGCGGATGCAGCGAGGAATAAGGAGTGGCGCAACAAGGAGTATCACGAAGTGAACAACGAGTGAGACGACTATGTTGCAACAGGAAGCGCGCCGGACCTTCTTTCAAAACTTAATAAACCGAATATCGGGGTGTAGCGCAGTTGGGGACGTTTCCGAGCGCCGCCGGTGGCGGATGAAGCGAGGAATAAGGAGTGGCGCAACAAGGAGTATCGCGAAGTGAACAACGAGCGAGACGACTGTGTTGCAACAGGAAGCGCGCCGGACCTCTCCCCAAAAAACTTAACAACCGAATATCGGGGTGTAGCGCAGTTGGGGACGTTTCCGAGCGCCGCCGGTGGCGGATGCAGCGAGGAATAAGGAGTGGCGCAACAAGGAGTATCGCGAAGTGAACAACGAGCGAGACGACTGTGTTGCAACAGGAAGCGCGCCGGACCTTCTTTCAAAACTTAATAAACCGAATATCGGGGTGTAGCGCAGTTGGTAGCGCGCTTGGTTTGGGACCAAGATGTCGGGGGTTCGAATCCCTTCACTCCGACCATAAAAAGAGTAATACCATTCGGTATTGCTCTTTTAATTTTTGTATTGAATAGTTTTAATCCCCGACATTCTGAACACAAGCAGGCGCCCGCCTGCTTTGGGCAACGCACGCGACCGCGTCCTGCGGACGATGAAGGGAGCGTTTGTTGGCGTAGCGGTCGAAATTGTGTGAAGCGAACAGCGAGCAAACAATTTCGGGCACCGCAAGTGGCACGAAGTGAGGATGTCGGTGGTTCGAATCCCTTCACTCCGACCAAGAAGGCTCAGGAATCAACGTTCCTGAGCCTTTTCTTTGTTTACTGCACACCAATATTTGCTAACGCATTACCCTTTTTCAATCGGGCAACAACGATTTCCGGCTTCGAGAAATTAGCACTCTTCGTCATCGAGTGCTAATATTTACAATTATGACATTTTTTCATAACATTTTCGTAACAAATCAGGTTTATAATATATCATGTGAAAGGAAAAGATCCGAATGGCGCCTGGATCTCGAATAAAATTGCTCCTTTCAACAAATAACACACTTACAAATCTATAAGGAGGATTCTGTTATGTTTGAACTTACACCCTTTGCACGCAACAACCATTTTCTTGGTTCCTATGACCCTTTCAAAGCTATGGAGGAATTTGAGAAGAACTTCTTCGGACATCAGGTTCCTGCCTTCAAGACCGATATTCGCGAGACTGAGAACGCATACGTTCTTGATGCTGAGCTCCCCGGCTTCTCCAAAGAGGATATCCACGCCGAAGTCAGAAACGGTTACCTGACGATCCATGCTGAGCACAAAACCGAAAACGAAGAAAAGAACGAAAAGAACAATTATCTCAGAAGAGAGCGTTCTTACGGCTCCTTCACAAGAAGCTTTGATCTGGACGGTATCAACAGTGATGAAATCTCCGCTTCCTACAAGGACGGTATTCTCACATTGACGCTGCCGAAAGCAACACAGAAAGTCGAAGAAGGCAGACGACTTGAAATCCAGTAAATAATCGGGGGACCCTTCTTCGTAAGGGTTCCCCTCTCTATTTTTAGGTACATCGAGGTAAAATGTATGAATATGAATCAATTTACACAGAAAAGTATTGAAGCGCTTCGTGATATGCAATCGATTGCCTTGGAAAACGGGAACCAGCAGATCGAACAGATCCATCTGCTCGATGCCCTTGTATCCAAGGAGGACGGACTCATTCCCAACCTCGTTAAGCAATCCGGAGCTTCTATAGTAAATATAAAGCAACAGACCGAGCAGGCAATCTCTTCCCTGCCCAAGGTCAGCGGTATTCAAGCTGACAAGCTATATCTATCAAGAGAGCTTGATGCAGCCTTCACGGAAGCAGAGGCACAGGCAAAGAAGATGAAGGATGAGTTCGTTTCCGTCGAGCATCTGATGCTCGCGCTCTTTGTAAAGGGCGATATGAAGGTCAAGGATATTTTCCGAAATGCAGGACTTACGAAGGATGCCTTCTTAACGGCTCTGAAAAACGTTCGTGGCAGCAGAACCGTAACGAGCGACAATCCCGAAGAGACCTACGACGTACTCAAAAAGTACGGACAGGACTTGGTTGCCAAAGCAAAAGAACAAAAGCTGGACCCCGTGATCGGTCGTGACGACGAGATCCGAAATGTGATTAGAATTCTGTCCAGAAAGACCAAAAATAACCCTTGTTTGATCGGTGAGCCCGGTGTCGGTAAGACTGCCATTGCGGAAGGACTTGCTTTGCGTATTGCCAAGGGCGACGTTCCCGACAACCTGAAGGATCGCATCATCTTCTCTCTGGATATGGGTGCACTGATCGCAGGTGCGAAATTCAGAGGTGAGTTTGAGGAAAGACTCAAGGCAGTGTTGGAAGAGGTCAAGAACAGTGAGGGCAAGATCATTCTGTTCATTGACGAGCTCCACACCATTGTAGGTGCAGGAAAGACCGACGGTGCTATGGATGCCGGCAATCTTTTAAAGCCAATGCTTGCACGCGGCGAGCTTCACTGTATCGGTGCAACGACTCTGAACGAGTACCGTCAGTACATTGAAAAGGATGCGGCTTTGGAGCGTAGATTCCAGCCCGTTATGATCCCCGAACCAACCATAGAGGACACGATCTCGATTCTGAGAGGACTCAAAGAACGCTATGAGGTCTTCCACGGTGTCAAGATCCACGACGGAGCTTTAATTGCCGCCGCTACGCTTTCAGACCGCTATATCTCCGACCGTTTTCTTCCCGACAAAGCCATTGACCTCGTGGACGAGGCGTGCGCTCTGATCAAGACCGAAATGAATTCCATGCCCTCCGAGATGGACGAGGTTGCCCGTAAGATCATGCAGCACGAAATTGAAGAGGCAGCGCTGAAGAAGGAAAAGGATAAGCTATCGGTGGAGCATCTCAAGGAAATCCAAGCCGAGCTTGCCGATCTGCGTGCAACCTTTAACGAAATGAAATCCAAGTGGGATATGGAAAAGCAGTCGATCGAGAGACTGCAAAAGCTCCGCGAGGAGATCGAGCAAACAAATGCAGAGATCGAACGTGCGCAGAGCAACTACGACCTCGGCAAAGCCGCAGAGCTTCAGTATGGTAAGCTTCCCTCTTTGAAGAAGCAATTGGAAGAGGAAGAGGCAAAAGCTGCCGAAACATCTGCAAGCACTTCCCTCCTTCGTGATAATGTCAGCGAGGAGGAGATCTGCAAGATCGTGGCAAGATGGACGGGCATTCCTGTATCTAAGATCATGGAGAGCGAGCGCGAAAAGCTTCTTGGACTGGAAGAAATCCTTCACAAGCGCGTCATCGGTCAGGATGAAGCGGTAACCAAGGTCAGCGAAGCTATTCTCCGTTCCCGTGCGGGAATTAAGGACCCGCGCCGTCCCATTGGTTCGTTCCTCTTCTTAGGTCCTACGGGTGTCGGTAAGACCGAGCTCGCAAAAGCTCTTGCCGAAGCCTTATTCGACGACGAAAAGAGTATGATCCGTATTGATATGAGTGAGTATATGGAGAAGTACTCCGTATCCCGTCTGATCGGAGCGCCTCCCGGATATGTGGGCTACGATGAGGGCGGTCAGCTGACTGAGGCGGTGCGCAGAAAGCCTTACGCAGTTATTCTCTTTGACGAGGTAGAGAAAGCACATCCCGACGTATTCAACGTGCTGTTGCAGGTATTGGACGACGGACGTATCACCGACAGCCAAGGCAGAACGGTGGACTTCAAGAATACCGTTATCATACTGACCTCAAATCTCGGTTCGGGAGCGATTCTGGAAGGAATCAACGCAAACGGAGAGATCAACGAGGAAGCAAGGCAAACCGTTTCCGAGCTGCTCAAACGCAGCTTCCGTCCCGAATTTCTCAACCGTCTCGATGAGATTGTGTTCTACAAGCCGCTCACGAAGGAAAACATTCACGGCATCGTAGATCTCTTGATCACCGATCTGAACAAGCGTTTGAAGGATAAGCAATTGAAGGTTGAGATCACCGACGCAGCGAAGGAACATATCATCGATTCCGCTTACGATCCGATTTACGGCGCAAGACCGTTGAAGAGATTCATTCAATCCAAGATTGAAACGCTTCTTGCACGTGAGATAATTGGCGGTGATATTGAGCCTGACAGTGTCATTCACATTGACTATAATGGTTCTGATCTCACAATCCAATAATACAGCCTATGAAAAAAGAGCTCAACCATAAGGATATCTATGAGAGCATGCTGAATCGTTTTTTAGAAAAAGTTCTCTCTTTCCATAGGACTTCGGACAGTTATCTATGCACAAAATTTTATCCCCTCACTTTTCATGGCAATTCAAAGGACGATTGAGCGGAAAACCTTTATCCTCTCACTAGTCCAAAGGAAAATATTAAATGGTTGAGCGGAAAAATATTTATCTCTCTACTTATACAAGGGAAAAAGTAAGCACCACTATGCTCAAGCAAAACAAAAAAGACCTACACATCCACGCACAACGAAACGAGGGGTGCAGTCTGCATCCCAGCCAGTCGTATAGTGCATGTATGTATAGGTCTTTGCTTTTTCTGTATGTATGTTTTTATCCCACGGCCTCGTGGGTGCTTTATCTTAACACAGAGTTTTTATTTATCCAGTCAGAATGGAAAAATTACTTTTTCTTTGTCTACTGTGGAGCAGATTTTAATCCGTGAAAAAGCCAACGCCACCGGAATCTCCGATGGTGTTTATCATTACTTTCCGCAATAGATTTTGATGGCTTCGGAAACGAATTCCGCAGTACCTTCACCGTTTTTATCAATGTTGTTCTTGAATCGCTCGTCGCTGACGTACATCTGACCGAGCCCTGCGAGGATGTCATCGGTGCAGTGATAAAAATTTGCCGTGATGTAGTCCTGCAGTTTCTTCACGAGTCGCTGTGCCGTTTTGCTGCCGGCGCTATCGCCGCATTTCTTGCACTCTGCAAACTCGGCAAAGACGCCGTTCATTCCGGCGAGAACGTCATTCCATTTGTCTTTAGAGTAGCCTGCGGTTTTTGCCTGACTCTCCTTGTAGGCATCCGTATCGCCCCAACGCTGCTTTGCCTCATCTTCATACTGTTGACGAGCGGCCTCGTATTCGCTGTTGTCAAATGCGTTCATTGTGATCTCTCCTTTTTCTGCTTGTTCCAGAGCTGCTATCAGCCGTTCCAGCCGATCCTTCTTCAGTGTCAGCAACCGCTTCTGCTCTGCAAGCGCTTTTTGTTTATCATAATTCGGCGAGGCGAGGATCTCGGCAATGCTTTTCAGCGGAAAATCCAACTCACGGTAAAATAAGATCTCCTGCATCCGTTCCAAAGATGTTTCGTCGTAAAAGCGATAGCCGTTTTGCTCGTCCACATAGCACGGCTTGAGCAAACCGATCTCGTCGTAATAATGCAGTGTGCGCACGCTGACACCGGTGAGCTCGGCAAATTCTTTGATCTGTAGTTTCATATCTTCACCTCGGCTATGAGTATACACTATAACGTTACGTCAGAGTCAATACTATTTTACACTGTTTTTTGCAAAAGGTAAAGGGCGCGGCACCGGGCCGCACCCACGGCAGAAGATGTCAGATTTCTTCCACCGTTTCCATACCGTCCATGACCTCTACCATGATTCGCGCCGCCAGGATGAAGCCGTCGGTGAATGCCTGGCGAGCTGTGAGGTCGCAGATCTCGCTTTGGCAGTCTTTGAACTTTTCGAAGGTTTCCTTCTGCTGTTCGGTGAGCGTTGACATGAGGCTTTCCTCGTTCTTGCAGATGAGCTTCACCAGCTTATCCATCCGCGATCCCCGTTTCATGTCACACTCGTATGGACTGATATTGCCGTAGTACAGATCTTCAAGCGTTGTCATGTTCATCCCACCTCACATAAGAAGAGGACGACTCAGCATCGGTTATTCCCGATATCGAGTCGCCCTCTAATTTCATTTTGTCCGCTACAATCAGTGTATGCTTGACGATCAGCATCTCTACCCACGTCCGTTCGTCGTACTCTGCCGGACGCCCGTCCCTGAGATACTCCGCCATCGCCGCACTCATCACGCCGTACTTTTCGCCTCTGTAAACTTCTTCAATCGTTATTCGTGCCATATTCGCACCTCCTTTGCAGTACACAACAGTACCACAGGAGTTTGCGGAAGTCCAGAGAAAATCCATATTTTTCTTTTTAGCTCTTGATATTTTCGCTGTATTAGCATTTGAGAACACAAGAGAAAACTTGTACATTACACAAACAAATCAGGTACGTTATACCTAATTTCTTCCGCCTCTTTACGCACAGATTTGCTAGGGCATTCTAAAATGGACGCCCTAACTTTATATTCTCCATTTAAAAGTGTAACATATTCAATATGTTGCTTAATGTAGGTTGATGTTTCTCTTGAAAAGCCGTTTCGTTGCAAGAAGATAGTCAATGGGTTCATGGTGCCATATTCAACATACTCATACCAATCATTATCGATCGCATCAACATTATGAAATCTCTTGTATTCGGCAGAAAACCTCAAGAAGTAATTCGAGATCCTGAACAAAATTACATCTTCAATAGCGTTGAGAGTATCTGATATAACGATATTTCGATGCTTAATAGAATCATCATAATCGACTATAATGCCATCTATTTCAACGCCAGACTGAGGATTGTCTATTTTGTGCTGAATTGCATCCTTCATTATTAGATTTAATCCATTTCCTCGTATCCATTGAGCCAAGATAACGGCATACCATTTTAACTTACCGTGCTTGCCAGTTTTTTTGCTAGTATGGCCGAGTGTCGAAGTTTCATATTTGTCCCATTTAAAAATCACGCACAGCTTTTCCAAAAAGGCAACTAATTCTTTATAGTCGATGTGGCCTAATGCATTCATTTGTGGATATGCCAATCCTTTAGCAATCGCTACGGTCAAATTCTCAACTTGATCCGAAGAAATATTTATGTCCTCATCTGTAGATTTATTTGCAAATGTAGCACGAATAGCGTTTTCTATTTCCGGCGTCAAACTTGTAGAAAATTCCTGACGGACAAAACTGTTTCTGTTCGCTATAACGTCTCTTAAAAGGATCAGTGCAAATTTCCGCATTAACACATAATTGTCGTTTGTTTGGCTTTTGGGATACTTTAGCAACTCGATATTTCCTTGAGCTAAGGAATCTACTATTTTTTGTTTTTGAGGCTTTGTCAGTTCAGTTACCAATGACAACTTTTGAGTTGGAACATCTTGTTCAATTAAGTCAACATATTTTTGTTGTTCTATTGTGTTTTCCACTCTAACAAGAAATACATTACCATACAAATTGAACTCAATACGTCCAACGCGTCCAACAAGATTTCGAAAATCCACAGGGGTCATGTGCGATAATCCGTTTTTATAGCTAGTTATGAACAGATTGTCTGCAGGAAGATTTACACCTTCAACCAAAGTACTAGTGCAAAACACAGTTTTAATTGCGCCACTTCGGAACAAATCTTCTATTCGCATGCGAATGTCCGCGGGTAAGTATCCTATGTGATAAGCAACGCCCTTTGTTAATAAATCCGCTAAATAATAGTCGTTATGTATTTGATTCTTGATTTCTCTTGATAGAACTTGCAACTCATTGTTATCGGTTTGCGGAGGCAAAGTTTTTGCGTACTCCCGAGCATATTCAATTGCTTTGGCAGTAGAACTGCAATATATGATATTTTTGCTGTCTTTTCCAACTCTCTTGATAAGTGTAGTTAATGACATCGGATTAACCATTCTACCAATATCGATAAAACTACGGCTATACTCATTGTGTAGCTTTATTACACCGTCAACCAAATCAACAATATACTTTATTTGGCTAACCGGCGAATAGGATGTCGTCATTCTTTCAGTATCAGGATAATTACTGCCATTACCAATTAATTTTAAATATACCTCGGGATTAGGAATGTTTGGCGACGAGAATATGAAATGCGGTTTATTATCTCGCTTGGACAGCAAATCAACAATCTTATAATAAAACGGACTTCTACTGTCCTTACTAGAAATCTTATGTGCTTCATCGATAAATAAATAATCCAGTTTAAAATTTGGTTTTTCCAGGAGCAAATATAACAAACGTTCTGGCGTTAGCACAAGAATGAAGTTATGTTCTTGTTGCAAAGATAGTGCTCCGCCAGCTGTTATTACTCGATAGTTCTTTTCAGATAAGAGTTCTTTCAAATCACTTATAACTCGGCTAGACACTTCATTAATAAGTGCTTTAGTGGGAACTACAATTGCATAGTTTTCCTGATTTCCGGATGCAATTTGATTTTTAATAAACATCCGCATCACAAATGATTTTCCCATAGAGGTTGGACCAGAATAACTGAATTGATCTTGGCCAAAGGAATCAAACACAGCTTTTTGAGATTTGAAAAAATAGCCGTCATCTTGATATGGAATTTTTAAAAGAGTCTTCTTATATTCTTCATAAAGTAATTCAAAAGCATTAACCGGTTCATAATTGGTAGGATGCAACGCAAGGCCACGATAGTTGCATGCATTTGTGAGAACAGAACCTAAATAAAACTTGATATTTTCATTATCGGGATACAAATTACAAAGAAGAGCAACAATTTCCTGCGCCCATACTTTGTGTATTTCCGCCCTTGTTTTATCCGTTGATTTTGATAATAAGTCGGCAAATCGAAGAGCGTCATTAACATCTAAAGTTCTTCTTTCTTTGTTCTGAATGCAGAAAAGATTTAAGGAATAATTATATAGTATTGCATTAAAAACCTCTTGCAAATATTCATTTTTCTCTATATTTTTAAAAATGCTATCTCCAAGTATAGTGTTCATTCACTTCTCACCTTTCAGCTTTTGGATAATCGCTGCCCGATCTTGTAATGCGTTGTTGAATGGTAGAATATAAAAATAGAATGAGTAACCTGCAAGCCCTGACTCGTTAACTTTTTTCTCGATATATGTAGCTATGTTATTGATATCGTTTTTAAGTTTGTCATTTATAGCATCACGAAATTCAGCGTTTGAATACTGGATAGCATCAATCCCGATAGAATACCCTAAGAAAATACCAAACGCATTATCAACCACGATGCTTTGATCTCTTTTCGTAGGCACAATGATTGATTTGATTAATTCCGTCGTTTCATCGTCAAAAGACTCCGATAAAATATTCTTTTCAATTAATCTTATTTCATTACTTGCATCATTTGATACCTTTTTGATAGATGCAAAGGCATCGTCAACAGCACTTTCAAGCTTACCAACAATTTTGGACTCGCCTAAAACTAGCTGAAAAGCTTTGTCACCTAAAGTAAGCAAGTGCACACCATCACTACCGAAAACATATTGGTTTTTGGTGGTTTTGAGTTCAACTTTACTTAAGAGTTTTGGTGCGTTTAATTTTTGTTCCAAGAACAAATATAGCAGAATTTCTCCCAACTCGCCACCGGCACCTGTATCTTTGGGATTACTTGCCTGCCTGAGCAACTCAACAGCTTTCAATCCGATAGCATCTGAATCACCATCTTCTATAAATTGTTCTATGGTAGCCCTTGAAAAAACATAGCGGCCAATATTTCTTTGCAAAAATTGATGAAGTCCTGAATATGAAAATTTATTGTTGGAGACATCTAAACAAAACAAACGTAGACAGTTGTTGTTTTTTAAATTTAATCCTTGTCCAGTACTAATTTCTGTAAAAACGGAATCAAATCCAGTTCCAATACTAGTGCTAGCCAATACGTTCATTTCATCATCCCCTTAATTCAAATTCTTTGCTTCAACGAAGATATGATGTTTTTTAATCTTTGAGCCAAATCATCATACGTCATAATATCAGCAATGTTTTTATATTGTCGTTTAATAAGCTCAAAATCGCGCTTTTGCTGAGGATTAAAATTGATACTGCGCCCAAGAAGAAGGATTCCTTGCGGATTAACAATTTCGGGTAAAATGCCAGTTGGTAACAACTCACCCAATTTTTCCAAAACCGCTTTCTGACTCTTTTCGAGAGATGTTAAACAAAATATGTATTTCTCAATTTGCTGAATCGCTCCCGCAAAGTCTCTAACCGGTACATAATTGTTACGATACGATGCTTGTTTTGTTAATACTTGCACCCCAGGTTTTTTGATTTCCAAAATATCCACAAAACCATTATTGTCGACTAAAATAAAATCGGGTCGCTTATCGTATCCGTCAATGCCTTTAAAAGAAATTTCCCGAGTGCACAAGATATATTTTGGATATAAAAGTTGAAGTATGTTCTGTATTTTTTCTTGCCATGTAGACTCGGGAATACCGTCGGCGTTAGACAATAAATCTTCAAGTTCTGCTAATGCAGCAGAAAACTGTTCGTATTCGATTTTGAGATTAGCGATTGAAAAAGTTGTTCTGTTTTCTTTGCTATTGGACAAATCTTTCTTTTCAATAAATCTTTCAAATATACCTTCGTATTGATCGCATTGTGGGAAAAAGTCTTTTAAAATTGCTGATATTCGGCTATCCGCATACCTATCTAACTCAGCAGTTTTAGGGAAAGTGTTGAGAAGCATTCTAAAGGCTTCTAACGATATGCCGCCCTTTTCATCCCACTTACCACCAACATAGAAATCACAGTCAATTAGCTTATCAATTTTTCTAAGAATTGATATATTACGGTACGCTATAAACATTTCTGGTTTTAAAACGATATCATTTGAAAAATAAAACTGATGTTTGGTGCCAATAACTTCCGAGTCAATTCTTACATAATCTTTTTCAATTTCACCAACACAAAACCGTATTGTGTCCTCAAAATCATATTCATCCTCGGATGGTTCTCTCAAAAGGCTTTTTGTTACAAAGAAAGTGTGTTTGATTGATACACCCTCTTTGGTCGAAAGCCTATTCATAATACTGTCAAGTCCCATAGAAGGAGCATAGGCAAGAACTAGTTCATTGTTGTTTACTTCAAAAGTTATTGCCATTTCAAAAGCCCTCCAAAATTATATTAACACTCCATCGCAATGATCTACTTCATGCTGAACAATCTGTGCCGTCCAGCCGGTGTAGGTCTTAATGCGAGTCTGCAGTTCCAAGGTCTGATACTTAACCTTGATAGATTTATAGCGATTACAAGGTCTCGGACCGCCGAGAAGCGACAGACAGCCTTCTTCGGTGTCATATGCTCCGTCCTTTTTAATAATCTCGGGATTGAGCATCACGGTATATGTAGGAGCTCGTCCACTTTCGTCGAGAAAGGCAATGATGCGCTTGCGAACACCAATCATATTTGCCGCCATGCCAACACAACTATCCTTGTGCGCAAGCAATGTGTCTAGCAAATCCTGTGCGACCTGCATATCCTCTTTTGTCGCGACCTCCGACTTCCCCGCAAGGAAGATCGGATCGTGGGTTAGTTCTTTAACCATTTGTCATTACCTTCATAATATTTTCTGCAATTCTCCGTATCACCGGTACTACAACACTGTTACCGCATTGTTTATAGGCGCTTTCAATTGGAATCTTAGGAAAACGATAATCTTTCGGAAAGCCTTGAAGTGCCAAGCACTCGTATGGCGTGATTTTTCGGATCCCGTAATCATCAAGAATAATTGGCACACGGTCAGGATATGTACCCATATTTGCTGTAAGAGTAGGACTAATATAATGTGGCTTGCGAGAAACACCAGAATCATAGATTTTGTACAAAGCATTTTTGTCAGTCACGATTCGGATTAAATCTTTATAATAAACGCTAGATTCATCATAATAGTAACTTTTATCATGTTTTACGCTTCGAACTAAAATATCATTAAGTTTAACGGTAAGCTTCAACTTGTCCGGGAACTTAAAACGCTCACAAGCTCCTTCATCTTGAAATGCGACAATAAAGATACGCGTTCTGTGTTGCGGCACATTACCGTATTCAATAGAGTCCATCAACTGATAACGGAAGCTATAACCTTGAGGTGCTAAAGCATTATAAACCGTTAAGAAAGATTTGCCATCATCATGCTCCAATAAATTGGCTACATTTTCAAGAAAAATCACCTTGGGTTTCTTTGCCTCTGCTATTCTTGCAATCTCAAAAAACAAGTTTCCTCTCGGATCGTTAAAACCTTTTCGTAGCCCCATTATCGAGAAGGGTTGGCACGGAAAACCCGCGACTAAAACATCAAAATCAGGAATTTCCGATGCACCAACTTTTCTAATATCTTTTTCAACTAGATGTTCGCCGCTAAAATTATGGCGATATGTAGTAGCGGCATCTTTATCGAACTCATTAGCCCATACGATATCAAACCCAGCTTGTTGAAAGCCGAGATCAATGCCACCTATTCCACTAAATAAACTACATACTCGCATTGTCCACCTATATCCAACAGTAACACAATTATTCTCTTGTTATTCTTCAAAGGATCCTTTGAAAACCGATTGGTGATGGAACTTCAAATATTCAATACGCTTCTCATCCATAGGAAGAGCCTTGATGAATGTATCGTTCTTTATACCAATCTGTTTCCACGTGAACGAGGAAATGAAATCCGAAAGAATCACATGTCTATTGTCAGTAAAAGTTATAAAGCCACGATCAAACAATTTATCAAACAGAGGAGACAGCATATATCCGTTATAGGGATCGATCTTTTCTTCAGGTGTTGAGGCAGCCCACGGCTTAATATGGCTTGCAATCAACAAGCGTTCGTCTGCAATCATTGTAAAGGGACAATATCTGCATTGTTCTAATAGCTGCTCTCGATACTTGCCCTGCCCGTCTCGAGCTTGACGAATTGCTTGGTCTTCTTTTTCTTTTTTCTTGCTAGGCTTCTCCTGAGGCTGCTCTTCCGTTTTTGATTTACCATAAGTGAAAACAAGCGGTCCATTCTGTTTTTCCCAAATAGCCTCAAAATCCACAAACAATTTCCAGTAATATAGTGGATCGCTTTCGAGTCCGACTTTTTCGACATAGATATAACTTACTAGAGGCAGTGCTAATTTTCGAATGAGTTGATAACCGTCATCAGTAGAATTTATATATCCGCGCGGCCCCGCAATTTGATGTTGGTCATGGATATTAAAGAAGATGACATCATCAAGACCTTCTATCATCAACATGCGTTCAGCCCATAAGCGAGGCAAATCACTCTTTTTAGCATACTCCTGCGACGGATCTTGATACTCATTCTTTATAGCGTTCATGTATGCAATCAAGTCTGTTTTGAGCATGAAACATTTGGCGGTAAACTTTTCGCCGCCATAAAAACTGTACATATCTTCCTTTGAAGAAATATAAAATTTAGCTTCACCATGCCCATGTCCAAGCTTGTTACTGCCGACAACCACACAATCTGGGACGGTCATCATATTTGGAAAAACCGATATTGTACGTAAAACTTCACCATTAATCTTCATTGTTTACACCATACCTTGTAATATCCATTTGCTTTAGTATTGCGATGAGAACATCAACTACAATACTGTTTCCGGATTGCTGATACATTGATGTATCTGAAACTACTATTTTGAAGGAGTCCTTAAAACCCATAAGGCGGAGACATTCGCGTGGTGTCAGTTTTCTTATTCTTCCTTTATGCGTAACATAATTGTCCACGCCGGCTCTATGCATCTTATGCATTGTTTGTAAAAGCGGTCTTGCTACATCAAGATCAGTTTCTGTGGAAGTTCTGAAATTCTTAGTACCACCAGCCAATACATATTTGGCAACCTTTTCAGAGAGATAGTATTTTTCCTCGACATCCTTTACGTCAAAAATAAACTCGTCAAATCCCTCTTCAAATGTTTCTCCTTCAACTACAGGATGATACACAAAATCACCATGCCAATTAAACTGCTGATTACGCTTTTGACAAAGAGCAATATCTCCATTCACTTGCGTATAACTTTTTTCTCTGTTCTTTTGACTTGTAACGAATTTGATTCCTTTTTCTCGGAGAAAATATTTAGTATCAACATAATCCTCTAAAAAGTCATACATTCTGTACTCTAGAGCTATTGGAGCAGGAAAGCGAAACTCCGTTTTGGTCTTGAAGCCAAGGCAGAAAATACGCTCTCTATTTTGAGGGATACCATAATCTCTACTGTTCAACACGCGAAAGTGAACGTCATATCCTAATTCTTCAAAAATATCATGAATTACTCTCCAAGTGCGTCCACCGTCATGATTGAGCATACCTTTAACATTCTCAAAAAGAAAAACTTTTGGGTCTGTTTCTTTGACAATTCGGGCAAACTCGTAAAACAGCGTACCGCGTGCGTCTTCAAAACCAAGTCTTTTTCCAACCATGGAAAAAGCCTGACAAGGAGCACCACCTACAACGAAATCCACTTTCCCTCTATATTTCGAGGCATTAAAGTCTCGAACATCAGTAAACCAATCTTCTTCGTTAATTTCATAGTTGGCAAAGTAACTTTTTTTACAATTAGCATCTATATCTCCCGCGAAAACAATCCTATGATTCAATTTCAATCTTTGAAACGCATGTTCAATAGCACCTATTCCGCTAAAGATCGTGCCTATTCTAACAGTGTTACCGGGAAACGAAAACTCTTTGGCTTTCCAATCGTCATTTGCTAATTCTTCGGGTATAATATCTGAATTATCAATTATCTGCTTTCGTGCCTTGATAGCCTTTCTTGCTTCGCTAATTTTCTCAGATTCCTCGTGGATGCTCTTTTCGACTTCGGTCATCACTTTCTTACCCATATTAGTTTTCCTCCCGTCCAGGCACGATCTCAACTATATCATCCATGGTGCAACCTAGTGCCGAGCAGATCTTCACGAGCACATCACTCGACACAACAGCGCCATCTTTGCCCATCTTGGTGATGGTGGCGATGCTGATGCCGGCTTTTTCGGCGAGTTCTTTCTTTTTCATGTCCCGGTCAATCAGAAGTTTAAACAATTTCTTATAGCTTGCAGCCATTGTATTACACCTCATAAGTAGTTATAGTCAGTGCATTTTATCACTAACTATCATTATACCACACCGCACGCCAAATAGCAACAGTTTTCGGCAGAGAAATACTGCGATTTCAGCATTTGTCGGTTTTTCGCCACAAATGAAAGGTGTATATCTTGCGAAACGCTTTTTCTTTGTTTACTGCGGTGCAATTAAAACACTATCCTGTAGTTACATTGAAACACTGAGCAAAATATGGTATAATAAATGCGATAATCAACAAAGTCTCACATTTTGTATAGAATCATATAATAATGGAGGTGCAAAACCGTGATTTCGGGAATGTTAAAAGTAGATGAGGCAATTTATGAAAGCAACAAGATTATTTGTCGCCAAATCAGTCGTTTGGGCGAATCAACACGCGGAGAGGTTTCTCAAGAAGTTTTGGAATCTTTGCGCCATTTTGTAGAACACATCATTCTTAAAGAATATGCTAACGGTGGAGATATTGAAGACACTCACGAGAATCTAAAAGCCGCGGTTAAGTACGTAAAAAACGAGCCGCAGTTAATACACTTATCTAGATTTCACCACTTCCTTCAAGTATCATCATCTCATCGTGTGCTCAAAGAACACAATGCCGAGAGACTCATGATAAGATACTATGAATATTTGTTCCGAATCAGGAAATTTCTATATGACAAATACTCTATGGTGGTACTCGAAAACCTAGAACAATTCCCTTTAGACACTAATGATGAACTCACAGAATACTATACTAAAATTGCTACCGTAGTTGATAGGTATAATGCTCCTATTCATGGCGGATTCCGTTACGATAGGTTTTACGTTCAAAAAATCAAACCATTTTTCATCAATAACAAAATATATTACGAAGTTGCATTTGTCCCTGCAAATGACACTGCAAGTAAAACCGACAGCATCATTGCTTTTACAGACATGGAAATTACCAGTTACTACGCGGTCAAGTTTGCTATAGCTGACAATAGCATTGAGTTTTTTGATCAGCGTATGCCAATTCGTGTTATTGTCGATTGGGAGGTTAATATTCGCCCCTGTGAGTTAAAAAATTTCAATAGAATTCTTGACAATTCACTAAGAGACTACGGCTCAGCAGAACAACGCAATATCAGTCAATTCCTTACTAAAACAGGCCTCAGCTTATCAGAAGTAATAATGTTCTCCGATGAGGCCTTTGCTAAACTCAGAAGCCAACTTGTTCCTTCGACAAAAGCCATCCACTTTTTTGATTGTCTTGAAAAATGTCGCGATATAATAAAACAAAACGCACCCGGAAGCAATATACTGCGATACTTGTTGCACCATCTAACCAATCGTGTACTTAGGAAGCAATATAAAGATATCTGGTACTATGATCGTTTTGAAAACAAATACGTACATGTAGGAAAAAACAGCAATCTTTCTGATCTTTATTTGGACAACAAATGTATCCCTTTTGACGAGATGCCTTTCTGTTCTGGATTAAAAAATCACGTTCCCAGCTTATCGGATTTGTTTGATTGCCTTGATGTAAAGGGACGTGAGCACGAGCTTTTGGCTTGGGTCGTCCAAAACAATACAGAAAGAGAAAACATTCTATTTACGCCGCTCGAAAAAACGGAGGATGGCAAATATAAGCTTGACAACTTTGATGATGTGGAATCCCTGGTTGCCACTTACAATCAGCAGCTATACCATTCGGAGAAACAACAACTTCGCAAAATGGTTATAAAATATAATCATCTTTTCATCGAACATTACAAGGAAGATACTGTATCTATAATTAGGACAATAAAGAATCTTACCCAAAATGGTATAGACAATTATACCAACATGGCAAACTATTGGATGCAGACAACCAATCAAGTCAATAGTGATGAGAAAAAAGCTGCTCTACTCAACATGTTTTCTCACTCGAAAGTTGCTCTCATATATGGCTCTGCCGGTACCGGAAAATCATACTTGATTAATCATATATCGAACATGTTTGCGAGCAAATCAAGACTTTATTTAGCTCAAACCAATCCTGCTGTAAACAATATGAGAAGAAAAGTTACCGCATCTGCAAACAGTACTTTTATGACCATATCAAAGTTCACAAGCAACAAATATAAGGGCAAGACAACCTTTGATATTCTAATAATTGATGAGTGTAGTACGGTAAACAATCAAGATATGAGAGAAGTCCTTGAACGAGCAAACTTCGAGTTGCTCGTGTTGGTTGGCGACACCTACCAGATTGAGTCAATAGAATTCGGAAATTGGTTTGATGCAGTACGGTTCTTCCTTCCTCAAACTGCAGTATGTGAACTCACAACACCTTATAGAAGTGATTCTGCTGCTCTATTGAATGTTTGGAACGATGTCAGAAAAATGAATGGGGACATATATTATCTTCTTCAAACTTATGGTTACTCTACCGATTTGGACAAATCAATCTTTGCTCCGGCTAGAGAAGGTGAGGTCGTTTTATGTCTCAATTATGGTGGTCTGTATGGCATAAACAATATTAACCATTTCCTACAAGAAAGCAATACAGGCAAGGCAATATGGCGAGGAATACAACGTTATAAAGTAGGCGACCCTATCTTATTCAACGATGCGTCGGACAAGTTTTTCACTCGTACAGAAGATCAGCTTCCCGTGATTCATAACAATATGACTGGTCGTATTGTCGATTTTCTTTTGCTGAACGAGGGGAAAGCTACAGAAGGAATACAGTTTGATATAGAAATAGATCGACCACTCATAGACATGGATATGAAGGATATGGATTTTACCATAGTTGGAACTGCCGCTAACGGTAACTCTATCATTCGTTTTGTCGTTAATAAAAATAAGACCACAGACGAAGATGACGAAGGACCTTCAAAAGCCATTGTTCCTTTCCAAATTGCCTATGCAGTATCTATTCATAAGGCACAAGGCTTAGAATACGACTCGGTAAAAGTTATCATCACTGAAGAAATAGATGAATTGATAACCCATAGCATCTTCTATACCGCAATAACTCGAGCTAGAAAATCCCTGAAAATTTATTGGTCACAGCCTGTTGAAGAAAAAGTGTTATCTCAAATAAAGCCACAAGACCACAAAGAAGACGTAGCTTTACTAAGACTTGAAATGCCATGATAACGGGATGCCAGTTGACATTCTATTTTGAATACGTGCTCATGCACAGAACATCCTAATCTCTGGTTGCTCAATCCCTTTTCTTTATCTACTGCGGTGCAATTGTTGACATCCAAGTGAGCAGATATATTTGCGCATTTGGAATCATAACCACCAGTAAACTGGTGGTTTGCTCTGCCCCTATAAGGGGCGAATGCTGGCTTAGCCCCTCGAAGGGGCACTGAAAGTTTAGCACCGCATTACAATCTCAAGCAGCCGCTCACGAGCGGCTGTTTATTTTTGCTTACTTATTCTTGGCACCCGTAAACGGGTCTGTGTACTCTTTGAGGCTCAGTTGGTCTGCTGCGTAATCTTCTTCTAATTGGTTTCTTAT
>SVOT01000009.1 GCA_015066225.1 Oscillospiraceae bacterium
CCCTTAGCTTCAGCAGCCTTGTCAATATCTTTTAATTTTGCCATAGTATTGTCTCCTTTAATATGAGTTTGAAATGATACTATCACATTTGGGGTAATAAGTCAATAAATTAACTTTTATCATTGTAAAAAAATATAAAAAACATTGGCAATCTTTTAACAAGTTGTGCATTGACAAATATTTATTCTGAGAGTATAGTATAATTAATTTCCGATGGGAAACATTACTAATAACAAGCAGAAAGGAAGAATTTTTATGGAACTTAAAGGCTCAAAAACAGAACAGAATCTTCGTGCAGCATTTTCAGGCGAAAGTGAAGCAAGAAACAAATACACTTATTTTGCATCCGTAGCAAGAAAAGAGGGCTACCAGCAAATCTGCGCAATTTTTGAGGAAACCGCAAACAACGAAAAGGAACACGCAAAAATGTGGTTCAAAGAGCTCAAGGGCATCGGCACAACAGCCGAAAACCTTGAATCAGCCGCCGCAGGCGAGAACTATGAGTGGACTGATATGTATGCTAATTTCGCGAAAGAGGCAGAGGAAGAGGGCTTCACAGAAATTGCAAGAAAGTTCAGACTTGTTGCAGAAGTTGAAAAAACTCACGAGGAAAGATACAGAAAGCTTCTTTCCAACGTCGAGATGCAGGCTGTTTTCGAAAAGGCAGAGGAAACAATGTGGGAATGCCGCAACTGCGGTCACCTTGTAATGGGTAAAAAGGCTCCCCAGGTTTGCCCCGTTTGCAACCATCCTCAGGCATATTTCCAGGTAAGAAAAGAAAACTATTGATTTGTATTTTGAGCCGGTGCTGAGCATCGGCTCTTTTTTCGTGTTTTTAAACAATTTATAAGGAGTGTATTTGTAAGTTATTTCGTTGACTTTATTTGTATGTATTTGGTAAAATAAAGATGTATAAATATTACTTATGAGGTGTTATTATGGGCTTTAATGAATTTGCCGCTAAAGCGGTTCGCTCACTTGCGAAATCAAGTTCAAAAAAACTTGCAAAGAAAGGTATAAAGGCAACCCCCTTTGAGGTTAACGACCCGGTTGTTATCACGGGTGAGAGTTACGTTTGCGGCTACGCTGTTAAAGAGGTTATGCCTGCAGATATCCACGCAAAAAAATATTGGGTAGCGGGTCACGGAATGGGCCACGTTATTGAAAAGGTTCACGACCCCATTACAGTCAGCGCAATGTGGATTGGCGCAGATGATAACGGTGGCTATATTCATATCAGTGCAGATATTATCGGTCTGACAAACTTCGAGCTCAACATTGTTCGTGATGCTCTCAAGGATTTTTCGGCGAAAAGTAAATGTGCGGGCGTGTTTGTTTCCTGCACTCACACTCACGCAGGCTTTGACACCGTTGGTTATTGGGGTCAACTTTACAAATTGCAGTCGGGTAAAGACCCTGAATATATGGAGCTTCTTCTCAAATCTCTTGAGGCGGTTGCACGTGAGGCTTATGAAAACAGAAAGAGCGGTAAATTGTACGTTGGCACAGTTTCTGTTCCCGAGGCTCAGTTCTGCAAGCGTGAGCCCAACGCAATGCACGACGTTCTTACAAGAACAAGATTTGTTCCCGATGACGGCAGTGAAGAGACCTGGTTCCTTAACTATGAGGCTCACCCCAACACATTGGGCGGCGACAACCGTGAATGCAGTGCAGACTATCCCTATTGGGTAAGAAAAACAATCAACGACGCAAAAAAGACAAACGTGCTTTACGGTGTTGGCGCTATCGGTGCGGTTGACCCCGGCGATTTCTGTGAGGATAAACCCGAAAGAACAAGGATTCAGGGCGAAACCTTGGGTAAGGCGGCTCTCGCTATCTGCAACGACAAAGAAATGCCTGTTGAAATAAAGGTGCTTCAACACAAATATTTTTCACCTGTTGATAACGGTCTTCTTGCGCTTATGGCAATTATCAAAGCCTGCTCTTCTCAGAGATATGCCTGCGATAAGGGCGATTTGGGTCTTGCTCTTCAAACAGAGATGGTTTACATAAAGCTCGGTACACAACAAATTCTTATGCTTCCCGGTGAGCCCTTCCCCGAGGTTGTTTACGGCGGTGCGGCTGAAGCAGAGCTTTCTGCAACCGGTAAGGGAACGGAAATCAATCCCACGCCCATTATTGATATAGTTGGCGACAAGGATTTGCTCGTTTACTGTGTAACAAACGATATGACAGGTTATTGTGTCACACCAAACGATTACGTTCTTCATAAAACACAGCCCTACATTGAGCAAGGTACAGACGTTCACGACAGACGTCACTACCACGAAACAAACTCCTTGGGCTACCTTACAAATGAAACAATAGCCGAAAACGTAGCGGCAATAATGAAAAAAATCTGAAATCTGAAGAAAGGTGAGGAGAAATCCTTTCGGTGATTAAAATGGATAAGGATAAAAAAATAGCATTGACCGACAAAGCCATTACAGGCGTTGTTCAGGCTCTTGCAAATTCTCTTAAAGACGGTAACGACTTCATAAAGCCTCAGGCATACGTTACGGAAAACTTCTTTGAAGGAACAGGGGAGTTTCTTAAAAAGCCCGCGAAAAAAGCGAGGTGGAGTCTTGGCTATGCCAACATAAATCTTACACCCCTTGATTATGCAAAAAGAAACTACTATATGGGTGGCTACATTTCACCCGACAACAAGTTTCAGAACCTTATCGAAGAGGTTGTTGACGATATGCAGGGCAGAGCCATTGCCATTGACGACGGCTCCGGCAGAGGTGTTTCTGTTTTCTGCACCATTGACTGCATCGGCACAACAAACGCAGATATAAGAGTTATCAGAAGGAAATTCAAAGAAAAGTTTGAAAAGCTTTTCCCGGATAAAGCAATTGCTTCCGTGAACGTTTGCTCAACCCATACACACAGCTGTGTTGATACCGAGGGTATATGGACAGATTTCCCGGGAAAACTTATCAGAAACTTCAGAAAAAACCGCAAGGGTAAAGGTGTCCTTGAACGTGGTGCAGATGAACAGTATATGCGATTTTTGTGCGACGGTGTCAGCGATACACTCATTAAAGCCGTTGCGGATATGTGCGAGGGTGAGCTGTATATTGCTCAGAAGGATATTACAGAGGACTATTTCTCAAACAGAAATCGTCCCTCTGCCCCCAGTATTGTCACCGATATGACAAGGCTCACGTTCAAGCCCGATAATAAAGAGAAAACACCCACAATGATTGTTAATTTACCTGCTCACCCCGATTGTGCAGGTCTCCCCGTTAGTGACGAGGAGGGCTCGGGCAGGCGTCTCAGCGGTGATTACGTTCACTATATGGGCGAAATCATAAACAAAGCGGGTTATAACTTTATGTTCTTCAACGGCGCTATATGTGCCATATATATGGAACGTGAAAAATCAAACGACGGTATTCAGTTTGAGCACCGTTACGAGCAATCTGCAAGGTTCGGCAGAGAGGTTGGCAGAATGGCTCTTTCTCTCACAAAATCTCTTAACGAAATCAAAAAAGACAAGATTCTTTATAACGAAAAAGAAATTGTGAGCGATATGGCGCTTTCTGCTCAGTTCGGCGGTAAATACACTCTTTGGTGTGAGGGCTGGGAGCCTGTTAAAGAGAAAAAGGTTAAGCCCCTTCTCAATATAAGAATTGCAGAAGTTAAAATACCCATAAATAACCCCGTAATGGCTTTGGCAGGCAAGCTGAAGCTTGCAAACTTCAAGGTTATTACAGAGGGCAAAAACAAATACTCTGTTTATTCAGAAATCGGCTATATCGAATTCGGTGAGGAGCTGAAGGTTGCAATGGTACCCGGCGAATTTTGTTGTGACTTGCTGACAGGCGGTGCATCGCTTTTTGCAGACGGTGCAGTTTCACACAAGGATTTCGGTTACCCGAGCGTGCGTGAAATTTTCGGTGAAGATACAATAGCCTTTGGTCTCGCAAATGATGCTATCGGCTACATTGTGCCCGATAACGACTACACAATGGGCGACCCTGCAAACCACTATCACGAGCTTGTATCCTTGGGTAATGAAACAGGCTCTTCGGTTATGAAGGGCTTTATGGATATGGCAAAAAAACTTGAGATTTCAGACTGATTTACGAAGGAAGGTTTTCTTGTGAAGTATTATCTCGGTATTGATGGCGGAGGAACAAAAACTGTTGCAGTTGTTTCCGACGAGTTCTCCAACGTGCTTTTTGAAGGCGTAGGAAAAACCATTAATTTTTATTCCGTTGGTATGGCTAAAGCAAGAGAAAACCTTTCTTCTCTTTTTGATGAAATTTATAAATCTCTGGGCAAAGTCAGCTTCAGTGGCGTGTGCATAGGCTGCTCGGCGCTTGATTGTGAGGCAACCCCTGATGTGACACGTGCTTTGTGCGACGGCATTTTTGAAACAGAAAAGCTACATGTTAACAGTGATGTTTACGTTGCCCTGCAGGCGGCGGGCGAAGAAAAGTGCCGTGCCGTTGCAATCTGCGGAACAGGCTCAATAGCAATCGGTGAAAAAGACGGTGAAACTATCGTCAAAGGCGGTTGGGGCCATATAGCAGGTGACGAGGGCTCGGCATATTCGATTGCAGTAAATTCTCTGAAAGCCGCGTTCATTTTATATGATGAAAATAAAACAACTCCCCTCGTTAATGCAGCTTGCAGCTTTTTCGGTGTTAATAATCTGAGAGATGCAATAGATAAATTATATTCCGACGATATGACAAAAGACGTTCTTGCATCTTTTTCAGAAAAGGTTGGTGCAATTTCAGACGAGGATGTTATTGCGAAAACTGTTATTTTAAATGAAGCTCATGGCTTTTCGAGAACGGTTATTTCTTTACTCGATGAGCTTGGCGAATGCACACATCTTTATCTTTACGGTGGTGTTTTTAAAAACAACAGGCTATTTGAAGAGTGCTTCAGAAACGATATTTCCGAGGTTTTCCCCGATTTGAAAACAGAACATCTTTCGCTGACTCCACAGCGAGGCGCATTAAAGGTGGCACAAAGCTTATGACAGATAAATACACAGAGTACATTGAAAACATTCAGACTATAATTGATAAAATAAAAACAGACGGTAAAGAAAATGCCGAAAAAGCGGCGGAGCTCCTCAAAGAGGCGCTGATGAATGACCGCAATGTGTTTTTGTTTGGTACGGGTCATTCCCATATGCTGGCAGAAGAATTGTTCTACAGGGCAGGCGGTCTTGTGAGAATACAGCCTATACTCCGACCTGTATTGATGCTTCACGAATCTGCATCTGAAAGCACCATTGCCGAAAGAAAAGACGGCTTTGCAGAGGAATTGTTCGAAGAATACCGCATACGGCAGGGTGACGTTATAATCATTATTTCAAACTCCGGCAGGAACGGTGTTGTGGTGGATATGGCTTTGCTTTGCAAAGAGAAACAGGTGTCGGTTATTGCCCTTACGAATCTTAACCATACCTTTGCGGGTGAGTCACGTCACAAAAGCGGTAAAAGGCTGTGTGAAATTGCAGATGTTGTTCTTGACAATTTCGGTTGTGTTGGTGATGCCACCTTGCAGCTTGAGGGAGTTGAGGGTAAAATCTGCCCCACATCCACGGTGTGCGGAGCATTGATTCTTAATGCCGTTGTTGCATCAGCTGTTGAAAAATGCGTAAAAAACGGCTACGTGCCGGAGCATTTTGCAAGCTCCAATATTGACGGTGGCGACGAAATAAACGAAAAGCTTGTTGAAAAATATAAAAAGGAGATAAAGCATTTATGATATTTCCTGTTCCCGCAAAAACAGAATTAAGTGAAAATAAACTTGAAATCTGCGCCGTTTCTGTGCAGGGCGAATGTGTGCCGGTTGCCGAAAGGGTGCTTGATTCATACAATATAGCTTCTACCGGTTCATATAAAGTAACCGTAAAAATTGAAAATAGCGAAAAGACTACATGTGTAAAAGAAACAGATTCATTTTCAGATGAAAAATATTTTCTTGAAATCGGTCAAAGTGAATGTGTTGTTATTGCTTCTTGTGAAAAGGGTGTTTTCAGAGCGATTAATACACTTTCAAAAATGATTGTAAACGGCGAGTTGTATGTGGGCTCGGTTGAAGATTATCCATTGTTTTTTAAAAGGGGATACATCGAGGGCTTTTACGGCAAAACCTGGAGCACGGAAAAAAGGCATTCTGTTATGAGGCTTATGGCGAAATACGGAATGAATACATTCTACTATGCTCCTAAGGATGACATTTACCACAGAGAAAAGTGGAAGGATTTTTATCCCGAAGCAGAATACAAAAATCTGGCGGATTTATATAAAGAGGCAACCGATAATTATCTTTCATTTTATTGGTGTGTCGGTCCCGGCCTATCTTATAAATACACTTCTGCTGAGGATTTTAACGCTTTGATAAACAAAATCAAAAGCGTTTATGAAATCGGGGTTAAAAATTTTGGTCTTTTGCTTGACGATATCCCCGGTGAATTTCAGTATGATGAGGATGCGGCGGTGTATGATAGCGTTGTTGATGCCCACGTAAGGCTTGTAAACGACACATATAAAGCCTTGAAAGAGTTCGACAGCGAAATCAATCTCACTGTTTGCCCCACTCAGTACAGCGGCGACGAACACGGTGAATATATTTCAAAATTCGGCAAAGGCATTTCTGCCGATGTCAGCCTTTTCTGGACAGGTGCCGAGATCTGCTCAAGAGTTCTTACCGTGCGTGAAGCAAAGGAGCTTTTTGACGCAACAAGCCACAAGCCTCTTTATTGGGATAATTACCCCGTTAACGATTGTGAAATGTTTCAGGAGATGCACCTGGGTGCAATAATCGGTAGGGATAAGGCGCTATATAAAGAGTGCGAGGGGCTAATTTCAAACGTTATGGAATATGCCGAATGCTCCAAAATTCCCCTTATGACCATTGCGGATTATCTTTGGAATCCGTTGGCATATAACCCCCAAGAATCTCTCAAAAATGCCCACAAAGAAATTTTGGGGGATAAGGCGGATTTGTTCAGTTATTTTGCAGATCATCTCGGTGTTTCCTGCCTTTCAAAATACAGCTCAGCATATATGAGCGAAAAATTATCACATATAAATTTCCTTGCATCAAAAGGCGATTTTGAGGGCGCATTGAACGAATTTAAAGAATATAATTCAAAAATGCGTTCTTGCTTTGAGATGATAAGTGACGAAACCGTTCCGCTTTTTGCAGAAATGAAAAAGTGGGTTAAAAAATTCGGTATGTGCTGTGATTTGCTTGACCAAATCTGCAAAACACGTGAAAATCCGACGGATGAAAATATGGAGTACCTTGCAGAGCTTACCGAAAAATATAATTCAGACGCAGTAATTCTGACAGGCTTCTGTCTGCGTGAAGCGGCGGAAAAAACCTTGAATTTGTATTAAAATAAACAGATTGGGTGAGAGTTATGAAACGTGCTATCAGTATTATTTTATCATTGGTAATTGTTTTGGGCTTGATTTCAGGTGTGCCCTTTGCGGTTTCATCGGTTGCGGCGGATGGCGATTTTTCATTTGTTGTTTCCGATGACGGCAAATCTTACTCTGTTTTTGCGGGCAGAAAGGATTTGAGCGGTGAGGTTACAATCCCCTCAACTCATAACGGATTGCCCGTTGAAAAAATCGGTTACGGGGCATTTTACAACTGCTCAGGTATTACGGCGGTGGTCGTGCCCGACAGCGTTAAAACAATCGACGTTGAAGCCTTTTATAACTGTAATTCGCTTGAAAGCGTTTCCCTTGGAAAGGGCGTTGCGGAAATTGGCTACGGTGCATTCAGCGGTTGCGAAAAGCTTGACGAGGTTTACATTCCCGACAGCGTTAACAGCATCGGCGACAATGTTTTTGCGGGCTGTGCAGTTTATCTTGATGAAAGCAATTGGGATAACGGTTGTTTTTATCTCGGTAACCATCTTATAAAAGTGAAGCCCGAAGCGGTTAACGGTGGTTTTGATATTAAAAACGGCACTAAAACCGTTGCCGGAGGTGCGTTTTTCGGTTGTGACGGTCTTGTTGAAATAAATATTCCATCGAGTGTTGTCAGCATCGGCGACAGCGCATTTGAGGATTGCTGTGAGCTAAAAAGTGTTGTAATCCCCGATAGCGTTGAAGAAATCGGTGAAAATGCGTTTTTAAACTGTACCGCACTTGAAGCTTTAAAAATCAGCAACAGCGTTTCCGAAATAAAATACGGAGCATTCAGCAGATGCAACGGCTTGAAATATGTTGAAATTCCCGAAGGTGTCAGGGTTATTGATGCTCTCGCATTTTCTGAATGTATGAGCCTTAAAGCGGTTTATATACCCGACGGTGTTGAAAGTATAAACTACGGTGCTTTTTATGCCTGCTTTGAGCTTGATAAAATTACTATTCCCGACAGTGTAACAACCATTGGTGAACAGGTGCTTTTCGGCACAGCGTTTTATGATGACGATAATAATTGGGATAATAAGGCTCTTTACGTGGGCAACCATCTTATTAAATCAAACGGTGTCCCAAATGGTGAATTTTCTTTCAAGGACGGCACTGTTACTATGGCTGAGGGTGCGTTTTTCGGTTGCACAGGTCTTCAAAAGGTTACAATACCCGAAAGCATAAAGGCGATAAGCAATTATGCTTTCAACGATTGTGCGACCTTAAAAACAGTAGTGTTTCACGATAAGCTTTTAACCATTGGTGAAAGCGCTTTTTCGGGCTGTATTGCGATTGACGATTTAGAGCTTCCTGAAGGTGTCAAGGAAATCGGCAAGGATGCTTTTTATGGCTGTAACGGCATCGAAAAACTTGTGTTGCCCGACGGAATTGTTTCTGTTGGTGACGGTGCATTCGGAAACTGCCGAAAGCTTGAATCAGCTATAATTCCCGAAAGCATTAAAACAATTGGTGCAGATGTTTTTGAAAATTGTGATGGGTTCAGATATGTGTTCTATAAAGGCACAAAATCACAATGGGATAAAATTGATATTTCTTCTTCAAACGGTGTTTTGTTGGGTAGCGGTATTCATTACCAATCAACCGACCACACCAAAAGTGATTGGATAACTGTTAAGGCTACCGTTCACAAGGCGGGTAAAAAATATATTGAATGCACTCAATGCGGAAAGGTTTTTGAGTCAAAGAAGCTTCCTCAGCTTTTGTGCAAAAAACCCGTTATCAGCGCTATTTCAAACAAATCGGACGGTGTTAAAATTGCCTGGGGCAAGGTTGAGGGTGCAGACAGCTATTCTCTTTACCGTAAGGTAAGCGGCGGTTCATATAAATACCTTGGCAAAACCACAAAAACCTCTTATACCGACAAAACTGCTAAGAGCGGTACTAAATACTACTATGTAGTGAAATCCGTAAATGAAGCAGGCAAATCCGAAAAATCAACAGCTAAAGGTATTTTATACGTTGCCGCACCTGTTTTGAAAAAGGCTTCAAACACAGCAAGCGGTGTTAAATTCACCTGGGAAAAGGTGAGTGGGGCTGACGGCTACATCGTTTACAGAAAATTAAAGGGCGGTAGCTGGGAAAATCTCGGCAAGACAACAAAAACCTCCTATACCGACAAAACAGCTAAAAGCGGCAAAACCTATTACTATACTGTTAAAGCCTATGACGGAAGTATTAAATCAAGCTATGATTCATCGGGCTTGAAAATAGTGGCAATTAAAACTCCTACTTTAAAGAGTGCAACAAGCACTAAATCGGGTGTTGTTGTGAAATGGTCAAAGGTTACCGGCGCTGACGGATACATTATCTACCGCAAAACGGGCTCCGCTTCTTGGGAAAGAGTCGGAAAGGTCAAGGGAAGCGACAAAGTCAGCTTTACCGACAAAACAGCTAAAAAAGGAAAAACATACACATACACAGTCAAGGCATACAAGGGTAGTGAGAAAAGCTCCTATAATTCAAAAGGCTTGACAGTAAAGGATAAATATTGATTATGTACATTAACGAAAAAACATTTTCGGTTCACCCCGAATCGACAAAAACAGAAAAAGAAATGCAAAGCTACCTTTTCCTTGAGGAAAACGGTGTTGAATACATAAGGGCAGAGCATGACGAGGCGGCAACAATTGAGCTTTGTGAAGGTGTTGAAAAGGTTATTGATGCCAAAATTTGCAAAAATCTTCTTCTTTGCAACCGCCAGCAAACAAAGTTTTATATGCTTCTTATACCGGGTGATATGCCCTTTAAAACGAAATATCTGTCGGCACAAATTAATTCATCACGCCTTTCCTTTGCGAGCGGTGAGCAGATGGAACAGCTTCTCAACGTTTCACCCGGCTCGCTGACTGTGCTTTCTTTGATGTTTGACAAGGCAGAAAACGTGGAGCTTCTTATCGAGAAAAACGTTTTCAACGACGAGTATTTTGCTTGCCACCCTTGTGTCAATACCGCAACGGTTAAATTCAAAACCGCTGATTTAAAGGGGAAGGTTTTACCGGCTCTTAACAGAAGCTATACCGTCGTTGATTTGGAGTGTTACGAGAATGAAATATAATACAGTAGTTTTTGATTTGGATGGCACCTTGCTGGATACGTTATCTGATTTGCGAGACAGCGTTAATTTTGCACTTCTGAAAAATAGCTTACCTCTTCGTTCAACCGAAGAGGTAAGGGCTTTTGTAGGTAACGGAATACGTCTTCTCATAGAACGTGCCGTGCCCGAAAATACCGATGAAAAAATCATTGATAAATGCTTTGCTGATTTTAAAGAGCACTATAAACAGAATTCTGCAAACAAAACGAAAGCCTATGACGGCGTGCTTGATATGCTTCAAATTCTTAAAGCAAAAGGTGTTAAAACAGCGGTTGTTTCCAACAAGGCTGATTTTGCCGTCAAAATACTTGCAAAAGAATACTTTGGGGGCCTGCTTGGTTGTGCGTACGGCGAAAGAGAGGGCGTAAAAAGAAAGCCCGACCCGGCAGGAGTTTTTGCCTGTATAGAAGAGATGGGTTCAACTCCTAACGAAAGTATTTATGTCGGTGATTCCGAGGTGGACGTTGAAACGGCGAAAAACGCGGGGCTTCCCTGTGTTGCGGTTACGTGGGGCTTTCGTGATAAAGGTGTTTTAGAAAGTATGGAGCCTGAATATATTATAGACAGCCCCATGCAAATTATGGATATTTTGATATGAAAGAGTGATTTTATGAAAGTTTTGCTTGTTAACGGTGCACCTCACGAAAAAGGTTGCACATATACAGCCCTTTGCGAAATCGAAAAGGAGCTTAACAAAAACAATATTGATACCGAGATTTTCTGGCTCGGCAACAAGCCTGTCAGAGGTTGTATCGGTTGCGGCGGTTGTGCAAATAACGGCGGAAAGTGTGTTTTCGACGATGACGTTGCAAATGTATTAATAGAAAAAGCGGGTGAGGCTGACGGCTTTATTTTCGGCTCTGCGGTTCACTACGCGGCACCATCGGGAACAATCTGTGCAATTCTTGACAGAGCTTTTTATGCCGGCGGCAAGAATTTTAAATACAAGCCCGGTGCGGCAGTTCTCAGCTGTCGAAGAGCAGGCTCAACTGCGGCGTTTGACGTTTTGAATAAGTATTTTACAATCAGCAATATGCCGCTTGTTTCGTCGGGCTATTGGAATATGGTCCACGGCTCAAAGGCTGAGGACGTTCTTAAGGATGAAGAGGGTCTGCAGGTGATGAGAACTCTCGGCAGAAATATGGCTTGGCTTCTTAAATGTATTGAGCTTGGTAAATGTAATGGTGTTACAAGACCCGATGATGAGCCTAAAATCCGAACTAATTTTATCAGATAATTGATTTTATATTTTAATGGTGATATACTACTAAGGATTACGATACACAGAAAGGAACTTTTCTATGAACGACATTAATGCTCTTTATTCCCGTTGGTGTGAAAAAGCGGTGCTTGACGCTGATTTGCAGGCTGAGCTCAAGGCTATCGACGGTAAAGAAGATGAAATACTTGACAGGTTTTATAAGAATCTTGAATTCGGCACAGGTGGTCTGCGTGGCGTTATCGGCGCGGGCACAAACAGAATGAACGTTTACACCGTTGGCCAGGCAACACAGGGCCTTGCGGATTACCTCAACGAAGCCTTTGAGGAGCCCTCAGTTGCTATTGCATACGATTCAAGAATCAAATCCGACGTTTTTGCCGAGTGTGCCGCGGGCGTTCTTGCGGCAAACGGCATCAAGGTGTATATTTACCCTGAGCTTATGCCTACACCTATGCTTTCTTTCGCTGTGAGAAGACTCGGTTGCTCCTCGGGTATTGTGCTTACTGCAAGCCACAACCCCTCAAAATACAACGGTTTTAAATGCTATGACCCCCGTGGCTTCCAGATAACTGATGAAGCCGCCGCTAAAACATATGAATATATGAAAAAGGTTGATATGTTCGACGGCGTCAAACGAATGAGCTTTGAGGATGCTCTTGCAGAGGATTACGTTGATTATATCGAGGATTGGCTCAAAGATGAATTTATTGAGTGTGTTCTTGATTGCTCTGTTAACAAAGATGTTGTTAAAAAGAGCGGCATAAAGGTTCTTTACACACCACTTAACGGAACAGGCAACAAGCCCGTTCGCCGTGTTCTCAAAAAACTGGGTGTTAGCGACCTTCGTGTTGTAAAAAGTCAGGAGAAGCCCGATGGCAATTTCCCCACCTGTCCTTATCCAAACCCCGAAATCCGTCAGGTATTTGAGGAAGGTCTTAAAATGACCGAGGAATTCCCCGCAGATATTATGATTGCTACCGACCCTGACTGTGACCGTGTTGGTATCGCTGTTCGTGACAATGGTGAATACAAGCTGATGACAGGTAACGAGGTTGGCGCAATGCTTTGTGAATACATTCTCACTCAGCTTAAAGAAAAAGGTAAATTACCCGAAAATCCTGTTGTTGTTAAAACTATTGTTACAACACCCCTTATTTCCGCCATCTGCAAAGAATACGGCGCAGAAATGGCAGACCTTCTCACAGGCTTCAAATACATCGGCGAGCTTGTAACAGAGCTTGACGAAAAGGGTGAAGGCGAGCGATATGTTCTTGGTCTTGAAGAGAGCTATGGCTACCTCACAGGCACACACGCCCGTGATAAGGATGGCGTTAATGCCGCAATGATCATTTGTGAAATGGCTGCTTTCTATAAATCAAAGGGCGTAACTCTCTGGCAGTTTATGAACAGCATCTATGAAAAATACGGCTTCTTCTTCAATCAGCTTGATAACTACGCATTTGAAGGTGCGGCAGGTATGCAGAAAATGGCTGATATGATGGATTCTCTTCGTAACAATCCGCCGGCAGAAATCTGCGGAAGCAAGGTTGTTTGGGTTGGGGACTACAAAACAGGCAAAACAACTGACGGTGAAACAGGTCTCCCGAAATCAAACGTGCTCTCATACAGAATGGAAAGTGGCGATGCAGTAATCGTCAGACCTTCAGGCACAGAGCCCAAAATCAAGATTTATATTACTGCAAAAGCAACATCAAGAGAGGAAGCAGAAGCAAAGCTTGCAACGGTTTCAGCAAGCGTAAAGGAGCTTTTGGGAATTGAATAATGTTTTCTAAGAAGTTTATAAGAGGACTCTGCATTTTTTTGGCGGGCTTGATGGTTCTCAGCGTTGGAGCAGCAGTTCTTTCGGTAATATTTTAAAAAAAGTGACCAAACATATTGTTTGGTCACTTCTTTTTTGCTTTATCAGTTTGTATTGAGGATTTCTAAAGTGTATGTGCCGGGTGCAAGGTCGTAGATTGTTTCTTTGCAATCCTTGTATTTTTCGCCGGGCTTCACGGCTGTTGTGTAAACTGTTTCTGATTCAACAACGTAGCCTTCTGCATCGTAAAGCTTCCAGCTGATTTTACAGCTGTCACTCTGACCTGCTCCGTTTTCGTCATATGTTTTTTCACCGGAGAAATAAAGCTCAACGTCAACTGTACCATCATCGCTGTTTTCTTTGATAACGTATCTGATGCCGGTGACTTTTGTAGTTGACTGAACCTTGTCATCATAACCATAGTGGTTTAAGGTTATCGGAACTGTGGGTAAGTTAAGCTTGCATTGTGAAATAAGGTCTTCTGAAACGGTAACGTGGAAATAGGCTGTTGTGTAGCCGTTTGCAGCTTTTGCCGTAATCATTGCTTTACCTGAACCGATGCCTTTGATTACACCGCTACTGCTGACAGTTGCAACATTGGGGTTGTTGCTTGTCCATGTGAGTGTTTTGTTCGTTGCGTTTGAAGGCGTGATAACGTAGCCGATTGTAAAGGTGTCACCGATATGTATGCTTGCACTGTCCTGTGGGAATTCAATATCGCTGACTTTAATCTCGGAGCTTTGTGTCTGAGGCGGATTAGTCGGGGTATTATTTGAATTATTATTGTTATTGTTATTATTGTTATTGTTTGCGTTTGCATTTGCGTTTACAAAGTTGGGGTCTGAAACGCCACAGTTTACACAAACACCGGAATTAAAGTCGTAGTTGTGACCTAAAGCAGAGCCGTTGGTAATACCGCAATTAATACAGTGTTCGGGCATTTCGCAGGTTGCAAATGCCCATTGGTGTGAACATTCGTTGTTATTGTTGTTTGAAGTAAGGCTGCCGATTACGTTAAACAAAATTGGTAAAAGAACAACGAGGATAACGATAACTGCGGCGGCAATACCCAAACCGATTAAAACGGTTTTGCCTTTTGAGTTTTTTTCAGGTTTAGCCGTTTGAACGTTTTTTACAGGTGGCGGAGCAGCCTTTTTTTCTTCTACAGACTTTTCGCTTGAAACTTCACCCTCACAAAACGGGCAAATTGTTGCCGAATCTTCAATTTCTTTTTTGCAATGGTTACATATCATACTCATTACCTCCACATAATAAAAAGACAATTCTTATCTTTAACACAATTATATGCAAATAATGTGTTAATGTCAAGAAAAATTCTTGTTTTTAACACGGAGGTTGCTATGAAGATTTATGATTATAATGGTAAGAAAAACATCTGTGGTGACAGAGTTCACGAGGCTCGCACAAGAATGCGCCTGACCCAGAGTGATTTGGCGGCACGGCTGCAGGTTAACGGAATTATAATTGAAAGAGATAGCATTTCAAGAATTGAAATTGGCACAAGATTTGTCGCAGATTACGAATTGTTTGAGCTTTCAAATATACTCGGTGTTTCTGTTGATTGGTTGTTGGGAAAGGATTAAAAAAAGTCCCTATTCTTAACGGTAAACGTTAAGAATAGGGGTGTTTTTTTACTTAGCAGCAGCCACAATCGTTGCCGCGGTAGTTGTTGCAGCCACAGCCACAGTCGTTGCCGTTACCGTTACCGCAGAACAAAATGAGGATAATAAGGATAATGATCCAGGAGCAGTTGTTTCCGTTGAATAAGCAGTTCATTCTTTAACCCCCTTTCAATGCATAATATGTTATTGTGAGAAATTTGTTACACAATGAATATATGTAACAAATGGGAACAGAATATGGGTTGAAAAGAGGTGAGCGTTGTGGCATTCGATTTTGATTTTGACAGATTTCAAAGAAGAAAATCCAACTCATACAGTGATTTCGACAGTGATGAATTCGATTATGAATTTGCAGAGGATTTCGATTTTGACGAGGAATTTGATGACGAGGACGGTTTTGCACTTTAATCTTGAATTGTTTTAGTTTTTATCGTATAATATTAAAAGATTATTATTTTTGAGGTGTTTGCCGTGCTTTGTCAGAATTGCAATAAAAACGAAGCGAATATGCATATGAAACGCATCATAAACGGTCATGCCGCTGAGGTTCATCTTTGCTCGGATTGTGCCCGTTCTCTCGGGTATGGTGATGCTTTTTCGGGCGTCGGCCTCGGCTTCAGTGATTTTTTTGAGGATTTGTTTCATAAAAACGAATTAAGTGCTTCTACCGTGCGTTGTCACGGGTGCAACAAAAGCTTTGAAGAAATTGCTTCGGACGGTGAAATGGGCTGTGCCGAATGCTACGTCACGTTCTTCGACAAAATCCAACCACTTATACACCGTTTGCATGGCAGGGCAACCCATATCGGTAAAAAGCCACACTCTGAAAATAGCTTTTCACCCGATGAAAGGCTTCAACAGTTGAAAGTTGCCCTTCAATCTGCGGTTGATAACCAGGATTTTGAGCTTGCAGTAAAGCTCAGAGATGAAATAAACGGTTTAATTGCTGAAGGGGGTGCTTTCTGATGGGTGCAAAATGGTATCTCGGCACAGGTGCCCAGAACGATGTTGTTATCAGCACAAGTCTTCATCTTGCAAGAAACCTCAGGCAATTTCCTTTCCCTTCCAGGTTATCCGTACCCGAAAAAATAAAGGTTAACAGTATTGTGAAATCTGCAGTTGACTCTGTGGAGGGTTATGATTTCAATTATTTCGAATTGAAAACCTTGTCACAATCCGAGTTGGTTTCCTTGGCAGAAAGGTACCTTGTCAGTCCCGAGTTCGCCTCATCAAGAGACGGTAAGGCGTTACTTCTTACCGATGATGAATCGGTGAGTGTTATGCTTAATGAGGAGGACCATATACGGCTACAGGTTATGTATGCGGGCTTCGCTCTTGAGGAAGCATACAGAACGGCTGACAGAATCGACAATGAGCTTAACCGCAAGCTTGAGTATGCGTTTGACGATAACCTCGGTTATCTCGCCCAGAATCCTATGGCATTGGGCACGGGTATGAGAGCTTCCGTGGTTCTTCACCTGCCTGCACTTGTTGCGGCATCACAGATAACAAAGCTCATTACCACGGTTTCAAAGCTTGGTCTTTCCTTACAGGGTTCTTACGGTGAGGGTGCTGCGGCAAAGGGCGATTTGTTCAGACTCAGCAACACCTTGACTCTGGGAATTTCTGAAAAAGCGGCAATAGATAACCTTAAATCCATAGCGTTACAGATTGCGGCACAGGAGCGAATTGCAAGAGAAGAAATTTTCAAAAACGCAATTACAGAGGATAAAATATACAGAGCATACGGTGTTCTCAAATATGCAAGGCTTATTGACACCAACGAGTTTATGGAGCTTATTTCATTAGTTCGCCTTGGTGCCGTTAAAGGGCTCATTAAAATGGATACAGCTAAAATAGAGGCACTTATGATTCAGATGCAGCCCGCAACAATATCCCTTTCTGTTGACAGACCGCTTGACAGAGTGGAGCGGGATAAGCTTCGGGCACTTCTCGTCAGACAAAATCTTATGTGAAACTACTGTCGGAATTAATATTCCGACAGTTTTTCTTGATAATAATACAAAACTGTGTTATCATAGTCAGCGTTTGTATAATGAGTTAACAGAGGTAGTTATGTTACAAAAAGTAAATTCAAAAAGCTTGTTTTCATCACTTTTGATGATTCTTGCCGCTTTTATATGGGGCACGGCATTTGTTGCTCAAAGCACGGGGCTTGAAAAAATCGGTAATTTTACATTTCTTGCATTCAGGTCATATCTTGCGGTAATTGTTCTTTTGCCCGTTTCATTTTTTATTTACAAAAATAATAAGAAAAGGGTAGGTAACGGAGAGCATAATCAAAATAAGACCTTTATTTCAAAAAAACTGGTAATAGGTGCATTTTTTTGCGGGATTGCGCTTTGCCTTGCATCGGCTTCGCAGCAATACGGAATTGTTCTTTCAGGTGTGGGAAAATCGGGCTTTCTGACTACACTTTATATTCTTATGGTGCCGATTATCGGTTTGTTTCTGAAAAAGAAGATCAAGCCCGTTCTGTGGCTGTGCATTGCTATTGCTCTTTGCGGTATGTATTTCCTTTGTGTAACCGAAACCGGCAGAATAACCGTTGGTGATGCACTTCTTATTCTTTGCGCTTTTCTTTTTGCGGTTCAGATAATGATAGTTGACCACTTTGTGCAAACGGTTGACGGAGTGCGCTTGTCTTTGGTTCAGTTTGCAGTAACCGCAGTTATTTCAACGATATGTATGTTTGCCTTTGAAAGCCCCGATATTGAAGCCATAAAAAGTGCGTGGGTTTCAATTTTTTATGCCGGTGTGCTGTCATCGGGCGTGGCTTTCACCCTGCAGATTGTTGCACAGAAAAACCTCAACCCGACGGTTGCAAGCCTTCTTATGAGTCTAGAGTCGGTTTTTGCCGTTCTTGCCGGAGCTGTCTTCGGCGAAAGACTTTCGGCAAACGAAATTTTCGGTTGCGTTCTTGTGTTTGCTGCAATAATAATTGCACAGCTTCCCGTTGAAAAACTAACAAAAAATAAAAAATAAAAAAATCAGTCGTGTTCACAGTGGCAAAAGAACACGACTTTTTTTGTGCATAAAGTCAAGGCCCAAAACATTGTCAATGTGTTTATTATGTGTTAAAATAATATAAATATATTTTTAGGGGGAACCTTATGAGCAACGAAAACAAAAGCTCTATCGTCGATAAGGGGAAAATGCTGTTCGGCGAAATCAAGGAGCATTGGAATACCCCAGCCGAGGGTAAATATGTTCCGTACAAGGAATATAAGGACGTTGTAATCGGTGTCGGTGCAAACTACACGGGCACAAAAACGCTTGAGTATATCGGCTTCTGGTCAAGCTGCTTCCTCATTATGCACCACTACAAATTGCCGTATCTTACATTCTCGGTTATCGGCCTTTTGAATATGCCCTTGGGTTATATTTCTGCACTTATATGGTGGTATGTTTGCGATAACCTTGGCTTCTTGCCGAAAAAGACCGAGAAAAAGGTATATCTTGTCTATGGTCTTATGATGGGGTTCGGTATTTCAACGTTATTATTTGACTATTCAAGGCTATTCGACCAATCGGGCTCGTTTATTACCATTCTCAACAGCTTTGAGGGTATGAACGCAACGGCTTGCTTTAAAACCTTTGGTACCCATTTCCTGTATACGGGTTGGGTGGGTGCCCGTAATATATTCTGGCGTAAAAAGCTTATTCCCAAATACGGCAGATATAAATACAGCCTCTATTGTGACGTTATACCGAAATGTGTAATGGTTATTCTCATCGGCTGGCTTCCCGTTTATAACATTGCAGATGTTGCAACGCGTGTTTGGGTAGCGAACCTTCTTTTTGCTACATACAACGTATTCGGCTTTGGTAACGTGCTTGAGGAATGCTCAAAGCGAATCAGCCCCAATTTGCAGGAAAGAATCCTTGTCAGAAGCTATCCTGTAAAAATATCACACATTTTTAACTCAATTCTTGCGATTATTCTACCGGCAGTTGTTGGTATGCTCCGCCACGAATGGGCAGATATCAACTTTTATAGGTTTGTTATCCCGATAACGTTCTGCATATCAGCGGCGTTTACAATGGGGCTTGCGGGCAGAATTAAAGAAAGAATTCCTCAACCGCCCATTGAAAAGAAGGTTCAGATTAAATTCTGGGACGGTATGCTGGGTGTTATGAAGAATAAATACCTGCTTATTAAAACCGTTGTTGACCTTATTGATGCTTTGGGTAACGGTATGCTTCCTTTTGCAACAATTCTTTATTTCTACACGTTCCGTCTCAGCGGTCTGCCATACAGCCTTATTGTTGCACTCATATCCTTTGCGGGCACTCCGCCGGATCTGCTTTCCCCCTATTTCCTCAAGAGATTTTCATACAAACAGATTATGATTTTCTATCAGCTCAGCCGTGCCATCGGTAATGTCGTTATCGCTGTTGCAATGTGGACTCTTGGTGATAATCTTGCCCTTTGCGGAACAATCTGTATTGTAGTTCTCTTCTTTATGGAAATGACAAAGACCGTTCCAACAACCGCAGGTCATGATATGGGTGTGCGTATCAATGACTATCAAATGTATTTGTCGGGTGAACGTCTTGAAAGCTTTGCCGGTATTTTCGGCTGGTTTACAGGACCCATCACAACCTTTATTGGTCTTATAATCCCCATTTTCTTGTTGAAATACGGCTTTAACAGCAACTGGGAAATCCTTTTCTTTGACGGTTCAAGACGAAATATTGTTGTTATTCCCATTATTGTTGATGCAATCGGCTTCTTCCTTATGACGATTCCGTATCTTTTCTGGGATTACGATAACAAAAAGCAGAACCTTGTTATGGAGGTTCTTAAGCGCCGAGCCGAGGTAACGGAAAAGAAGGCACAGGAAGAGGGAGTCACCATTTCCGGTGGCTATAAAGGTTAAGGGGGTGAGTTGAATGAGTAAAAAAGAAAAGAAAAGTGTTAACGATTGGGCAACCGATGTTCATCTTGATATTCCGGAGGACGAAATATGGACCTATCAGGTACCGGGTCTTGCGGCACCTCATATCAACAAGCCCTATAAGCATTATAATTTAAAAAAGACAGTTTTCGTCATTGTTATTTTAATAGCGGTTTCGCTTTCTATGTTTTTCAGTATAATGGCTTTGCAAAATGATACTTTTGAATATACCGAAACCAAAAATGGTATTGAGTTTTCAAAATTCAGCAACACAGGTTATCTTTATGAGCTTGATATTGATTATGTCAGCGATATTGAGTATATTCCCGGCAACAATGATCCCAATACCAACTTTAGAGTTGTTAAGGATGAAGATAAGCCCATCACGTCAGTCAGACAGTTTACCCTTAACTGCGATGATAAAATAAAAACAATCAGAATAGGCGAAAACGTTGAGTTTGTTGACACTAAAGCGTTTTATTCCTGCTGGGCATTGCAGAATATTGAGGTTGATGAAAATAACCCCAACTACTGCGACGTTGACGGGGTTCTTTACAATAAAGATAAAACCGCACTTCTTTGCTATCCCTGTGACCACGACGAATATCTTCGCCGGAAATACGGCTATGAGAGAGAGCTTTATAAAGACGAGGTCACACCCGAATATGAAATAGATGTTCAGACCTATGTTGTTCCCGCAACGGTTGTGAAGCTTGATGAAATGTGCTTTAACTACGCAAATCTCAGAAAAATCTATTTACCTGAGGGACTCAGGAGGATTGAAACCCTGGCGGTTTTCAAGCTTCACGAGAAGGTTGACCAATGGGGCACAACACCATCGCTTACCAATATTTATTCATATAAATCTGATGATGTGACCGATACTCATTTTACATCAGAGAAAGCTCTCGGCGAGGTTTATAACTCGTTACCCGAGGGGCTTGAATTTATCGGCTCCGATGCTTTCAGTTATAATCAAGCACTTTCCTACGTCTATATTCCCGAAAGTGTTACCTATATAGGACATCACGCTTTCTGGGATACGGTGTATAAAGAGGGCGGCGAGCTCAAGGGCGTTACCGTTATGAACGTGGCTGTTTCTGAAGAGGAATTTGATAAACTGGAAATAGGCGACGACTGGAAGCCTAAATACGACTATCTGCTCTTTAAAAAGGCTGTTGACACAGCGTTTAACGCAGAAAGGAAATAAAAAAATAACTGTGTATTCATCTCTTTGAATACACAGTTTTATTTTTTTAGTTTTTATCAGCAAGTCTGAACACATCCTCCTGCTTGCCGATTACCATTATGTAATCGCCTTGGCTGAAGGTGTAGTTTGCACCCGGGGCGGGGGTTATGGTGTCGCCGTTTTTAACTGCAATAATATTGACCTTGAATTTTTTTCTGACATCAATTTCAACAATTGTCTTGCCAATCCAACCCGAAACCACGGGGATTTCATAAATTGCATATTCATCGGTAATTTGTATAAGGTCAACGATGTTTTTAGCATTGTATCTTATACCTGTTTTTTCTGCGATCTGCTTTTCAGCATAAATTACGTCGTCAGCACCGATTTTTAAAAGCAGATTTGCCTGTCTGTCACGGTTGGCAGTTGAAACAACAAATTTTGCACCAAGCTCCTTGAGCATTGAGGTTATTTCAAGCGAAGCCTGAAAATCCTGTGCTGTGCAGACAAAGCACACGTCAAAATTGTTTATGCCAAGTGACCTGAGAACACCTTCGTTACGGCAATCGCCCACAAAGGAGTCTGTGAAAATTGTTGTTAATCTGTCAATTTTTTCTGCATCCTTGTCAACAACTACAACGTCGTTACCAAGCTCTATGAGCTTCATTGCAAGATGCTTACCGAATCTGCCTGTGCCTATTATAAGAAAAGATTTCATATTTTTCACCTTTAACCAACCAATATTTTTTCTTCGGGTCTGTCTAACGGAACGTTCATACGTTTTTCTGCAAGTGATAGCATTAACGTTAAACCTCCAACACGTCCGCCAAACATTAAAAGAACAATAATAATTTTCGATGCTATGCAGAGGGTGGGGGTGATTCCTCTTGTGAGCCCAACCGTGCCCACTGCAGAAATGACTTCAAACAAAACAGTTGTAATGTCGCTGCTTTCGATAGCAGAAATTACAATAGCCGCAACCAAGGAAGCTGACACGTAAACCGTGAAAATTGCTGATGCTTGTTTTAGTGCATCGTCGGGCAGACGTCTTTTGAAAATCTGCGGGTGGGTGTCGTGTCGTGCGGCGGCAATCATTGAAAGAACAAGCACAGCGAGTGTGGTTGTTTTCAAACCGCCTGCGGTGGAGCCGGGGCTACCGCCGACAAGCATCAGAATATCGGTTATTATTTCACTGCTGTCACCAATAGCGTTGAGGTCAACTGTGTTCATACCTGCGGTTCTCGGCGAAACTGCCATAAATGCAGCGTTAACTATTTTGTCGAATAAATTCATATCCCTTAATACGCCGTTGTATTCAAAAGCTAAGAACAGAATCAAGGGTACAAAAACGAGAATTGCAGACGTTGATAAAACAAGCTTTGAGTGTAAGGAATATTTCTTTAGCTTTGTTTTGAATGTTAAAACGTCTGACCAGACGAGGAAGCCTATACCACCGATAGTAATAAGAAGTATTATGGTTATGAGAACTATCGGGTCATCTGAAAAATGGGTGAAGGATGAGAATTTTTCGTATTTACCCATTAAATCGAAGCCTGCGTTGCAGAAAGCGGAGATTGAGTGGAACACAGCATTGTAAACACCTTGCCCCCATCCCATTTTCGGAATGAATCTGAAGGCAAGGATAATTGCACCAAGCCCCTCGAAAAGAAGAGTGCCTTTAATAATGCGTTTGAGAAGAACCACAACACCGCTCAATCTCAGGTTACCCTCTGCCTGCATTAACAATCTGCGTTCATACAAGCCAATCCGCTTTTTTAAGAATACGGAAAAGGTGGATATAAATACCATAAAACCCAATCCGCCGATTTGTATAAGAGTTAAAATAACAATTTGACCGAAAAGTGACCAATAGGTGCAGGTGTCAAAAACAATAAGACCCGTTACACAGCTTGCACTCGTTGCGGTAAATAACGCATCAATGGGGGCGGTGAATTCACCGCTTGCAGATGATATGGGCAGGCACAGCAGAATTGTGCCCAATAGTATCATCATAACAAAGCTCAGAACGATTATCTGGGTGTATGTAAGTTTTTTGAATAACTTTTTTATCATAGTTTAATCAGGCTTTCCAAAATTTTCTGTCAAGACTTCTGTATTGTATGGCCTCAAGAATGTGCTTGTTCTCAATGGTTTCGCTTCCGTCAAGGTCAGCAATGGTTCTTGAAACCTTTAATATTTTGTCGTAGGCTCTTGCGGATAAGCCGAGCTTTTCAAAGGACATCTCCAAGGTTTTGGAGGCGGCTTCGGAAAGCACGCAAAACTTTCTTGTTAATGCAGAGTTCATTCGTGCGTTACAGCTTATACCCGTTCCCTCAAAGCGTTCAAGCTGAATTTTTCTTGCCGCATTGACTCTTTCACGTATCATTGCGGAGGGCTCAGCCTCATCTGTGTCGGAAAGGTTGTTGTAATCAACGGGCGGGACCTCTATATGTATATCAAGCCTGTCAAGAAGCGGACCGGATACCTTTGAAAGATAGCGGGCGGGCGCACCCTTGGGACAGGTACATTCACGTGTGGGGTGGCTGAAGTATCCGCAAGGGCAGGGATTCATTGCACAAACAAGCATAACCGAGCAAGGGTATGTCAGAGCGCAAGCCGCACGGGATATTGTAATTGTGCCGTTTTCAATAGGCTGGCGCAAAACTTCCATTGTGCTTCTTGAAAATTCGGGCAATTCATCGAGGAATAATACGCCGTTATGGGCAAGTGAAAGCTCGCCGGGCTTAGGTATTGTTCCGCCACCGGAAAGACCGGCGGGTGAAACGGAGTGGTGAGGTGCCCTGAATGGGCGGTAGTTAATTATGGGCTTGTCCTTTGAAAGGTGACCCGATAATGAATAAATCTTTGTAGTTTCAAGTGCTTCTTCCACCGTTATATCGGGCAAAATTGACGGTATGCGCTTTGAAAGCATGCTTTTACCCGAGCCGGGTGGGCCAATCATCATAACGTTGTGCCCGCCTGCGGCGGCAACCTCCAAGGCACGCTTTGCCGCAAACTGACCTTTAACATCCTTGAAATCGGGTAGATAATCGGGTAAATCATAGTGTCTGAAGGATTGAAACTCAACGGGCTCAATTTTCACCGTATCGTTTATATGGTTAACAAGCTGGTTGAGAGTTGAAACACCGTAAACGTTGATTCCTTCAATAACAGCGGCTTCTGAGCAGTTGTCAAAGGGAACGTAAACGTCCTTGATGCCGTGGGCTTTAGCCGCAATTACCATTGGCAAAACACCCTTAATGCCCTTAACGGCACCCGAAAGGGAAAGCTCGCCCACAAAAACGGCGTCCTTGTAATCGCCCCTTATTTGCTTTGTGGCTGAAAGAACCGCAACAGCCATTGGCAAATCATAGACGGAGCCCTCCTTCTTTATGTCGGCAGGTGCGAGGTTAAAGGTGTGGTGTGAACTCATATGCATCTGAAGACCTGAGTTGTTTATTGCAGCAACAACTCTTTGTTTCGATTCGCTTACAGCAGTATCCGGCAAGCCAACAACGTCAACGGTGAATTTGCCGCCGGTTATATTAAGTTCAACGTCAATCATATAGGACTCAAGACCAAGGAGCCCTATACTTTTTATTTTAGCAAACATATTTACCCCTCAATTATTCGTCTGTATTGCTGTTTGTTTCATCCGCAGCTTCAGTAGCAACAGGGACATCAACAGTCTCAAAAACTGTTTCAGCCTCCTCTTCTTTATATAATTCAGGCTTGAATTCAAAAAAGCCTGTTTTGCTGATATAAAGAAGAATGAGCATTATAACCAAGGTAACACCCGAGATTATGCAACCCTCTATTAATCCTTTAGGTGTATATTTCAATCTTACATCGTGCTCACCCTTGGTGATTTCAACACCGAGAAGAGCGTCGTTGCCGATTGACACGATTTTATCTTGAGATACTTTTTCGCCGTCGATATATACAGACCAGCCTGTGTCATAGTTTATGGAGGTGTAGAGTATGCCGTTTTCAGAAACGTTTATTTTGCCTTCTATTTCAGTTTCATCAAATCTTTCAATGTTGAGTGAATCTGCTTTGAGCTGTTTGTAGCCGGCATCGAAAGCACCCTGGTTAAGGCTTACGGCATAAAGATAAATATAGCCCTCATTGCCCTCTTTGATGGGGGCGAAAATTTTGACTGTGTCGCCGGCTTTCATATAGCCAAGATCCATTACGTAGGGCTTTGTATCAATAGTCTGTGCAACAACGTTGCCGTCGGGGAGTGTGTAGGTAACACTCTGAATGTTTGTTGCACCTGTCTTGAGATAAACATAAACGTTACCGCTTTGAACAACCTCAAGGTTAAAGGTCAGCGATGAGCCTGCAACCTCGCCGGCTGTTTTGTAGGGATAGCATCCCGAGCCCGCAAACATAGCGTCGTTACAGCTTGCGCCAACGCCCGAAATATCGGTTACTTCAACTTCGCTGAAAACGTTATATATACCTGTTGCATGGCCGAACATATCGCTCTGCACCTCAAAGGGATTGCTGTTGTCGTGGGACCATTGTGCCATTTCTTCGTTAACTCTGAAGGCAATGGGCAAAGAATATTTATTCTCGTATGCTGTATATTTATCAACCGTGAATAGTTCGTTGTAGATATCGGGGTTCATAGGTGCTTTGGGTCCGTTAACGTTATCCACAATATAGTCAAGGGAGAAGAAGGTGTTGTAAATCGGTGTTTGTCTGTGATATGTGTAGCTGTTTATGAAGTTGCTGAACATACCAAGGTGGGAGTGCATATTTGAAACCTTTTCATACGCCATTGACGAGAAGGTTGATACGCCGTTGTAATAATACCAGCAGGGATCCATTCTTGCTCTGAGCGAGGTCAACTCCATTCGGTAATCGTCGTTGCCCTCGTATTCGTCAAGCTTTTCTTTCATTTGAGTAAAGCCCTCGTAATCGCCGACAAAGTTGTGCTTTGTTTGGTCCATGCTGTAGTTGTTGGTGTTGGCAACCGTGTATTCTGCACAAACAGAGCAGAGTATAAGTGCCGCCGCCGCAACAGCGGGATATTTGTCGCTTTTGAGAATACCCAATGCAAGGCAATAGATACCGATAAATGCAACGCAGACCCATACACCCGTTTCGCTGAAATTCTTTGAGCCGATTTCCTGAACCATTATTATGAAAAATACTGTGGCAGTTCCCACGCCGATAATCTGGCGGGATGTATATTCCTTTATGAAGGTGAGTGCCTTGAAGGCAAAGGTCAGCAAAAGGAATGAATACATATATGAGAATCTGTAGGGCAGGTCATTGGGGAAGTGAAGGCCGTGCCAGATAAAGTTAAGGTAGTTGGTGTAAAAGCTTGCGAACATAACGCCCATAATACCAACGCTGAAAACCTTTTCCTTGAGAGAAACCTTATTGGAAAAGATGAATAACGGCACAAGCATAACGGTGAGAATACCGCAATAAATATTGGGTAAAACGTCTTCACCACTGCTTCTGATTGTGGGGTCAAGGTATGCAAGGTGGTTTGCAAGAAAATCGAAAATTGAGAAATAGGTTCTGAATTCCTGTGGCCACGTGCCCGACGTTGCGGAGCAGTTTGTGAGGATGTTGTAAACGGGCAAAAGAACGCAGGCAGAAAGCAAGCCCGCACCAACAGAAGCAAAGGCAAATCTCACACCGCTGTCGAAAAACCTGGAATTTCTGAGGGCGTTTACGATGTTTGTGAAAAATCCTTTGATTGATTTGGGGCGTTTTGCAAGCTTTCCGAAATAGGTTTCGGTGAAAGAGTAGTTTGCAAAATAGTAATAAATAAAATAAAGAACTGAGAAAATGCAGACCATATAGCCCATATAGTAGTTTGTTACGAGTGTAAGGGCAAGGGTAATGGTATAGAGCTTCATTTTACGCTGACTGATGAGCTTTTCAAGACCAAGCATTACAAGGGGGAAAAGATAAAACGCATCAATCCACATTACGTTCCAGTAATATGCAATAAAGAAGCCGCTGCAGGCGTAAAGCACACCGAAAGCCGATGCAAGAGGCGAGCGGTGGTCGAATTTTTTAGTGATGAAATATGAGAAAGTAAAGGATGCCAATACAGCCTTGACAAATATCATTGCCGCGATAGCCTCGGGCATATTTTCATGGCCGAAAAGAAGCATAAAAATAAGCGTCGGAGATGAAAGGTAATTGAAGAAGTTGCCGAGAAATGGCCCGCCACCGCCGGAGGTCCACGAATAAATAAGGCTGTCGCCACCCATTATTCTTTCATAAAGCTCGGCAAAAAGCGGACCGTACTGGTGGTAAAGGTCCATACGGAGAATGGTCGTTGTGCCGAAGGGGGCAAGGTCATAGCAATAATACACAACAAGCATTATTGCGGCGGTGCAAAGCCCACCAAGAAAGCAATAGCGAGTGTTGTATGCCTTTCTAGCCAATGGGTTACGATTAAACTTTTTCTTCAAGAAATTTATCATTTGTTTTTCATCCTTTGTTGGCATTAATATACATAATAAATAATACCATAACAGCATTTTTCTTTCAATGCTTTTACGGTTTTATTTTTTAATAAAGGGTTAATTTTGTTCTAAAACGGGACAAGTGAAAATACAATGTTTTGAAAGGACTGGTCAATATGAAGGAATTTTTAAATGCCGTGTCGTTATTGCCCCGTGAATACGGTGAGCTGTTTAGCGAAATTGATAAAAATATTATTCAGCAAATCCGCGAGATTCGTTTCAGAAGCGGTGAAGCCATAACGCTGAACACAAGAAACGAAAAATATTACATTAACAAAAGCGGTAGTCTGAGCGTGGCGTATTCCGAGGGTGTAGTCAAGGTCGATGACAAAGCCTTGCAGGAGATTGTTTTCTGCCTTGCAAGACGGTCGCTTCATACATATCAGGATATGATTGCAAAAGGCTTTATCCCGTTAAAAGGCGGTTGCAAGGCAGGGGTTGCGGGCAGAGCCGTTATGAAAAACGGCTCCGTGTATTCCGTTTCGCATTTTAATTCGGTGAATATAAGAATATCAAGGGAATATTACGGCTGTTCAAAAGAAATAACAGATTTACTTGGCAGTAATTATGAATCGTTTCTAATAATCGGTTCGCCGCTTTCGGGCAAAACCACGCTGTTGCGCGATTTGTGCAGATACTTTTCGGGTAAAAAGCAAATGACTCCTCTGAAAACAGCCATAGTTGACGAGCGTGATGAAATAGCATCAAGGTCCTTCGGCGAGGGACCCGATGTAGGTGTGCACACCGACGTTCTGACTCTTTACCCAAAAGCCGTTGGCATAGAAATAGCCTTGCGTACGCTGTCGCCCGATATCATTGTTGTTGACGAAATCGGCACCGAGGAGGAAGCCAGAGCTATGCTTTCGGGTATGAACAGCGGCGTTAAATTTATTGCCACCGCACACGGTGATTCCTTTGAAGAGGTGCTGAAAAGGCCCAACATTAAAACATTGGTGGATGCAAAGGTTTTCACAAAAGCCATTGTTCTTGAGGGCAAGGGCAAGCCCTGTAAGGTACGGGAGATGATATCAATTTGAAAATGTTTTTTTCGTTGGTAATGGCAATAAGCTTTGTGTATTTCTGCGTTTGTGATTCGCAAAAGCAAAAGAATAAAACCCGGCTTCTGGACGAGGTGGTAAGGTTCATCGGCTTTGTTAAAAGTGAATTGAACTACAGAAACTCGGACTATGAATCACTGTACGAGATAAGTCGTGGCGAGGGCTATAAATACATAACATTTGAAGATAAGAAAATAGGGCTGGACAGATGTGCAGATGACAAGGTTTCGGCGGAGTTTTCAGCTTTTATTGAAAAAATCGGCACAACCGACGGTGAGGGGCAATTATCAATGTGCGAAGAGTACAGGGAAAGATTTGCAGATATTCTCAACTCTCAACGTCAGAAGGAGAAGGAAAAACTCAGGGTAAACGCCGCTGTCAGCGTAATGGGTGCGTTGAGTGTGTTCATTTTCTTTTTGTAGGAGGCAAAATGGATTTAACGTTAGTTTTTAAGATTGTTATTGTGGGAATAGTCATATCAATAATGAATCAGCTTTTGCAAAAGGCGGGCAAAGAGGAATACACCCTGCTCACCACAATAGTGGGCTTGATTATTGTTCTGATGATGGTTCTGCCTCACATAACAGAGCTAAAAGACGTTTTAACGTCTGTGATGGAGTTTTGAATGTATTCGTTTTAGCCGGTGCTTCAATAATCGGCATAGTTATGCTATCCGTTCTTAAAAATTCTTCGGGTGAAATCGCAACAATTGCCCGAGTCGGCTTTGTTTTTGTTATATTATTGGCTGTTTTGCCCGAGATTAATACGCTGAAAAATTCTTTAGCCCTTTTGGAGAAATATGATTTTTTCAGTACCTCGTCTATGAAAATTCTCTTTAAAGCATTCGGTATTCTGAGCATCGGCTCAGTTGCGGCGGATATCTGCCGGGATAATTCAGAGGGTGCAATAGCCAATGTTATTGAGATTTGTGTAAAAATACTTGCCCTTTGCTGTGCATTGCCTGTTTTTACGGCAGTTATCGAGATTGCGGCATCTTTTTGAATTTGAAATGGTAAAAAAGTGTTTAATTTTATTCTTTAGTGTTGTTTTTGCGTTTTTATTTTCTGTTACCTGCTTTGGCGGCTATGAGAACATTGATCAATATGCCGAGGAGTTTGATTTTGATGAAATGGTGGATTCCGTTGATGATGAAACTGTCGGCATTCTCAATGAAATCGGCATTGATGAAATAAGCTATGAGGCTTTGTTTTCTGTAAATCTTCGCAAAATTTCGGACGTCTTGTTTGATTTGTTCAAAAAATCATTTACAGAGCCATTTTCATTTCTTGTGACAGCGATGAGCATTGTTCTTGTAACCTACGTGCTGACAGTTTTCGTTTCGTCAAAGGAAATTGTGGCAACCATAGGCTCCGCTGTGTTGGTGCTTTGCGCCGCTGTGCCTGTTGCGGGGGCGGTGACTAACGCTTTTTCCGTGCTGGAAGCAACGGGTGCGTTCACAACTGTTTTCACAGGCATTTTTTGTGCTTTGATTTCTTCGTCGGGCAATATTGCCCTCGGCACGTCATACGCATCGTTGGCGGTGTTTTCAAATGCTGCCTTTTCGGGGCTTTTGTCGGGCTTCAGCAAACCCGCCGTAAGCGCTATGTGTTCTCTCAGCTTTCTTTCATGCTTTGACGTTTATAAATTCAGCTCCAAGCTGTCGTCAACAATAAAGAAAATATATATTTCGTTTCTGGGCTTTGTTGCAACTTTTTTTTCGGGGATTGTTACTCTCAAGGGTGTTCTCGGAGCGGGGGCGGATTCCTTAACTGCAAGAGGTGTTAAGTTTGTTGTCGGCAGAACCGTTCCCATTGTGGGCGGCACCGTGAGTGATACATATTCTGCACTTGTTTCAAGTCTGACGCTTATAAGAAGCACGGTTGGCGTTTTCGGCATAGCTACTGTGATTCTTACCGTTCTGCCGACACTTTTTCAGCTTCTTTCATGGGTTTTGGTGTTAAACATAGTGATAATGCTCTCGGAGTTTCTGGGTAGTGAGGGCGTTTTCGGAATGCTCAGCGTTTTAAAAGATGCACTTATTCTCTTAGTTGCAACAATCATATTTTCAGCTGTTATTTTTGTTGTGTCGGTTGGCATTATTATTTTTATAAAAGGTGTCTGAAATGGCGGATGTAATTAAAACTGTTCTTTTTAACTATGCCTGTTGTGCCTTTGCGGGCGGGTTTATGGAGTACGTTTTACCCGGCAAAGCAAGAGGTATGCTAAGGGGCATTGTGGCGGTTGTTCTTATACTTTCAGTTGCTCTGCCGGTTGTTGACTCAGAGATTGAAATACCCGATTTTGTTCCCCAATACGTTGAAAACGAAAATCAGACGGTTGACAGCCTTATGCACACAGCAAACCTTACTGAAAGAAAAATTAAAAAGGAAGTGCAGGAAATACTCATAAACGAAGGGGTAAATGAATATGAAATATATGTAACCACAACTGTTGACGAGGAAAGCGTTACTGTTTTTCTTGAGAGTGTGTATATTGAAATCGGTAAAGCCTTTGAAAATAAAAAGGATTCAATATTGCAAAAAATTACAGGTGACTATAAAAGCGTGACAAAAATCGGAGTTAAAAATGAATAATATTTTCACAAAGCTCAAGAGGTTGAATTTATCAAAAAAACAAACGGCTTTTGTTATAATCGGCATAATCGTATTTATAATTATGGTGGCGGGTGAGCTTTTGGGCTCGTCAACGGAGGTTGATTCTTCAACAGGGGAATCAATAAACTCCGAAGAATACATAAAAAATACCGAAAAAGAGCTTGAAAATATAATTGGTGACATACAAGGGGCGGGCAAGGTTAAGGTTATGATTACCCTTGAAAGCTGCTACGAAAACGTGTATGCAACGGGTTCAAATGTGAAAACAGATGAAGAAGCAGATGCCAGCAAGGCTGAATATCAAGAGGAATACATAGTGCTCAAAAACGGCTCAAATAACGAGGAATGTCTTGTTATAAAGGTTTTTGAACCAACGGTAAAGGGTGTTGCTGTGGTGGCACAGGGGGCAGACAACCCGACTGTTAAAAACGCAATATTGCAGACGGTGTGTGCTTTGTTTGATATCAGCAGTGCTAAGGTTTCTGTTGAAAAAATGCAAAATAATTGAGAGGTGGCAAAAAATGAATTTGCTAATAAAAAAACGTCAGCTTATACTTGCGATTCTTGTTATCGCTCTTGGTGCCGCAGTATTTGTTAATTGGTACTATTCGGGTGAAAATTCAAACGTTAAAAACCCTTCAGAAACAACAGACGGCGAATACGTGCAGAACCTTGGTGAGGCAAAATATGTTAACGCAAGCGGTGAAGCCGTTAACTATTTTGACGAGGTTAAGCTTAACAGACAAAAAACAAGGGATGAAGCCCTCGACAAGCTCAACAAATCACTAAAAAATGCAAAAAGCGGCTCAAAAGAGGCGGGGGAAATCACGGCTTCTATAGATAAGCTCTCAACAACAATAAAGCTCGAAAGCGATATCGAAGCGCTTATCGGCGCCAAGCTTTCAAGTGAGTGCGTTGTGGTTTTAAATGAAGGCTCGGCACAGGTCGTTGTGGCAAAGGGAGCGCTGAGTGGTGATTCTGCTTTGCAGATTATGGATATTATCACCTCAAACACATCCCTTGACTCTTCACAGATAGCTATAACGGAATCGAAATAGAAAAAGAAAAAGAGGAACACATTGGTTCCTCTTTACTGTTTTAGATTTTTTTATTCTATTTCTATTGAGTTGAGAATTTTGCAGGCAAGCTCTTTGCTGTCACTCTCGTACTCGTCACTAATGCTGATAGTAACGGAATAATCCATATAATCGTTTGAACTTTTACAGCAATTCAAGGAGTAAATCGTTCCGCCGGGTGATGCTGTTACGCTGAGAATGCCGTCAACTTTTTCGGATTGATAAATATAATGTGTTGTGTTATCGCCGGTATAATAAACGGTCATTAAATAGATTGATATAAATGCGGCGGCTTCGTATTTGTTGCTTGTGTCAAATTCAGAAATCTTTGCTGAGAGCTTTTGCCAATCTAACGCAGACCGGGGATAATAGCCCAGCTTTTCTTCTACAATATCACGTATCTGCTTGAGAGCTTTTTTGCTTGTTGCATCATACTCGTTATAATCGAAAGCGTCAAGTAAAAGATCATCTGTGCCACAGTAATCATAAATAATATTGCAATAAAGCATCACAGAATTATCCTTGTTTGAATAAATCGTTGTGTCTTCCTTAATTTTTAAATCTGCAGGGATGTCACAGGTTAGATTTCCTTCTGTTATTGTATAAACCTTTTCCGCATCGCTGAAAGCAACAGAGTAATTATCAAATTCTTTCAGCTCGTTGATATAGTAACCGTTGCTTTTTATGCTTTCAACTAAATCCTGTATAATCTTTGATGAATATATGTTAAATGCAGAAAATGATATAGTAACTGCTAAAATAACAGCCACAACTCCGATAACGGATTTTTTCACATTTACAGGTTCTTTTTCGGGGAGTGGTCTGTAGTATTTTTCAAGGTACAGAGCGCATCTGTATATAAACATACTTTCGAAAACAAATATAAAAGCAAAGCACGTGAAAAGAAACATCAGATTACTAAGGTGAAAAAAGCGATATGTAAAATCTGATACGGTTTCTTCAGCGTCTATGGTAGAAATGGTGTTTTTAAAAAACAAAAACATATAACCCAAGAGTGGGGCTGCAACTAAAAAACCGCAAAATAGCTCTTTAAACAGGTGTTTTTGGGGCTTGTATTTAAAAATGCAATCGCTGAAAACAAATAGCAGGCTTGCAAGAAACGCAACGCACCAAAGAACAAGCAAGAGCATCGTTGAATATCCGGCATAAATCAATGACGCATTGTGGCAAAGAATACCCGCCATAATGCCGACATAACCCTTTAAATAGGTCGATTTGCTGTGAATAAGCGCTTTTGTTGGAATGCTTTTGATTTTAAAAAGTGACCAGAGAATTAAGACGCAGGGTACTATAAAGGCTGTATAAAATATTGTAACGTTTGTTAAAGGCTTTTCTGTGATATTCAGAAATAAAAACCAAGCAGTCAAAGCGATAACGGCAAAACCCGCAACAAAAGTGAAAAAAGCAAGGGCTTTGCAAGTAATTATATCTGCCATGAAACGCTTTTGGTAGTATGAATAAAGTGTTTCGTGATTTGCTTGTTTGATGAAGCGTGAGCGATAAATGTTGCCGTTATCAGAAGCGATGTTATATTTTAACATTTTTAAATCATCGGTTTCTGTTGTTGCACCGCACAAGGCTTCAAGATATGCAATTTGCTTGCGTGAGGGCTCCTTTTGACCAACTAAAAACAAATCAATGTTTTTTTCTTTTGTTTTCAAAAGTCCCGCAATATCAGCTTTTGAAAATTTTCTTTCATCAATAAGATATTGAATTAAATTGCCGCAGTTCATTTTTCTACCTCCTCGTATTTATTAACTACATTTTATACTCAATACAATTTTTTGTCAATTAAAAAGCGTTTGCACCGTTTGGTGCAAACGCTCAATTTGTTTATTCGTCAAAAAGGGGAGTTGAGAAGTATCTTTCAGCGGTGTCGGGAAGAACAGCGATAACGGTTTTGCCTTTGCCAAGCTTTTTTGCAAGCTTTTTTGCCGCCGCAACGTTGGTGCCGCTTGAAATACCGCAAAGAATACCCTCTTTTGAAGCAAGCTCCTTTGCTGTGTTGAGTGCTTCTTCGTCTGTAACGATGCAGATGTCGTTATAAATTTCGGTGTTGAGAATGGGGGGGATAAGACCGTCGCCAATGCCCATCTGAATGTGTGTGCCGATAAGACCACCGGAAAGAATAGCGGCATCTTCGGGCTCAACTGCCCAGATTTCCATATCGGGGTTAGCCTCTTTAAGAACCTCGCCGATACCGGTGAGCGTGCCGCCCGTGCCGATGCCCGCACAGAAGCCGTCAATGGGCTTGCCGACCTGCTCAAGAATTTCCATAGCAGTTTTTTTGCGCTGTATTTCGGGGTTTGCGGGATTTTCGAATTGTTGTGGAACAAAAACGTTTTTATCCTCACGCTGCATTTTCAAAGCAAGCTCAAGACATTCGTCAATGCATTTGCCGATGTTACCCGCATCGTGAACAAGAATAACCTCTGCGCCGTAGTGCTTGACAAGCTTTCTTCTTTCTTCGCTGACGGAGTCGGGCATAATAATTATTGTTTTGTAGCCCTTAACAGCACCGACAAGGGCAAGACCGATTCCCTGGTTGCCGCTTGTGGGCTCAACGATTATTGTATCTTTATTGATTTTTCCCTCTTCTTCAGCCTTGAGAATCATGTTGTATGCCGTTCTTGTTTTAATTGAACCGCCAACATTGAGACCCTCAAATTTAACAAGGATTTCTGCACTGTCTTCATCAACAATTTTGTTAAGACGTATAACAGGCGTGTTTCCCATTGCCTCTAAAATATTGTTGCAAATCATTAATTGCACCTCAAAAAATAATATATATTACCATATTATGTATTTTATAAACACAGTTTACAAGTTTAGCATATTATCTGTTTTATTTCAAGAATATTGCATAAATTGTCGTGTAGAATTTTTTGCAAATCTTGTTCGCTCAATCCGAGGTCGAATAAAAATGCTAATTCATCCTCTTGTCTCCACATCGGAAAATCTGTTCCGAAAATTACTCTGTTTGTGCCGTAAAGGTCGATTATTTCTTTTGCTTTTTCTTTCGAAAGGGCATAGAAGCTGGAGCAGGTGTCAACATAGAAGTTTTTGTATTTGCACAATATCTGAGGCGCCGTATCCCAAATTGACCATCCGCCGAAATGGGCACCGATTATTGTCAATTCGGGGAACATTTTGAGGATTTTCTCGACTCTGTCGGGGTTGGAATTATCAAATCTTGAATCGCCCGTGTGCAAAAGCACGGGCAGACGATGCTTGTTGCAGATTTCAAAAATTCTGATTACCTTTGGGTCATCAACCTTGAAATTCTGAATATCCGGATGAAGCTTGACACCCTTTAATCCAAGATCGATAAGGTGCGCTACATCATCCTCAAGACATTCGCTTTCGGGGTGAAGTGAACCAAAGCCAATGAACCTTTCGGGGAATTGCCTGACCTCCTCTGCTATAAAGGTGTTTATGCTTTGTGCGTGGTGTGGGGTTGTTGCAACCGAGGTTACAAGGCATTTTTCAACACCGACCGAATCGCATTGGTTTATGAGTGCCTTTGCCGTGCCAACAAAACCACAACCGTTAATAACCCCGGATTCGCTTATGTGATAAAATGTATCAATGCTGTCTGTTGCCTTTCGGGCGATTTTGTCCGGGAAAATGTGACAATGGGAATCTATTACTTTGAAATTTTTATACATAACTGAAACCTTCTTTAAAACACAAAAGTCGGGCATTGCCCGACTTTTCGTTATGCTTTTTACACGCTGGCGGATTTTTGAGAATTGTATCTGTCGATTGATTCCTCTCGCATTTTGTATTTGAGAATTTTACCTGCAGCGTTCATCGGGAATTCGTTTACAAACAAGAAATATTTAGGAACCTTGTGCTTAGCAATAGATGCATATCCGTACTCCTTCATTTCCTTTTCATCGGCTGTTTCGCCCTTGTGAAGAATAATCCAGGCACAGCATTCCTCACCGTATTGCTCATCGGGAACGCCAACAACCTGAACGTCACGAACCTTGGGATTGGTAAGGTAGAATTCCTCAATTTCACGTGGGTAGAGGTTTTCACCGCCACGGATAATCATATCCTTGAGTCTGCCGGTAACCTTATAATATCCGTCGGGAGTTCTCATACAGATATCGCCGGAATGGAGCCAGCCCTCGCTGTCTATTGCCTGAGCGGTTGCTTCGGGCATTTTGTAGTAGCCCTTCATAATGTTGAAGCCGCGGGCAACAAATTCGCCGCTCTGACCGTCGGGGAGCTCATTGCCTGTTTCGGGGTCAATAATCTTGCATTCAACACCCGGGAAGGCGCTTCCGACTGTTTCAACACGGTGGTCAAGGTCTTCGTTAACTTCACCCATAGTGCAGCCGGGCGAGGCTTCTGTCTGACCGTAAACCGAAATAATTTCACGCATATTCATTTCAACCGAGGCACGGCGCATAAGGTCAGGGGGGCAGTTTGCACCTGCCATAATGCCCGTTCTCATATATGAAAAATCGGTTTTTGCAAAATCAGGGTGGCTGAACATCGCAATAAACATTGTGGGCACACCGTTAAAGCAAGTGATACGCTCATCGTTGACACAAGCAAGCGATGACTTGGGTGAGAAATAGGGGATTGGGTAAAGCGTGCCGCCGTGAGTCATCATAGAGGTCATAGAAAGCACCATTCCGAAGCAATGGAACATGGGCACCTGTATCATCATACGGTCAGCAGTGGACAAGTCCATTCTGTCACCGATTGTTTTACCGTTGTTTATAATGTTGCGGTGTGTGAGCATAACGCCCTTCGGGAAGCCTGTTGTACCCGAAGTGTATTGCATATTACAAACGTCATCGGGCTTTACAAGAGATGAGCGTCTGCGTACCTCTTCTCTCGGAATAAGTGCAGAGCGTGAAAGCATCTGCTCCCAGGTAAGGCAACCGTCCATATCAAAGCCGACGGTTACAACATTGCGAAGGAAGGGGAGATTTTTTGAATACAGAGGTGAGCCGGGCTCAAGTGTTTTTAACTCGGGGCAAAGCTCCTCGATTATTTCCTTGTAGTTAATGTCCTTGCAATACTCAATCATAACAAGAGTATGCGTGTCAGACTGTCTGAGCAAGTATTCAATTTCGTGAATTTTATATGCCGTGTTAACAGTAACAAGAACTGCACCGATTTTTGTTGTTGCCCAGAAGGTGAGAAACCACTGGGGAACGTTGGTTGCCCATATTGCAACATGGTCACCCGCTTTTACGCCAAGCGAAATCAAGGCAGCGGCACATTCGTCAACATCGCGACGGAATTGCTCATAGGTTCTTGTATAGTCCAAGGTGGGATATTTGAATGCGTACTGGTCAGGGTATTTTTCTGCCATTGTGTCAAGCACATCGGAAAAAGTTGCATCAATAATGTCATATTTTTTCCACGCAAAGGTACCTGTTTTATCACGGTTGTAATACGCACGGTCGTAGCCCTTTTTTTCACGGCCCAAAGAGGAAATGTAGTTTGTGAAGTGTGTAAGAACAATATCAGCATCACTTATTTCTTCATTCCACGCGGCACATATAAAGCCTTCGTAATTGAGTGAAGAAAGTGCGCTTAATAATTTCTCAACATCTAAATCGCCTTCGCCGATTAAAACGGTTTTGCCGTCCTTCATATCACCAAGGCGCACATATTTAATGTATGCACCAAGATTTTTTATTGTGGTTTCAGCGGTTTCACCCGCACCGAAATAGGTCCGTCTTACGTTCCACGACACACCGATAGCCGCAGAAGCAAAGTGGTTGATAAGACCGATTACGTTTTCTGTTCTTGCGAGGTAACCGACGGTTTCGAATAAAATATTAACATCGCCTGCTTCTGCACGCTTGATTGCTGCAGCCATTTTTTCGTCGAGTGTTTCAAAAGGCAATTTGATTTCTGTGCGAACAATAACGTTTTCAATACCCGATGCTGCAGCCATAGCAACATATTTTTCAATGAGCTCGGCGGTGGTGTTTTCGCTTTCAATGGGCTCCGGCATACGGAGTGCGGAAACGGAGAGGCTTCTGTTAACAAGCTTTCTTTTTGCGTCGGCAATACGTTCGCGTCTTAATATACTATCGTGATGAGAGCTTCGTTCTTTTATGGCATCGTATATTTCAAAGCCTTCAAAACCGTAGTCAAAGGCATAACGACAGGTGTCAAGGAATGAGGCCCGACTCACGTTTTTTGTCGAAAATACAATTTTCATGTTATGCCTCCTCAAATACGATTTTGTTCAATGCATTGATATATGCTCTGATGCTTGCGGCAACAATGTCTGTAGATGTGCCGTTACCGGAATAAAGCTTGCCGTTATTGCGAAGTCTTACAAGTGCAGAGCCAAGAGCTTCCTTTCCCTCTGTTACGGATTGAACCTGGAAGTCATCAAGCTCGTAGTGGTGGCCTATGCATTGCTCAATTGCGCGGAAAACGGAATCAATAGGACCGTCGCCGTTACTTACACCGCAAATAATTTCGTCGTTGCATTTCAAGGTGACCTGTGACATGGATGTAGAAACGTTGCTGCTTGTGGTTGTATATGTTTCAAAGTGGTAGGTGGAGGGAGCCTGCATAGCTGAGCTTGCAATAATAGCTTCGAATTCTTTGTAGCCGACAGCACCCTTCTTTTCGCATACCTGCTTAATAACCTTGTGCACGTTGCCGATATCGGAATCTGAAAGCTCATAGCCCAAAACAGCAGCAGCCTGAGCAACCTGAACAACTGTGGAATCTGAATCAATAAGAATCTTTTTGCCTTCACTTATTGACTTGCTGTTTTCATATTCGTCGTGGTTAATGCTTGACAACATATCATCAATGCTTGTATGGATTTTTGTATTGTTAAGCTTTATTTCTGCGTTAACCTGTTTGCCGCAAGCGTTTATTGCATCGGAAAACTCACCTGTGAGAAGTGCGTTTTTACCTGCCATTGCACATTTAATGCCGTCGGCACCGCTTTTGATTGCAGAAAAAGCAGATGCAACCGCCATGTTGATGCAATCGGAAACCTGCACGTAAACAGGGATGCTTACAGCATCTTTCACCTTTGAAACCATTTCTGCGATATCGTCGGGAGTTGAAACGCCTGCATCGTCGCATATTGTAACCATACTTGCGCCGCAAGCCTCGGCTTCTTTAACTGCGGCAACAAGGAAATCTTCATCTGCTCTTGTTGCATCGAGTGCGGCAAATTCAACGTCGGGGCACAATGCTTTTGCTTCTTTGATAAGTGCTGTGATTTTCTCGAGCATTTTTGCCTGCTTTACGTGATAAGTGTATTCCATCTGAATGGTGGATACGGGAAGCTCAATTTGAAGGCGGGGCTTCTGTGCATCTTTGACACACTCCCATGCAACAGCAACATCCTCGTTGATGAAGCCCACAGGGATTGCCAAAACTGCATTCTGTATATTCTGTGCGATTGTTTTATAGATGATTTTATCTTCGGAAGGGGATTTAACTGCAGGAATTTCAATTACATCCACACCGATTTTGTCGGCACAGTTTGCGATGGCCGATTTTTCACGGAATAGCAAGGAAACAGCTCTGTCCTCTGAAATCTTTTTAAGTGTGATGTCTGAAATAATAATTTTTTTCATTTTGCTCATCCTTTCAGCAGATAAAATATAATGTAATGTAAAAGACCAATAAAAAAGCCCTGAGATTCGAAAATCTCAGGGACGAATTTTTTTGAAAATCCGCGGTACCACCCCGGTTACTGACAATGGTCAGTCACTCATTAGGACTCGTTATTAAGTCTGTAGCCATGGTAACGGGGCTGCCGTAACTCCTTACACGAATTGTCGGTTGGGGAGTTCTGCTCCGGAACGAGACCGAATTTTTGTAACGCACCGACTCACAGCAACCGTCGGCTCTCTGGAACGTCAAACCAAAAACACGTAATTCCTTCATTGCATTTGAAAAATATTGAGTGAATGATAACACTCTTTGATTTCTTTGTCAACACTTTTTTGAAAAAACACAAAAATTTTTAAAAAAACTATTGACAGTGGATTTCTAAAGTGCTAATATCTTTGCAATTGAAAATATCACAAATAAAAGCTGTGACGAAGACGGTTGAAAATTACAACTTTCAGAGAGTCGGCGGTTGCTGTGAGCCGATAGCTTGTGTTTTCAAAACCTATCACTTCTGAGCTGAAGGTCCGAAAGATTCTTTCCTGTAGGCGCCTTCCGAGAATGCTGCGTTAGTGCAACGGGGTTGTTGGACTCCTGAGTGGCAATTTTATTGCAATTTGAGTGGTACCGCGGATTAATTTTCGTCTCAAAGTAAAACCGAAAGGTTTTATTTTGAGGCGTTTTTTATTTGTGAGTTTTTGATAATGTTTTATGAAAGAAGGAATCATTATGCAGAACAATTCAGTTACAAACAAGCTTGCAGAGGTCGCAAAGCGTATCGGTGAACTCCGTGATATTTATGGCTTTTCTGCTGAGGAGATGGCTGAAAAAACCGAACTCACATTGGAGGAATATCTCTCTTTTGAACAAGCAAAAGAGGATTTGCCCTTCTCTTTTATTCACAAGTGTGCTCTTGCATTTGATGTTGAAATAACAGACCTGCTTGAGGGTCAGAGTGCAAAGCTCACAGCATACAACGTAACACGCAGGGGAAAGGGTCAGACAACTGCAAATGAAGATGGTATTCTGATTCAGAACCTTGCGCCTAAGTTCAGAAATAAGCTTGCAAACCCCTATTGGGTTAAATATGAATACAGAAGCGAGCTTCAGTCTATGCCCATTGAGCTTGCAACTCACTCGGGTCAGGAATTTGACCTTGTTATCAAGGGCTCTCTTAAGGTTCAGATCGGCGAGCACACAGAAATTCTTCACGAGGGTGACAGCATTTTCTATAAAAGCTCAATTCCTCACGGTATGATTGCCGTTAACGGCGAGGATTGTCTTTTCCTTGCTATGGTTATGGCTGAGGACGAAGAGGTTGCAGACACAAATATGAACGCTGTCAGCGTTGCCGATACAACAAAGAGAATTCCTCTTATCTGCGACAAATTCATCAAAACAACCGAGGACGAGAACGGCGTTTGCACCGGCATAGATTTCGAAAACGAGGATGAATTCAACTTTGCTTTCGACGTTGTTGATGAAATCGGCAGACAGTATCCCGAAAAGCTTGCTATGCTTCATATTGCAGAGGATATGACTGAGCGCCGCTTTACCTTCAAGGATATTAAAGAGGGCTCATCACAGGCGGCAAACTACTTCAAATCATTGGGTATCAAAAAGGGCGACAGAGTTCTTCTTGTTCTCAAGCGCAACTATCAGTTCTGGTTGGCAATTCTTGGTCTTCACAAGCTTGGTGCTATTGCAATTCCTGCAACAAACCAGCTTGTTACTCACGATTATGAATACCGCTTTAATGCTGCCGGTGTTTCTGCAGTTGTTGTTACTGCAGACGGTGTAGCAACAGATTATGTTGATGAGGCACAGAAAAATTGCCCGACTCTTAAAACAAAAATCGTTGCAAACGGTAAAAAAGACGGTTGGCATTGTTTTGATGAAGAATATGCTCTCTTCAGCCGTCGTTTTGTACGTGATGAAGAATCTCCCTGTGGTGATGATCCGATGCTTATGCTCTTTACTTCGGGTACAACGGGTTATCCCAAAATTGCTACTCACAGCCACAAATATCCTCTCGGACACTTTATTACAGCAAAGTACTGGCACTGTGTTCAGCGAGACGGTATTCACTTTACAATATCCGAGACCGGTTGGGGTAAAGCTCTTTGGGGCAAGCTATACGGTCAGTGGCTTTGCGAGGGTGCTGTTTTTGTTTATGACTTTGATCGCTTTGATGCATCAAAAATTCTTCCTATGTTTGCAAAGTACAATATCACAACCTTCTGCGCACCCCCCACAATGTACAGAATGCTTATAAAACAGGATATTTCTCAGTACGACCTTTCATCAATTCAACATGCAACAACAGCAGGTGAAGCTCTTAACCCTGAGGTTTTCAAGCAATTTGAAAAATCAACAGGTCTTCGTATCCACGAAGGCTTCGGTCAGACAGAAACAACCCTTTCTATCGCTACTCTTAACGGTACGAATATTAAGATCGGTTCAATGGGTAAGCCCACACCGCTTTATGATGTTGATATTGTCGATCCCGACGGCAGACCCGTTGCCGATGGTGAAACAGGCGAAATAGTTATCCATACAGATTCAACTGTTCCGTGCGGTCTTTTCCTTGGCTATTACAATAATGAGGAAGCAACAAATGAGGTTTATCACGACGGGCTTTACCATACCGGTGACACTGCTTGGCGTGACGAGGATGGTTATCTCTGGTATGTCGGCCGTGTTGATGACGTTATCAAATCATCCGGTTACCGTATCGGGCCTTTCGAAATAGAAAACGTTATCATGGAGCTTCCCTATGTTCTTGAATGCGGTGTTTCTGCCGCACCCGATGAGGTAAGAGGTCAGGTTGTTAAAGCAAGCATCGTTCTGACACCCGGCACAGAAGGAACAGAAGAACTCAAGAAAGAGATTCAGAAATATGTCAAGGAGCATACAGCACCTTACAAGTATCCCAGAATCGTTGTTTTCCGTGACGAACTTCCCAAGACCATTAGCGGAAAAATCATAAGAAATAAGCTTTGATAAATTGCGAATCGGGGCAGTTACTTACACCACCGTGCCTTTGGCTTATAAAAAGCTTTGATTCATTAATTAATTCGTGCTTAGAATTTGATATAAATTATGATAAAAAACTTGACATTTACCTTATATTATGGTATCTTTGAGGAAATTGAATAAAAAGGCGTTGAAGAAAAGGGCGCAATTATTTCACCTTGCAGAGAAGTGGCGGTTGGTGCAAGCCACAGGTTGAGAGATTGATGTTTGTAGTTTCTGAGCCGGGAGGAAGAACAGCTTTCGCTTAGTAGAACCTCTCCGTGATTGCTGCGTAAAGGCATAGAGGTTGTTTGACTTCGAGAGAGGCAGTTTATACTGCAATTTGAGTGGTACCGCGGGTATATTTTTACTCGTCTCAAAGAATATCTTTGGGACGGGTTTTTTATTGTGTCCCTACAAAAACGGAGGATAGATTATGGACAAAATCACCGGTCTTGATTTTAAAATCAAGGAGATGGCTGCCCGTATTCGGGAATTGCGTGAAATTGAGGGCTACACCACAGACGAGATGGCGTTGAAAACGGGTGTTGCCGAAAGTGAATACATTGCTTGCGAAAATGGTGAAAGCGACCTTAACTTTGCGTTCATTTACCGTTGTGCGCTTGCATTCAATGTTGACGTTTCGAGTATTATAGAGGGTAGCACACCCAAGCTCACCAACTACGTTTTCACAAAAGCAGGTAAAGGTCAGAAGATTGAAAAAGCTCACGGAATGACTTATTTCAACCTTGCTTCAAAATTCAAAAATAAAATTGCCGAGCCGCTTTTTGTTGAGGCTACATACAGTGAAGAAAATCAGAATAAGGATATTGAGCTCACTTCTCACGACGGTCAGGAGCTTGATATTGTTGTTGAAGGTAAGTTAAAGGTTCAGGTGGGCGAGCATTCCGAGATTCTCGGCCCCGGTGACAGTATCTATTACGATTCTCTTACACCTCACGGTATGATTGCCGTTGACGGTAAGGATTGCACGTTCTACGCTATTGTTCTTAATCCGTCGGGTGAGCCTATCCCTGAGCTTCAGCACGTGAAGACTGAGGAATATAAAGAACCCGTAAAGGTTAAAGAGGATAAGAAAGAAAGAATTTATCACAAGTTTATTGACGTTGAGCGCAACGAAAAAGGCACACCCACATCAATCAAATTTAAAAATACAGAAAATTTCAACTTTGCATATGACCTTATCGATGCTCTTGCAGACAGAGAGCCCGATAAATTGGCAATGCTTCATATTGCAAGAGATAAAACTGAAAGAAGATTTACATTTAAGGATATGAAGCGTGGCTCTGCTCAGGCGGCGAACTACTTCAAATCCTTGGGCATCAAAAAGGGCGACAGAGTTATGCTTATACTCAAGCGCCACTATCAGTATTGGTTTGCGATGCTCGGACTTAATAAATTAGGCGCTATCGGCATCCCTGCACCCAACCAGCTGCAGGAGCACGACCTTGAATATCGCTTCCGGGCTGCAGGAATCAAAGCGATTATTTGTACAACAGACGGCGATGTAGCAAATCAGGTTGATATGGCGGCGGCAAAATGCCCCGACCTTAAAATTAAAATTGCTGTTGGCGAAGATCGCGACGGTTGGAGAAACTACGACGAAGAAAGCAAGCTGTTCAGCTCTCATTACGAAAGGGGCGAAAATGCTCCCGGCGGCGATGATTTGATGCTTATGTTCTTCACATCGGGCACAACAGGTTATCCCAAAATTGCCGCACACAGCTACACTTATGCTCTCGGTCATTTCCACACAGCGAAATATTGGCACAACGTTGACCCCGACGGTCTTCATTTCACAATATCCGATACAGGCTGGGCAAAGTCTATGTGGGGCAAATTCTATGGACAATGGCTCTGCGAAGCGGCTCTTTTTGTTTACGACTTTGATCGCTTTGATGCAGCAGACATTCTTCCCATGTTTGCAAAACACAATATTACAACGTTCTGTGCACCGCCCACAATGCTCAGAATGATGATAAAACAAGATATTTCAAAATACGATTTCTCCTCCGTTAAGCATATGACAACAGCGGGCGAGGCTCTTAACCCCGAGGTTTACCGCCAGTTTGAAAAGGCAACGGGTCTTCAGATTCTTGAGGGCTTTGGTCAGACTGAAAGCACAATGATTATCGGTAATATGACAGGCGCGCCCCACAAAATCGGTTCAATGGGTAAGCCTGCTCCGATTTATGACGTTTGCCTTGTTGATGCAGACGGTAACAAGGTTAACGTTGGTGAAAACGGTGAAATTGTTGTTAATGTAAAAGACGGTGCTCCCTGCGGTCTCTTCAAGGGCTACTATAATGATGAAGAAAAAACCAAAGAGGTTTGGCACGATGGCTACTATCATACAGGTGATGTTGCCTGGATGGACGAAGACGGCTTCTATTGGTATGTTGGTCGCGTGGATGACGTTATTAAATCTTCAGGCTACCGTATCGGGCCTTTCGAAATTGAAAGTGTTATTATGGAGCTTCCCTATGTTCTTGAGTGCGGTGTTTCAGCCGCTCCCGACGAGGTGAGGGGACAGGTTGTTAAAGCAAGCATTGTTCTTGTTCCCGGCACAGAGGGTACTGAAGAGCTCAAAAAAGAAATCCAGCAGTACGTTAAGAAGAAAACCGCTCCTTATAAATACCCCCGTATCGTTGTATTCCGTGATGAATTGCCAAAAACAACCAGTGGAAAGATACAGAGGAATAAATTATAATCTATAAAAAGAAGGTGATGAAGATGCAAAGTAAACGAATGACTCTTTTTGCGGGGCACTACGGCAGCGGCAAAACAAATATTGCCGTTAACTACGCTTTGTATCTTAAAAGCCTTGGCGAAAACGTCGTCATTGCTGACCTTGATATCGTTAACCCCTATTTCAGAACAAGAGACAGTCTTGAGGATTTGGACAAAGCGGGGATTAAATTGATTTCCTCTGAGTTCGCAAACTCAAATGTGGATTTACCTGCTTTACCTCAGGATGTATATTCTCTTCTTGACAAACGTGAAGAAAAGGCGATAATGGATATTGGCGGTGATGACCGCGGCGCTTATGCCCTTGGTAGGTATGCAGACGCTATTAAAGAAGAAAACGACTATGAAATGCTTTTTGTTTTCAATAAATATCGTCCTTTAACACCCGATGCAGAATCTGCTTTTGAAATAATGCAGGAAATTGAAGCGGCGTGTAAGGTTAAATTCACTGCAATAGTCAATAACTCCAACCTTGGTGAGAGCACCACGGCAGAGGATGTTTTAAATTCGGTTGACAGTGCCGAAAAATTGTCTGAATTAACAGGCTTGCCTGTTAAAATGACAACTGTCACAGAAAAATTAGTTAATAATCTCAACGGAAAAATTTCAAATCTGTTTCCGCTGACTTTACAAAAAAAGATAATTTAGGAGGCAGAAAAATGGCAAAAGTAACATTCGCAGAAAATGTTTGCAAGGGTTGCGGTTTGTGCGTAACTGCTTGTCCCAAGAAAATTGTGGAACTTGATTCTGCAAAGCTCAACGCAAAAGGTCATCATCCGGCACATTGCATCGATGAAAGCAAGTGTATCGGTTGCGCATTTTGTGCAACAATGTGCCCCGACTGCGCTATAACTGTTGAAAGGTAAGGTGAAATAAATGGGTGAGAAAGTTTTAATGAAAGGTAATGAGGCTATCGCCGAAGCTGCAATCAGAGCAGGTTGTATGCATTATTTCGGTTACCCCATTACTCCCCAGACAGAAATTGCCGCATATATGGCAAAAAGAATGCCCAAGGTGGGTGGCGTATTCCTTCAGGCTGAAAGTGAAATCGCCGCAATCAATATGGTTCTCGGCGTTGCCGCGACAGGCAAACGTGTTATGACCTCTTCTTCAAGCCCCGGAGTTTCTCTCAAGAGTGAGGGTATTTCTTACATAGCAGGCTCAGATGTTCCTGCACTTATCGTTAACGTTCAGCGTGGTGGCCCCGGTCTCGGTGGTATCCAGCCCTCTCAGTCCGATTATTTCCAGGCTGTTAAAGGCGGTAGCCACGGCGACTTCAAGAAAATTGTTCTTGCGCCCGCTTCTGTTCAGGAGATGGCAGACCTTACAAGCACTGCGTTTGACCTCGCAGATAAATACAGAATGCCCGCTATGATTCTTGCGGACGGTACTCTCGGTCAGATGATGGAGCCTGTTGAGCTTCCCGAAACAGCTCCCAACAGCTTCGAAAAGCCCTGGGCACTTACAGGCACAAAAGGGGAGAGAAAGCATAATATTGTCAACTCCCTCTACCTCAAGCCCGAAGAGCTCGAAAAAACTAACTTCGAGCGTTATGCAAGATATAAAACAGTTGAAGAGAATGAGGTTCTCTTTGAAGAATATCTTATGGATGATGCAGATATCTGCGTTGTTTCTTTTGGTATCACAGCCCGTGTTGCTAAAAATGCTATTGTTGAAGCACGTGCAAAGGGTATCAAGGTCGGTATGATTCGTCCCATAACTCTCTGGCCCTTCCCCGATAAGGTTCTCAGAGCAGCGGCTGACAAATGCAAAGCATTCCTCACAGTTGAAATGAATATGGGTCAGATGATTGAAGATGTTAAGCTTGCAACAGAATGCAAGAAGCCCGTATATCTTTGCAACCGCACAGGCGGTATGATTCCCTCACCTGAAGAGGTACTTGCAAAGATTGAAGAAATCAATGAAGGAGGCGACAAATAATGGTAGTATTTGAAAAACCCAAAACGTTAACAGATGCACCGCTTCATTACTGTCCCGGTTGCACTCACGGTATTATTCACCGACTTGTTGCCGAGGTTATTGATGAACTCGGTATCGACGGCAGAACTATCGGTGTTGCTCCCGTTGGTTGCTCTGTTATGGCTTATGACTATTTTACATGTGATTTCATTCAGGCACCTCACGGCAGAGCTCCTGCTGTTGCAACGGGTGTAAAAAGAGCAGACCCCGAAAACAACGTTGTTTTCACATATCAGGGCGACGGTGACCTTGCCGCTATCGGTACTGCTGAAACTGTTCATGCCGCTGCAAGACGTGAAAACATCACAGTTATTTTCGTAAACAACGCAATCTACGGTATGACAGGCGGTCAGATGGCTCCCACAACTCTTCCCGGTCAGGTTACCCAGACCTCTCCCTACGGCAGAGACGTTAACACTGTTGGTTACCCCGTTAAGGTTTGCGAGCTTCTTCAGAACGTTGACGGTGCGGCATATCTCGAAAGAGTTTCCGTAAACAATCCTGCAAACGTTAAAAAGGCAAAAGCCGCTATCAAAAAAGCATTCCAGAATCAGCTTGACGGCAAGGGCTTCTCTCTTGTTGAGGTTGTTTCAACTTGCCCCACAAACTGGGGTATGACACCCGAAAAAGCACTTAAATGGCTTGAGGAAAATATGCTTCCTTATTACCCCTTGGGTGTTTATAAAGATATCTACGCAGAGGAGGCAAAATAATGAGTAAAGCATGTAACATTCTTTTTGCCGGTTTCGGCGGTCAGGGTATTCTTTTTGCAGGCAAATTCGTTGCATATAAAGGTCTTCTTGAAAACAAACAGGTTTCATGGCTTCCTTCATACGGTCCCGAAATGCGTGGCGGCACAGCTAACTGCAGCGTTATCGTCAGCGACGAGCCCATCGGCTCTCCCATTGTCGGCAAACCCGACGTTCTTGTTGCAATGAACCTTCCTTCTCTTGACAAATACGAAAATGAAGTTGTTTCAGGCGGTAAAATTTTCGTTGATTCAACTCTTATTTCACGCAAGGTTGAGAGAACAGACGTTGATGTTTTCTATATCCCCGCAACACAGATTGCTAACGAAAAAGGCATCAGCACACTTGCAAATATGATTATAACCGGTAAGCTTCTTAAAGAAGTTCCTCAGATTGGCTTTGACGGTATCGATGCACCTCTCGCAAAGGTTGTTTCTGCCCGTCACCAGGACCTTCTTGAGGTTAACAAAACAGCACTCAAGCTCGGTTACGACTATTAATTTTCAGAAAAGAGGTTATTTTCAATGAGCTACAATTTCAAAATTGAAAAAACAACAGCACCTAAGGCTAAACCTCAGGATGAAAGCAAACTCGGTTTCGGTAAACTTTTTACTGACCATATGTTTATTATGAACTATGACGAAGGTCAGGGCTGGCATGACGGCAGAGTTGTTCCCTACGGTCCTCTTCAGCTTGACCCCTCTTCAATGGTTTTCCACTATGCACAGGAGCTTTTCGAGGGTCTTAAAGCATACAGAACTGCTGACGGCAGCATTCAGCTTTTCCGTCCTCAGAAAAACATTGAAAGAATGAACAACACCTGCGACCGTCTTTGTGTTCCCCGCCTTGATCCCGATATGGTTCTTGAGGCTATCAAAACTGTTGTTGATGTTGATAAGGATTGGGTTCCCCACAACGACGGAACATCACTTTACATCCGCCCCTTCATCATTGCTACAGACGCTTTTCTTGGTGTTCACGCTTCCCACAGCTACATTTTCGCAATTATCCTTTCACCCGTTGGCTCTTACTATGCAAACGGTATGGATCCTGTTAAGATTTACATTGAACGTGAATACGTTCGCTGTGTAAAAGGCGGCACAGGCATGGCTAAAGCCGGCGGTAACTATGCTGCATCTCTCATCGGTCAGGAAAAGGCAGATAAAATGGGCTATGCTCAGGTTCTTTGGCTCGATGGTGTTGAGAGAAAATATATCGACGAAGTTGGCGCAATGAACGTTTTCTTTGTTATTGACGGTACGGTTATCACACCCTCTCTTGAAGACGGTAACATTCTTCCCGGTGTCACAAGAGCATCCTGCGTTGAGGTTCTTAAGGCAAACGGATACAAGGTTGAAGAGAGAAAAATATCTATTGATGAGGTTAAAGAGGCTCATAAGAACGGCACACTTACCGAATCCTTCGGTACAGGTACAGCCGCAGTTATTTCACCCGTTGGTGAATATATCGACGGTGACGAGCATCTTATTATCAACGATTCAAAAATCGGTCCTGTTGCTCAGTTCCTTTATGATGAGCTCACAGGAATTCAGTGGGGTAAGAAGGAAGATAAGCTCGGCTGGATTGTAAAAGTTAACTAAACACTCTGAACCCCGTTTATTCGTGAACGGGGTTTTTTGTTGCAAATTTTCTAATAATATGATAAAATCATCAGAGTTTATCAAAGGAGAAATAAAATGTCAGATAAAAAATATTCTAACGATGATAGCTACTCTGAGTTGTTAAAAATGATTGAGGAAGACTACGAGCTCAACAAAAAAATCAACGAGCCTGTTGTTGAATATGAGGATGTTTACAGCAACTCAACACCAACAGAATACGAGGATGTATACAGCTTCTCGGATTCTTCTGTTGATTATCCGGATTCTTCAAAGGACGTGTATATCGGCAGAACCCCTAAAGCAGACGACGTATATATCAGCAAACCCAAGGAAATAAAAAAAGTCAGCAAATTCCCTACTGAGGATATACCCGTGGTGAAACAGCCTGCTCCCGTTTATAATACCGACGATGACGAGGATTCTGTATCGGATTTTGAGGCAAAAAGAAAGAAAAAGCATAAAAAGAAACCCGTAAAGCTTGTGGTTCTTGCGGTTTTGCTTGCCGTTATAATCGGTCTTGGCAGCTTTGCTTCCTCTGCCGTTAACAGCATTGTCGGTAAATTTCAGGAGGCTGAGCCGATTGAACACATTGAGAACGTTGAATCTCTTGTCAGCGATAAAAACGTTCGCAATATTTTGTTTATCGGCGCAGATAAAGAAAGCGGCGGCAATTCACGAAGCGACAGTATAATGTTAATCTCTGTCAATAAAAAAACGGGCAGAATAACCGTTTGTTCAATTCTTCGTGATACCCATCTTGATATCCCCGGTGAGCGTGAAGCAAAGGTTAATGCCGCATATTCCTGGGGCGGTGCCAATCTTCTCATTCAGACCATTGAGCAGAATTTCGGTATAAAAATTGACGATTACGCAACTGTCGATTTTGAAATGTTTACCGATTTGGTTGATGCCTTAGGCGGTATTGAGGTTGAAGTAACTGAAAACGAGGCGGATTATATAAACAATCGCCACAGATACGGTAACGAGGTGAAGCCCGATTATTTTGAAAGTGGCGAAAGTGTTCATCTTAACGGATACCAGGCTTTGTGGTATTCACGAATCAGAAAGCTTGACTCTGACTTTATGCGAACAGAACGACAGAGAAAGGTTATAACCGCTATTTTCGAAAAGGTAAAGGACAAAATGAATCCTGCAGGTGTGTTTGAGCTTATGGATACAGCTGAAGCAGTTGCACCGTTTGTTAAAACTACTCTTTCTGCATCGGATTTCTGGAGTCTTGCCACAAGCGTTTTCGGTTGCTTTTCAAAGTCGGGGATGAATATGGAAAAACTCATTGTTCAACAGCAGATACCCTTTGAGGATACCTGGCATTATTCAAGCGAATGGGACGGTTCAAGCATCAGCATAGATGTTGAAGAGAATAAACAGCTTCTTTATACTCTTCTTTATGAGGATTACGAAATTCCGGAGGATGAGAGCACAAATTCAGAATAATTATTAAGAATAACAACAATAGCTCCCTCATATACTTTCATAGAAGGTATATGAAGGGAGTTAATTTTATGGATATTTCTTTAAAACACGAGGATTACAAATTTCTGAAAAATGTCAACGACAATTCAATTGAAGAGTGTATTGAGGCGGATTTAGCTTTACCGGAATATATGCCGGAGATACTTCGAATCATAAAATCAAGTGCCGAGCCAAGAATAGTTTCCTGCAAGCTTGTGGGCGAGCGAGTGACTGTTGACGGTATTTGTGAGTTGAGAATGATATATACCGCAGAAGACGGTTGTATTTACTGCTTTTCACAGTCAAGACCTTTTACAAGGCATTGTGAAAACGAAGCTTTCGGAGATGCAGTTGACGTAACTGCTGATCTTGACGTGTCTTATGTGAATTGTCGTGCAACCGGCACAAAGCGGGCAGAGATAAAGTGCGGCGTAGTTATCAGGGTTTCTGCATTTGTACAGGACTGCATTGATATCGTATCTTTAAAGGAAAAGTCTAATATTCAAGAGAAAACCGAGAACATCAAGGCAATGTCGCTGGGCTGCAGAAAAACCCGTCAGTTTTCAATGAGTGACAGCGTGTCGCTGAAAATCCCCGCGGCGTTCGTTGTAAGCGTGGGCGCTGTTGCAAATTGTACCGATATTCGAAAAATCAGCAATAAAATAATGGTAAAGGGTGACGCTGTTGTTGACATTTGCTACGTAAATGCAGATGATAAAACGTCAACAGAGCATTTGAAGCATACGTTACCCATAAATCAGATTCTTGAATTTGACGGCATGGAAGAACGCTTTTCGGGTGACGTTGTTTTGAGAGTTGTTTCGGCAGAGGTTATACAGAGAAATGAATCCGATTATTCAGAGGGCGTGTTTGACATTTCCCTGGGGATTGATGCTTCCGCAACCATGTGGGAGGAAAAGGAGCTTTCAGTTATAAGCGATGCTTATGCCGTCGGCGGTAGCGTGGAGCTGGAGAAAAGTCCTTGCACCTTCTATTCTCATTGCGCAAACATCAGTGAAACACAAATTATAAGAAGCGACGTAAAAGTATCGGGCGAGGGAATAAAAGCTATTGTTAACGTAACAGGAAAAATCATCAGTGCCGAAGCAAACAAAAAAGATGATTGCCTTGTTGTTTCGGGAACAATCGGTGCGTCGCTTTTGTTGAAGGATGCAACAGGCAGCCTTTTTTGCACAGAAAAGATAATTGATTATAAATATGAGCATAAAGGGGAGTTTGCAGAACGGGACGTTGTCTGTGTGCCTGAGGTTGTGCTTTCCGCTATTGATTGCTCTGTAAACGGCGGCAACAGCGTTGACGTGAAATGTGAGCTGAGGATTAAGGGAACAATTTTCCAAAAAAGGATGATTGACGTTGTTACGAATCTTATTCCTTGCGAATGCACCGTTGAAAGAAAGATAAATGCAATTACGGTTTATTTCCCCGATGAAGAGGAGAGTCTGTGGTCAATTGCAAGAAAATATAACACAACAGTTGAAGCCATAGCTAAGGAAAACGAGCTTGATGGCGACACAACTGCAAACCATAGCATCATATTTATCCCTGCTGTTTAACATTTTTAAAAGCTCCATCTGTTGTTGACACGGATGGAGCTTTTATGTATAATTCAATAGTTGCATATAGGTATAAACTTTTGAAAATATTTGTATAAAAGTGTTGATTTTTTCGTTTCTTTGTGATATTATTATCCAGTCTATGTGTGCGTTGTTTCCAAACAACGGCAGTTAATGGCAACATTAAAGCTGGCGGTCCGCTACCATTTCGGCACGAACGCTTGAAAAAAATCGGAGGTTTATTATGGACGCATTAAAACTTATTGCACAGGACAGCCTTAAGGCTGAGAAGCCCGCTTTCAACGTTGGTGACACAGTTCGTGTTGACGTTAAAATCCGTGAAGGCGAAAGAGAAAGAATTCAGGCTTTCGAAGGTACTGTAATCGCTAAAAGAGGCAGCGGTGTCAGCGAAACATTCACAGTTCGCCGTGTTTCTTACGGTGTTGGTGTTGAAAGGGTATTCCCCGTTCACTCTCCCAACGTTGCAGCAGTTAAAGTTGTTCGCTACGGTAAAGTACGCAGAGCAAAGCTTTACTATCTTCGTGACAGAGTCGGCAAGGCTTCTAAGGTTAAGGAAAAAATCGGCTGATTTTAGTCGGGATGTAGGGGCAGATGTAAATCTGCCCTTGATTTCTTTTAGGGTCAAGCTCATCAAAGCAGCCTAAAATGGTGATGTATAGGTGCGTTTACCCGATTTGCCCGTTAAAGCTTTAAACAGAGGTGAGCACATTGCGAAAAACCGAAGAATATAACATCAAGTTGTCAAACGAAGCTGAAGAAGGTCGCAAAAAAACACGTGAAAAGCTTTCTGTTTTTCAGGTGTTTGAAATGATTGTATTTGCATTTGTTGCCGTTGTAATTATTTTCACTTTCTTTTTCAGAGTCTTTGACGTTGAGGGCCCGTCTATGAAGCCCGTTCTTGAGGATGGCAATAAAATTGTTGTTTCCGCCATCGGCTACAAGCCCGAAAGGGGCGACGTTGTAGTCCTGTCAGGGCCCGATAACAAGCCCATAGTTAAAAGAATCATTGCCGTTGCCGGTGACGAGGTGGATATTAACTTCACTACAGGTGTTGTTACCGTCAATGGCACTGAAGAAGAATATACACAAGAATTAACAACTCAACAGTTTGATATTGCTTTCCCCATAAAGGTTCCTGAGGGAACGGTATTTGTTTTGGGCGATAACAGAGGCAATTCTTTTGATAGCCGCTCTACTGCGTTGGGTTGCGTAGATGAACGAATGATTGTTGGCAAGGTTTTGTTTAAGCTTTTGCCTCCCGGAAAGGTAGAGTAATCTATGGATAAAGACGAAAGAATCATCGATGTTACATCTGAAAAAGAAGAGGTTTCTTCTGAAGATGGTGACGTAGTTGTATTAAAAAACGACACACGTAAAAAACAAGAGAATAAAAAGCAGGCATACGTTGCTGTTTACGATTTGATATCTGTTGTGATGTCTTCGTTTGTTATAATAGCATTGTTGTTCACATTTGCTTTCCGCCTGGTTGGTGTTAAAGGCTCTTCTATGACTAACACCCTCAATGACGGTGATTGGCTTCTTACCTATCAGAAGGAGTCTTATGTGCACGGCGATATTGTTGTTATAACGGGCCCAAACTATTTTAATGAGCCGTTGATTAAGCGTGTCATAGCTACCGGTGGCGAAACCGTTAACATCGACTATAGCACTTCTACCGTTTACGTTAACGGCAAGGCTATTGATGAGCCTTATATAAGAGATAACTTTATTTTGCAGAATCTTGATGATATAAAGTTCCCTTATACCGTTCCCGAGGGCTTCTTGTTCTGTATGGGTGACAACAGAAACGGTTCAACCGACAGCAGATCAAATCTTATTGGACCGATAGACGAAAGATACGTTCTGGGTAAAGCATTTGTACGAGTTTTACCCCTTGGTGATTTTAATATTTACGATTATGAATGATAACCAGAAACAAGTAGTTCAATGGTTTCCGGGTCATATGGCAAAAACGCGCAGACTTATTAAAGAAAGTCTGCCGTTTGTCGATTTGGTGACAGAAATCGTTGATGCAAGAATACCCCTGAGCTCCTCTAACCCCGAGCTTGCCGAGCTTATAGGCAACAAGCCACGAATTGTTTTATTAAATAAGTGCGATGTTGCAGATGAAAAAGCAACCTCAAGGTGGGTCGAATATTATAAAAGCAACGGCATTTATGCAATTCCCGTTGATTGTCGCTCCGGCAAAGGGCTCAATGCCTATTTGCCGTTAGTCAGAGAGGTTCTTAAAGATAAAATCAGACGTAACACCGAAAAGGGTATGCAGGGCAAGCCCTTGCGCGTTATGGTTGTTGGCATACCCAACACCGGTAAGTCATCTTTTATTAACAAAATGGCGGGCAGAAACCGTGCCAAGGTTGCAGATAAACCGGGTGTTACCCGTTCAAACAGTTGGTTTGCTGTTGGTAACGGTGTTGAGCTTCTTGATACACCGGGTGTGTTGTGGCCCAAGTTTGAGGATAAGGAAGTGGGCGACAAATTAGCCTTTATCGGCTCAGTTAAAGACGAAATACTCGATAGCGAGATGTTAGCCCTCAGATTGATCAACGTGCTTAAAAACGGCTATTGTGACCGTATTGCTGAGCGTTTTAAAATAAGCGGCTTTGAGGATAAAGAGGATTACGAAATTCTTGAGATGATAGGTCGCAAAAGAGGAATGCTCATTTCAGGTGGAGAAATAGATTACGAAAGAGCTTCTGTTATGCTTCTTGATGAATACCGTGCAGGTAAGCTTGGCAGATTAACTCTTGATTTACCACAATAAATGTATTAAAATTAATCTCAAGGATTTTTCCTTGAGATTTTTTATTTTATGGTGATATTATGCTTGATTTTTCATATGAAACCGAAGCCCATAACAAAGGCTACAGGGTTGTCTGCGGTGTGGATGAGGCGGGCAGGGGGCCTTTGGCGGGTCCCGTGTTTGCGGCGGCTGTAATTTTGCCCGAAAACTATTCGCACGAAATTCTTAACGATTCCAAAAAGCTTTCGGAGAAAAAAAGAGATATTGTTTACGACGATATAATTCGCGATGCCGTCAGTTGGTCTGTGGGCGTTGCAACCGAGCAGGAGATTGACGATATAAACATTCTTAATGCCACCTTTCTTGCAATGAAAAGGGCTATTGACGGTCTTAGCATAAGACCGGACCTTGCATATATTGATGGTAACCGTGAGCCCAAATCAAGCGTTAAAGAAATCACCATAATTAAAGGTGATGCCAAATGTATGTCTGTTGCGGCGGCGTCAATTATAGCAAAGGTAAGTCGTGACAGATTTATGCTTGAAATAGATAAAAAATATCCCCAATATCAGTTTTCAAAGCACAAGGGCTACGGCACAAAGCTCCACTATGAAATGATTGAGCAGTTCGGCATATCAGAAGTTCATAGAAAATCATTCTTAAAGAAAATAATCGGTGAGGGTAATGAATAATAATTTATTGGGTGCTCTCGGTGAACAGGAGGCGGCAAGGTACCTTCGCCATGAGGGGTATATGATTTTAGCCGCAAACTATGAAACCTATGTAGGCGAGCTGGACATTGTTGCCCAAAAAGGGAAAAAGCTTTGTTTTGTTGAAATAAAAACCCGAACTGAGGGTGGTATGACCAGCCCCGCAGATGCTGTTGACGGCAGAAAAAAAGATAATATACGGGGTAGTGCAGCTGCATTTATGAATGCTAACTCCTTGGATATGAAATATCGGTTTGATATTATTGAAGTATTTGTCAGAGATGAAAAAGTGGTGAAAATCAATCACATTAAGAATGCATTCTGAGGTTTATATGAATTTAGTTGATTTACATTGTGACACCATAGGCGAATGCTACAAAAGAAAGCTCGCTTTAAGAAATAATAACCTTCATTTTGACCTTGAAAGGGCAAGCGGAATAAATAAGCTTGTTCAATCCTTTGCCGTGTGGATACCCGACGAGTTAAGGGGCAAAGAGGCATCAGAGTATTTTGAGAACGTTTCGGATTATCTCTATAGTCAGATTGAAGAGAACAGCGATAAAGCCACTGTATTTAACGGTAACCCGTCAGTGGGCGTAAATGCCATTCTCTCAGTTGAGGGCGGCTCCGCGGCAGGTGGGTCTCTTGAGGGGCTTGAGCGATTGCACGAAAAAGGTGTTCGCATTATAACGCTGACGTGGAATGCACGCAATGAAATTGCAGGCGGTGCTTTTTCTGACGGTGGCTTCACCCAATTCGGTAAAGAGTTCGTGAAAAAGGCAGAAAGCCTGGGTATTATTATTGATGCATCGCACCTGAACCGTGAAAGCTTTTTTGAGCTGGCTGATATTGCCGGCAAAACGTTTATTGCAAGTCATTCCAATGCGGATATTGTTAACAAGCTCAAAGGCAAAAAAAGAAACCTGACTTATGAGCAGGTGAAAATAATCAATGAATTCGGTGGCGTTGTAGGAATTAATTTTTACAATGCTTTCCTTGATGATGAAAATGCCGAGGGTGTTGACGGCGTTTGCAGGCAGATTGATTGGTTTCTTGAAAACGGATTTGAGAAAGCTATTGCAATCGGGAGTGACTTTGACGGTTGCACAATTAACGGGCAAATCAACGGTGTTGAAAAAATGAAGCCCCTGTATGAAGAACTGCTGAAAAGAGGATATCCACAGAAAAGCATTGACGATATGTTTTTTTATAACGCAATAAGATTATTAAACAGATAAAAAACCCGCTTAGAGCTTTATCAGAGCTTCTAAGCGGGGTCTTTTATTTAATATGAAAAGGATGATGAGTTGGACGATGAAGCAGACGATTTATAATATTCTGCGTTTTTTGCCAATGTCTTTTCAAGGTCTTTAGCAAACCAGTTGATAAGTGAGTCATTAGCGGAGATTTTTTCTTTTATCTCGTTGTGGATATCTGTTACAAAATCCTCTGCTTTTTCTGTTGAGATAGCATTACGAACGTCGCTTTCCCATTTAACGTCTTCTTCTGCGTCAACAAAGTACATAATGTGGTAACCGTAATCTGTTTTGATTATACCGGTATCACCTTTTTTGTGCTCTGCAAGAGCCCAGTCAAGGAACTCGGGAACATAGCTGCTTGTTGCTGTGATGTCTTCATAAAGACCGCCGGATTCAGCAGAAGCTGTATCATCGGTTTTGTCTGCGGCAAGCTTTGAGAATGTCTCTTCTGTTGCTTCGCCTTTTTTCCACTCAGCAAGAAGAGCATCTGCCTCTTTCTTTGCTTCTGCAAAATTCTTTTCGATTTCTTTATCCGAAAGGTTGATTGTATTACCTTCGGTATCCTGTTTTGTTGTTTCAGCCTTGACAAGAATGTGACGAACGTCTGCGCCTGCTGTCTGTGTGTCGGGTGCAGCGGTGTCAACCATCAAAGCGATGTAATAAAGCTCGTTTTTGCTGTCATCAATAACAACCTTGTCGCCAACTGCTCTTTCAGAAGCGAACATCCATTTTGCGAGGTCCTTAGAAGTGGATTCAACCTGTGATTTAAGAATCTTACCGGAATCTGTTGCTGTTTCTTTCTTGAAATCGTCTTTTTCAGAGGGAATAGCGTATTCCTTTGCTGTTGCTACGAATGAAGCGGGGTCTGTAACCTTACCGAGGAATTCGTCAGCAAGCTTCTTTGCCTCTTTCTTAGTGTAAACGGGGTCTTTGCTGTCCTTATCTGTTTCCTTGGGCTCTGCATAAGAAATTCTGAAAATCTTTGCAGAAGCGTAGTCGTAATTTTCTTTGTTTTCTTCGTAGTATGCCTTTATTTCTTTGTCTGTAAGTGATTCAGAAGTGTGTGTGCGATACCATGCAACGTATTCTTCAACAATGGCATCTCTTTCAACAAGAGCCTTGTATGTTTTTGCATTGAGACCTTTACCGCATGTGTTGGAGATGTAGGTGTCAAGTGCAAAATCCTGTTCTTTAGCACTCTGCTCAAGCTCTCTCATAACATCCGCAATTTCTGTGTCAATAGCAGTTTTCTGCTCCTCTGTAAGAGCAAAGCCTTCTTTCTTTGCAGCTTCACTCATTGCAATATCGTAAATTGCTTTGTTGAGAATAGCCTTCTGGCTTGCTGAGTATTTGAAATAATCTGCCCAAGTTACAATGGTTTCGGGGAGGTCTTCGTGTACGCAATCCTGCTGGGCGGGGTCTGTGTACATATCAAAGCCTGTTGCGTAAACACCATAGCCTGTGCCATAGTATGATTCATACTGCTGAGCCTGTGAAAGCACCTGACGGTAAAGTGAGAGATAGTAGTAGTTGAACTCTGCAACAGAAACCTTTTCGTCTTCATAAGTTGCAGCTGTAAGAACCTTCTGAGGTACAAAAAATACCTTTGATAAAATATTGCCGACACCGTAAATTACAATACCTGCAATAAGAACGATGCAAAGTGTTTTGAGAAGAACTCTCACAACCTTGTCGCCTTTGCCGGATTTTTTCTTTTTCGCTGCTTTTGCAAGGCGAGCCTTGCGTTGCTCACGATAGATTTCGGCATTTGTTTTGATTTCGTTGTTTGCCATAAGTTTCATCCTTTGCTTTCATTTGTAGTGTGCACAAGACATATGCACACAAAGTACATCTATTCTATACCAAATCAAACAATTTTACAAGTGTATTTTACATTTTTATTTATTCACATTATAGTTGTTTACAATAATTTAAGAATTTTAGCACAATTTTGTTACAAGATTAACCCTTATTCGTTGTCTAATCGGTTGCAAAAATCGTAGCGGTGTGTTATCATAAACAAGTATTTTTCAAAAGGAAATGTTATTAGATATGAAAAAATCAAAATTAAAAATAATTGTACCGCTAGTTGCAGTTTTTCTGATTGCCGCCATAGTTGCAGGGGTCTTGATTTTTCCTGTAAAAAAAGCCTCTGACAGCAAGCTTTTTTCATATGTCAGTGATAAACAGGATGCGGTTGAATTCGGCGAAAATTTTAAAGAAGCAATGAAAACCACATATGCCTCTTTTTTTTATGACGAGGCCACCTCGGCTGTTGCCGTCAGTACGGGTGATTCTGTTTTTAACAGCTTTTCTGCTTCGGCGGCAGGGGGTAAAAATGCGTCGATAATCAACGTGTCGTTAAGGGATGAAAACGGCAATGCATATATTATGAACAGTACCGATAACAGCGTTGCGTTTGATTCTTTTGAGATTTCTGCCGAAAAGAATAAGCTGTCGTTTAAATTTTCTTTGTTTGCCGATGAAAAGAGTGCCCGAGATAAAGGTAACGGCTCTGCCCTGGCAACGATTCCTGTTGTGTTCTCGTTAGTTAACGGTGCATTTAAGGTCAGCGTTAACACTAGTGAAATTAAGTGTTCAGACGGGATTTGTGTTGAAAAAATAAGTCTTTTACCCGGTCTTTTCAGTGTTGATATCCCTGAAGAGAATATGGCGTACACTGTGCCTGACGGTAGTGGTGCTGAAATTCTTCTCGATGTTGTTACAGAAGAGGAGCTGGCGAAAACATTTTATGTTTACGGCAGTGATGTGGCATTTGAGGAATATTCTGCAGGAGCAAATCTTCCCTGCTTTTCATTTTTTAACGGCAAAGCACTTAACTCCGTTGTAATTGACGGCGGTGATGCGTTGTCACAGATTACCGTTAAACGAAACAAAAACGGCGGCGGAATGCTTTACAACACTTTTGTTGTAACATCTTTCGGTAAGGTCAACGGTGAGCTTTTGCGCGGCGAAACCTATGAAGGGGAGTTGTCACAGCTTTACTATATAGATGACGATAACGGTTCAGACTATAATCAGCTTGCATCTGTTGTTCGTGATTTGCTTATAGAAAAACAATACCTGCCTTCTGAATTCAGCGGTGAATTTGCGGATTTACCCTTTTTCGTTAATGTTATTGGCAGCTATAACGGAAAGAGTGAATCTGTTTACACAACATTTGAAAATTCGGCAGAAATTGTAGCGTTGCTGAAATCACGTGGAGTGCGAAGCACGGCGTTGCGCTTTTCAGGTGGCTTGACCGATGGTATTTCGGAAGATAATAAAAAGAAATATAAATTAAACAAAAATCTGGGCGACGTCAATGATTACAATGAATTCTGCAACATCGCAATTGAAAATAACGGTAGTGCGTGGCTCGATATAAACCTGATGTCAACACCCGCAAAGGAAGGTGCTTTTGGCTACAAGTTAAACGGCAGAATCAGCGATTTGTTGGGCGGAGCTGTTTCAAAATCATCAAGCCTCGGCTACAACAAGGTCTATTCAAACATTTCGTCTGCCTATAAATTTATGGATAACTTCGAAAACAGTAACGTTTGTCTTAACGACGCTTCGTTTTTGCTATACACCGACGTTGATTCCGGTATCGGAAGGCAGACAGCCCTGAACTCCCTGCGCGATAAGCTTGAGGCACTTGGTGTCAGTGGGGGAATAATGCTTGATTCTCCTGCGGTTTATTTAATGAACAGTGCCGATGCAGTATTTGATATGCCCGAAACGTCTTCATTGGAAAAGCTTGAGGGTGTATCATCGGTGCCGCTTCTGCAGATGGTTCTTCACGGCAGTGTTTGCTACGGCACTTCTTCTGTGAATCTCAGCGATAATCCCACCGATGCTATTCTTAAAGCGGTTGAATTCGGTGCAGCGCCAAGCTTTACCTTTACCTATAGCGATGGCGGTGACCTGGATTACGGTCCCTATGCATCGCAGGTTGCAAAGTTTTATTCTGACGTTAAAAAGATAATGCCACTTATGGATATGCAGATAACAAATCACGAAAAGGTTGTTTCCGGTGTTTATAAGGTGGTTTATGATTACAGTAAAACTGTTTACGTAAACTACAACCCTTCGGTTGTTGAGGTTGACGGCATCCTGATTTCTGCGAAGGATTATGTAATAATATGATTAGAAATCTGTCGGGAAATTCCGACAGATTTTTTTCTTTTTCGAAATAGTTATCTTTTTAACAAAAAAGTGTTTGCAATTTTCGGGATTTATGATACAATTATTTGTGATAAAAAAATCTGTGTTCAGAAAGGACGGATACAATGAATTACAAAATGGAATTGACAGCTGAACAGGCTGCCATTCTCAACGGTGAACAAGGCGAAACAATGGCAAAGGTAATGAAAACCCTTGTTATGTACGGTGAAGCCTTCGGTGCAACTAAAATGGTGCCCGTAACAAGTGAAAAAGGTCACCTTGTTACAAGCTTTGGTCTCAAGGTTATGACCCCTGTTTATGACCTTATGGATCAGCTTATCAACGCAGGTATCACTTCAAAGCAGAAGTTCAGTGTTGACCCCAAGCCCGTTGACCCCAAGGTTCCTTCAAACTTCATTAAAAACTTTGTTTTCAACAAATTTATGTATACAAAACAGGACAGCTACGATGAACAGCTCAGAAAGCTCGGTCTTGTCAGTGACGATGCATACACCTGCACCTGCTATATGGACCAGGTTGGCAACCTCCCCAAAAAGGGAGACGTTCTTTCATGGGCAGAGTCAAGCGCTGTTGTTTATGCAAACTCTGTTCTCGGTGCGCGTTGCAACCGTAACTCCGGTATCATTGAGCTTTTCGGTTCTATCGTTGGCTACGTTCCTTATTTCGGCCTTGTTACTGACGAAGGCAGAAAAGCAACATGGGTTGTTGAGGTTAAATGCTCAAAGAAGCCCGAAGCACAGGTTCTCGGCTCTGCAATCGGTATGAAGGTTATGGAAGATGTTCCCTACGTTAAGGGTCTCACAGAGTGGATCGGCACAGAGCTCAATGATGATGCAAAGGCATATCTCAAAGACTTCGGTGCTGCTACAGCTTCCAATGGTGCGGTTGGTCTTTACCACATCGCAGGTCTTACACCCGAAGCAGTCGAAATGGGCGAGGACATTATCGCAGAAAATGCTCAGGTTTACGTTGTAGATGATGCTGAGCTTGAAAGAGTTAAGGCTTCTTACCCCGTAATGTGGAAGGATCCCGACAAGGCACCTCAGCTTTGCTTCATCGGTTGCCCCCACCTTTCTCTTCAGCAGCTTAAGGAGTGGACTGATAACGTTTGTGAAGGTCTTAAAAAGAACGGCAGAGCAAAGGTTTCAATCCCCACAGTTTTCACAGCAGCTCCCGCTGTTTGTGATGAATTCAATAAAACAGAGTACGCTGCAAGGCTTGCCGCAACAGGTGTAACTCTCAGCTATATCTGTCCTCTTATGTATATGAATAACCCCGTTGCTAAAAAGGGCAGAGTTATCACCAACTCAAACAAACTTCGTACTTATACAACATCTCGTTACTACACAAGTGAAGAGATTCTTGACATAATCACAAAGGGGGTAAAATAAAATGAAAACTTTTAAAGGTCGTCCGGTAGTACCCGGAACAGCAGAAGCAACTGCTCTTGTTTCTCACGGTGGTTTCAATACCCTCGCATCATTCCAGAATGCACTTCAGTTCGGCGACAAGGAAGCTAAGTGCGGTGACCAGAACAATAAAGACATTTTTGAAAAGCCAATGGTTGGAACAGCTCTTTGCCTTCCTCAGACAATCGGCTCAACAACAGGCGGTATGGTTCTTTACTGTGCAAAGGTTATGGAAAGAAGCCCTGCTTGTATGCTTTTCTCTGAGCATATCGACTCTCTTGCTGCTGCAGGTGCAATTCTCGGTTCTGTTTGGACAGATACTCCTATGCCCACAATTGACTGCTTAGGTGAGGAATTCCTCAACACAGTTAAAACCGGTGACAAAATCAAGGTTTACGAGGACGGTACTGTTGAAGTAGGCTAATTATTCAAAAGAAAAGAGGTTTGCTTATGAATTGTATAAAATGCGGATTACCTTGTGAAGATGGTGAAACAATTTGCACCATTTGCAAAAATAACGAAAATTACACATCTTCGCAAACACCGAATTATCAAAATTCGACACAACCCAATTATTACACACAAGGCTACAGTCAGCCAAATTACACACAGGGATATAATCAAAGTTACGGTTATAATCCTGCGTATGGCTATCAGGTTGATGACACAAGAGAAGAGCCTATGTCCATTAAGGATTGGTTGAAGGTAATGCTTATTCTTTGCATCCCTATTGCAAACATCGTTATGCTTTGTGTTTGGGGATTCAGCAACAACGAAAATAAATCAAGGGCTAATTTCTGTAAAGCCTATTTAATATGGATGGCAATTATGGTCGGTGTTGCTATTGTGATGTGGATTGGTATGTTTTCTCTCATTTTTACTATGGTATAAACGGTAAAATGAATGAGCTGTAAAAAACGAAGCTTCGTTTTCTACAGCTCATTACTATTTTGGAGAGAATTATTATTTATCTTTATGGCAATCGCCATCTTCACCGCCGTCACAGGCGACGCTGACTTTAACAGCACCAACGGGATTTTCTTTTAGGGTAACAATAATCTTGCCGTTTTCGGTGGGGCAATAGGGAACCTCACCGTCAAAGATTTCGTCTGTGATGAGTGTGATCGTTTCAGCGGGCATATCTGCTTTATATTTTGTAACGGTGCCTTTTGAACCGTCTGATGTGATAGCAAAATCAAAGTTTTGGTTGAAACCATTAGTTATACACCAGTTCTTTACTTCTGTTGAAACAAGCTTCTGTTTAGCGTTGCAGGTCTTAATTCTTCCGTTTCTGGTGATTGTGTCATAAAGCGGAATTGCCACCGCAACAAGAATTCCGAGAATTAAAACTACAATTAACAATTCAACCAACGTGAAGCCTCTTTTTGTTTTAAAAAACCTGAACATAACTAAACCTCCTTCATTGGTAAGGTAACGAAACTAAAACGTAACTCTTACGAAACTATATTAGCATATTTTTTCTTATATGTAAATATATGTATAGAGAAATAAAGATATTTCGGTTTTTTATACAATAAAAATATATAATATTTGGTTTAAATAAACAAAGCCACGCAAGATTATTCTTACGTGGCTTGTTTTTATTTATTGACTTTAAATAAATCAGATAACGCCCTGAGCCATCATAGCGTCTGCAACCTTGATGAAGCCTGCAATGTTTGCACCGGCAACAAGGTCATAGCCAAGGCCGTAGGTTTCTGCGGCACTTGCTGAGTTATCGTGGATTTCTTTCATAATCTGCTGGAGCTTTGCGTCAACCTCTTCAGCAGTCCAGTTATATCTCATAGAGTTCTGACCCATTTCAAGAGCAGAAACAGCAACACCACCGGCGTTAACAGCTTTTGAGGGGGCAACAACCTTAACGTTTTCTTTAAGGTATTCAAGAGCATCGTTTGTTGTGGGCATATTAGCAACCTCAATATAGTACTGTGTGCCGTTTGCAACGAGCTTCTTGGCTTCGTCCATATTGATTTCGTTCTGAGTTGCACAAGGCATAGCAACGTCAACCTTTACGCCCCAGGGCTTCTGACCGGGGAAGAATTCTGCACCGAATTTGTCGGCGTAATCCTGAACCTTGTCGCGACCTGAAGCACGCATTTCAAGAAGATACTCGATTTTTTCGTCTGTGCTGATGCCGTCTTTGTCGTAAACGTAACCGTCAGGACCGGAGATTGTAAGAACTTTACCACCAAGCTCTGAGATTTTCTTTGCAGCACCCCAGGCAACGTTGCCGAAGCCGGAAAGAGCAAATGTCTTTCCTTTAATATCTTCGCCGAAGTGTTTGAAAACTTCACAAGCGTAGTATGTTGCACCGTAGCCTGTTGCTTCGGGACGGACCAGTGAGCCACCGTAGGAGAGACCCTTACCTGTAAGAACGCCGTTTTTGAAAGCGCCCTTGATTCTTCTGTACTGACCGTAGAGGTAGCCGATTTCTCTGCCACCTACACCGATGTCACCTGCGGGAACGTCAACGTCGGGACCGATGTGTCTGTAAAGCTCTGTCATAAAGCTCTGGCAGAAGCGAAGGATTTCCATATCACTCTTGCCGCGGGGATCAAAGTCTGAACCGCCCTTACCGCCGCCGATGGGGAGACCGGTAAGGCTGTTTTTGAAGGTCTGCTCGAAAGCAAGGAACTTCATAATACCTGAATAAACAGAGGGGTGGAAACGAAGACCGCCCTTGTAAGGACCGATAGCACCGTTAAACTGAATTCTGTAACCGGTGTTAACGTGAACCTTGCCGTTGTCGTCAGTCCAGGTTACACGGAAAGTAATCTGTCTTTCAGGTTCAACGATTCTCTCAAGAAGAGAATATTTTTCGTATTCGGGATGCTGTTCAATAACGGGAGCAAGAGAGGTAAGAACTTCAGTAACAGTCTGAACGAACTCGGGCTCATTTGCATGTTTTTTTGCAACATCGTCAATAACGTTCTGGATGTAACTCATAGCGGACAACTCCTTAATAGTTCCTTTGGAACTGAATAATTATACTATTTTTATGTGAGTTATTTTATACCACAAAATTGCAAATTGCAACAAAAAAATTACGGTTTTTTCAATATTGTAACATTAGATAAAAAAGACACTTTTTACCATCAATTTTTATTGCAAAAAGCAGTCTTTTTTTCGCAAAACACATAAAAAATACTTGGGAAATATGCAAAAATGGTGAATTTTGATTCACTTTTTGTGCCGGAATCTATGGAAGTTGCGATTTTTGGAATGTTTTCACAAAAGCTGAAGTTTTGTGTTATTGAAAAAATTCTCATATTATGGTATGCTTATAAAAGTCATTTTGATAAAAATTCCTCTGTGAGGGTGAGTGATTTGTCAATAAAAAATAACTATAATCATACGGTGTTTGCCTGTTATTTCGGATACATTATTCAGGCGATTGTTAACAATTTTGCACCGTTGCTTTTTTTAACATTCCGAAGCGAGTTCGGGATACCGCTAAATATGATAACCACCCTGGTAACCATCAATTTTTTGTTTCAGCTTTTCATTGACGTTGTATGTGCAAAGGTCGTTGACAAAATCGGTTACAGAAAATGTATCGTTGCTGCACAGCTGTTTTCTGCAGTTGGTATAGCAGGCCTGGGCTTTTTGCCGGATTTGTTGCCGAATCCCTATGTTGGACTCATTATTTCTATTCTTCTTTATGCAACAGGCGGTGGCTTGATAGAGGTTCTTGTCAGTCCGATTGTTGAAGCGTGCCCCATAAAAAACAAAAAGGCGGCAATGAGTCTGCTTCATTCATTCTATTGCTGGGGGCATCTCTTTGTTGTAATTGCATCGACCGTTTTCTTTGTTGTTTTCGGCATAGAAAATTGGCGTATTCTTGCATTTTTGTGGGCTGTTGTGCCATTTCTTAACACCTTCTATTTTGCAAAAGTTCCCATAGCTCATCTTACTGAAGAGGGTCAGCAGATGTCCCTTAAAGAGTTATTTTCTTCAAAACAGTTTTTGCTTTTTATTCTTGTAATGGTGTGTGCAGGTGCATCGGAGCAGGGTATGAGTCAATGGGCTTCGGCATTTGCAGAGGCGGGACTCGGTGTTTCAAAAACAATCGGTGACCTTGCAGGCCCCAGCATTTTTGCAATAACTATGGGTACATCACGAGTTATATATTCAAAAATAAGTGAAAAAATAGATTTGAACCGATATATGACTGCTTGCTCTGTTTTGTGTGTTGCTTCCTATGCGATTGCAGCATTTTCGGGTAATCCCGTATTTTCGCTGATCGGCTGTGCAATGTGTGGATTTTCTGTTGGTGTTATGTGGCCCGGCTCATTTTCTCTCGCATCCGAAAAATTCCCCAAAGGCGGCACAGCTATGTTCGCTTTTCTCGCATTGGCGGGGGATTTCGGTTGTTCCTTCGGCCCCACGGTTGTGGGCTTTGCCACAAGTGTTATGAATGATGATTTGAAAAAAGGTGTTTTTGCGGCAGTTGTTTTTCCGATAATGTTGATTGCGGGGATTTTTGCAATGAAAAAGCTTTCGAAGGAGAAAACTGCTACAGCTTCAGAGGTTAACTTGAAATAACAACTGATCCAGTGACGTGACTTGACATTTGATGTATAAACAATTAAAATAGTATAGTTATTCTTGTTTACTACTATGGAATTTTTGAAAGGAACTGAATTATGATTAAACCCGAAAACAGGAACTGTTTTGAGTTTTTCAGAGATTGCACAAAAGACTTTGGTGTATATGACGTTGCCGAAAGCTTTGGTAACCTTATAAGCAGAAAAAAATTTATGAGGGATATTGAAGCTATTGCAGGTTATCTGCACAGTAAAAACATCAAAAAGGGAGACGTAATAACCATTTTTCTTCCAAACACCGTGCAGAGCTTTGCGGCGTTTTATGCAGCAAACAGAATCGGAGCAATTGCCAATATTGTTCATCCGCTAACTCCGCCTGATGTTCTTGAGGATATTTTAAAAACTACTCATTCAAAAGCAATATTTATTTTTGATATTCTTATGGATAAATACGTCAGTATGCTCAGAAGACGTAACAAGCTTGTTGTTGTGTGTTCTCCATCTGACTATGCACCTACTCTTGTCCGCCCTGCATTGAAGGTTTTTTCAAAGGTAAAGGTTAAAGAAAATGCTCCCTCATCAAACAGGGCGTCTTATCACACAATCTGCCATTTGAATAATGTAGCACCAAGGCTGGAAAATAACGGCGACGATATTGCTGTTTATCTTCACGGCGGCGGAACAACCGGCAAAAGCAAGACAATTCAGCTCACAAGCAAAAATCTTAATGAGCTTTCATATAAGCTTAGCTTCTTTGATTCACCCCATGCGCCCGGTGCGGAGTGCTCGTTGGCAGTTCTTCCTCTTTTCCACGCATTCGGTCTTGGTGTTGTTATGCATTTCAGTATGTGTGCGGGCTTCACCTGTATCCCGATGACAAGCTTTTCACCTGAAAAGGCAAACAGACTTATTAAAAAATACAACATCACATACATTGTTGGTGTGCCCAATATGTTCAAAAAGATGTATGAAGCCTCTAATTTTGAAGGCGAGCACCTTTCAAAGCTTCGTCTTTTGTGGGCAGGTGGCGATATAATCAGCGACACTTTCCTTAATGCTTTTAACTCCAAGCTTGAAAAATATCACGCTAAGGGCAAGCTTTATCGCGGATACGGTCTCACTGAAGTCAGCTCAGTTTGTACCGCCAATATAAAAGGCTCATATAAAGAAAATTCAATAGGCAAGCCGCTGGATGGAGTTACTGTTGAAATATGGGATGATAAAAAGAAAAGACTTCCCCCGAACACCATTGGTGAGATTGTTGTTCACGGCTCTACGGTAATGCAAGGTTATTTCAACAGCGAAGACAGTGGCGTTTATGAAGACAGAAAGGGTCGTCGTTGGGTTCTTTCGGGTGACCTTGGTTATATGGATGAAGACGGCTTTGTTTTCTTTACAGGCAGAAAAAAGAGAATGATTGTTATTTCCGGCTACAACGTTTATCCCAATGACATTGAGCAGGAGGTATTGAAGCTGGACTACATCAGCGAGGCTTGTGCCGTGCAGGGTTACGTTGAAACAAAGCCTGTTATAAAGCTTTTTGTTTCACTTTCACAGCCCACCGACAATCCCGATGAGGTGGCAAAGGCAATTAAAGAATACTGTGACAACAAGCTTGAACGATTCTCAAGACCCAGCTTTGTTACTATTCTTGATTCGCTCCCCAAAACAAAGATGGCGAAAATTGACTTTATGAAGCTCACTGATATGCCGCCCACACCTGAGCCCACAAGAAAAGAGCTCAGAGAGGAGCGCAAGGCTCAGCGAGAAATTGAAAAAGCTGCAGATAAAGCGGGCAGGGAAGCAGAGCGCCAGGAAAACAAAGAGCGTGAAGCGGCAGAAAAAGCACGTGAAGAAAAGGCAAATTCGGAGGGAAAAGATGAATAAACCCGATAAATCAAGTCTTTCCTACAAAATTCAGAAAAACCCGTTTATTCTGGGGTTGTTTATTGTAGTTCTTGTTGTTGCGCTTGTTGTGATTTTTACGTTGTCTTCCGCAATCGGAAAAAAGGCGAAGCAGTTAAGTGCAACACAGCCTTCAACTACACAGGGCAGTGCTGCAACCACACTTGGTGAGCCCGAAAACGTTGTGAAGCTCGATAACGTGAAACGGCGCATTAATACCGTGAAAAACGTAACCTGTGATTATGATACGGATTATGTTAAAGTAACCGTTACTTTTAAGGATAAAAAAGCTTTGCTTGATGCCCATTATGCAAGCAACGACTACACCTTCAACGTTTATCCCGAATTCAGATTCTATATAAATAACGGCTCAGAGGTTATTTGTCCCGGTCAGTTAAAGGTTGTCGATGACGTAACGGCTGAGTATTATTTATATGAGATTTCTGATTTAGCCAATGCGGCGGCACTTACCGACAAGGTTACGCTCAATTATGAGAATCTGTTGGTCAGCCTCAGGTTTAATATCTACCTCAAGCATAACGTAAATGACGGCGTTGGCAGAACCGTTGTGGGAACATATGCGGACACGGTTGAAGAATTCAAAGCAAAATACGGCAAAGCACCGTTAACTGTTTCAAATGTTGCAACGGGGGTTAAAAATGCCGAAATAGTTGTTACCGATGAATTTGTGTGGCTTGATATTTATTTTACGGATGAAAAAGCCTATAACAAGCTCAATCACGATTTTGAAAACAATTTCGTTTGCTTCGGGTTTGAAAAAGGCGGCTTCAATTATGATTGGAAATTTATTTCAACAGAATATGACGACCTTATGATGATTCGTTGCAAGTTCGATTCCTATGCACTTACCCAATTCAACACAGACATTGAGGGTGACGACCTTTCAATGAATGAGTTGTTTGACTACACAATAAACGTGTGGACTTCGGATTACGATAGCGAAACATCACTTCTCACAATTAACTAAAAAAACAGCCTTTGGATTTTTTCTCCAAAGGCTGTTTTTCAGTTCAAAGTATACACAGCGTAAGTTAAAACCGTGGCGAATGATACCCATAAAATATAAGGAATCATCAGATATGCCGCCACATTGTTGAGCTTGCTGAATTTTATTGTTGTTATAATAATCAAGGCGAGAAGAACTATAATCCATATCAGCGCCAACAAATACATATTCCATGTGAAAAATATAAAGCTCCAGCAGAAATTAAAGAATAACTGAGCGTAGTAGAAAATAAATGCCCGGGATTTGTCGTTTTTGGGGCTTGTTTCCGCCAAATAAGAAGAGATACCCATCAAGATATAAAGAATTGTCCACGCAACGGGAAAAAGCCAACCCGGGGGCATAAAAGAGGGCTTTTGCGCCGTAGCCATAAATTCTGTCACATCTTCTTTTGTTAAAAAACCTGCAACAGCCCCCACAATCAAAGGGATTGCCAGATTTTTTAAAAGGGTTTTGAGTTTTACCGATAATACCATATACACACCTCGCAATACTTAATAAATTATATTATATTTTTTGCGGGTTTATGTATTTTATAACAAAACAGTCAGCCAATGAATTTCATTGACTGACTGTAAAATTATTCTTCGGCTATTTGTCTGCCCATAAGCACGCCCATAACAGACGCCATCATAAGTCCCCTTGTCCAGCCGGAGGAGTCACCGAGGCAATGGAGACCCTTAACACTTGTGTTAAGCTCCTTGTCCATAGTGATTCGGTTGCTGTAAAACTTCAGCTCGGGTGAGTAAAGTAAGGTTTCTGTTGATGCAAAGCCGGGAACAACGTGGTCAACAGCCTGAATAAAGTTAATGATGTTGGTCATTGCCCTGTAGGGCATTGCGGCGGTAATGTCACCTGCAACAGCATCGGGGAGAGATGGGCGAAGGTTTGACTGTGCCAATTCCTTGGGCCAGGTTCTTTTACCGTCAAGAATATCGCCGTAGCGCTGAACAAGTATGTGGCCTGCACCAAGCATATTTGTCAGCTCGCCAACCTTCTGAGCGTATTCAATGGGTTGGTTAAACGGGTGGTTAAAGTTGTGCGAGCAAAGAATTGCAACGTTTGTGTTGTTTGACTTCTTCTCTTTATAGGAGTGACCGTTAACAACAGCAAGGTCGTTGTCGTAGTTTTCCTGGCTGACAAATCCACCGGGATTCTGGCAGAAGGTACGAACCTTGTTTTTAAAGGGCTTGGGGTAACCGATGAGCTTTGATTCGTAAAGCACGCGGTTAACCTTTTCCATAACCTCGTTTCGCACTTCAACTCTGACACCTATGTCAACTGTGCCTGCCTGGTGCTCAATACCGTGCTCTGTGCAAAGCTTTTCGAGCCAGTCTGCACCACGTCTGCCCGTTGCAACAATAACCTTGTCGGCGTCAATTTGCTGTTTGTTATCGCCTTTGCTGATATAAACTCCCTTGCACACGCCGTTGTTGATGATAATGTCGTTGCATTCATAACCAAACATCATATCAACATTGTTGTTTTTGAGATGGTTTTCAATTTCAAGGTAAAGTGTCTGTGCCTTTTCTGTGCCAAGATGGCGGATGGGGCAGTCAACAAGCTTCAAGCCTGCCTGAATGGCATTTTTTCGTATGTCCTTTACCTCTGCATCATTGCTTATTCCCTCGATGTGCTCATCAGCACCGAATTCGAGGTAAATTTTATCTGTATAATCTATGAGCTCCTGTGCAAAATCTTCTCCGATGAGGGTGGGGAGGTCGCCGCCAACCTCGTAGCTGAGAGAAAGCTTGCCGTCAGAGAAAGCACCGGCGCCCGAAAAGCCTGTGGTTATGTGGCAATATGGCTTGCAGTTTACACATTGCTTTGTTTTAGCTTTCGGGCAGCTGCGTTTTTCAACGGGTTGCCCCTTTTCAATTATCAGAATTGATTTGTTGCATCCTTTACGACGCATTTCAAGAGCGGTGAAAATACCAGCCGGACCTGCGCCAACAATAACAACGTCATATTTCATATAATTCACCTTGATTATTTTTCTATTTTAACGCCTGCGAGAGCTCTCTTTTCTGAAAGCTCTTTCTGAATCTGAGGCTTCATATCATCAATTTTGTAGAAGAACATAGGAAGTGCACAAAGAAGCATGCTCACACCGGGAACAATAGAGACAAGCGAGAACATTGCAAAGTTCTGCATTCTTGAAAGGTCTGTTGCCGCCATAACTGCGGTGGAAGAAAGCATCTGTGCGGGGTCAATGTCAATGAACATATACATCAGAACGATGCCACAGGTTGCAAATGCATTGCCGAGCTTGTTTACAAAGCCCTGACACGCTGAGCCGAGAGCATTGTCACGGAAGCCTGTTTTGAGCTCCATATAGTCAAGACAGTCGCCAATCATAGCGATTGATATGTTATTGATAACACCCAAGGGGATGCAAGAGATGATGATGAATGGAATACAGATGTAAAGGTTATTTGTAAACCAACCGATAAGGGTTGTGAAAATGCTTGCACCAAAACCGAGAAGACAGGTAGAGATAACGATTTTGTGGTATTTGAATCTCTTCATAAGTGCGGGCATAAAGAGCATTGCGCCGAACATACCAACAATGGCACAAATCTGGAAGATTGTCTTAACAGTAGAAACGCTCTGTGAAATTGCCGCGATTCTTTCATCTGTCGTAAGTGTTGCAAGGTCGGGACCGATATAGAAGCCGTATCTTGCAACGTGAATAGCCGCAGCCTGAACCATATAACGACCGCTTGAAAGCACGCCCATAGCAACAACAAGCATAAGGGGCTTGCATTTGAAAAGTCTTGAAAGGGTGGTGGGCTCGCCGGGCTTGCGTGTTTTTGGGGGGATAATAACCCTCTCTTTAACGTGGAAATATGTTCTTACGTAGAGAATTATACCGATACCAACCGTTACGATAGCCATTAAGAGATATTTTCTCTTTTCTTGGGTGAGGGCATCGCTGCCGGCAAAAAGAATGGGAATTACAAAGCCGCAAACAAGGAAAAGAACCTCGGGTACAGCGGAGCCGATACCGTTAATTGTTTTACCAAAGGATAAAACGTTGCCTCGTTCGTCTGCCTTGGGGGTCATAATGTTGGGAAGACTCCAGAAGGGAACGTCTGCCATTGTGTAAAGCATACCCCAACCGATGTAAACAACAGCCGAATAAATCATCAATGCTTTTTTGTCGAGATCCGGGCTGAGATACATGAGTATGGTGAAAATTGCAATGGGTATGGCGGCATAAAGAATGTATGATTTGAGTTTGCCGCGCTTTGTTGTTCGCTTGTCTGCAATAATACCCATAAGCGGGTCATTGATTGCGTCCCACACACGTGCGAGAAGCATTAAAAGAAGAACGAACATAAGCGGTAACTGAAGAACGTTTACATAATAGTCGCTTATGTAGCTGGACATCATTGCATAAATCATACCCTGACCGCAACCGCCGATGGCAAATGCCCATTTTTCTTTGCTGCCGATGTAGCCGTTTAAATTTGGCTTTTTGGTTTTTTCTTTTGACATTTCGATTCCTCCGTGTCTTACGGTTCTATATAAAATCCAGTTATTTGAATTTATATGCATAAAATAAATTTTCGGCTTCTTCCGTGTATTCGCCGTTTTCTTTTTCGAGAATCAGCGGGGGGCTGATTCTGAAACCGGGGGCGGAGCCCTTTTTACCCTCAACCATAACAAGGCTTGGCTCTTTGCCGCTTCGTTGAATAACCTCACGCATGGATTTCGGCTCAATTTTGAATTTTCGCATAGCGGCGAAAATATCCGGTAGCCTTTCGGGACGTTGGCAGATGCAGAATCTTCCGCCGAATTTTAAAAGTAAAGAGGCGGCTTTTGCGGCATCCTCAAGAGTGCAGTTGAACTCGTGACGAGCATTTTTATAATCTTCACCCTCATTGACAATGCCCGTACCAACCTTTTTATATGGCGGATTGATACTGACTAAGTCGTAGTATTCGTTTGGTAAAATGCCCTTGAGCCTTCGCAAATCACAATGAACAACATTAACTCTGTCGGTTAAGTTGTTTTCTTCAAGCGTTTTGTTAAAAAGGTTAACGGCGCTTTCGGAAAGCTCAACACCGGCGATTTCTTTTGGCTGAAAATCACGAATCCACAGCATAGGAATTATGCCGTTGCCCGTTCCCAAATCACAACATTTATCCTTGTGACGTGGGGCACAAAAAGAGGCAAGAACAATAGCGTCAGAGGTGAAAATGTGGGCATCGCTGACATAGATTTTCATATCCCTTGAAAGCGCTTCTGTGCGTTCTTTCCTTGAAGCCAAAAAATCACCTCTTGTGTTAAAATCTGTACATAATCATACAAAATAATTTTAACACAAAAGGTGTTTTTTTACAATGAATAAAATCATTTGATATGCGGTTTTGTAGGTTTGCACAAATAGAAGAAAAATCTTTTGTGTATTTGTTCTCTGTGCTTGAGTAGCAAACTAATTACTAAAAAGGAATTACGCCGGCAAATTGCTTATTCTTCCATCTGCTTACCGAGAAACGCCGCCGCTACCTGTGCGAGCTTTACCTCTGTTTCGGTAAAGGGCACGGCGTTTTCTGTTTCAAGAAAAATAACGGCGCCCGAAATGTCACCCGATGCAATAATAGGGAAAGCTATTGATGCCTCAAAATCAGCGTTATCAATGGGGAAAAGGGGAGAGCCGCCCTTTTGCTTAACGTAGTTTTCACGGTTTTCCATCAATTCCTCAAGCTGTTTTGAAATGTGTCTTTCAAGTACATCCTTTTTTGCAATTCCCGAGGCGGAAACCACATGGTCACGGTCTGTGATGAGAACGGGCATCCCCGACGTTCTGCTGAGTACCTCTGAATATTGCCCCGAAAACTGTGAAATCTCACCCATAGGCGAATATTTTTTGAAAATAACCTCGCCGTCACTTGCGGTAAAGATTTCCAACGGGTCTCCTTCACGAATCCTCAAAGTCCTTCTGATTTCTTTAGGAATAACAACCCTGCCTAAATCATCTCCACGTGTCAAGTATTCACCAAGAGTTTTAAAAATCCTTTATTTTACAGGGTTTTTGGGGATTTTTGACTTTTTCGAAAAAGGTATAGAATGAGGTATAAAAACACCAAGAACCCAAAAAATAA
>SVOT01000003.1:0-182149 GCA_015066225.1 Oscillospiraceae bacterium
ATTTTTTAGAAGTTTTAGTTCTACGAAAAATACTGCCGCAAATATATTCTTCAAAAACGTTTTATATCACAACCTCAAATGTTTCACCTCTTTATTAGCTGCTTTAGACTATAATAGTTTTACTGCAAAAATATTTGGTTTTGCACTTGCTTATGTGCAAGTGCAAAATGAGTGACCACAATTACTTGTAGTCACTCATTTTATTTTTTAAAAAAGTTATCGCATCGTATTATAGGGCGACTGATAATTACACGAAAAGCAGACCATATTATCGAAACCGAGAACGCTATTATCCAAAATATTTTGGTATCGCATTTATATTAAGAATTTGGGTAATATCATCATTTTGAATAGGATTTTTTTCAAACAAAAAACAACCAACAATAGATATAGTAATGCTATTATTGAGATTATATTCAATACTAACACCACATACAAAAGCCAAAGAATTTTGCAATGTATAGTAATCCCACAGATAAAAGGAAACAACATTCCACTTACGCCTATCAAAACTTGACCAAATTCCCCTATTCTATGAACATTACACGACACATAAGCAACCGTGAACAAGCAAAACTCTTCTACAGAAGCTCCCATTAAAATGGCTACCATACCGTGACCTAATTCATGCAAAAACGGATACCCTAAAACAGCAATAAACAAACCCCAAAACAATACCAAAGCCAAGTTTAATGACATTTTCATTAAATCACCGATGATGTTGTTTGCTTTTTAAGAAGTTTTATAAATCACCAAAAATCCAGTATCGCCATTCTTTGTTTACTGCTGTAAAGCTTTTTGCATATGGAATAATGCAAAAAACTAGGACGAGTATAAGGCTCTCCTGTTTTCGCTACACTCATCTAAGTAAAATTTGGTTGGCGAACAAACGGAAATTTATACGCTGTTAAATATCTCCTGTCTTATCGTAAACTGCTTCGGCTATGAGTTTCACGCCTAACCTGAAGCCATCTATGAAGGCTTCTTTTTCAAGGATGTTATTCATATCTGTCATACAGTCTTTGACTTTTTCAAACACATCCTTCTGTTGCGGTGATAATAGTGCTGAAAGTTTCTCCTCATTTTTCACCGCCAATTCAAGCAGATGTGAATACTCACTACCACGAGTCAGGTGCTTCTCGCAAGGGCATATGTTACCATAGAATAAATCTTCAATCATTCTCATGTGTCGCACTCCTTTCATGCAACACAAACATATACCACAAAGGTTTTTGAAAGTCCAGAAAAAACATGTATAGTTATCGTTTGTTTTTAAATATGATATCTCCACGTGACTTTCTATCGGTATAATACATTCCAAATAAATTCTTTAAATCACATAGGTCTATTATTACTGTACCATAATGAATGTTACTTCTATCTCTAAATTCATTTTTGGGCGTATTAATGTATGTGTATATGAGTTTTTCATCTTCGTTTATTTTTGTTATTTTTGAGTCAATAGATGTGCTAGAGCTTTCTTCAGTTTTTAACTTTATTTTTGTAGTTAATAAAGTTTGCTTTATCTTTAATTCACCATTTCTTGATTTTTGGTCATAAGAAGATTTTAAAATTACATCGTATGTGCCGTAAATTTTTGGTGTTTTACAAAAAGGATTGAAGCGCCATAATAATTTTTCATAGAAACCCAATATAAACAATGTAGCCACAATACTTTCACTGATATAGCCGTACAAATCGTACAAGGATTCAGTGGCGAGTATTTCTTCAAAAGAAATAACTATTCTAATGACAAGTAATATTAAATTTATGTATACCCCACATTTAATTAAACTTTTTATTCTTAAATCCATAATATTACCATCCTATTATTCGTAAACAAAAAATCTATCCAAATCATTAATAAAATTAATATAATTTTGTTTTTCTTCGACGCTTGCAAAAAGTGGTTTTATTCCGTTGGCTTCTTTGTAATAATCAAATTTGCCAATATTAGTTTTTAAATATCTTATTATATCTTGAACCACATACCCAAGTGTGTAATATCTAGTGAATTCTTCATTTGGAAGATTCCATAAAAGTGATTCTAAACCAAAAGAAGAAACTTTACTAGCGCTTGAATAACGAAAATCAATCATAAGAGCTCTCATTTTCTTTATGATTCTTACAATTTTCTTGTATTTGTAATTGGTAAGTTTATTTTTTGATTTACCGTTAAATATATGTTGTTTCGGAAAATTTCTGATAACGGTTCCATCGTCAGCGTATATTATAATTCCTTCTTTATAACTTGAATAATCGTTATTTCCTGTATTATAGTAACAATTCAAAGCAAAACAAGGTACGGTGTCAACTTGTTTTCTATATGTATTACCTTTTACTTTAATCGATTTATTGTGTCGTTCTACTTCATAAGGGAATCGCACTCTCAACTTTCTTTCAACAGTATCTTTAAAAACAGCTGCCTCTAGTTTTTTGTTTGTTGTTCCTGTTTGACAAGATGAGTTAAACACATAATCGTGTCCCTCTTTTCTCACAACTGCTATATCTACATCACTTTCCCCTGATATACATGTATTATTTGCATATGAGCCTTGTATAAAAATATCAACAGTATGATTATTTACAGTGCTTCTCATCGAAAGTGTATAAGCAAGAGTGTCTTCAGCTAACAAGGAAATTTCTTTGTTGTCATCAGTATAACCCAAATCACTCAGCACATCTCTGACTTGTATAATAGCCCTTTTGCACATTTCATTTTCGGTTGCACTTAATGGTGATGCATATCTTTCTAAATCATTTTGATTGAATTTCATGATAATCTCCTTCACTTTACATGTTTGTTTCCTAGGAAGCATACTTCCTTACATTTAACGTAGTCTAAATCTATTTAGACAAAGAATTATATTGTAAACATAACACTAACCTAACGATAACACAATGTCGAATGCCTAACATTACATGCTTTGTATTATACCATTTTTACTTCAACACTTCAATAAATTGTAGTACCATTCAAAGGGCTTCAGTTCTTGTTTTGAACGTTACATATCTAATTTTAGTAATATTATGCTTCCTACTTATATATGACAAAAAACTACAAATACTTCACATTTATTTTATATTTTTTGAATTTTCAGCGTTTTGCATAGTTGATGACATGGTGGGTTAGTTAAAATAACAACTAACATGCATTTTATACAATAAACACAGAGCAGGGTTGCACTTTGTGGTGTACTACCCTGCTCTGTATTTTTCAGTGTGATACAAAATGCCGAAATCGGAATTTTGTTGCTTCAGGTAGCAAGTTTAATTCTGAAATCGGCATTTTATTTCTGTATTTTTAGTGTTTTTGAGTATTTTTCCATCATTTTGCGAAATTTGGCTTAATGTGTCGTTTTTTTCAGGAATCCATTACTGGCGAGGGTCTCCGCCTCGCTACAGACAAAATGGACGAGAAGAATTTCTATGCACTCAACCCCGGCTTTGATATGAAAAAGCCTAATAAGAGGAGATAAATACACCCCCCCAAAAAAAACAGCTCTTTCGTGTTGCCAAAATACGAAAGAGCTATGTTGTTTTTATACTCGGTAAATATTCATTTCGTTCTTCACAGACAGTTCAAGCAGATGTGAATACTCACTACCACGAGTCAGGTGCTTCTCGCATGGGCATATGTTGCCATAGAATAAATCTTCAATCATTCTCATGTGTCGCACTCCTTTCATGCAACACAAACACATACCACAAAGAGTTTGAGAAGTCCAGAGATTTTTCAACCAGTTGATATGTTTGTATCCTTAATCTTATTGTCATCCCCGATGTGAACACTATGATCATTATAAACTATAACACATACCTTATTTGCTATTTCCTGGATTTCTTCAGGTGATTTTTCAGAGGGATCAATATCCAAATCATCAAGATTCCCAAATTCTTTTTCCAGTAAAAGTAATGCATCCAAAAGCCTGCTTTCTATTACAGAAAAAATGTTTGTAATACAATGTGTGCTGACAACCACGCGAGCTTCTATAATGTTCATATATCGGTCATCATTACATTTAGCTATATATGCAAAATAATCTGCAGGAATAGGTTTTATTAGATGACCGTTATCAGCTTTCTCGACTAATTGTTTCAATGCATTAACTCCATCATAGAATGAAACATTTAAGAGAATGTCAATTTCATCTGCCGGCATTTTTCCAAGAGGTATTGATACGTCAGTCCATTTCATATGTGATGCCATAGAACCTTTAAAATATGATCCTTTTAATTCTCCACGTTCAATACGATAGTCCGGTAGTTTAGCAGCAGTAGGATATCCAGCGATTTCATAATTCACCCAATCCAAAAGTTCAGTATTATCTAATGAAGCGAATAGAATTTTAGCACGTTTGAGTGCAGTTATAGTATCTATTGCACCATTTGCAATATCTTTGATAATCATACTTTTTGCCATTAAAATAACCCCTCAATCCAGTTCACAATATTCTGCCAAAAAGAGAATAATAAAATGAATCCTGTTATTAAACTCAAGATAATACTTATAAAAATAGGATGTTTCTCGGAAAACTTCTTCTTGGATGATGTGTTGTTCTCTTGTTGGTTTCCTATTCCTCCTGCAATATTAGTGTTGTTTATATTATTGTTATCCCCAATTCGTACGCTCTGGTCAACAATATAAGTGGAACCTTGGCGAGCGCTTTCTGCTTCATGTTCTGCCAACCGTTCATTGTAGGTGCGTGCAGAATTAGTTAATGTTACAATATAAGGTTTGTTATCGGCATAATTCACATTAATATACCCTAGTTGACGAAGTTCACTGATAATACCCTTTAACTCTTCCATTTCTGTACCGATAACACTATCCCAACGCTTACATAATTCTTGTGTTGGATTATCTGCACCAACCAATGCATCCAAGAGAGCCTTCGAGTTAGAAGGTAATTTTTCGAAATTCATTCACTCACCTCATTTCAACTTTTCACACAGCACCAGATTTTTCCTGGTTTGGTGATAAAGAGTTTGACTTTTTCTTCAAATAGCGAGTACGTTTACGCAGTATTCGTGCTAGTTTCCAACGGTCGATACGCTTAGGCGTTTTATTGTAAATGTCCCTGTAGTCTATCCTTGTTAGAATCCAGTGACCATTTTTAGTGATACTATGTCCGTCTAGCAAATGAAGAAAAAAGGATACCTCGATAATCACTGAAATAGCATTGCTTGGACCCGACCCAATGTGATTATGCTGGTAAAGGTTTCGAGGTCCTTGAAAAAAACCCATCAACATATACCTTATTCCATCTTGCTCATTTCGATCAGATTCCGTTTTTAAATTGTTAATAGCAATCAAAGGGACTTTTTTGATTTCGCCAGTTTTCTTGTCCACCTCGAATGAAAGTGCTCTTGTTGCTAAATCGAACCCGTGTGAATCAAGACCCGATTTCTTTTTGATGTGGTTTTCCAGAGTTACAAATGCTTCACGGGCTGCTGCTTCAAACTCTGATTTATATACAAGTACTAATGCATCGTTAAGAGCCTGATGTATGTTGTAAACATCGAAAAAACCTTTTAGCCTTTCCAACGAATAAGGCATCAAGCTTCCACAACGCGGACAAAAAGGAAAATCGTCATAATCAAACCCATATGTTCCGTCCTCGTACTCTTTGAGTGTTTTCCTTCGCGGCGGAAGTGAACAGCCATTAGGACAAGAAAATTTTTGGCTTCTCATCGCTACTCACCTCATTTCAGAATCTTTTCCATTTTATTATCAATGCGCTAATATGTAACGCTACATATAAACACCCAATAAGCACCATTTGCCATACTGTTGGGTACACAGACAAAATCCAATATAAAAGTCCTATGTGTACACAGTAAAAAAGCATATAAAGAAAACTGCCTAATGCTGGTGCTGATCCTTTTCTGTAATACAAACCAACAATTCCGAATGTAACAGAAAATATAATTGGGTCAGCAATCCAGTTTAATATTTCGGGAGTTAATGTAAAGGGTACGTCACCTAATGAAATAATAATACCTTCACCTAGCGCTTCAAATGGATTAGGTATTGCAAATTGCCTGATAAGCCAAAAAATTGTAGCTAGTGTTGTGTATATTTTTATTGTTTTATCCTCCTGTTTTTACGCAATGCCGACCCAACCATAGCCCTGAACCGCCATATCAATAAAATGGTTAAGAATCAAGTCAGTTTTCACAACGAAAACTTCTTTGTTATAGCTTTCGGGAAGGTCAGCATCTAATGCTTCCATAATTGCATCTTTAACTTTTGCTTTAGGTTGTTCATCTTTGTACCAATCAGCCACGAACAGATTGTTTCGGTTCTCGCTTAATTTCTTGAATAAGTTTTTAGCAGAAAGAATAACTTTCTGTTCTTCTGCTTTGGTAAGATTTTTACCTTTTATAAGCAAATCGTAAATTTCAAGTTCTTCTTCAGAAAGACCCAGCAGATTCGGTCTTTCTGATTCTTTTTTCAAATCTTCAATCAACTGTAAAAGCTGTTCGTAATAATCTTCGTTTTCAGAACCACCTGCATTATAACGGTCAACTATATTCTTGAAACGAGTTGAGAATTTGTCACGTGTGCAGTTTTTATCCATCATTTGTTGAAGTGCCGTATCAATAAACAACTTCAAATCATCAATTTCAACGGATTTATACGCAGCAGTTTTTATTTCTTTTTTCAGTTCATCAACGTCAAGCTTAGATAAATCAATTACCTTTGTTCCGTGTATTACATATCCGTCATCATTATCTTCAGCCTTTTCAGATATGATGCTACTGTCAAGAACTTGTCCCATTCTGAGCCTTGCACGTTTGATTTTTTCGTCATCTATCTGCTGATACATCAAACCATGAATATATGCAATCGGACCGAATTTATCATTATGCCAACGCAACTCAAAAATCTCAGGCTTTGATGCATCGTGTAAATTCATTAATGTGTTTGATAAAACTTTGAATTTCTGCTTGTTGTCATCATTTGCAACAACAGCATCAAATGCTTTGCGAAGTTCTTCCATTTTATCAAATGTATCGTCACCTGAAAGAATTTCATCTAAGTCAACAGATATAGATTTTAGGAAATCATCTGTTTCGTCAATAGTTTCATCAATAAGTTCAACTAATCTGTCAATATCTTTAGCAGGATATTCGTCACCACCATCACCGGTTGCATACTGGCTGAGAGCTCGCTGCATATACTTAAACACATTTACATAGTCAACAATTATTCCGCAGGGTTTATCAGGATATACACGGTTAGCACGTGCAATAGCCTGCATTAAGGTGTGACCTTTCATTGGTTTATCAAGATACAAAGTTGAAAGATTTTTCACATCAAATCCTGTGAGCCACATTGCACATACAAAAACAAGTTGCAACGGATCTTTGGGATTTTTGAACCTATCTTCAATATCAAAGCCATCTTTTATTTCGTTCATTTTTGCTCTGTGAGCAGCAATGCTTAATCCCTGGTCTGCAAATTTCTTATCTTCGTCTGCATCTTCGGAGATAATAACTGCCATTTCAACAGAATCCATGTAGTTTATAATTGCAGTGATTCTATCACGTTCCTCTTTGTTAGGAGCTTTGTTTCTTTCTGCAACAAGAGCTTTTTTCTCTTCAGCCCAATAATGTTGTACCTTGTCATACATTTTAACTGCCGTGAATTTATCAACAGAAACAACCATACCTTTACCGAGGAAACCACGACGTGGGAAGTGATGAGCAATATCCTTTGCGATTTTATCAAGTCTGTCTTCACGTTTGATAACCTCAAGTATTCTTGATGCTGAATTTTCAAGAAGACGGGTTTCAGCTTCATTGAGATTTTCATCCTCAATAATATCAACAACGTCATCATCAAGGAAATCGTTCTGCAAACCAACTTCAGGTACACGACGAGAATAGAAAAGCGGTACAGTTGAACCATCTTCTACTGATTGGGCAAAGTTGTATTCAGATACATAATCACCGAACCACTGGTTTGTAAGGCGCTTTGCACCAAGCAACGGTGTTCCTGTGAATGCAATAAAGTTTGCATTAGGCAATGCAGTTCTCATATTTTCTGCAAGGTCTTTATATTGTGTTCTGTGAGCTTCATCAACCATAACGATGATATCATCACGAGTTGTAAGCACAGGATATTTCTTTGTTTTATCATAACGGAATTTATGTATGAGAGTGAATATAAAAGACTTGTTTGTCTGCAAATATTCACGAAGCTGTTGTCCGTTTTTAGGCTGACATTCTTCCTTGTTGCCAACTACCTCGGTACGAACAAAGTTCTTATAAATCTGTGTATCAAGGTCATCTCTGTCTGTAATTACAAGGAATGTAAAGTTACCTTCAACCTTGCGGCGCACCTTACGAGCAAACATAACCATTGAATAGCTTTTACCTGAACCTTGAGTATGCCAGAATACACCCAATTTACCGTTCAATTCTTTTCGGTTATGAACGGATTCCATAAGGTTATTTACACCAAGGAATTGGTGGTTTTTAGCAATAATTTTGATTGATTTATTTTCAAAGAGAATGAAGTTTTCAATGTAATCTATAAGTGTGTCTTTATGCAAAAGACCATCAACAAAATACTCTGCGGAAATACCACTCTCGCTGATTGCTTTACGGTCAAGCCTTTCTCCTTCTTTTTGCTTGAGCCACTCAAAGAAATAGTCGTAAGTAGCGTTGAATGCACCAAGGCGTGTTTCAAATCCGTTTGAAAGAACACAAATCTGATTAAATGCAAAGAGGTTGGGAATATCCTTGATATAGCTTTTCAAATTCTTCTGATAAGCTTCCTCAACCTTTACAATACCGTTTTTTAGCTCAATAAATACAAGCGGTAAGCCATTGATAAAGATAATCACATCAGGTCTGCGCCAATTATAGCGTCCTTTAATCCACATCTGAGAAACAGCGGTGAATGTGTTGTTCTGAGGATTATCAAAATCAATTAACTTAATGAAAGCAAAATCTTCTTTGCCGTTCTTGATAATCGGTATTTTTATATAGTTACGGATTTTGTTATAGAGCTCATAGTTCTTTGATACAAGGTCAGAATCGGAGAAGTCGGCAGTTAAATCTTTTATTACGGATTGGATTTTATCGGAAGGGATATCGGGATTAATACGGCAGAGAGATTCTTCTAAAATGCATGGCAAAATACACTCTGTTTTCGCAGAGCGTCCTGTTCCATCATTCAATTCTTCTTTTTTATCGGGCAAAGCATCGCATATAACGATGTCATACCCGAATTCAGGCTCTCCTAACTTTTTAAGTATAGCCTGTTCAATCATATCTTCCGTAATAAAATTAGCCATGATTGACCTCCAATTTTATATATTTCCGTTTTCTACACAAAAATTTATTGCTTTAATAAATTCGTTTAGTTCAAGTAAATATAATTCTTTTGCTTTAGCTTTGTCAGAAGCAAAAAGTAAACCCTTTAATTTTTTTGATTGTTTTGAATATGAAACTGACCAAACATATGAATGAATAATCTGGTTGCAAAGTTTGTTTAATTCAATTTCTTCAATAATAGCATTTTTGCAGTCATAAATTTCAGGGATAACGTTTTCAATAATAAACTCTTCATCACTTAAAAAAGGATATACCGATACTTTAACTTTATATTCAAGAAGTTTCAAAAGTGGCATCGGCATATCAGCCTTTTTTATCGTGGTTTCAGCGTGTTTTTCATCTTCAAACAATTTTCTCATAATAACCGCAGAATATAAAACCATTTTATTGATTTGATGTTCTGCATAAGAAGGATAAATTTTTAAACACTTATACCAAAAGCAAAGCTTTTTTGCGTTTTGGATTAATTCTTTTTTCCAATACCCAACAAAAATCATGCTTTATTACCATCTATGAATTTATATCTGTTTTTAATTTTTCTATTTTTTCTTTTCGTTGGATATTATCCAATTCAAGAAAGGCTAATAAACACAATTGATACGTTTCATCGTACCATTTCTCAAGTTCTTCTTTGCTCATATCAGCGATATATTTTCGATATTCTTTTGAACCCTGTTCCAAGTTATTGTGACGTATGTTAATGTTGTTGAATAAAAAATATAAGTGATCTTCCATTTTGGAATTTATTTGTTTGAGTTTCTTTCTGTTGGGCTCCAACTTGTCGGCTAACAGAACCAATATATTCTTTTTCTTATCAAGATTACCTTTCATAGACTTGTGGTTATATTCTATAACCCTATAGGACAAATTCTTATCAAGTGTTTCTGCAACCGTGATTGCTGCTTGATCTTTTGGTACAATGATGGACACACCATTATCAGCTGGTGTAAACATGTATCCGATCAAATCAACAACCCTATCCATCTGATTCCAAAATATATTGCGTGGATTTTGAATTCCATAGCCCCAAGAACTAAAGCTTGTATAAATAACAAGATTATATGTATATTCACAGAAATTCAATAGATAATTCAAATCAAAGTTTTCTGGGTTTTTCTCAAAATTTATTTCATAAAAATCATCAAAATCATCTAACGAAAGACAAGTTCCTCTTATTGGCATATTCCAAAAATTTGCTGCACAAGCATCTCGAAGAACATTTATCGTAGAATCGATTTTAGTTTCATAAAACAACTCATATAATCGATGATATTCTCTTTCATAATCAATTTTTGCATCCTTTAAGATTTGAGAAAGATTCTTTCTTTCCACTTTTACACCTCCAATTTGCCACTCATCAGGCGGGGTAATAATAAGTCACGCTGTTTAATAAGGTTCTCATTTTGTTTGAATAATGCGCTTTTTTGAAGCATAATACTGTCAAAAAAATTTTTCGCTTTTTTACAGATATCTTCCGATGGTAAGATAACAGACAGTTTCTTCAAATGCTTATCTCCTAAATGCGCCACTGTTGTTCCAGATATTGTTTGTTCCCAGTATTTGACTTGCGGATAAAGCACAAAATATAAATGTAAGTTATTTAGATTTTCGATTTTACTTTCGATTTCTACAACTCGTTGATTTAAATATGCTTTCCCACCATTCCACAAACACATATGAAAGATCCCATCCATACCAATTACAATAGAGTTTTCATTTATAAGATATCGTTCATCACATTGTTCGGTGGTATATGTGTTTGTTTTATTGTTGGGAATATCCCTTATGCGTACTACCGGGTTTAATGCTTCATCATCACAAAATAAATCCGATTTAAATGCATAACCATATTTAACATTAGCGACATCAAATAATTTTTTAACTTCCCAACCAACCGGAATACCATTTTCAAATTCTGCAGATTCATAACCTGGAAAACGGAAGCGGACAAACCACTCTTTGTAAAGTTCTTGTGCTGCTTTTTCTAAAAGAGCAATCCTGCGATTGTTATTTTCAATTAAATCGTCATATGTAGAAAGAATATCTGCAATTCGTTTTTGATAACTGATATCGTCGAAATATTCTATCTTTGTTTTACCTAAATTACCAATGAAAATACATGGTTGAGCCGCACCAGTCGCAATAGATCTAAAATAATAGTTATAACTACTACTTTTAAGCAAGTAGTATAGATATCTATTATTGATCAATTTATCGTTAGGTTTTATAATGGCAACACTTCTTTGGAACTCATACTTTTCACAATTTTCATCGACTAAAGCAGTTTCTCCAAGAGTTCCTACAGTTGTGAACAACACATCTCCGATAGACATTTTAGTCCGTTTATTAAGTTTTGTTCTAATATCATTGCTGATTTTTCTATCAGTGCTATCAAAATTTACTAAACCATTCTTAATGTTTTTAGCGCTTAACAAAAAACAATCACCGTTAGCATCATCTATCACCGTATTATGTACACCGTCGGTAATATTTAAACTGATATCTATTAATTTGTTAAAAACAATTTTCATTTCATTCACCAAACAATTCTCTTAAATTATCAGAGATTGTAGTTTCAAGGAGTCGGGCATCTTTATTAAGTTTCAAAAGCTCATAATTTAAAGAAAGCATTTCTGCTTTGAACTCTTCTTCAGTCATGCCGTCATCTTCAATAACAACGCCAACATATCTGCCGGGGTTAAGTGAATAATCCTGGTCAATTATTCCATCTTCACCCTCAAGCTTTGCAACCTTGCAAAGACCGACAATGTCACGGTATTTACCATCAGGGAAGCGTTCAAGAAGCCAATTTATGTTATCAGCATAATATGAAATAGTTTTTTCATATTCAGTGAAAAGTTGAATTGAAGCAAGTAACTTTTGAACATCACTAACTAAATCCAATGTGTTTTTATAATGATGAACTTCTTTTTTAACTTCAGTTATTTGGCTGTTTAATATTTTGGAATATTTTGATAGCACGTCAGAAATTGCAACTACAGATTCAAAATCGTCAAACACATAATTTTCAACTTCTGAAAGTGTTGGTAAATCGCAATAATCTAAAACAATTGCATCTGTGTCGATTACATCCTTTGATAATTCACTCTTTTTGCGTTCTATTTCTTCAACTGTTTTTTGTAATTCATCAGGAAGATCAAAACACAATGATTTCATTCCATTGAAAGTTTTAACCGCATTTTCTTTATATTCATTCAGTGTTTCATAAAACTCTACAGAACTACCCTCGTAAAGACGAGTGATTATTGAAAGGTTTTTGATTTGTTCTTCGCTGAATTTACGGTGAGCCCTGTCAACCTGAGTGAAAACATTTCTTGCATCAACAAAAAGGATTTCATCTTTTCTCTCTGTACCAATCTTTGATTTATCAAAGAACCAAAGAGTTGCAGGGAGTGTAACAGATGAGAACATATTTGAAGGTAATGTTACCATCTGTTTAATCATACCTGATTCTATCAAATTTTTTCTGATATCATATTCACTGTTGCCTGCATCGGAAGCAGAGTTTGCCATAACAAGACCGGCTCTGCCGTTTTCATTTAAGGCAGTTGCGAAATATGAAATCCAAAGATAGTTTGCGTTTGGAATAGTTTCTTTTTTATCGGAATTTTTCTTCGAAGACTTTGATTTGTTTTTAGGAATTCCATATTCATTGAATCTCGGGTCATCTTTAACCTTTTCATAAACAACCTCGTCAACATTAAATGGTGGATTCGCCATAACATAGTCAAATCTGCCGACTGCATTGTGGGGGTCAGCATAGAAAGAGTTTGCCTCTCTGATGTCACCACGGACATTGTTAAGAAGCAGATTCATTTTTGCAAGTTTAACTGTGTCAGGCTCTTTTTCAACACCATAGCACATAAACTTCATCATATCTTCGGCAGATGCATTGTGATTGTGCATATATCGAGCCGCCTGAACGAACATACCGCCTGAACCACACGCAGGGTCAAGGAAGAGCTTGTTTCCGATTTCAGGTTTTATAACATTAACCATATAACGAACTACTGTTGCAGGGGTATAGAATGTTCCGCCGTCTTTACCTTCCTGCAATGCAAATTTGCCAAGGAAGAATTCATAGATTTCACCGAAAAGATCAATGCCGATATCTTCGGGAATATCCTTAAATACACGGATTATTTTTGAAAGAAGTTCAGGCTCTTCTTCGGGTACAAGTTGACCGTAAACCTCTTTAGGAAGAACGCCCGCCATACTCGGATTCTCTTTTTCAATCTCCTCCATTGCCTGTTTGACAAGAGTTGCTTTGTTAGCATCATCGGGAGCATTGTTTATAGTATCGAAATATGCACACTCCGGAAGATAAAAACCACATTTCTCGATACATATCTCCCTCATTGTTTTTTCCAAACGAGTACCTATTTTTCGATTGTATTCCTCCGCAATTTCTGCTTTATGCTGTTTGAAAAGAATATCTGCATAGCGAAGGAATATCAAACCAAGAATAGGTTGACCGTATTTATTCGCTGCAAGGTGTGCACTTGCACGAAGCATATCTGCCGAATGCCATAAATCATCTTTTAATTGTTTAAGCTGAGCGTCTGTCATTGTTACAACTCCTGTTTCTGCCTGATGTACGATAAGCGTTGTGATTATAATTACACAAATTATATTATACTACGCCAAATTACAATTTTCAACAAATATAATACTATAATTAGGCTAATTCGGGGGTGATTTGGTGTGGGGGGTTGTGAGTTTCGGGCTTTGACGCACTACCCTGTTTATATATGTCGAAAAATGGGGAAATACTACAAAAAAAATTTGGAATTTTGCAATTTTTGGCATATTGCACAGGGTGATATGGTGCGGGTTGGTTGATTTGACGGATGGTGATATTTGCGGTGGTTTGAAAGCAGGGCAAGCAAAATCAATAACAATTGACACAGGCGGGATAATTATATAGAATAAATTTATGATTTCTGCAGAGGTGATTTCTTATGAACATTAAATTAATCGGCTCGCCCAAGGTTGTTATGACAAATACCGAAAGCCACCACGCATATTTTGCGTGGCCCACAATCGCAAGGCTTCAGAACGGCAAAATCTGTGTTGGTGCATCGGGCTACAGGGTGGAGCACATCTGCCCGTTCGGCAAGGGTGTTCTGGCATTCAGCGAGGATAACGGCGAAACATACGGTAAGCCTGTGCCTGTCTTCGACACGGTGCTTGATGACAGAGATGTTGGGCTTTGCGTTTTCGGTGAAAGCGGCTTGATTGCAACATCCTTCAACAACTCGATTGAATTTCAAAGAGAAAATATGCCCCGGACACAGGAGTGCTTTGACTACATAAACTCCGTTTCGCCCGAGGACGAGGCAGAGGCGCTTGGCATCAGCTTCAGAATAAGCAACGACTGTGGCGAAACCTTTGGCAGGATATATAAATCCCCCGTTTCGTCGCCCCACGGTCCCACGGTGCTCAACGACGGCACTATTTTGTGGGTCGGCAGAAGGCTCGGAATCCACAACCATATTGAAGCGCACGTAATCAACCCTGAAACCGGCGAAATGACCATGCGTGGAGAGCTGGGCATATATAAATACGACGATTTCAAGGAGCTTTATTTCTATGAGCCACACGCAATTCAACTTGCGGACGGCAAAATTATTTGTCACTTGCGTGCAGAAAATGCAGAAGAAACCATATTCACGCTTTACCAGACAGTTTCCCTTGACAATGGCGTAACCTGGAGCAAGCCAAAGCAAATTGTCAGAGATGACAGCGGTGCCCCCGGTCACTTATTTATGCATTCATCGGGAACATTGATTTCAACCTTTTCGCACAGAAACCGTCCCTATGGAATTTGGGCAATATTCAGCCCCGACAACGGCGAAACCTGGAGCGATGAATTTATTTTGCACCACGGCTTTGATACCGATGATTTAGGCTACCCCTCAACAATTGAGCTGGATAACGGAGATTTAATCACCGCTTTCTACACACGAAAGAGCGACGATGACTGCGACCCCGCTATGATTATGCAACAGAAGTGGGCGTTTGAGAAATAAAAACGGTATTGTTTTTATACACGAATATGTGTTATACTGAAATTTGTAATTTATTTTATTTGGAGGAAGATAATGAAAAACTTCTTCAAAGGTATAATAGTGGGCATGGGTGGTATCGCACCCGGTCTGAGCGGTAGCGTTCTGCTTGTTATTTTCGGCTTGTATCAGAAGACAATCAACGCAATGGGTACATTGTTCAAAAATCTCAAAAAGAACCTTATGTTTCTTGTTCCGCTGTTTTCGGGTTTCGGCATAGGTGTTCTCATATTCAGCAAAATTGTTGACTATTTGCTGAACAACTTTGAGATGTACACACGCTTTGCCTTCTTGGGTCTTATTATCGGAACTGTTCCCCTTTTCTACAAGGAAGTAAAAAAAGAGGGCTTCAGCAAAAAATATTACATATTCATTGGTGCCGCTATTGCGGTTGGTGTTGTTTTCTCGTTCTTCAGCGACGGCTTATTCCCCAAAATCACCGACCCTAACCTTTTTCAATCGGTGATATTGGGTGTTGCGGTTGCGGCGAGCTCCATCATCCCCGGCGTTGACAGCGCGGTTATTCTTTCAACTCTGGGGCTTTACGAGATATACGTCAGCTCTATTGCAAACCTGGACTTGCCCGTTTTGATCCCCGCGGCGTTCGGGCTTGTTATCGGTGCACTTGTTATTTCTTTTGTTGTGAACAAAATCATCAAGCGCTTCTACACCGCAAGCTTTTCAATCATTTTCGGCTTGTTTCTGACGATTATCCCAAGCGTTCTCACCGAAAACTGCAAATTGGCGTTGAACGCACAATCTGCAGTAGCAATTGTGATTGCAATTATTGGCTTTTGTGTTTCGTTCTTTTTGGGTGACGTTAAAAACAACGTTGAAAAAATCAAAAAGCTTGTTAATAAAAAGAATTAAGAAGGGCACAGAATATGAAAAAATACTTATCCGCATCATTGATGTGTGCTGACCTTACAAACCTTATTGATTCAATAAAAGACCTTGAAAAGGCGGGCATAGACTACCTGCATATTGATATTATGGACGGTGCATTTGTGCCCAACATCACCCTTGGCTTTGATTTGATTAACGCCATCAAAAGGGTGACAAAAATCCCTCTCGATATTCATATGATGGTAAACGAGCCATCAAAATTCATTGACAGAATGAATCTTTCAGAGAACGACATTATCTGCGTGCATTATGAATCCGAAATCCATATTCACAGGGTGCTTGAAATGATTAAAAGCAAGGGCTGCAAGGCAGGTCTTGCACTTAACCCGCAGACACCTGTTGAGAATGTAAAGCACCTCACCGAATACATTGATATGCTTCTTGTTATGACGGTTTCGCCCGGCTTTGCAGGGCAGAAAATGTTCCTCGGCGCAGAAAAGAAGGTGCAGGGTGCAAAATCACTTCTCAGCGAATGGGGTTGTTCAGATATGCTCATTGAGGTTGACGGCAACGTCAGCCTTGAAAACGGCAGAAAGCTTTGCAGAAGCGGGGCGGATATTTTCGTTCTCGGCACAAGTGCATTGTTTCTCAAAGACAAATCCATAACCGATGCGGCAAAGGATTTTATTGAATATATTGAGGAGTAGCCTTATGTATAAAAGCATTCGTGCCGCAGTTGTCGGCAGCATCAATATGGATTTGATTCTGAATATGGAAAAGGTGCCCGACGTAGGTGAAAATGTTTTGGGCACAGACTACGGCTATGCCAACGGCGGTAAGGGTGCAAACCAGGCAACCGCCCTGGCAAGGCTTGGGGCAAGGGTTAAAATGATTGGTAAGGTTGCAGACGACACAAACGGCAACAAGCTGCTTGAAAACCTTAAAGCAAACAGCATTGACGTTTCGGGCGTTGCCAAAAACGGCTCTCAGACGGGCCTTGCGGCGATTATACTCGATGGCGAGGGTAAGAACAGGATTGTTGTCTATGAGGGCGCAAACGCCGAAATAGACGCCGAAACAGCCGTTTCTGACATCGGGACGGACGTTGACCTTGTTCTTTTGCAATTTGAAACAAACGAAAGCGTTGTTATTGACTGTGTCAACCACGCCGTAAAAAGCAATATAACCACGGTTATTGACTGCGGACCCGCAAAAAGCTTTTGTCTTGAAAAAATGCAAGGGGCAACAATCCTCTCCCCCAACGAAAGCGAAACAAAGGCTTTGACAGGTATTTTCCCCGACAGCGACGAAAATGTTCTGAAAGCCGCAAGGATTCTTGAAGAACGAAGCAAGGCAAAATACATTGTGCTCAAGCTTGGTGAAAGAGGCTGTGCCCTTTGGGATAAAACGGAGCTCACCTATTTCCCCGCATACAAAAGCAACGTTGTGGACACAACCGCCGCAGGCGATTGCTTCACCGCCGCACTTGCGCTTGAATACGTAAAATCGGGTGACATAAAAAAGGCTTGTGACATCGGCAACAAAGCCGGCTCAATCGCCGTCAGCCGAATGGGTGCACAAGGCTCAATGCCCACACTTGAGGAAATTTTGAACATATAACAAAAACAGCCATCATTATGATGGCTGTTTTTTAGTGGCAGGTTGCAGGTGGCAAGTGGCAAGTTTCGGGGCGCAAGCGCCGATTGTGTTGATGTGTTTTGGTGGTGTTTTACCTCTCTTCGAAGAGAGGGGGTAAAAATTCAGCAAGTTGTTCGTTTCAACAACAAAGGAAGGAGTCAGCGGAGCGACCCACCACCCCGCCTGCGTTACACTTCGGCGGTGTCCCCCTCCCTATTCGCTAAAGCGAACAGGGATGATAGGCTTCGCTGACAGAAAAAAGCGGCTCGGAATTAACCAAGCCGCTTTTTGAAATATTATATTCTAATTAACCGGTTCAATCACAGAGGTGTCTAATTGATTTTTACCAATAAAAATCTCTTTGGTCGATTATTGGTCCCACCTTGTTTTCTACCAATAATTTAATTTGCTCATTAACTTGTTTTTGATAATCCACATTAAAAACAATATTTCCATCAAAAAAAAGTTTTTCTCTGTTTATTGCACGGTTTGTAATTTTCCTTGCTTGTTTTTCTGAATAATTCTTCGAAGATAAAAGCAAAAAATGAAAGCCTTTAAAATTACGAGTATAGTATGCATAGGTTATTTTTTCCCACGGGACAACTACAACTCCTTTTCTTTTTCCTTCAAAAACACTTACACCATCTTCGTCAAAAACGATGTACTTTTTATAAGCTTTATATATATAAAATGACAACAAGAACGAAACCAAACCCATGCTTGATATAGTTAATGTTGATTTTATATTCCCGTTTTTACCGATGAACAATAAAGCCAAAGAAACTATACCCATAAAAAAACTTAAACAAGAAAAAAATATATACTGCCGATTAGGACGATATAAAATTTCTTTTTTATCCATACCCTCACCTCTTTTCAATAATACCATTTTCAACGTGATTTAGCAACTATAATATATCGCCAACTATCTGATTAAATTTGAGATAAAAAACCACAGCCATCCGTTTTTGTGAATGGCTGTGGTTTTGGCTATGCTTTCCGGTGCCACCCTCTTTCGTTATAAGATCCCCTGGGTGGGTAAAGTGCCTTTTCACAGGAGAGCTTTACTTGAGTCGTAATCATCAAAATCCACTGACAATTCGGACAAAAAATCTGCTATTTCATCAGAGTCGTCATATATTTCATATTCGCACTCGTGTGAAGTCATAGCAAAATAGCACTCACTACCCGCAAAGAAATACAAATCTTCGGGTAGATCAGGGTGACACCACTTATCCAATCCACCAATTGTTTTGAATATGCTTACAGTTTCTTCATCAAACTTTATCAGATATATTTCTTTTTCGTAATTACATTTTTGGTCAAAATACTCATTATGTCTCCATATTTTGATAATTTTATTTTCAAGGCTTTGCAACAAAGGCTTTACTTTCTCTTTGTATGAAAAAAATTTAGCGTTATCCCTATCTAATGTCTCTTTTACGCTTTCATATTTTTGTGTACAATCCATATCACAGCAAACATTAAATGTCGTACCGAAGTTAGGCAAACAAAATGCAACCTTATCGCATTTTGTCAACAAATAGTCCATCAAAGCAAAATATTTTTCGCCAACGAAGTATTGTTCATTCTCGTCTTCTATAATTCTAATCATATAAATCCAACCTTTTACCCCTTGCCCGCTTCTCTTTCTTTGATGTATGCAATCCGGTATATCCTGTCGCATTTTTTACAATAGAAACGAGGTGTATTTCTTTCAACGCCGTTTGCGTAATAGTTCCTTCCGCTCCATTTACTGCTGCCGAGAGCGTTATGCGGCAAATCCACAACGAACTTAACCTTCAGCTTTGATTTACAAACGGGGCAAAAGTGTTTTTTAAAGTGAATATAGCAAAAATCGCCATTATATGAATACTTTTGCACGGGTTCCACGCCACTGTTCCAGACAATTTTCATACCCTCACCTCTTTTTGATAATACCATTTTCAACGTGATTTAGCAACTATAATATATCGCCAACTATCTGATTAGATTTGAGATAAAAACCACAGCCATCCGTTTTTTGAATGGCTGTGGTTTTGGCTATGCTTTCCGGTGCCACCCTCTTTCGTTATAAGATCCCCTGGGTGGGTAAAGTGCCTTTTCACAGGTGAGCTTTACCCTATATATTTTAAACCCTCACTCGTATATGACACAAATTCAAATTTACTACACTTTTTTTACAATATTTTTTTGATTTTTTGCACATTTGTAGGGTTGCACAAATCAAAACACGGGATTTTGTTCAAAAAAGCAAAACCCCGTCGAATTGTGTAACTGTTGTATTTATATATACGGGTAATCAAAAAAGGAACTGTAAAACACATCGGTTTCACAGCTCCTTTTGACTTATTAAATTGTTAGCTTTTAAAAAATCAACTTCAGCCACTTTTTCAAATCTGCGAGCCAAGCTGAATTGTATTCGTAAATCGGGGTCATATCGTCAATTGTGTGTTTATCACAAGTTGAAAGACCGTGCCCCCCAAAGGGAAAAATGTGAAGCTCAAACGGCACTCCGTTTTCTGCCAGAGCGTTTGCATAAAGAATACTGTTTTTCACGGGAACAGTTTTATCCTCTGCAGTGTGCCAAATAAATGCAGGCGGTGTTGTGGCTTTAACGTGTCTGTCGCAGGAGAAATACTCCTCCTCCGCTTTAGTTTCGGGCTGGTGACCCAAAAGATTAAGAAAGCTTCCCATATGGGCTGTTCTTTCGTTTGCATTGATTACAGGGTAGCAAAGAACGGATGCGTTAACCGCTTTGCTTTCGGGGAAAACCTCTCGCACCTCTTTGCAATCAAACATTGTTGAATAGTGTGCCGCAAGGTGACCGCCGGCAGAAAAGCCCATAATTGCAATTTTTTCTGTGTCGCAATGCCAGCTTTCGGCATTTTGGTATATAAGCTCCATTGCCGCCGCAACCTCACGAATCTGTGTGGGGAAACGGTTTGGTGCAACAGAATATGTCAAAACGAAAACGTTGTAGCCCTCGGGCAGAAAATGGACACCAACAGCCTCAGACTCCCTTTCAGAGCACATTCCGTAGCCGCCACCGGGGCAGATGAGCATACAGGGTCTTTTCATATCCTGACGGCGCATTTCAACCATATTATAGGGCAAATAGATATCTAAAGTAGGATTTTTACCACCCTCACCCAAAAAAGTAAAATGTTCTTTCAACTGAATTCTTTTATGTTCCATAAAAAGGTTCCTTTCCCGATTTATATTTTCAGTATATACCTCTTCCACCGCAAAAGCAAGAAATAATTATGTTGTTAAACCTTGAAAAGTGTGATATAATTCAAGCAAAGAATTTTACGGAGGGTTTTTATGAAAGGTTTTAAAAGCATTTTATCAATAATCCTTGTGTTTACCCTTGTGCTTTGTGTTGCCTCCTGCGGCAAAGAAGCCGAAGGCGCAACAACCTCTAACACTTTATCGGCTGACTCGGGTGACGTTTATTATCCCAACGACCAGAACAACGACACCACCGACAACACCTTTTCAGAAACGGTAGCACCGCCCACGGATACTCCCGTTTCAACACCCCCTGCAGCCTCGCAGAACACCCCCACACAGGGCGAAACCGCAAACACGCCGCCTACACAGGCACCCACTCAAGCCCCCACACAGTCTCAGCAGACCCCGTCTGCACCCAACACATCTAACGATTCTGTTGGCGAATACACTGCCGAATACAACGGCAACAAGCAGGCTGTTTTTTACCCCGCAAGGGCTGTTTCGGGCAATGGTACATATCCCATAATTGCATGGGCTAACGGCACGGCTGTTTCATACACCTTCTACACAGATTTTCTTAAAGCGATGGCTGAGGGCGGCTACATCGTTGTTGCAAACGATGTTACAATGGCAGCCGACGGCACCGCACAGATGGCTTCAATAGATTTTATTATTTCTGAAAACAGCAACCCCGACAGCGTGCTTTACAAAAAAATAAACACCAAGAAAATTGGTGTTGCAGGTCACTCACAGGGCGGCAGATGTGCCGTTAACGTTGCTTCTATGGACAGCCGTGTTTCCTGTGTCTTGTCTGTTGCGGGCAGTAACTACGCCGAAGAAGCTGAGAAGAATGCACTCCCCACCTTCTTTATGACAGGTACATCCGACTGGATCGTAAGCAGCTCACAGTGGGTCAAGCCCGCCTACGACCTTTGCAAGGGTCCCGCGGTTTATGCTTCATACGTAAAGGGCACTCACACAAGCTGTAATTCAGATGTTGAATCATATTCAAATTACGCAGTAAAATGGTTTGACATCTGGCTCAAAAACGACGACTCTGCCAAAAAGGTCTTCCGTAACGGCGGCGAGCTTGCAAACGACGGAAAATGGCAGGATTTCACCAGCAAGGGTATGTAAAACATTTGAAAATTTCAACAAAAATAAAGCTCTCAACACCGTCATTTATAACAGATTTTTAGAACATTGTGTTTGACGAAAAAAATAGGTCATCTTACTTGACAATCGCATTAAACAGTTTTAAAATATTACTGTTAAAATTTGATATTACTGCACGACGGTAAAGGAGAGATTAAAATGAAAAAACTCTACGAAGGCAAAACCAAAGACGTTTACGCACTTGAAAACGGCAACGTAATGCTCAAATTCAAGGACGATTGCACAGGCAAGGACGGCGTTTTTGATCCCGGCGAAAACAGCGTTGGTCTCACTATCGAAGGTATCGGTAAAGAAAACCTCAAAACTTCTATCTACTACTTCGATATGCTCAAGGAAGCAGGCATCAAAACTCACTACGTAAGTGCTGACGTTGAAAATGCTACTATGGAGGTTCTTCCCGGTAAGGTTTTCGGCCACGGTCTTGAGGTTATCTGCAGACTTGTTGCAACAGGCAGCTTTATCCGTCGTTATGGCGAATATATTGAAGACGGCACAGTTCTCGAGGGTGGCTACGTTGAATGCACATTCAAGAACGATGCTAAGGGCGATCCCCTTGTTACAGGCGAGGGTCTTGCAGCACTTGGTGTTATGAGCCCCGCAATGTTTGAGAGCATGAAAGAACAGACTCTTAAAATCACAAAGATTATTGCTGATGACCTTAAAACAATCGGTCTTGACCTTTGGGATATCAAATTTGAGTTCGGCTACAACAACGACGAGGTTATTCTTATTGACGAAATCGCTTCAGGTAATATGAGAGTTTACAAGGGCGACACAATCGTTGAGCCGGTTGAACTCACAAAGCTCATCCTCAACAGATAAAAACGAGTAATTTTGCGCAGAAGAAAACAACAACAGACACTTTACAATTACTTTCTTGTAAAGTGTCTGTTTTCTTTTTTTTGACAACCCACGATTTATTACCCACTCGGAGTATCTTTATACACCGTCGGGGTAATAAATCGTCTTCTGCATCAAAATTCCTTCGTTTTTCATTTCGGTAATTTTGCGCAGAAGAAAACAACAACAGATACTTTACAATTACTTTTTTGTAAAGTATCTGTTTTCTTTTTTACTGACAACCCACGATTTATTATAAATTTCTCAAATAGTTTATGCTCATTTCAGCACATTCGATGGGGGTTTTACCCATTGAGGGGTCATCCTGCTCAACAACAACCCATTCTGCGCCTGCTTTTTCTGCAGAAGCGAGAATCTTTTTCCAATCCTGAACACCGTAACCAACGGGGCGGAACTCGAATGTGTTTTCTGCTTTGTCGGTTTCTTCCTCTTCAATACCGATGAGCTTGTAAAGAGGGCCGTTGCCCTTTGAGCCGCTGAAATCCTTGAGGTGAACAATAGGTGCTCTGCCTGAATATTTTTCAACGTATGCACTGGGCTCCTCGCCGCCAACGTTTACCCAGCAGGTATCAAGCTCTGTTTTAAGTAAATCCTCGGGGATTGTGTTATAAAGAATATCAAGAGCATACTCGCCGTCGATTTTAAGAAACTCAAAATCGTGGTTGTGGTAAAGAAGCTGAAGTCCCATTTCCTTTGCGGCTGCACCGATTTTGCCGATGCCCTCAACAGTTGCTGACCAACCGTCTGTGCCGGGGCGGCATTCCTCTGTGAGGTAGGGCACAACAACATATTTACAGCCCATATCTTTATAATCCTTGAGAACTGCTTCGGGGTTTTCAAGCATATCATAATAAGGTACGTGAGCAGAAACGGGCACAATGCCGATTTCGTCACAAATCGCTTTGACCTCTGTGCCGGATTTGCCGAAAAGTCCCGCAAACTCTACGCCCTCGTAGCCAAGCTCTTTAACTTTTTTGATTGTGCCGTAAAAATCCTTTTCCATATCGTCACGAACGGAATAAAGCTGAATAGCGATAGGTAATTTCATAGTATAAAACTCCTTTTGTTATGATATTTACAAGTTTAATATTACTCCAAACCCCTTTGTTTTTCAAGGTTTTTTCGCCATTTTATTGACAAGTGCAGTTAAGAAGTTGTAAAATGGTAGCATTCACAATGAAATGAGGTACAAAGATGAAATATCTTGTTGTTTTATATGACGGAATGGCAGACTACCCCGTGCCCGCTTTAGGCGGCAAAACACCTATGGAGCTTGCAAACAAGCCTATGCTCGACAAGCTTGCCCGCTTTGGCAAGGTTGGCACGGTTAAAACTGTTGCAGACGGTCTCAAGCCCGGCAGTGACATTGCAAATATGAGTGTTCTCGGCTACAACCCCAAGGAATGCTACACGGGCCGTTCCCCGCTTGAAGCGGTGAGCATCGGTGTTGATATGAAAGACAGCGACATAATCTTCCGCACAAACCTCGTCACACTTTCTGACGAAGAAAATTACAATGATAAAACGATGGTCGATTACAGCGCAGGTGACATTTCCACACCCGAAGCTGCAGAAATTATAAAGAGCGTACAGGAGCATTTCGGCAACGAAAAATTCACTTTTTACAGCGGTGTTGCTTACAGACACTGTCTTGTCTGGAACAACGGCACGCTTGACCTTGGCAAAATGACTCCCCCACACGATATCTCGGGCAAGGTTATCGGCGAGCACCTTTCTGACAGTGAAAACGCAAAAGAGCTTATCGCCATGATGAAGGAAAGCTACGATTTTCTTATGGAGCACCCTGTTAATAAAGAGAGAATGGCTAAGGGTGAACGCCCCGCAAACTCTATATGGCTCTGGGGCGAGGGAACAAAGCCCACACTCCCCGATTTCAAAAAGAAATACGGTGTTGACGGCTCAATTATTTCTGCCGTTGACCTTCTCAAGGGCATTGCAAAATGTGCCGGAATGGGCTCACCCGATGTCCCCGGTGCAACAGGCTACATAGACACAAACTTCGAGGGCAAGGCAGATTGCGCCATAGAAGAGCTCAAAACAAAGGACTTTGTTTACATACACATTGAAGCACCTGACGAGTGCGGCCACAGAAACGAGCCCGAAAACAAGGTTAAGGCAATCGAAATGATTGACGAAAAGGTTCTTTCAAGGGTTATACCCGAGCTTGACAAATACGATGATTATAAGGTAATGGTTCTGCCCGACCACCCCACACCAATCGTTACAATGACCCATGCGGGTGACGCTGTTCCGTATATGATTTATCAGAAATCAAAGGCGGCTGACAACGGCATCGAAAGCTTCACCGAAAGCACTGCAAAGGCGGCAGGGAACTACGTCGAAATCGGCTACACTCTTATGGACAGCTTTATCAGAGAATAAAAAAAACACAGCAGCTCTCATTTTTCGAGAGCTGCTGTGTTTTTGCCGTAAAACGCGTTTGGAACATCACCGACAATGACTGTTTCAGCCACAGGAATGTTGCCTGTTATTGTTTCGTCTATTCTGTAATCACCTATGTATGCTGTGGCATATAGCTTTACTTTTACATAAACACGGTGAAGAGTCTGATTAATCCCCACGCTTTCAAAGCTACTGCAAACGTCGGTTACAACAAAGCCGTAGGTGCTTGATTCCACGGTTAATTCAAGCCCTTGATCACTGAAAATTTCGCTACCGAAAAGTGTGCCCCACGGCACAATAATATTAAAATCACCGCATTCTTCAACTGTTTTTGCCACATCGTTTGAAAGCTGAGCTTTAAATCTGTTCACAAAAGCGGTATTGGTCACCACCGATGATATACTACCCTCACTGTCATAAGCAAGGCTGACAAAATCCTCATACTTAACGTTTTTATCGGAAACGCTTTTCTCAACAGATTGGTTAAGAAGCATGGTCAATTCATTCTTTAAGGCATTCCCGCCTGCGTTTTTTATGATGGGTCTGAGCTTTACTTCACCCAAAATCAATATTATGACAACGATTAGAAAAGCACAAATACAATAAAAACCCATAGCGGTTTTCTGCCCTTTGAAAACTAATCTTCCGGCTTTCAGCACCGGTCTCGTTTTCATTTTTGGTTTAAAATAAAACTTTATCATATTCCTCACCAATATATTATATGATAAAACTTCTCTATGAACACAAAAACTCCGCAGGGGGACAATCCCTACGGAGCTTTGATACAATTAATATTTATCTTTAATTGTTACAGGGTCGGATTTTGCACTGTGAACTGTTCCGTCATAAGCCTTAACTACGTATGTGTATTTAACGCCCTTCTTAGCTGACTTATCCTTATAAGAAACGGTAGCATTGCCTTTAACCTTGGCTACTCTTTCATAGCTACCGCCTGAAGTTTTACGGTAAACAATGTAACCGTCTGCATTTGCAACCTTACCCCACTTGATTGTGATACCGGTTTTTGCAGAGGTTGCTTTGCTGATTTCCGGAGCACCAACAAACTTAATGCTGATTCCGTTTGCGTCATAGCTACTGAGTGTACTGCCGTTTTTAGCACGAACCGTGTAAATGTAGCCCTTGCCGCTCTTTGCGGTTTTATCTACGTAAGATGTGCCTTTAACAGTATCGATACGTTTCCAGCTTGAAGAAGCAGTTCTGCGATAAACGTTGTACTGTGTTGCACCGCTGATTTTGCTCCAGCTAAGCTTAACACCGTCCTGAGTGTTTTTGATTGAGTTGAGCTCGGGATAAGCAAGGTAGAGTATTTTGATACCGTCTTTGTCATATCCGCCTGCAACACCGTTAGCACCAATTGCTTTAACTGTGAAAGTGTAGCTTGTGCCACTCTTTGCCTTTGTGTAAACGTAGCTTGTGTTTTCGTTACCCTTAACAGTTGCAAGATATTTCCACTTACCGTCAGCTTTTATATAAATCTTATAGCTTGTGGCATTATCTGCCGCATTCCAATAAAGAATGGGACCTCTGATTGTGTTTTTAACCTCAACAAGCTCGGGAGTTGCGGGTTTATCGCTACCGTCTGATTTGCCACACTCTGTGCATTTGCCGTTTTTGAAGTTGTGACCTGTTGCGGGAAGAATTGTAACTTCGCCGACAAACTGGTGGCAGATTGAACAGAATGAACCTTCCTTGCCATCCTCATCACAGGTGGGCTCAACCTTCTGGGGTGCTGAATAGCAAATATGATCACCCTTGAATGTTTCCTGGTATGCGTCACCGCATTTTGAACAGGTATATCTAATTACGCCATCTTCGACACATGTTGCATTTTTAATTACTTCACCGTTGTATTCGTGACCTGTTGCGGGGATAACTTCGGTTTCTGTTTTTCCGCATCCGTTAAGGCAAGTGAACACCTTCTCGCCATCTTCGACACATGTTGCTTCTTTTGTAACATTACCGTTATCCATTGCGTGGCCTAAAGCAGGGATAGCTGAAACTTCAGTTTTGTTGCAGCCCTCGTTTGTGCACTTGCTAACGAGTGTGCCCTCACCTTCACAGGTGGGTTTTACTGTAACCTTGCCTTCATCCATTGCATGGCCTGTGGCAAGAATTGCTTCTGTGTAGGAGTAACCGCAATTTGTTCTTGTGCAGGTGTATTTCATAACACCGTCGGTGTCACAGGTTGCCTTTGTAACAACTGTGCCGTTGTCGTATGAATGGCCAAGAGCATCAAGCTCTTCTGTTTCGTAAACGAAGCCGCAACCAACACAACGCTGTTCTCTTGAACCTGTTGTTGTGCATGTGGGTTCAACTGTTGTTACCCATTCAATGCCGCCTGCGTGAGCGAAATCTGTTTTCATATTGCGTTTAACAGCAAATTTTGCCGCCTCGGAGCCACAGTTTGCTTTTATAACAAGGTCTGCTGAGCAACCGTTAAATGCATTACCTGCAATAGTTGTAACGCTGTCGGGGATTTCAACAACACTAAGCTGTTTGCAACCAATGAATGCATCAGAGCCAACCTCTGTTGCACCGTTGTAGATTACAAATGTACCGCTCTTGCCTGCGGGACAGCAGAGAAGAGTTTCAAGATTGATGTCATAAAGAGCACCGTCAACACTTGCAAAGTTACGGTTTTTGCTGTCAACATTGATATCTGTAAGAGCGTTGCAGTTTGTGAAAACGCCCTGGCCGATGGCTGTAACGCTACCGGGGATTTCAATAGTCTGAATCGCTGTTGAATCGAAAGCAGAATCATCAATGCTGATTAATGTTTCGGGAAGATCGATTTCAGCGAAGCTTGTGCAATCTGCAAATGCATTTTTGCCGATTGTTTTGATACCCTCGGGAAGATTTGCAAGACCTTTAAGAGAAGAGCAGCCATAGAACATACCATCGCTGATAGCGGGCATTGCACACTTTATTTCTACATCCTCAAGAGATGTACAATTACCGAATGCATATTCGCCGATTTCGTTAACGTTATGACCGATATACGCTGTTTTTACGGATACACAGTCATAGAAAGCATACTCGCCGACAACCTGTGTGCTGTCGGGGATAATGATATTCTCAAGCGCACCGCAGTTTTCGAAAGCAAGTCTGCCGATTTTGCAAACGCTGTCGGGAAGAGAAAGAGTTTTGAGAACTGTACAGTCCTCAAACATACCCTCGCCGATTTCAATAGCGCCGTTTTTAACATCGAGAACTTCAAGTGAATCGCAGGATTTGAAAATGTTTTTACCAACCTTGCCGCTTGCAAGACCGCCGTAAAGAGCAACCTCTGTTAATCCGTCACAGTCATAGAAAGCGTAGTCACCGATTTCGGTTGTGCCGGGAAGAGCAAGCCTTGTGAGATCATCACAATTCTGGAAAGCTCCCGCCTCAATACTGTCAAGAACACCTTCAAAAACAAGGTTTGAAAGAACAGGATAACCCGCAAAAGCGGAGTTTGAGATTGTTGTAACCTCGGATTTGAAAATAACTGTTCTGATTTGTGCTGCATAAGGAGCCCAAGGGGTACCCTCAACATCACAGAAAATTGTAAGAACTCCGTCGTCTGTAAATGACCAGAACTGTTTGACCAAGTTACCTTCTTCGTCATATTCTGCGCCTTCGGCGACAGTTGCCGCAAATGACACAACTGTTAAACAAGATAAGCAGCTGAGCATCATAATTACGGCGAGGAGGACTGATAAAATCTTTGACCTCTTCAAAAAAAACACCCTTTCGATTAAAAATGCAACAGTACCAATATGCGTGTTCATACATATATAATACTACAGAATTTATTTTAGTATATTAATAAGTTTTTGTCAATGATTTTTAACAGAAATAAGCATATTTGATTAAAAAATATTGGTATATTCTCATAACAAAAAAGGCGGCAGACGAAAAACGTCTGCCACACAAATATTATTTTGAATAACCAAGCTCAAATGCCTTAATATTCATTTCAAGGAATCTTTCGGGAACGCAGGACTTAACCGCTTCAAGCCAGATTTCCTTGGGAATCTCGGTATTTTTTGCCATTGCACCGATAAGCACAACGTTTGTAGCCTTTGGTGAGCCCGCCTCAACAGCAAGAGGAAGAGCGTCAAGCTCAACAACCGCCGCACCTGCTTTTCTTACTGCATCAAGCACGCCGTCGGGATAAACGCTGTCACCGATAACAACTGACATAGGGTCAATTTTCTGTGTGTTTACAATAACCTTGCCGTCAGGCTTGAGGCAAGAAAGCCATCTTGCTGCCTCAAGCTGCTCGAAAGCAAGAATAAGGTCAGCCTCGCCCTCACCGACTACAGGTGAATAAACCTTTTCACCGTATTTTACGTATGTAACAACAGAACCGCCTCGCTGGCTCATTCCGTGAACCTCTGAAACCTTGACATCGTACCCTTGCGAAAGAAGAGCACTGCCCAAAATACGGCTGGCAAGCAGTGTACCCTGACCGCCTACGCCGACTATCATTATAGCTTTATTCATAACAGACACTCTCCCTTCTTATTCAATTGCACCGAATTTGCAAAGCTGTGAACAAACGTTGCAGCCGAGGCACTGTGTAAAGTCGATTTCTGCCTTGCCGTCTTTCATACTGATTGCGGGACAACCGATTTTCATACACATTTTGCAGGATTTACATTTATCTTTGTTAACCTTGAGAGGCGGGTTATGTTTAACGGTTTTAAGGAGAGCACAGGGTCTTCTTGAAATAACAACCGCAGGTGCATTCAAATCAAGTGCTTTTTTGATTGTTGTGTAGCTTTCATCAAGGTTATAGGGATCAACAACAAAAACGTTATTGATGCCCACTGCTTCACAAAGCTTTTCAAGGCTTACAGCAGCCGCAGGCTCGCCTTTGATATTGAAGCCTGTTGTGGGATTTTGCTGGTGACCTGTCATACCTGTGATGCTGTTGTCAAGGATAATTGTAACAGAATTACTGTTGTTATAAGCAATATCAATAAGACCTGTTACACCCGAGTGAATAAAAGTGGAGTCTCCGATAACTGCAACAGATTTATTTGCGCGCTCGGGGTCGGCAAGGTTTCTGCCGTGAAGACCGGATACGCTACCGCCCATGCAAAGAACGGTGTCAATCATACCAAGGGGCTTTGATGCACCCAGGGTATAGCAGCCGATGTCACCGCTTACTGTTACGCCCAGCTTTTTAAGAGCATAGAAAAGACCGCGATGGGGACAACCCGCACAAAGCACAGGAGGTCTTGCGGGGATATCAACGTCTGCCTTAAGAGACTTGCTTTCTTCGCCGAGAATCACCTTTCTGATAAGGCCCTGTGAATATTCGCCGAGAAGAGTAAATTCCGCTTTACCCTTTACGTCAACGCCGATTTTGCGGCAATGAGTTTCGATATAATCATCAAGCTCCTCAAGAACGTAAACGGTTTCACATTCTGCACAGAAGTCTTTGATGAGCTTTTCGGGAAGCGGATAAACGCAACCCAATTTGAGATAAGACGCTTTATCGCCGAGTGCTTCCTTTGCATATTCGTAGCAGATACCCGCTGTGATAACGCCGATTTTTTTATTGTTATATTCAACGCTGTTAAGTCCGTTTTCAAGAGCTTCCGTTTCGCAATATTCAACCTGCTTAAGAATTCTGTTTTCAACCTCAACGTGCTTCACCTTTGCATTTGCGGGAACCATAACGTATTTAGGCGCATTCTTTTCATAGGGCTTGAGACCGTTATCAACTCTGTCCCCTACCTCTGCAAGGCTTCTTGAGTGAGAAACTCTTGTTGTGAGGCGAAGAAGAACAGGGGTATCAAACCTTTCTGAAAGCTCAAATGCAAGCTTTGAATATCTGAGACACTCGTCAGAATCTGCGGGCTCAAGCATCATAATTTTAGATGCCCTTGCATAGTGACGGCTATCCTGCTCGTTCTGTGAGGAATGCATACCGGGATCGTCCGCAACAACAACCACGAGACCTGCATTAACGCCGGTGTAGGATGATGTAAACAGAGGGTCTGCCGCAACGTTAAGACCAACGTGCTTCATAGCACAGAAAGACCTTGCGCCTGCAACTGCAGCACCAAATGCAACCTCCATTGCAACCTTTTCATTAGGTGCCCATTCGCTTGTTATTTCATTGTACGTGGAAATGCACTCAGTAACCTCTGTGCTGGGTGTTCCGGGGTAGCTTGAAGCAACTCTGCAGCCGCCCTCATAAAGACCGCGTGCAACCGCTTCATTACCTAAAAGTAATTTTTTCATTATATATACCTCTGATTATTTATTGATTTCGTTCTGTGAAGCAACAAGACTTTCACCGCAATACATTTCACGAAGCTTGGGCTTTTCTATTTTGCCCGTGGGGTTGCGGGGAACCTTTGCGAAAATAAGCTTTCTCGGGCGTTTGTATCTTGGCAAATCATAACAGAAATCGTTAATATCGTCCTCCGTTATTTCCTCGCCCTCTTTTGCTTCAATAATGGCGGCGGCAATTTCACCGAGACGCGCATCGGGAAGACCGATAACCGCAACATCCTTGATTTTGTCATATTTTCTGAGGAAATCCTCAATCTGAACGGGGTAAAGGTTTTCACCACCGGAAATGATAACATCCTTTTTGCGGTCAACAAGGAAAATGAAGCCATCTTCATCCTCCTGCGCCATATCGCCTGTATAAAGCCAGCCGTCAGAAAGAACCTCGTTGGTTGCCTTTTCATCCTTATAGTAGCAAAGCATTACGCCCGGGCCCTTAACCGCAAGCTCTCCAACCTCGCCACGTGCAACAGTATTTTTATTTTCGTCAACAATTTTAACTTCCCAGCCGAAGCCTGCTTTACCGATAGCGCCCACCTTGTGAACATTTTCAACGCCGAGATGCACGCAACCGGGGCCGATGGATTCGCTCAGACCGTAGTTTGTGTCGTACTGATGATGGGGGAAAACGTCAAGCCAGCGTTTAATAAGGCTTGGGGGAACGGGCTGAGCACCGATATGCATCAACCTCCATTGACTGAGTGAGTATTCACTCAAATCAATGTCACCGCTTTCGATAGCATCAAGAATATCCTGGGCCCACGGAACAAGAAGCCACACGATTGTACACTTCTCCTCGCTTGCTGTTTTGATAATCGTTTCGGGCTTTGTGCCTTTGAGAAGAACTGCCCTGCTACCTGCCACAAGGGAACCGAACCAATGCATTTTGGCACCTGTATGGTAGAGCGGAGGAATACAAAGGAATACATCGTCTCTGCTTTGTGAATGGTGATTCTGCTCTGTCAAAGCAGCGTGAACAAGGCTTTTGTGGGCGTGTAGAATAGCTTTGGGGAAGCCTGTTGTGCCCGAGGAGAAATAAACAGCCGCCTCATCCTCATCGGTGATATTAATAAGCGGGTCGTGAGAGGAGCAATATGTAACGAGCCTGTCGTAGCTTTCGGCAAAGGTTGGGCAATCCTCACCAACATAGAACGTGTATTTAACATCAGGGATTCTATGTGCAATCTCTTCAACTCGACCCGTAAACTCAGGACCGAAGACAAGAACGTTGCTGTCAGAAAGCTTGAGACAGTATTTGATTTCATCCGCAGTATAGCGATAGTTAAGCGGAACTGCAAGGGCACCTGTTTTGAGGATACCGAAATAGATGGGAAGCCACTCGATGCCGTTCATAAGAAGGATTGCTACCCTGTCACCTTTTTTGATGCCTCTTGAAAGAAGAAGGTTTGCAAAGCGGTTTGCTCTTTTGTCGAACTCACCCCAGGTAAGCTGGGTTCTGCCAACGTTAAAGGGATTGGGCTCGATAAGAGAATACTCACGCCAGGTCTGGCGATTTTTTCCCTGGATTTCGGGGTTAATCTCAACAAGAGCAACCTCATTTTTGTAGTTTCTTGCGTTATTTACAAGAAATTCTGTAATAGGCAAAGTTTTTCATTCCTTTGTTTGTGAAATATAAAATATCAAATAAAAATTTTATCAAATTTGTCGCAAAAAGTCAACAATACAGCATATTTTATATGCCTTGAATATAACTTTCGATATCAAAATCATCAACAGGGCTGTTGTTTTTGAGATATAAGGGATGATGGGGGTGACCTTTTACGGAGCGTTTACCCACAGTATACCATTTTGCACCGAATTGATTGCCGATTTCAATCATATCCTTTACACAGGGAATAAGGTACGGCCTTTTTTCGATAATTGTGCCCCACGCCGCCCACACAGCGGGGGTTTTGCCCTCACCGTATAACGAAAGAATATAGCGGAAGGCATTCATATTTTCGTTATGTAAGGATTTGTTGAATTCGCTGTCCATATCCTTGGGATTAGTCGCCCTCTGGGCATAGACGTTAAACATTATAAAACTGTCAAAACCGTTAAATGCAGCTGTTCGCTCAACAGATTTCAACGTATTGTCAAGCTCATCCGGCTTTGCGGTGGACGGATTTATTCCGATACATATAAGGGGATTCTCACCCCTTGTGCCGAGAATGTAACGGTATTCTGTATATGCATTTGGAACATAGAGCCACTTTGATGTATCATATTCAAAAGAGCCTTGCGCCTCATTACGCAAAGCATCCTCAAAGCTGATTATTTCAAGCTGATTTGTTTCGCAAACGGGTATATGCATAAAAACGCCACCTTTCATTCTGTTAATTATATTATTTTTATCTGCTTTTTTCAATAATTATTTGCAATAAAGCGGTGATTTTAAAAGTGGTTTTCCCTTGACTTTTCGGTGTGTTCATTTATAATTGTATTGTATATTTTAAAAGGGGTGGTTTTATGTACCATGAAATGACCATTGCAGGGCTCAAGCGTCAGCTCCCGCTTTGTCAGCTTAACGAAAATTTAAAAATCGGTGCTTTTGTTATTTTCGGCGATGCTGAATTGACAGTTGCCTGCGCAAGCGAGCTTTTAAAAAAAGCACCCGAATTCGATTACATAATCACAGCCGAGGCAAAGGGTATCCCCCTCGCCCACGAAATGAGCCGTCAGAGTGGCAAAAAATATTTTGTGGCACGTAAAAAGCCTAAGCTTTATATGACAGGTGTTTTTGATGCGGTTGTAAACTCCATCACAACTGAGGGCGAACAGCACCTCTACCTCGACACAGCAGAAGCAGAAGAAATTAAAGGCAAAAGAGTTATTATTGCAGACGATGTTGTTTCCTTGGGCGAATCACTCAAGGCTGTTCAGACCCTTCTTGAAAAAGCGGGGGCAAACATTGTTGCAAATATGACAATCCTTGCAGAGGGTGACGCCGCAAGCCGTGACGACATCATTTATCTCGAGCGTCTTCCCCTTTTCGACAACGACGGTAACGCACTTTAATTATGGCAGGAACACTTTATATTGTAGGAACACCCATAGGCAATCTCGGTGATTTTTCACCAAGAGCTGTTGAAACGCTGACAAACGTTGATTTTATTGCCGCGGAGGACACCCGTGTGACAATAAAGCTTCTTAACCATTTCGGAATAAAAAAGCCTATGGTCAGCTATTATGAGCACAACAGGGCAGAAAGAGGCCCCCTTATAATTGACAGACTTCTCGCAGGCGAAAGCTGTGCTCTTGTTTCCGATGCGGGTATGCCAATTATTTCTGACCCCGGCGAGGATCTAACAAAGCTTTGCCACGAAAACAACATCAGCATCTGTGCTGTGCCGGGTCCATGTGCATTTGTTACGGCACTTGCCGTTTCGGGTATGCCATCGGGCAGATTCACCTTTGAGGGCTTTCTGACTGTTTCAAAGCAAAACAGAAAAAAGCATCTTTCAGAGCTTGTGGACGAAAAACGCACTATGATTTTTTATGAGGCACCCCACAAATTGCCCGGAACACTCAGGGATATGGCAGAATATTTTGGCGACAGAAAAATCGCACTTGTAAAGGAACTGACAAAAATACACGAAAACGTTGAAAGAACAACGCTTTTTGCGGCAGCAGAGAAATATTCCCTCGAAAGTCCAAAGGGCGAATTCGTTTTGATAATCGAGGGCAAGCCCGAAGAGGAAAAAACCGAGTTAACCCTTGAAGACGCAACGAAAATCGCGCTCAGATTAACAGAAGAGGGGCTCTCTAAAAACGAGGCGGCAAAGGAAGCGGCAAAGCAAACGGGCTTGAAAAAGAGCGATATTTATAAATCCATACAAAACGGGTGATTATATGATTTTCGGTGTAAAATGGTATCTGTGGCTTGTGCTCCTTTTAGCGGTGGTGTTGCTTATCTTCACCTGGCACAAAGCAATGGAGGCATCAAGAAAACGGCGGGAACGCCTGAAAAAAGAAGCCGCAATCTGGAAAAGGGATTATGACCTTCGCCAGAATTTCTCGGTTCTAACAGAAGCAAAAATCAAAGAAACCGACGACAGCGAGCTTCTTCACGGTGTGGCAATGAACATACAGGTTGCGTTGGAAAATGCGCCTGATATGAACACTCTTTTTAACGGCTTAGCAAACGAAAAGAAGTATATTTATGCCTTGGAATATTTTGATGAGGATTGCAAAATCTCTCTTTCCAACTTTTTCAGAAACAACGGCACTCCCCTTGTACCGGTTGTTCCCGAGGCACTTTGTGCCGTCGGATTTGAAAGCTACGTTGACTTTTTCAAAAAGCTTCATCCGATGTTTGATGAAGAAAGCGACGTGTCAATCGATCTGTCTTTAATCGGAAAAATCGATGAAGAGTTTGCGTCCGTGTTTGATTCCGACGCATTGTGCAGAGCTTGCTCGCAATACATAAAGAATAATAAAGAGATATTTTTATCATAAACAGATAAATCAGACTAACAATTATAAAGGAGAATTAAAATGGCAGTAACCTTTCACCTTTCCGCATTTGCCGACGAAGCAGGCGGCGGGATAAAAGAACAGATAGCAGCTTTAAAGGCTCACGGTATGACACACATTGAGCCAAGAGGTCTTGACGAGGGTAACATCTCGCTTTATTCCGTAGCACAGGCAAGGGAGCTCAAGAAAATCCTTGACGATAACGGCATTTCTGTTTCGGCCATTGGCTCACACTACGGCAAAATTGAAATCACAGACGATTTCACTCCCCATTTTGAAGATTTTAAAAACTGTGTTGAGGTTGCAAACATTCTCGGCACAGAAAGAATAAGGATGTTCAGCTTCTTTTTCACAAAGGGTCAGAGCCTTGCAGAATACCGTGACGAGGTTTTTGAGAGACTTGATAAAATGTGCAGCTACTCATTAAACAACGGTATATGGTGCTGCCACGAAAACGAAAAGGATATTTACGGCGACAACGAAATCCGTTGCCTTGAAATATACAAAGCCTTTGAGGGCAAAATCAAAGGTATTTTCGACCCGTCAAACTTTATTCAATGCGGTGTGGACATTCTCCCTGCATACGAGCTTTTGAAGGATTACATCGACTATTTCCACGTTAAGGACTGCCTTTACGAGGGTGGCAAGGTTCGCCCCGCAGGTCTTGGCGATGGTCAGATTGTTGAGCTTCTTTCACGCTTTGCAAAGGATAAAACCGGCGACCACTTCCTCACCCTTGAGCCCCATCTCAAGGTATTTGAAGGCTTGGCAGCTCTTGAGGGCGAGGGCGGAACAGCCGACCAGTTAAAGGACGATTATACATATCCCACAAATCGTGCGGCTTTCGATGCCGCCGCTGATGCGTTGGATAACTGCCTCAGGCAGGCAAACCTTTCTGACGTTACAATCAGAAGTTACTAATAAAGGAGTAAAAAATATGTTTAAACACGATAATTTAAAAGGCAGAGTTGCCGTTGTTACAGGTGGCGGCGGCGTTCTTTGCAGCGGATTTGCAAAGGACCTTGCAAGACAGGGCGTTAAGGTTGCTGTGCTTGATTTAAGAGAGGATTCGGCAAAAAAGGTTGCTGACGAAATCATTGCAGAGGGCTTCGAGGCTATTGGTGTTGCTTGCAACGTTCTTGAAAAAGAAAGTCTTGAAAATGCACGCAGGATTATTAACGACTCTATAGGCACCTGCGACATTCTCATAAACGGTGCAGGCGGTAACCACCCCAGCGGCAACACAACAAAAGAAAAATTCGAGCTTTGTGATATTGCAGAAAAGGCAGAGGACGTAAAAACATTCTTTGACCTTGACCCTAAGGGAATCGAATTTGTTTTCAACCTCAACTTCCTTGGTACACTTCTCACAACACAGGTTTTTGCACAGGATATGGTAGGAAAAGAGAATGCAACAATCATTAACATCTCTTCAATGAACTCCTACAAGCCTCTCACAAAAATCCCCGCTTATTCTGCCGCAAAGGCTGCAATTTCAAACTTTACACAGTTTATGGCTGTTCATTTCTCAGAGGTTGGTCTCAGAGTCAATGCTATTGCTCCCGGATTTTTCTCAACAAACCAGAACAAAGCGCTTCTTTACAACGAAGACGGCTCGCTCACACCCAGAAGTGAAAAAATCCTTAACCACACACCTCTCGGACGTTTCGGCGAATGCGAAGATCTTACAGGTACTCTCCTTTTCCTTGCTGACGAAACCTATTCAAAATTTGTAACAGGTGTTATTATCCCCGTTGACGGCGGCTTCTCTGCATATTCAGGTGTTTGATTTATCATAACCACCAGTAAACTGGTGGTTTGCTCTGCCCCTATAAGGGGCGAATGCTGGCTTAGCCCCTCGAAGGGGCACTGAATGATATTGGCATCTGTATTTTGAGTGTGCTGAACTTTTTATTCCAATATCTTTTTTCACTAATTTTTCCTCCTTGTACTTTGTAATGCGGCGGCCAAACCACATTCATTCTACTTGGAGGATTAATTTCGGCGGCTTTGAGCGCGCCGTTTTTGGCTTTGCTAAAGCCTTTTTCTTCCCCCGGTAGAACCGGGGGTTTATTTCCACCCCTAAAGGGACCAAAAAAACAGATGCAATCCAATGGATTGCATCTGTTTTTTATTTTATATTCACTGAATTCAATGTCTTGGTAACCTCTTCCAATGTTGTTTTATCACCTTTATCGCTATCAATAAATGTGATTTTATATTCCAGATTCTTGGAGCCGAAATTTACGCTAATTACTTCTTTTTTTCCATTATCATTTTCAATTGTATATGCCAAAACCGTTGCATACAAATCACCGTTTTCATACAAATAATATTTAGAATTCGGAATAGTGGTAACGGATTTCATTACGAGTACAATTGACATAATCGCCGCCTTTTCGGGATTAAAAACCTCCACATCATCAAGTGTGACGCTACCCTGCAATTTAAACCAATCATAAATATTATCCGGATAAAAACCAAAATGCTCAATAAATGCGTTTTCAACCCTTTCTTTTTGGCTTTCTGTCAATTCACCGTCTATATATTGCTCATTCAAAAAATCTCCAACAGACTCCGACGAATAAGGTTTTGAAAACGTGAGATAACATTCTTCATCTGTTTTGTAAACAACACTATAGTCTGTTTCTTTATCAAGTGAATAACCTTTGGGTATTTTAAGCTGCAAACCCTCATACTCTAAAAGCTGATATTCTCCCTTTTTGTATTCGGTGTCATAATCGGTTAGGGACTCAGCCGTCCAATTAAGTGCTGCCTCATCTTCAGCAAACACTTTTGAATATACAAACTTTATAAAAACCCCTTGCGAAGCACCGACAGCAACAAAGAAATAGCAGCATAATACTATAGCAGCAACTGTTCTGAGAACTATTATTTTCTTGCTAATAGACTTTTCTTTTTTCATCGGTTGAAAATATTCACCTGTTTTTTCAACAAAAGAATTAAAGAACAGAATAATGCAATAATTGAAAACACCTATAATAAGCACAGAGAATATGATACCTATTACAACTTCACTCGAAATACTTCCGAATAGTGCATCTTCGGCAGGGAGCGTCTTTTCAATGTTTTTATCCACAAAAGAATCTGCTGCAAAAAAAAGTGCGGTAGGAATCATACAAACAGCAAAGCTGATAAATCTTTTATGAAGCGGAATACGTTTAAGAACCGACGAAACAGACAACACGGAGATAAGAATAGCCGCAATAACTGTTATAACAAATGTTTCAATAGAAATATAAGTTTTAACAAAGCTTGTAACAGCGTATATCAAAACCATCAGTGAAATACCGATACCCTCGGTTTTAATTTCGTTACCGTTTACAGAGCGCTTTTTGAATACTTTTTTATACGACCTTGCCCAAAAATAATCTATAAAAGCAAGCGGTATCGCAAAGCAACACAAAATCGTTTCAAAACTTCTTAAATCGACGGCGTTGCCTATTCCGCTTAAAAATAACGAACCTATGTATATAAACAGCGTTATAACCATTGCCAAGCCGAAAATTTCATTTAAAAAAAGGCATAAACGCCTTGCGCCTTTAAATCTGTTTTTTACATAGTATTTGAAATGATTGAGGTTGTTTTGCTCTGCAACCTCGGGCAACTCGCCTTTTCTTTCTAAAACTCCATGGTAAAATTCATTTTTTGAAACACCTAGAAAGGCAGAGATTCTCGCCACCTCATCATTGTCAAAAAAATCCCGACAATCTAAAACTCTTTGTATTTTTTCCTCTTTTACTTTTGTAATTTTCGCAAAATCTTTTACAGATATTTTTTTATCTGCAAGGTAATCTTTTAATACTAACATATTTATCACCTGTTATTTTCCCCATCCTCAAGAATTACTGAATGTAAAAGTGCAACCCCGTTCAACGAGGTTGCACCAATGATTTTTTATTCTGCTTTAGCTGCTTTTGCGGCTTCAATCTTTGCGTTCTTTTCGAGGATTTCTTTCTGTATCTTTTTCTGTTTTTTCTTATAAACAAGATACCAAACCACACCGATAACAACAAACACAAGTGCGATAATTATAATCAACACACCTGAGTTGTCAGCAACATTGATTGTAACTGCATCATAGTTAAAGTAGTAGCAACCGTCGAAAGCATTGTCTGCGTATGATGTGAGGTTGGTGTTAACAACAAACACACGAAGATTGTCACAGGAAGCAAAGGCGTGGTCACCAATGTTTCTTGCACTTTCGGGCATATTTACTTCTCTGATGTTATCGCAATCAAAGAAGCTTTCTGCACCGATGTTTTCAAAGCCCTGAGTAAATGTTATTTCTTCAAGACCGTCACAATCATAGAAGGCTTTGTCTGCAATGTTCTTGATTCCCTCAGGAACAGCATACGCACCTTTTTTACCTACGGGATAAAGAGCGATTGTGTCAAATGCACCCTCTTCGTTTGCAGCAATAACAACGCCGTCTTCTGCTTTGAATGCAGCGTTGCCCTCTGCAACATCAAATTTCTCAAGTGCGGAGCAACCGACAAAGCTCATGGGGTCAAGCTCAACAAGTGTTGCGGGAAGAACGATTTCTTTAAGAGCAACGCAATTGCTGAAAGCATATTTACCGATTGTTTCAACCTTTGCAAGGTCAATCTTAGCGAGCTTTGCACAGCCTGCGAAAGCATCAGCGGGAACAGCCTTGAGGCTTTCGGGAAGCTTGATTTCGGTAAGCGCTACACAATTTTTGAATATTGCACCACCGAGAGCTTCGATTTTGTTGCCGAGTTTTACTGTTTTAAGTGTTTTAATATCAGCGAAAGCGGCTGTGCCGATTTCTTTAACGCTGTCAGGAATTTCAACTGATTTAAGTGATGAGCCCTTGAATGCATTGTCGCCGATAACGGTAACGCTTGCGGGAATAACTACTGAAGTAACGCTAGCATTGTTAACAGCATTGTCAGCAATAGCTGTTGTGCCGTCTGTGATGATAAGTGCAGGTATAGCACCCTTTACTCTGTAAAGAACTTTACCAACATATACTGCGCCTTTGGCATTTTTAAACCATGCAGTAACGTCAAGAGCGTTGTCTTCAACTGCAACAAGTGAAGCAGGAACGCTGATTTCCTTGACTGCCTTTGCTGTTTCAAACGCGTTAGCGGCAATTTTCTCTGTGCCCTCTGCAACGATGATGCGCTTTGTGTCAGCACCACCAGCGATTACGAGAGTTTTGCCGTCTGCTGTATAGATAGCGGAACCAACAGCCTTGTATGCTTTGCTACCCTCTTCAAGTGTGATTTTCTTGAGAGATTTGCAACCGCTGAAAACAGCACCGTCAAAGGATTCAACAGAAGCAGGGATTGTCACAGCAACAAGAGCGGAGCAATCCTTGAATGCGCCGTCACCGAGCTTTTCAACGTTTTTGCCGATGTAAAGGTCTGTGAGGGCCTTGTTACCTGCGAATGCTTCACTGTCAACCTTTGCAACGCCGTCGCCAAGGTTAACACTCTTGAGACCGGCATCCTTGAATGCTTTGTTTGCAATATCGTGAACTGTTGAGGGAAGTTTGATTTTTGTGAGAGCAGAACAGCCTTCAAAAGCAGAAGCACCGATATATGTAAGACCTTCGTTCAATGTAACGGAAGCAAGGTTCTTTGCGTTTTTGAATGCGCTGTTGCTGATTTTTGCAACGTTTGCAGGAATCGTGATTTTCTCGATTGCCGCACCCTCAAATGCCTTTGCATCAATAGCATAAAGAGCAGAATCCTCGGGAACAACAACGTTTTTAACTGTGCTGTTAGCAAACGCCGACTGTTTGATAACCTCAACGTTTGCGGGCAAATTAAACTCGCCTGCTTTACCCTCGGGGAAAGTAACAAGCTCATTACCGCCCTTGTTGTAAAGAACGCCGTCAACAGAAGAATATGTTTTGTTGTTATCAACAACTACGATTTCTTTGAATGTTGAAGTGCCTCTGAATGAATCTGTACCGACAGCGGAAATGTTTTTGCCGAATTCAATTGTTGAAATCTTTGTGTTTGCAAAAGCAAAATCACCGATATCTGACATTGTTTCTGCTGTTTTGAAGACTGTAAGAGAAGAGCAATCTCTGAAGCTTTCATAGCCAACCGTTGCACAGGTTGTTTCGGAAAGATCCATCTCTTTAAGAGACGAGCAGCCCTTGAATGCACCGGCAGAAATAACGCCGAGAGCATCGTCAACAACAACCTTTGTAAGGTTTACGCAATTCTGGAATGCATAAAGACCGATCTCTTCAACGTCGGGACCAAAGGTTACAACCTTGAGGTCTTCGTTGCCGAGGAATGCATAATCTTCAATTATTGAAATATCTTTGGGTATTGTGATTTCGGAAAGGTTGCCCTTATAAGAATAGAGAACTCTGCCGAAGCACAAAGCACCGTCTTCTGCATTTTTCTCGTATGCAGAGCCTTCAAAAGCATCAGCGGCACAACCCTTGAGGTTTTTGTGGGGCTTGATTTCTGAAAGAGAGGTGCATCCTGCGAAACATCTTGAAGGAACTTCAACTACTGTTTCGGGGAATTCGATATCGTTTAGAGATGTACAACCCTCAAAAGCTGAAGCACCGAGACCTGTGATGGATTCTGTGCTCTTGATTTCTTTAAGCGATGTGCACCCCTTGAATGCATTGTCGCCGATAGATGTAATCTCGCTGTTGAATTTTACACTTTCAATTTTTGTGTTGCCCTCGAAGCAGCCTTCGCCGACAGTGATAACGCTGAGGCTGTTGATTCTTGAGGGGATTTTGACTTCGGTTTCAGAGCCGATGTACTTAACAAGCTGAATGGCTGAGCCTTCTTCGATTCTGATAAATTCATAATCGTCGTTTTTCTCTTTGTTAAGTTCGATTTCTGCCGCAGAGATTGTTGTAGTTTCTTCTTCTGCGAAAACCGTAATCGGGGCTGCAGCGACAAATACGAATACGAGAAGTATTGATAAAATGCCGCACAGAGGTTTCTTGAATGCTGTCATAAAACAACGTCCCTTCACAATGTACTTTTTACCGTAAAAAGATAAGTGATAATCCACTTTACAGATAGAATCATTATAATATAAACACCCTCGGTTGTCAAGCAATCAGCCTGCCTCCGAGGGTGTTTTAATTTTTAAAACTAACCAAAATTTAGCGGTTATTTTAGTGTATTTTAACAGTTATCATCTCTGAACTCTGCCTGAGCCGTCGCCACCTGCGAGTTTTTCAACCTCTTTCACGCCGACACGGTTAAAGTCACCCTCAACGGAATGCTTGAGTGCAGATGCCGCAACAGCGAACTCAATAGCCTCCTGAGTTGACTTGCCGTTGAGAAGAGAATAGATAAGCCCGCCGCCAAAGGAATCGCCGCCGCCGACACGGTCAACAATGTGGAGATGGTATGATTTTGAGAAGCAGTAATTTTCACCGTCATAGAGCATACCCGCCCAATCGTTGTCACTTGCAGAGATTGAGGTTCTGAGAGTTATTGCAACCTTTTCGAAACCGAATTTGTCAGCAAGCTGTTTTGCAACAGATTTATAGCCATCGTGATTGAGCTTGCCGCCATAGATATCGGTATCCTCAGCTTCAATGCCGAAAACGTCCTTTGCATCCTCTTCGTTTGAAATGCAGACGTCAACGTACTGACAAAGGTCTGTCATAGCCTTTCTTGCTTCATCTCTTGTCCAGAGCTTGCCTCTGTAGTTAAGGTCACAAGAAATTTTAACGCCCTTTGCCTTTGCAGCTTTACAAGCTTCACGACAGATATCCACAAGGTTTTCGCCCAATGCGGGAGTAATGCCTGTGAAATGGAACCAATCGGCACCCTCGAAAATAGAATCCCAATCGAAATCAGAAACGCTCGCCTGCTGAATTGCTGAATATTTGCGGTCATAAATACAAACGGAGCCACGCTGAGAAGCGCCCTTTTCAAGGTAGTAGATGCCTACCCTTTCACCACCCCTTACAACCCTTGAGGTGTCAACGCCAAAGTAGCGAAGAGAGTCGATTGCCGCCTGACCGATTGCGTGGTCGGGAAGCTTTGTTACAAAAACGCTTTCCATTCCGTAGTTGGCAAGAGAAACGGAAACGTTTGCCTCACCGCCACCGAATGTAGCCTGCATTTTATCGTTCTGGAAAAATCTGTAATATCCCTCAGGAGCAAGGCGAAGCATAATTTCGCCGAATGTGACAACCTTTGCCATTATTTTCTTGCCTCCTTGACAATTTCAATACTCTTTTTACAGAGGTCTTTAATTTCATCCCATTTCTGGTTATCGATAAGGTCAGCGGTAACCATATATGAGCCGCCGCAAGCCGCAATAACGGGGCAAGAGAGATACTCCTTGAGGTTATTAAGGCCGATGCCACCGGTGGGCATAACCTTGAACATGGGGAAAGGAGCGCTCATAGCCTTGATTTTTGCAAGACCGCCCGACTGCTCTGCAGGGAAGAACTTGAGCACCTCAAGACCGAATTTAAGAGCCACGTGATAATCCGTGGGAGTTGTGCAACCCGGGTAAATGGGCATATTTTTCTCCACACAGTATTTAACGATTTCAGGGTCAAAGCCGGGTGTTACTATGAATTCTGCACCTGCGGCGATTGCTTTATCCACGTGCTCGGTGGTGAGAACTGTGCCTGCACCAACAAGCATTTCGGGGCAAGCCTCCTTCATAAGGCGGATTGCCGTGTCTGCACCTGCGGCACGGAAGGTTACCTCTGCCACGGGAACGCCACCCTCACAAAGAGCTCTTGCAAGTGGTGCGGCATCTCTTTCGGGGTTATTGAGTTTAATAACGGGAACAACTCCGATAGCCGAAATTTTTGTATTCATCTCGTTCATTAATTTTTACTCCTTTTCACAAGCCTCAAAAAGACCGTTGATGTAAGCGGCACCCAGAGCTCTGTCGAAAAGACCGTAGCCGGGTTTGCCTGTTTCGCCCCAAATCATTCTGCCGTGGTCGGGGCGAACGTAGCCGTCAAAATTATTATCTGCAAGCGCTTTTACAATCTTATACATATCAAGTGAGCCGCAATCTGAAAGGTGTGCTCTTTCTTCAAAGGAGCCGTCCTCCATAATCTTTACGTTTCTGATATGCATAAACGCTATTCTGTCTACTTTTGCATATTTTTCAACCATAGCGGGGATATCGTTGGACTCAGCACAACCGAGACTGCCTGTGCAAAGGCAAAGGCTGTTTGCGGGGCTGTCAACAATACCGAGCATTCTGTCGAGATTTTTTTCATTTGTGATGATTCTGGGAAGACCGAAAATAGGATACGGCGGGTCATCGGGGTGGATTGCCATTCTGACACCGCATTCCTCTGCAACCGGAACAACCTTTTTAAGAAATCTTTCGAGATTTGCCCACAAGCCCTCTTCACCGATTTCGCCATAGGCTGTAATAAGCTCGCGAACCTCCTCCTGAGAGTAGCTTGAATCCCAGCCGGGAAGATGAATATCGTCCTTGAGGGGGTCAAGACCCTTCATCTGCTCCCAATACATAACAAGGCTTGTTGAGCCGTCCTTTGCCTCTTTGTCAAGCTGTGTACGGGTCCAGTCAAAAACGGGCATAAAGTTATAGGTAACACACTTAACGCCGTATTTTGCACACCTTCTGATGTTTTCGCAGTAAACGTCGAGAAGCTGTTCAACGTTATTTCTGCCGAGTTTGATATCCTCATGAACGGGAATTGACTCAACAACATCAAAAATAAGACCGTGTTTTTCACACTGCTCTTTCATTTCTTTAAGAGATTCCTCCGGCCAGACCTCACCGGGCTTAACGTCATAAACCGCTGAGACGATTGAACGCATACCGGGAATCTGTGAAATATATTGAAGTGAAACGGGGTCTGTTTCACCGTACCAACGGAATGAAAGCTTCATTTTCATTATTTTTTCCTCCGAATCAGACACTATTCAAAAGTTTTGAAATCTATGATAATTATAGAAAAGCCGCAAAACATTGTCAAGCAAATAACAAAATACCGAATGCACAATTTTTGTATATTTTAGTATTATTTTCACTTTAGGAGTTCCTTGCTCTCTGCAGACCTTACAGTGTTTTCGAGAAGCATTGTGATAGTCATTGGCCCTACCCCACCGGGTACGGGTGTAATATATGATGCCTTTGGTTCAACAGCGGCGAAATCAACGTCACCGCACAGCTTGCCGTCTTCATCACGGTTTATGCCAACGTCGATAACTACCGCACCGTCCTTCACCATGTCGGCGGTAACGAATTTCGGGATACCTACTGCGGCAACGAGTATGTCTGCTGTGAGGCACTCTTCTTTAAGGCTTGCTGTTCTGGAATGACAGATTTCCACCGTGCCGTTTTCCTTGAGAAGAAGCATAGCCATAGGCTTACCGACAATATTGCTTCTGCCCACAACAACGCATTTTTTACCGCTTACAGGAATGTTATAGTATCTGAACATTTCCATAATCCCTGCAGGTGTGCAGGGCAAAAAGGTAAAATCACCTATCATAATATGACCAACGTTAACGGGGTGGAAAGCATCCACGTCCTTTGCGGGGTCTATTGAATTGAGCACTGCTTTTTCATCAATATGCTTCGGCAGAGGAAGCTGGCAAAGAATACCGTCAACTCTGCTGTCGTTATTAAGTTTATTGATTAGAGAAATCAGCTCCTCGCCCGTTGTTTCTTCAGGCAAGGCAAATTCAAAGGATGTAACTCCGATTTCCTCACAGCCCTTTTTCTTGTTATTGACATAAACTCGTGAAGCACTGTTGTTACCAACAATAATAACCGCAAGACCTGTGGATATTCCTTTATCACTCAACGCTTTTACACGTTTTTTAAGCTCTTCTCTTTTTGCGGCGGAAACCTCTTTTCCGCTAATAATTTCAGCCATTTTCATTGCCCTCCGCATTTTCTTCGGTTTTGTTTTCCTCAACAGCCAACCGCTCCAGCTTTTTCTCTTTAAGAGTTTTGGGAGCATCGGGCTGAAAATAGTCAACGCCCTCGATTTTAACAGGATGCTTTTTCACCCTTATGAGCATAGCAACAAGAACAATGGCACACACCGCAACTATTGCAAGTGAAAGAGCCTGTGACACTCTTATGCCTGTTGAACCGATATAGAGGCTGTCCGTTCTGAGCCCCTCAATAATTGCTCTGCCTGTTCCGTACCATATACCGTAGCACAGGAAAAGCTGACCGCTAAATTTTCTGAATTTTTTGAGCATCAGGTAAAGAATGCCGAAGCCCAGCATACACCATGCGAATTCATAGAAAAAGGTGGGATGAACAAAAAGATTGTTTTCTTCAATATAGCCAGCCACATCTGCAACACCTTCAACGCCGAATTTCTCAGGGTTAAGGGTTATGTATGAAACTACCTTGTCGCTCATCATACCGTAGTTGCCGTTTGTGAACGTGCCGAATGCTTCCTGGTTGGCATAGTTGCCCCAACGCCCGATTCCCTGACCGATAAGCAGGCTCATACCCACAAGGTCAAGAAGATTGAGAAAATTAAGTTTTTCAAGCTTACAGGTTATAAACGCCGCAAAAATACCGCCGATGATACCGCCGTATATTGCAAGACCGCCGTTCCATATCTGAAAAATTTCAGCAGGATGCTGACTGTAATAGTTCCACTCAAAAATGACGTAATATGCCCTTGCGCCAATTATACCGCCAAAGGTTCCGTAAATGAGCACATCAACCATTTTGCTGAGATTCATTCGCCAGGTGTAGGCAATTCTGCCGCCGAACAAGGCGGCAAGAATAAAGCCGAATGCGATAATAACACCGTACCATTTAATCTGAATAAAATTTTCGCCGATATAAAACTCGCAGAATACAGACGAAACGTCAAAAATCGTGCTTATACCTGCAAAGGTTACTCTTGCGAAATCTGCAAACCATTCCATAACAGTCTCCTATCCGCCCTCAGCTTTTTACAACCGAAAGCACAGATTTATCTTCGTTAAAGCATTTCTGAAGCAAATCGTTGACAAACTCAAGCTCCATACTCTTGATAACATTAAACTCCTCAAACAGCTCTTCGTTTTCAAAATGGGAAATGATGAGAGCATTTGCAACAGTATCAATATCGGTAAAAGCCCTCACGGTTTTTCCGTATTGCTTTTTGCGCACCATTTCAAACTGCTCTTTAGTTACGCCGTCCTTTTTAAGACGGGCAATGCGGCTTTTAATTTTATCAGCAACAATTTCGGGCTGCGATGATTCACCGGAAAACATATTTGAATAGTAACCGAAGCCGTTGAAAAACTCGGTAGCAAAGGTACCGTTTATAAGACCGTCGTCAAGAAGCTCCTTATACAGGGGTGAAATCTGACCCGCAATAATATCGAGAAGTATCGCCATGGCAATTTCTTCTTTCAGGGAGCACTCTGCCTCGGGGAACTTTTCTTTGTAGCCGAAGCAGAAAACGGGAGTTGCCACGGGGAGCTTCTCTTCCGTATATGCTTTAACTATTTCAACCGGTTCTTCTTCAAAGGCTCTTTCAACAGTAACCCTTTCGTCTGCCTTGAGCATTTTGTCTGCAATTTCAATAACTGTTTCAACTGAGACATTGCCCGCAACCGCCAACGCCATATTGGATAGATTGTAGAACGTGTCATAGCAACCGAAAAGCATATCCGCCGTTATTTCGGATATAGACTGCTTTGTGCCCGCAATATCTATTTTAACAGGGTGCTTGTGGTACATTGCCTCAAGCATATTAAAAAGGCATTCCCACTCGGGAGAATCCTTGTACATATCAATCTCCTGCCCGATTATACCCTGCTCCTTACGGACGGTTTCCTCGGTAAAATAAGGGTGCCTTACGAAATCGAGAAGAATCTCGAAATTTTCCTCAAAATGACCCGTGCAGGTAAAAAGATAACAGGTTCTGTCAAAGCTTGTGTATGCGTTTGCAGAAGCACCCGTTGCGGCATAGCGCTGAAATGCATCAAGCTCCTCACTTTCGAAAAGCTTGTGCTCAAGAAAATGTGCCGTGCCTGCGGGTATTTCTGTAAATTCATCACGGTCACTGCGCTTGAAGCGTGTGTCTATTGAGCCGTATTTTGTGCCGAAAACGGCATATGCCGATGTGTATTCGGGCTTGGGATAAACGTATATGCTCAGACCCGATTTATGCTCAATTTTGTAATAGCATTCGCCGAGAATGGCGTTTTCTATGGAGGTTATTTTATTTTCTGCCATTATTCTTCGCCTCCCGCTGTGCCTTCAAGCATAAATACCGTGTCAAGGGTTACGTCCCCTGCTGCTTTTATGATATCCTCTTTCTGAACGTTTTTAAAGCCGCTTATAAAATCCTCAGGGTAAAGATATTTCCCTGAAACCACCTGTGAACTGAACCAGCTTTCAAGCGCTTCGGCACTGTCGGTCACACTTTTGAAGCTGTCTTCAAGCGCTTTTACCGATGAATCTATATCCTCCTGCGAGAAAGCGCCGTTTTTTATAGCGTCAAGCTGTGAGAGAATTGCATCCCTCGCTTTTTCTTCATTAAAGCTTTCGATTCCGCTCTGAACAAACATAATTCCCTTTGCTCTTATCATTCTTGCAGAACAATAGTAGCAAAGACTCATTTTTTCACGCACAACCGTGAACAGCTTTGAGTGGGGACTGCCACCGAACAAATCCACCATAACTCGTCTTGCGGCATAATTATCGTCGCCGTTTGTCATCCCCATACGGAAGCCCATAACAAGCTTGCCCTGTTTTACAGGCTCCTGTTCTTTGAGGTATTGAACGTCTTCGGCACTTTCGACGAAAACCGTTTCGTTTTCAACAACGTCTCTTTCAACCTTTGAAAGACGCTCCGCCAGCATTTTTTCAGCATTGGGGAAGTTACCGCCGCTGATACACAGGCTTATTTTTGCATTTTTAAGAATTTCGTTATATGCATCCGTAAGAGCTTCCGGAGTAATTCCGTTAATTGCTTCAACCGAGCCGAGACGGTTTATGCCGTAAAGCTCGTCTGAGCACATAATCTCCTCGCAACGGTTTTTGGCATAGGTCCTTTTGTCGCTCGTTTCGGCGGCTAACCTCTCACAAAGGAGCCTTTTTTCACTTTCAACATCATCTGCAGAAAACACGCCGTTAACAAGCCTGGGATTAAACACAAGCTCAAAAAGCAGGTCGCAGCACTCACCCGTTATGCTTTCACCGTCAATAGCAAACCTGTCGTCGATGCAGGCAACAACAATTTTCAAAACCTGATGCTCACCGATTTTTGAAACGTCAACACCAACGTCCGCACCGTAAAGGAGCGCAAGCTTTTTTTCAAGCGCCGTAACGTCGGGATATTTTTCGGATGAGCGCGTAAGAACGTTTGGAACCAACGCATAAAGCGACGCCTTTTCGCCCAGAGGCATAACAAAGCTTATTGAAACACAAGCCGTTTTGAACCCTTGGGCAGAAATGGTGCAAAGCTCTGCACCGGTTGATATATCACGTTTTTGAAAACTGTATTTCATTGGACCACTTCCGGAAACGATATTTTTAAAATTAAATATCATTTTACCACACACATCCGAATCTTTCCACTCTTTTTTTATATTTTTCATAAAATCACCTATACTCTATTTTAAACAACTGAAATTAATTTATAAGTAATATAAATCATTGACAAAAGAAGCTCCTTGTGATAATATATTGCAGTTGTATTTTTGTTAATTAAATCAATGGATTCGGAGGCAATAAAAATGTCAGGACATTCCAAATGGAGTACCATCAAAAGAAAGAAAGAAAAAACCGACGGTGCAAGAGCAAAGGTTTTCACAAAAATCGGCAGAGAGATTATGGTTGCTGTTCGTGACGGCGGCCCCGACCCCGCAGGTAACTCCAAGCTCAAGGAGTTAATCCAGAAAGCAAAAGCAAACAACGTTCCCAACGACAATATCGAGCGTGTTATCAAAAAAGCCGCCGGCGGTAACGACGGTGCAAACTATGAAGAAATCATTTACGAGGGCTACGGTCCCTGTGGTGTTGCAGTTGTTGTAAAAGCTCTTACAGACAACCGTAACCGTACAGCGGGCGACGTTCGCCACTATTTCGACAAATACGGCGGAAATATGGGCACATCAGGCTGCGTTATGTTCATGTTCGACTATTTCGGTGTTATTCTTATTGAAAAAGAAGGCATCGACGAAGAGAAGCTTATGGAAGATGCTCTTGAATGCGGCGCTATAGATTTTATCACAGATGAAGAAGAAATCTATGAAATCCGCACAGATGCCAACGATCTCGGCGCTGTTGCAAGCGACCTTGAGGCAAAGGGCTACACATTCGTCAGCAGCGAAACTGCATACATTCCCCAGACATATACTCGTCTTGAAGGCGAAGACAATATGAAGAATATGAGCAAAATGCTTGAGATGTTCGACGATAACGACGACATTCAGGACGTTTGGCATAACTGGGAGAATGAAGACGAATACGAAGGCTGATTTTCCCTATTGATTTTTATTTGTAGATAATATATAATATATAAGAGCTTACGCTCAATTCGGTCATGCGACGGGTGGGCCCTGTGCGACGGGGCACCGTGAACCATGTCAGGCGGGGAACCGAGCAGCATTAAGCGGACCGTCCTGTGCGCCACAGTCCGTCTGCCCGTCGTGTGACCGAGTGGAGCGTAAGTGTTTTTTTACGAAAAAGGATGTGAAAGAATTGTACAGAGCATTATACAGAAAATGGCGACCCCAGGTGTTCTCGGATGTTTACGGTCAGAATCACATAACAGAAACTCTCCGTAACGAAATTTCATCCAACCGCCTCTCCCACGCTTATCTTTTCACCGGCTCAAGAGGAACGGGTAAAACCACCTGTGCAAAAATTCTTTCAAAGGCTGTTAACTGTCTTAACCCTATAGACGGCAACCCCTGTAACGAATGCCATATCTGCAAGGGTATTGACGACGGCTCAATTCTCGACGTTACGGAAATCGACGCCGCAAGTAACAACAGCGTTGACAACATCCGTGACCTTCGCGACGAGGTAAACTTCACACCCGCCGCGGCAAAATACAGAGTTTATATCATAGACGAGGTTCACATGCTTTCAACGGGTGCGTTCAACGCACTTTTAAAAACGTTGGAGGAACCTCCTCAGCACGTTTTATTTATATTAGCAACAACTGAGGTTCAGAAATTGCCCGCAACCATTCTTTCGCGTTGCCAGCGCTTTGATTTCAGACGAATCCCGCCCGAGGATATTTCCGCAAGGCTCAAGGTTGTTGCCGAAAACGAGGGTCTTTCTCTTGACGAGGATGCGGCTCTTCTTATTGCAAGAATTGCAGACGGCGCTCTTCGTGATGCCCTTTCAATTCTTGACCAATGTGCGGGCTACAACGAGCCCATAACAATCAAAACCGTCAGCAATGCCGCAGGGCTTCTCGGCAAAGACTATTTATTTGAAATTTCAAACGCAATTCTTCAGCGTGACAGCGCAACTGTCCTCAATATTATTGACAGACTTCATTCATCATCCTGCGATATGGAAAGGTTAATGAGCGAGCTTGTTAACCATTTCAGAAGCATTATGATGGCAAAGTCAACAAAGAATCCCGAAAAATTTGTTGTCTGCACCCCCGATGAGCTGGAGCTTTACAAAGCGGACGCACAGAATATAACCTTCGGCACTTTGCTTCACATAATGGAAACTCTCAGCCGTGAAGCATCACAGCTCAGGTATTCTTCCCACCAGCGAGCACAGGCTGAAACTGTTCTTATAAGGCTTTGCAATCCCGAGCTTTCAACAGACAATGCGGCAATCGTCCGCAGAATAGACGAGCTTGAGGCACAGCTTATGATGCTCAAAGCACAAGGAATAACCGTTACCGCTGAAGCACCTAAACCCGCACCCAAAAAGGCGGATGCACCGGTAATCAACGAGCCCCCGATGGCTCAGCCCGCAGTGCAGGAAAAAAATCCTGAGCCCATATCACAAGCACCCGTAAATTTTGAGGAGCCCCCTCTCCCCGAGGAGCCCCCAATAAAATATATAGACCACGAGTTTGAACACACCGAGCCCGCCCCTGCTCCGGCAGAGGTCACCCCAACCGTAACAGAGGCGCCCAAGACTGTTGTTGACACAGGCGTTGTCAGCGAAACAGACGAAGCCGTGCCATTTGCCGCTTGGGACAACACACTCAATCAGCTCTCGAAAATTAACAGACCCCTACACCCGATGCTCATCGGCTCATCGGCATACAGAGCGGGCAACACCGTATTTATCAAAGCAAAAAACAACGCTTTTCCACAGATGTTCAGGCAGAAAATGCACGCCGACTCCATTGCAGAAGCATTGATGAGGGCAACGGGTGAAAAGCTGAAGCCAATGATTTATAACGACGGCACCTCGCCCGTTACAAACGATGCAGTTCAACCCATAGACACGTTTATATCAAAGCTCAAGAAGCATCAGATTGAATTTCTTATTGAAGATTAATCCTTGCTTCACGGAATAAAAAATCACAAAGGACGGTATAATATATGAAAGCAAGAATTCCCAACCAGGGCGGAAACTCACAGGCAGCAATGATGAAAAAAATCCAGGATATGCAGAACGAAATGGCTCGTATCCAGGAAGAGGTTGAAAACTCTGAATTTTCTGCAAGTGCCGGCGGCGGAGCAGTTGAGGTTACAGTTAACGGCAAGCACGAGGTTCTTTCTGTTAACATTCAGCCCGAGGTTGTTGACCCCGATGATGTTGAAATTCTCTCCGATATGATTATTGCCGCAACAAACGAAGCAATACGCAAAGCGGCTGACACTATGGAGCAGAGAATGGGCAATGCTACAAGCGGTCTCGGTCTTCCTGCAGGCTTAGGTTTCTGATATGGCATACGACGTTGCCGCACTTGAAAAGCTCATTGAGCAATTCAGAAAAATGCCCTCAATCGGCAGAAAAACTGCTCAGCGAATGGCTTTTCACGTGCTTGACTTAACCGATGAAGAGGCAAAGGAATTTGCCGAGGCAATAATTGATGCCCACACCAAAATTCACCGCTGTGCACTCTGCCACAATCTGACGGAAAACGAGCTTTGCCCCGTTTGCGACAGCGTCAACAGAGACCATTCAACAGTCTGTGTTGTTGAAGAGCCCCGCGACGTTCTTGCCATTGAAAGAATGCGCGAATTCAGCGGCGTTTACCACGTTTTGCACGGTGTAATTTCACCAATGAACGGTATCGGTCCTGAGAACCTTACGGTTAAAAGTCTTGTTGAACGTGCCGCCAAGGGCGACATAAAAGAAATTATTATGGCAACGAACCCCACCATTGAGGGTGACACAACTGCTATGTATATCAGCAAGCTTATTAAACCCTTCGGCGTTAAGGTTACAAGGCTCGCATACGGTATACCCGTTGGTGCAGACATTGAATACGCCGACGATGTTACACTTATGAGAGCATTGGCAGGAAGAAGCGAATTATAATATTTGCGTTACTTTTACGAAGGGGTATCTTTACGATGCAACCACCACCAAAAGCTTCGCTTTTGATCCCCATCCCTATTTCATCAAAGACGAAACAGGGATGGTAAATTTTCGCACTACTTTTATTTTATGGAAAGGAGTAGTTATGGCAAAACAAGAAAATAAAACCGTTGCGCAAAACAAAAAGGCTTACCATGACTACTTTGTTCTTGAAACCTATGAAGCCGGTATTGAGCTTTTCGGAACGGAGATTAAATCAATCCGTGCGGGCAAGCTCAACCTTAAGGATTCATGGTGCAACGTTGTAAACGGCGAAATGCTTGCAAACGGTGTGCATATTTCCCCCTATGAAATGGGCAACCGCTTCAACCGTGACCCGTTACGCCCCAAGCGCCTTTTGATGCACAAAAAAGAAATTATGAAGCTTATGGGCGAGGTCAAGCAACAGGGCTGTGCCCTCATTCCCCTCTCGGTTTATTTCAACGATAGAGGAAGAGCAAAAATGCTTGTAGGCTTATGCAAAGGTAAGAAAAACTACGACAAGCGAGAAACTGAAGCCAAGCGTGATGCCGAAAGAAACATTCAACGTGCAATGTCGTTAAAAAATCAATAATACAACCAACAGTTTAGAGTATGTTTCAGAAAAACAACTAACAGTTTATTGGATTTTACGTGTTTCAACCTTTGTTATCTTCAATTTTTTCACCAAAAACGTTAAAATGAAGATACAATAAACGGCATAGCCGAAAGGAGAATGAACGATGTCAATATTCAGTAAAAAGAAAAACATTCCTAACGAAGAACCTATGCAGGAAGTTGTAACGGAACCCGTTACCGAGGAGCTTGAAAGCGCAGGCACAATCGGTTCAAGAATCGCACAGGGCAGAAAAGCAAAAGGCTACACACAGGAAGAGTTTTCACAATTACTTGACGTTACCGCACAAGCAGTTTCGAAATGGGAAAATGACATTTCCTGCCCCGATATCCAGCTTTTACCCAAAATCGCAGATATTCTTAATATGACAACAGATGAACTGCTCACAGGTAAAAGGGCAGAGCAAAGCAAGGAACAAAAAACGGTTAACATTGATACATCCAACCTTAAAATAAATATCAATGTTTTAAAACCGGGACAGAATCCGGTAAATGTTTCCCTCCCCTTGTCAATGGTTAAAAGATTTGCTAAAATAGGTAACGGTATTTCGGGCATTGTGGGTAACGGCACAATTGACAGCGTTAAATTTGATGAAATACTTTCACTTGTAGAAAACGGAGCAACCGGAGAAATTCTCAATGTGGTTGCAGACGATAACACAAATGTGAAAATAAGCATTGAATAAAATTACATACATCAACTCACCGATTACGGTGGGTTGATGTAAAATAAGGGAGCCGTGTCTCCCTGTTACGTTTTCAATATTCACTATTCACTCTTCACTTGAGCGAATCGAAATATTTGGGGATGAAAGGATTTCGACGGGGATTTTGAACCGTTATAAGCGAGCAGAGGCGTGGTACCGCTTTAAAAACCACACTTTTAAAAATAACTGACAATAATAAAACAGTTTTAGCAGCTGCTTAAGTCAGCTGCCGTTCCTACCGGGAGTACCGCGGCTTGGATAGGAGCGTCATTCAGCGGTGCACGTGAACAAAGAAGAGCCTTGTACTTTGTCACGGTCTAAAGGGCTACCGAGGGTTAAAGCCTGTTTACCGGCGTTTTCCCAAGGGAATTTAAAAAGATAAACTACGCTCGTAGAAAGTTTCGGGAATAGATTTTCGGACGCGAGTTCAAATCTCGCCATCTCCACCAAAAACAAAGGACTGCTTTCGCAGTCCTTTATTTTTATCCAATCCGAAGGATGGGTATGTAATCGCCGCAAGGCGAATGTAATCACGCTTTAGCGTGTATGTCATTACCGTAAGTATATTCGCAAATTAATCCTTCTTCGATGGATTATATACACGGCTTCGCCGTGATTTTTCTTGCACCGTCACACTCAATATGTTATACTACCCATATCAACTCAAAGGAGAAACAAAATGTCCATTGAAAAAGTGAGAGAATATTTTAATAGCTACGGCATCGAAAATAAGATTTTAGAATTTCCTGTATCAAGTGCAACGGTTGAGCTTGCAGCAAAGGCTTTGAATACCGAGGGGTGCAGAATTGCAAAAACACTTTCGTTTTCTGTTAATGACTCGCCTATTCTCATTGTGACTGCGGGCGATGCTAAAATCGATAACAAAAAATATAAAACCTTTTTCGGCATAAAGGCGAAAATGCTCACCTTTGACGAGGTAGAGGAAAAAATCGGGCATGCAGTTGGCGGTGTTTGTCCCTTTGCAGTAAATGACGATGTCAAGGTTTATCTTGATGAAAGCATAAGGCGTTTTGATACTGTTTTCCCCGCTTGCGGCAGCAGTAACAGCGCTATTGAGCTGACACCCGAGGAGTTAGAAAAATATTCAGCCGCGTTCATTCAATGGATTGACGTTTGCAAATTGCCTGAATAAAGTTAAAGGAACGTTTCAAGTGAATTTTGAAACGTTCCTTTTATTATTTAAAAATACAATCATATTTTTCTGCCCAGCTAAAAACCCTTTCCTTATCATACTTTTCAGGGAGAGTGGTGCAAAGTGCCATTACCTTGCCCACATCCGCAACAACCTTCAAAAGCTTTTTGAGAAGGTCTTTGTCTTTTAAGATTGCCACCCCACGTTTGGGCATATCAAGAGCAGGGTGAGCAAAATCCGTGATGCTTGTGGTATCAGCCGTTATGGTCATTTCTCGCCATGTAAGGATTTTGTTTTCAAAAATATAATCAAGCTGTTCAGGGGTTATTTTAGTCAGCAACAGTTTAACAACCGCAAGCGGAGCGAGTCCTGCACCCAGCTTTTTATAGAAATAGTACTGGTATTGCCAGAGTGATTCAGCGGTGAAATTATGCCTTGTGGCATCCATTACCGCCTTTGCAAGAATAGGGGCGGCACGCAAGGAATTGGCAATACCCGAGCCGATAATGGGCACCGTCATAAAGGCACTGTCGCCTATTGCAGCGTAACCGTTGGCTACCATAATTGAAATAGGCTGGCGCACGGGAATCTCAACAAACTGACCACCACGCACAAGCTCTGTGCCAAGAGACGGATTCTTACCCCTGTAATAATCGGCTGTGCGTTCAACCTCTTTAATATCAAATGGGTCGAATCTGCCGATTAATAAATCTGTGTATTTTTCCTCGGTGGCAACCCAACCGATTCCCAGCTTACCCTCAGGAAGAAGACAGACCTTGTATTTATCCTCAACGTAATCATCGGTTGCCTTGTTATAAAATCCACGGTAAACATAAAACTTCTCGTTAACAGACGGGTGCTTCTGAATACCGAATTTTTCAGGCAGACTGCTTCTTACGGGTGACTCGCAGCCGCAGGCATCAATTACCAACGCACCATATATTTCGCCCATATCGGTTTTTATGCCGACTACCCTGTCACCCTCAACTATTGCACCCTGAATGGTGCAACCGTAAATGAACTTTACACCATTTTTCTCTGCGGTGGCAACAAGCAAATCATAAATATCCTTGCGTTCCATTTTAATCTCAAGCTTATCTTGAGGAACACGTTGCCTTATAGCAATTTTCTCGTTTGGTGAATAAAAGGTCATATCCGTTTTGTATTCAAAAAGACCTTCATCAGGCATCGGAATATTGGCTTTTCTGAGGGATTTGGGATCGAAAATATCTGTCCAATCATAACCCATATTTTCTTTTGAATTACGTTCATACACCTCAACGTCATATCCCTTTGCCGCAAGAATGGACGCCGTTGCTATTCCGCCGTGGCCACCACCGGCAACAATAATCTTACCTGACATTTGCATCCCTCCAATTACTATATATTCTAATATAGCAAAACAGAAAATAAAAATCAATAAAAAAGCTCCGTGAGAAATTCTCACGGAGCTCATATTTTTAATTAGCCGATAAGGTCACCAATACCAAGCAACTCTAAAAGCTTGGAGAACAAACCAAAGATAAGAGTAAGGATTGTGTTAGGCATAACAATTTCCTGCTCTTCTTCAGCTGTTGTTCCAACTGTGTATTCGAAGGTTTTCTCGTCAGCTTCACCTGTTGCCTGCCATGAGCAAACGTGATCTTCGGGAGCGAGCAAAGCGTTGCCGCAATTTGTCTTACCACAAGCCTCACAAGCGTATGCTTCGGGAGGATTGCCGCAACCGGGACAAGCATCACCATCGACGATTTCACCGCAATCGAAGCAAACCATTATAGGCTCAGCTTCGTTGTCACAAGTATAAACCTGCTCAATGTAGTTGATTTTCAATGTGTATTTACCGAAAACTGTGTGGGTGAAAACTACGTCGAAGTTACCGTCTTCAAATGTGCCGTTATATTCTTCGTTTACATACCATGAAACGGGAAGGTATCTCTTTGAACCGGCAACAACTTCAGTGTTATCGCATCCGCTACCGAAGGCTGTGAAACGAACTGTTCTGTGGTGAATGTACTCACTTGCAAGACCCTTTGCATCGTTGTTATCAGCAGAATAAACTTTCATACTGCCGACATCAGTAATTGTGTGGCTTGCACCGCAACCGTTAAGACAAACAGCAGTTTTTGTACCGTCTGCACTGTATGTTGCGTCGTTGTTGGAAACGTATTTACCAAAAGTATGGTCTGTTACAGCGAAGTTAACACTTACTGCAACGTTTGCATCTGTTTTATCACATACAACAACAAGCTCTTCAGCGTAGTTACTGATTCCAAGACCTGTTACGGGCTGAACGGAAATTGTCAAAGACTCACCTGCTGCAAGCTTGAGATTGCCGGAAACAAGAGCGATTACATAGTTTGCACTTGTGGGAAGTGAGTACTGAAGAGTACCGTTACCGATGTTTGTGATAGTGAATGTTTTTGCTTCGGGTGCTTCATAGTTCAAGCAAGCATATCCGAGATTGATATCGTTAACATCAACCTGAGCAGCGAAAACAGCCTTTTCCCAAACGGGGTAAAGTGTGAGGCTCTCAGTCATAGCGGGGCTTTCCTGACCAAGTCTGTAAACAAGGTCGCCACCGTCAGTTGTTGTCCAACCGACCTGAACGTAACCGTCACGAGTGAAAAGAGCACCCTCGAGGGTAACAACTTCGTTGATTTCAACTTCAACTCTTACATCAGAACCGATACCGTCTGCACCGGGTTTGTAGGTAATTGCGTTCTTGGCAACTTCCCAAGAGGGATAAAGTGTTTTGTTACCTGTTACACGATATTTGGCGCCAAGGTTGTAGTTTTTGCTTGAACCTTCAGCATAGTTACTCCAACCGTTCTGAACATAACCGTCACGGGTGTATGTAACATCGGGAAGTTCAACCTGTTTGTTACGGTCAACAGGGCCAAGTGTTATAACAAGGTCTGTTTCTTTACCGTAGTTACCGGCTTTGAGTGTAACTGTGTACTGAGCGGCAATTGCGCTGACCCCAACAGCAGAGAGGAGCATAAGCGCTGCCATAAACACAGCCAAGGATTTTTTGAAGCTTGTCTTCATATGTAATTCCTCCAAACTAAAATGCATATAAACTTATACAAATGAATTATAGCACATTTGTCAAGACTATGTCAAGAAATACATTTCAACATATTAAACAAATGTAAGCTGAAAAAACTGTTAAAGTTACTAACTACAATCATTCGTCTATGGGCTTGCTTGCAACTGCATTCAGCGACAAGTCGTGAAACTCGGTTTCACACTCACCTTTAATGTATTCATAATAGCCCTGCGCCGCTATCATTGCCGCATTATCGCCACAGTATTTGAGCTCGGGCTTGTAAAGTTCAATGCCTTCACAGGTACATTTTTCTTCCATTATCCTTCTCAATCTTGAGTTTGCAGAAACACCACCTGCAAGAACAATCTTTTTTGCACCGTATTCCTTCGCCGCCGCCATTGTGTGAGATGCAAGAATATCGGTAACAGCTTTTATAAATGATGCACCCAAATCCTCCGCCTTAACTGTTTCACCTTTCTGAGATGCATTGTGCACAAGGTTCACCGCAAAGGTTTTGAGCCCCGAAAAGCTAAAATCATATTTTGAATCCGCAAGCTTAGGAACGGGGAATTTGTATTTATTCTCGTCGCCGTCTTTTGCGATTTTGTCGAGATTCACACCACCGGGATACGGAAGACCAACTGTTCGGGCAGCTTTATCCATCGCCTCGCCTGCCGCATCATCACGTGTTCTGCCGATAATTTCAAAATCGGTGTAAGATTTAACGTTTATGATGTGGCTGTGACCGCCTGAAACAACCAAAGCCATAAATGGCGGTTTAATATTCTCATCCGAAATATAGTTTGCGGCAATATGCCCGCGAAGATGGTGAACGGGAACAAGAGGCTTTTTTGCAGAATAGCAAAGCCCCTTTGCGTAGTTTACGCCCACAAGCAAGGCACCAATAAGACCCGGAGCGTAAGTAACCGCAACAGCATCAATTTCATCCAGAGTGCAGTTTGCGTCCGCCAAAGCTTTTTTCACCACGGTGCAGATAGCCTCCGTGTGACGTCTTGACGCAATTTCCGGCACAACACCACCGTATATTTTATGCTCTTCAACCTGTGAAGCAATAACATTTGAAAGCACTCTTCTGCCGTCTTCAACAACTGCTGCCGCAGTTTCGTCACAAGAGCTTTCAATTCCTAAAATTTTCATAAATCCTTCTCTTTTCGGTTTTCAAAATAATATGTCATCAACAGGGCATCCTCGACAGGGCTTTCATAAAAACGCTTTCTTTCCCCCACAACACAGAAGCCTGCTTTTTCATAAAGCAAAATAGCACCGAGATTGCTTTTTCGCACCTCAAGAGTGACAAATTCGGCATTTTCCTCTTCAGAAACAGATATAAGCTTATTAAGAAGCAATCCTCCCACACCTTGTCTGCGATATTTCGGTGAAACGGCTATATTTGCTATGCTTACCTCGCCGAGAACGTTATGAGCGCCTATATATCCCACAATTTCTCCGCCATTTTGTGCAACGTAAAACCGGGCAAATTTGTTGCCCAGCTCCGTCTTCAAGCCGTCGCAGGTCCAGGGGACGGAAAAGCATTCCTCCTCCAGCCTTGCAACACCGTGAAGATGCTCCTCGCCAAACACTTTCAATTCAATATCGGTCATTTTGTTTCGTACCACGTTTTGCCGTGAGCCACTTCAACAGTCAAGGGAACCTCAAGCTCACAGGCACTTTCCATTGTATTCTTAAGAAGCTCTGCAACCCTCTCAGCCTCCTTTTCAGGGGCTTCTATTATAAGCTCGTCGTGAACCTGCAAAATGAGCTTAGCCTCGGGGCATTCTTCTTTTAGCCTGTCAAATACTTTTATCATAGCGATTTTAATTATATCCGCCGCTGTACCCTGAATAGGCATATTCATAGCAACTCTTTCACCGAAGCCACGGCGGATTGCATTTTTCTCCTGCAGCTCGGGGAGATATCTGCGTCTGCCGAAAACGGTTTCTGCATATCCCTTTTCTTTTGCAGAGGATTTTGCATTCTCCATAAAAGCGGCAACACCGCTGTAATTTGCAAGATAGCTTTTTATATATCTGTCTGCCTCAACAACGCTGACACCGATGTCATTTGAAAGCGAAAATGCACCGATTCCGTAAACGATACCGAAGTTAACAGCCTTTGCCTTGCGCCTGTCGGCGGAGGTTACCTGCTCCAAGGGAATATTCATAATCTGTGAAGCAGTTATTGAATGAATATCGTCACCGCTCAAAAAAGCTTTTATCATATTCGAATCGCCCGACATAGCTGCAAGCACACGAAGCTCAATCTGAGAATAGTCGGCATCAACAAGAACGAAGCCGTCACGGGCATTAAAGAATTTGCGAAGCTCTCTTCCGAGCTCGGTACGCACGGGGATATTCTGCAGATTGGGCTCTGCAGAGGAAATTCTGCCCGTTCTTGTTTCTGTCTGGTTGAGGGTTGAGTGAATTCTGCCATCAATATCAATAACCTTCAAAAGCCCCTCGCAATAGGTGGATTTGAGCTTCGACAAGGCTCTGTATTCAAGAATAACGTTGATAACAGGGTGCTTATCTCTGAGAGCTTCAAGCACCTCGGCATTTGTTGAGTAGCCTGTTTTTGTTTTTTTGCCGTGGGGAAGATTGAGCTTATCCTCGCTGAAAAGAACGTCACCCAGCTGTTTCGGAGAATTAACGTTAAATTCACAGGAGCACATATCATAGATTTTTGCAAGACACTCCTCGAGCCTTGCAGAAATTTTTTCGTTGTAGCCTTCTATACCCGCTCTGTCAACAGAAAAGCCCTCAAGCTCCATTGAAGCAAGAACTCTTGCAAGTGGCATTTCGATTTCGCTGAGAAGCTTTTCCTGAGAATTCTCTTTAACAGAAGCCAAAAGCTTAGCACAAAGCGATTCAAGCACAGCTGCAGACTCCACTGCTGCTTTTTTTTCTTTAAAAAACTCATCCAAACAGCCTGTTGCTTCTATTTTCACTGACGGCACACCGTAGGCACCCGCAAGACTTTTTATTGAATAGTCGCTTGAATTGGGGTTGAGAAGATACGCCGCAAGCTCTGTATCAAAAGCTATGCCCGCAGGCTCAATTCCGCTGACCATACAATAGGAATACAGCTCTTTTATATTGTCTGTATTTTTTTCAATTTTTTCATCACTCAGGAACGCGTTGACAAAAGAGATAAATGAAAAATCACTGTTTGAAACGAGAGCAACTCCCTCGGGAGTTTTAAACAGCAGATATTCAATCCCGTTGTTATTATAGCCCGCTTTAAAATATGCTTTTTTATTTTCTCTGAGTTTATTGAGAAAATCATCTTTATCTTCAATTTCAAAAAGCTTCAATGAATCAACACTGTCTGCCACTTCCTCAACGTCTGCTTCAAAATGCAGTTTGTTAAGAAGCTTGAACATTTCAAGCGACATCAAAAGATTTGTTGCTTTTTTGGCATCGGGCTCGGCAGGAATATAATCAGAAAGCACTGTGCTGACAGGTGCTTCAAGGCATATTTCACCCAGTTTTTTGCTGAGAAATGCGTTATCCTGAGATGCTTCAAGCTTTGCTCTTACACCTGCTTTTATATCAATATTTTCAAGGTTTTCGTAAATATATTCAAGTGAGCCGAATTTTCTGATTAACTCACCTGCACCTTTTTCACCGATACCCGCAACGCCGGGGATATTATCAGAGGTGTCACCCTGAATAGCTTTTATATCAATTAACTGACGTGGTGTTACGCCATAGACCTCGTTAATTTTTGCTTCATCATACAAAACCGTAGCGGATTGCCCCATTTTTGTTGTTGCAAGCACAACGTTGACGTTGCTTTTTACAAGCTGAAGGCTGTCTCTGTCACCTGTTGCAATATAACAGAAATCGCCCTCACCGCAAGCCGCAGAAAGCGTACCGAGAATATCATCTGCTTCAAAGCCCTCTTTCTCAACAACCTTGTAGCCAAGGTAACCGAGAAGCTCCTTTAATACAGGAAACTGCTCAATCAACTCCGAGGGGGCAGGCTTTCTTGTGCCCTTATATTCACCATACATTTTGTGGCGGAAGGTCGGCGCCTTCAAATCGAAAGCTATTGCCACACCATCGGGCTTGTATTCATCAAGAAGATGAAGAAAAATGTTCATAAAGCCAAACACGCCGTTTGTGTATCTGCCGTCCTTGGTGGTCAGAAGCCTTACGCCGTAAAACGCTCTGTTTAATATTGAGTTGCCGTCAATAACAAGAAGTTTCATAAATTACCTCATAAATTAAGAGTTTCAAGTGTAACAAAGTGATAGCCGTTTTTTGAAAGGTAGTTCTCTTCGTTGAGTGCACGAAGACAGCCCAGCGCCGAAACACCCGTTTCATTGCCGGGGATTTTAACCTTTATACCCGTTGATTCTTCAATGTATTTATCTATTCCGTAAAGACGTGCCATGCCGCCGCAAAGAAAAATGCCGTCGTCTGTTATATCTCTTATCAGCTCAGGTGGTGTAACCTCAAGAACCTTGGTAATGGCACCACAGATTGAATCCATACATTCTCTTATGGCGTAGTTAATTTCGCTGGCGGTAACCTCGAAAAACATGGGCATACCATCTGCCATATCCTTGCCCTTTGCAACAGCCGCAATTGCTTCATCGCGCAATTTTGCGCCGCCGATAATGAGCTTGAGCTCCTCTGCAGTAAGCTTGCCGACATTTATGTTTCGGTTTATTTTTAGGTAGTTTTTAATGAGCCTGTCCATATCGTCGCCACCAACGGCTGTGCTTTGGGCAACAGCTACGCTACCCATTGTTACAACGGCAACACCGGTTGTACCTGCACCGATGTTGACAACCATTGTTCCGTAGGGCTTTTCAAGGCTGACACCTATCCCCAACGCCGCCGCCAAGGGCTCCTCTATAAGAACGGCTCTGCCCGCACCTGCACGGAGAATACAGCCGAGAATATTTCTTTTTTCAAGGTTAGTTATACCCGCGGGCATTGTTGCCGCAACAGTGGGCTTGAATATTTTATTTTTGCATATACGCTCAATAAATGTTCTTAGCAATTTTTCGCTGCTTTCAAGCTCAGCTATGCCACCGCTGAGCAACGGTCTTACAAGCTTTATGGTATCGGGGCATCTGCCCGTCATATCATAGGCAGATTTACCCGCATCGAGCACCTCACCACTCTCTGCCTCAAGGGCGAGAACAGCCGGCTCGCTGAGAACAATCCCCTTGCCGTCAACAGCGGCAGAAACGTTGCCGGTTCCTATATCAAGACCGATTTTTAAACCGACCATAACAGCACCACACATTCACATAAAAATACATAGTAATTATACACCCAACACCACTTTTTGTAAATATCACAAACCCATATTTACAAATCTTTTCAAATATTATAAAATAACGGTGTTAAGTAATGTTTACCGAGGTGGGGATGTTATGAAAAGAATCAGTATGTCTAAGTTGAAGCTGCTTCACATTGTTGATATTTTATCGAAAAAAACCGATGAATCGCATTTTCTTGCGGCAACAGAAATTTGCGAGGAGCTTGAAAAAAGGGGCATAACCGCCGAAAGAAAGGCAATTTACAACGACATTGAAGCCCTCAAGGAATTCGGCTATGACATAATACACACAGGCTCAAAAAACCGCGGCGGGTATTTTATGGGCGAACGCACCTTTCAGCTTGCCGAAATGCGCTTGCTTTCAGATGCGGTGCAGGCGGCAAACTTTATTTCAGCAAAAAAGACGGTTGAATTAGTTAAAAAAATCGAAAGCTTTGCCAGTGAGCACAATGCAAAAACCCTGCATTCACAAGTTTATGTTGACAATCGCCCGAAATGCAAGAATGAAAAAATTTATTACACCATAAGCGACCTTGATGAAGCAATAAACAAAGGAGTAAAGGTTTCATTTTCTTACGTTCGAAGAAAAATAACCGATGAGTTCAACACTCTGTCGGAGGAAAAAGCTTTTACTGTCAGCCCCTATGCTCTTATATGGTCCGACGACCATTATTACCTCGTGTGCAATAACGAAAAATACGACAACCTTATGAATCTCAGAGTTGACAGGATAAAGGACGTTATAATCACCGAGCTTAAAGCACGACATTTTTCAGAGGTTTCGCCTTACACGTTGAATTTCGACTCCGCAGATTATACATCAAAAATATTCAACATGTTCAGCGGCGAGCCGAAGCCCGTTGAATTTATATGCAACAACGATCTGCTGGAGCCCATGCTTGACAGATTCGGTGACAAGGTAAAAATACAAAAGGTTGATGATGACCATTTTCTTCTCAAAACAAATGCCGCAGTCAATGACGGTTTAACAAATTGGCTTTTCCAGTTCGGTGGCAGAATCAAGGTAACAAAGCCCAACGACCTTATTTATGCAATAAAGAAAAAAGCCCGTGAAACTCTTGAAAACTATGAATAAAAACAACTGCTCCAAGCGTCGCTTGGAGCAGTTTGTTTTTAGCTTAATTTCTGAAAGCTTCCTTTTTCGGTGTCGTAAAAGTACCCTGCATTATCGCCATAGGCAAGATTTACACCTGTATCTGTGCCGTCCTTTTCATAAAGGCGGGCAACGTAAACCGTACTGCCATCCCCGGCTGTCACACGGTTACCCGTTGCAACAAGAATGTATTCTGTTATTTCTTTTTCAAGACCGAGCTTTTCTTTTGTGTAGCCCTCAAAAATTTTCTGAAGTGCATTGTTGTTATCCTCGTTATAAACAAAGCCTTCGGTTGCAGTTCCGCCATTTTCACCCGTTACATCATCGCTTGCTTCAACCTTCTGGGTGCCGGTCACAGTCATCAATAAATATGAATCCGTCTTTTTATCATACACGTAGCATTCGTAGCCAATTATGGCATAGGTAGCCTCGGGAGTTTTGCTGTCACCAAGGAAAGCCTCAACCTTGCAGGCACTTTTCCCAAAAAGTGTAAAGCTACTGAGTCTTATGGTGTATGAATCTAAATCCTTTGAAAGCCCCAGCACGCTGTTTGGGTAAGCGCTGAGAAGTGTTACGACTGTATTTTCATCAAGTACAACTGAGCCCGCACCGTCTGAAACGTTATAAATCGTGTTTGCAGTTTCAAGGGTTTTACCGTCATCCCCATCTTTTTTGCAGGAGGAAACAGTAAACAAAAGGCTGAAAACCAGAATAGCGGGAATAAATTTTTTCATATTCAACAACTCCGTATAAAAGCTATTAACTAATATACAACATTTTCAGAATATAGTCAAATTATTTCAGCACCGTTTCACGCTTGTATTTCTCACGGGTAGCGATGCCTCCCCTTATATGGCGTTCCTCCTTATTGACGTCAAGCACCTTACGCACCTCGCTGAAAAGTGCTGGGTCGATTTTGCGGAGTCTTCGGGTAACGTCGCTATGTACCGTTGATTTTGAAACCCCAAACTGCTTGGCGGCACACCTTACGGTAACCTTGTTTTCTGCAATATATTTACCCAGCTCTATTGCTCTTTCGTTATAATCGTTATACATAAAAGCCCTCCCAAAGAGTCATATACAAAACTATATGAGAGAGGACTGAAAAAAATGATAACCTCTGCAATCGCAAAGGTTATCATTTATCTTTTAATCAAACTTAAACGAGCCTGCAATAAGTGTTACACTGTCAGCCGCAACGGTGAGAAGACCGCCGTCAACGGTAGCGGTTTTCTTTTCTGTTTCGCTGAGCCACACCGCACAGGGACATTTTACAAGGGATGTGACAAAGGGAGTGTGACCCGCCATAACGGCGAGCTCGCCCTCTGTACCCCTGACGTCGAGCTTATATGCATCGCCGTGGAATTTGTTGCCGTCGGGCGAAGCAATTGTTAATTTAAAAGTATTCATTCCTGCGCCTTCTTTGCCTTTTCTACAGCCTCGTCAATGGTGCCAACAAAGAGGAATGCGGATTCGGGCAAATCGTCGTGCTTGCCCTCTATAATCTCTTTGAAGCCCCTGATTGTTTCAGCAATAGGAACGTATTTACCCTCAAAGCCTGTGAACTTTTCTGAAACGTCGAAGGGCTGTGAAAGGAAACGCTGGATTTTTCTTGCTCTTTGAACAAGAAGCTTATCGTCATCCGAAAGCTCATCCATACCCATAATGGCGATGATATCCATAAGCTCGTTGTATCTCTGGAGAATTCGCTGAACCTCTTTTGCAACGGTATAATGCTCCTCACCCACAATTTCAGGTGAAAGAATACGGCTTGTTGACTCAAGAGGGTCAACAGCAGGGTAAATACCCTGTGAAGCAATATTTCTTGCAAGAACCGTTGTTGCATCAAGGTGCGCAAAGGTTGTTGCGGGAGCAGGGTCTGTAAGGTCATCGGCAGGCACATAAACCGCCTGAATTGACGTGATTGAGCCCTTTCTTGTTGAAGTTATACGCTCCTGCAAAGCACCCATTTCGTTAGCAAGCGTGGGCTGATAACCAACAGCCGAGGGCATACGGCCCAAAAGTGCCGAAACCTCACTGCCCGCCTGTGTGAAACGGAATATGTTGTCGATAAACAAAAGAACATCCTGCCCTTGAGTATCACGGAAATACTCAGCCATTGTAAGACCGGAAAGAGCAACGCGCATACGTGCCCCGGGTGGTTCATTCATCTGACCGTAAACAAGAGCGGTATTGTTGAGAACTCCCGACTGCTTCATTTCGTTATAAAGGTCGTTACCCTCACGCGTTCTTTCGCCAACACCTGTGAAGACGGAAATACCGCCGTGCTGTTTTGCGATATTATTTATAAGCTCCATAATAAGAACTGTTTTGCCAACACCCGCACCGCCGAAAAGACCGATTTTACCACCCTTTGAATATGGGCAGATAAGGTCAATAACCTTGATACCTGTTTCGAAAATCTCCTGGCTTGTTGCAAGATTTTCGTAATCGGGAGCGCTACGATGGATGTTCCATCTTTCCTCCGTTTCGGGTGTGGGGATGTTATCCACAGCATCGCCGAGAACATTGAAAATTCTGCCGAGAGTTTCTTTGCCGACAGGCACGCTTATAGGTGCACCCGTATCTGTTACGGGAACGCCACGCTTAAGACCGTCGGTGGAGCTCATAGCAATACATCTTGCGGTGTTGTCGCCAATGTGCTGGGCAACCTCAACCGTGAGAATTTTATTTTCCATGGGTATTGTAAGTGCGTTATAGATATTGGGAAGCTCACCCTCGTTAAAACGCACGTCAACAACAGGACCCATAACCTGTGTTACTTTACCGATATTTTTATTATCCACTGTGTCACCTCGCATCAATTACCGCTGCCGGCAACAATCTCGGTTATTTCCTGAGTGATTGCGCCCTGTCTTGCACGGTTATATTCAAGCTGAAGCTCGTTTATCATTTCTGTTGCGTTCTTTTCTGCCGAATCCATCGCCATTCTTCTTGCGGCTACCTCGCTTGCGAAGCTTTCCCTGACAAGTGAGGTTACCATACCCGAAACATATTCCTTAACAATGTTATTGAAAACGGTTATATTATCGGGCTCGAAAATAGCAGATGCTGAATTGGGGCTTTCGCTTTTTTCAAAGGGCAAAAGCCACATTATCTCCGCCTCCTGTGACATAACCGATTTGTAGGAGGTGTAAATAATACCCAGTCTGTCAAACTCGCCACGGGCAAATTCATCGCAGAGCATTGCCGCCAATTCCGAGGATTGGTCAAAGGTATAAAATTCGGAAGAAATAAAATCCTTGCCGTATCTCTCGCACGCACGCTTGCCGATGGGGATAAACTCACTGTCACCGTACTGTGCCGCAAGGCGGAAAACGTTGGCATTATAACCGCCCGCAAGACCTCTGTCGCCTGCGATTATGATTATTTTTGTTCTGCCCGAGTCCCTTTTTTGCATATAGGGACTTTTCAGACATTCTCTGTCAGACGTGAGAAGCTCCGTCACCCTTGAAAGAGACTTTCTGTATTCTCTGCTTTTTTGCATTGCCTCGTTTGCACGACGGATTTTGGAGGACGCAACAAGACCCATTGCCTTTGTAAGCTGCTTTGTGGAGTTAACGCTTTTTATGCGCACTCGCAAAGTTTTGGTGTTTCCTGCCATAGCGCCTTACTCCTGCATCTGACGAAGAACCTCAACAAGCTCATCTTCGTCGGACTTTTCATAGTAGCCCTGTTCAATTCTTTCAAGCCACTTACCTTTTTCATTTTCAAGCTTTTTGAAAAGTTTCTTTTCAAACTCACGCACACCCGAAACAGGCACGTTGTCAAGGTAGCCCTTGATTACGGCGTAAACAATAGCAACCTGACAGCCTACTCTTACGGGAGCGTTTCTGCCCTGCTTGAGAACCTCAACAATTCTTTCACCAAGGGCAAGTCGGGCTTTTGTATCTGCATCAAGATCGCTTCCGAACTGAGCAAAGGACTGAAGCTCACGGTACTGTGAATACAACAGCTTTAATTCACCGGAAACCTTTTTCATACCCTTGAGCTGTGCCGAGCCACCAACACGGCTGACAGAGATACCGGGGTTGATAGCGGGCATAATACCCGAATGGAAAAGCTCAGTTTCAAGGAAAATCTGACCGTCGGTTATAGAAATAACATTTGTCGGGATATATGCAGAAACGTCGCCTGCCTGTGTTTCAATAATGGGCAGAGCGGTTATTGAGCCACCGCCGTATTCCTTGGCAACACAAGCCGCACGCTCGAGAAGTCTTGAATGAAGATAGAAAACGTCACCGGGATACGCCTCACGTCCGGGGGGACGGCGAATAAGAAGTGACAGCGCACGGTAAGCAACGGCGTGCTTGCTCAAATCGTCATAGATTATGAGAACGTCCTTACCCTGCTCACGAAAGTATTCCGCCATTGCACAGCCGCTGTACGGGGCAATATACTGAAGAGGTGCACTTTCTGCCGCTGAAGCGGAAACGATGATTGTGTAATCCATTGCACCGTTTCTTACAAGCTCGTCTGCAAGGCCTGCAACAGAGGTGCTTTTCTGACCGATGGCAACATAGATACAGATAACGCCTGTGTTTTTCTGGTTGATGATTGTGTCAATGGCAATTTCTGTTTTACCTGTCTGCCTGTCGCCGATGATAAGCTCACGCTGACCTCTGCCGATTGGAATCATACTGTCGATTGCCTTGATACCCGTCTGCAACGGAACGCTTACGCTTTCACGCTCGATAATACCGGGAGCCTCGGATTCGATAGGTCTTGTGCCGCTGTATTCAACGGGACCCTTACCGTCTATGGGCTCACCGAGAGCGTTAACAACTCTGCCAAGAAGCTTTTCACCCACGGGAACAGAAAGAACCCTGCCTGTTCTGTGAACGGTTGAGCCCTCGCAGATATCGTTTTTATCTGAAAGAATGGCAACTGAAACTGTTTCATCCTCAAGGTTCTGGGCAACACCGAAGCTGCCGCCGTCGAACTCAAGAAGCTCGTTTGCCATACAGTTGCGAAGACCGTACACACGGGCGATACCGTCGCCCACAAGGATAACCTTGCCCGTTTCGGTCATATCTATTTTTGCTTTGTAGTTTTTTATCTGATTTTTTATGATGTTACTGATTTCTTCGGGCTTGTTCATTAAACAATTCCCTCCTTTACCTCAAGAAGACGGTGCTTGATGCTGCCGTCAAAGGTTTTGCCTTCAACCTCAACCTTCAAGCCGCCGATTAAAGATTCATCAATGATATAAGTCGGTTTTATGCTTTTGCCGATTACCTTTTCAAGCTTTGCAACAACCCTTTCCCTCTGCTGAGAACTCAGCTCAACAGCCGAGAAAACGGTTGCCTCAGCCGTATTGGAAACGAACATACAAAGCTTTGCAAATTCATCAATACAGCTTTCAAGAACTCTGATTCTTCCGTTTTCGCACAGAAGCTTTAAAAATGAAAGAGTGTATTCGCTCACCTGAGAGGAGAATGCAGAATCAATGGCATCAAGCCTTTCTGACAGCGCCAATGCGGGTGAACCGAGAAATTCAAGATACTCGGGATTTTCAGAAATTATTTCTTTAATACCCCTTAGCTCCTTGAGATACTCCTCTGTTTTATTTTCTTCTGCGGCAAGCTCGAACAAGGCGGCAGCATATTCTTTATCAATCTGCAGCATTTTCGTCACCTATACCCTCGATAAAGGAATCGATAAACCTTTTATGGTCATCTGCAGACACTTCGCGCTCAAGCATTTTTTCTGTAAGAAGTGACGAAACCTCAACAATCTCTTTGCGTATATCCGCCTCGGCTTTTTTGCGCTCAAGAGTTGCTTCGTTTTCGGCACGGCGGACAATTCCGTCTGCCTTTTCTTTTGCCTGTGCGATTATTTCTTTTTCTCTTTCGTTTGCAAGCTCTACTGCATCCTTGATTACCTTATCAGCCTCTGATTTTGCTGATTGAAGCTTTTCTTCATAAGCCTTTTTGTCGCTGTTTGCTTTTTCGAGAGCCTCTTTTGCGGCACCATAGTCGCTGTCGATAGCGCTCTGCCTTGCGGCAAGCATTTTCTTGACGGGCTTATACAGAAACCTTTTGACAATCAGAAACAGCACGACAAGGTTTGCAAGAGAAACAAGCATCTGCCATAAATTGACTGAAATAATGTCTAAACTTTGCATAAATACAACTCCGTATTAAAGAGCACCCAATGTTTCTACTAAAATGTCAACAAGAAGTCCGGGCGCAACAAATATAAGAAGGATTGCGATAACAAGTGCATAAAGACCTGTTGTTTCTGCGATTGCGCAACCCATAAGCATTGTTGTTGTAACCGAGCCCTTGCTTTCGGGCTGGCGTGCGATTGCTTCACAAGCGCTTGCAACTGCGTTACCTTCACCGATACCGGGGCCGATACCTGCGATCATTGCCAAGCCTGCACCGAGTGCACAACATCCTAAAATAATACCAATTGCGAGTTCCATTTTGTTTTCCTCCGTTTATTGAAATTTTTTTAATTTGCTTTCTGTTTTTGCTTCTTTTTTGCTTTTCGTTTTTCGTATTCCTCAAACGGGAAGCCACCTGCAACGTACATCATCGTGAGCATTGCAAAAATGAATGCCTGCAAGCATCCGCTGAATACGTCAAAATAAACTGACAGAACAGCAGGGATGCCTACCTGAAACAATGGGAAATCGCCCAGAAAACCCGGCAACCACCCGAGAAGCTTTGATGAAAGAGATGCAAGTGCCGACCCGAGAAGCACCGAAATAACCGTACCCGAAAGAACGTTACCGTAATGACGAAAAGCCATTGAAACGGGTGTTGCAATTTCGCTGATAACGTTTATTGGGGTCAGAAGCGCAACGGGCTGAGTGAAGCTTTTAAGGTATGTCACGGGGCCCGCCTTCATTTTATAATAGGTTATGAGAATAAATACCAGCACAGCCCAACCGCCCACAATGTTTATATCTGAGGTTGGCGGAAAAAGACCGAACAGCGTCAGGAGGCTTGAAAGCGCCGAAAGAGCGAGAATGGCAATAATGAATGGGGTGAAGCCTTTAAAATAATCACCCATATTCTCGTTAACAAGCCCCTCCACCTTTTCGACTATCATCTCAGCGAAGTGTTGCCGTTTCAGCTCAACCTTTTCGCCGATGCCGTGGGTAAGATAAAGACAAAGAAACAGCACAACCACCATAACTATTGCTGAATTGAGCTGTGATTCTGTCACGGGAAAATCCTGCACAGGCATAGGTATTGTGAAAAATATCCTCGCACCCGTAAGGCTGATTCCCTCAGAAGCAGGCTCCGTAAGAACCTGAAAAACCACGCCAAAGGCTATTGGCAGAATCATCATAGCAACATAAAAAGCGTCTATAATTTTAAAAACAAGGCTTTTCTTAGCCAAGCATATCACCCCAGTTCTGAAAACTGCTTATTTTTTAATTACTTTTCATTCTTCCCCAAAAAGGGTCTGAGCATTATTGCAAACCTTGGGAAAATATAGGTTAAAACCAATGACAAGGTATTGAACCACGGAAGAAGGTGCCCCACCAATGCCACCACAAAAAGAAGAAGCATTCGTCCGCTTTGTGAAAGCTTCATAAGATTTTTAGCATCCTTTTCGTCTTTGGTAACGGCATTCTGAACGGTTATGCCCATCAGAAGAAAATTTCCGATTGCGGCAACAGCACCAAGGATGTTACCGAGAAGCACGGTATAATTCCATTTGCCGATTATTAAAAAAACGGCTTGCATAAGTGCGCTGAGAATCAGCGTAAACACCGCAATGTATTTAACCTCTTTCAAAACAACCGGGTCAATTTTTTTCATAGAACAAATACCTCGAAAAAATAATAGATATTATACCATAAGTTTTACCTGTATTGCAAGATTAAAAACACTAAAATCGCACAAAACCACAAAAAAGTGCGTTGCAAAACGCAACGCACTAAATTAATTTTATTTCCCCTCGTATTCACGAATCCACTGAACCATATCTGCAACAGACTGTTCAACGCTCATTGGGTTATAATCAAGCTCTTTTCTTGCTTTTTCGATAGAAAAATTGCAGTTTGAAACAAGCTTGCGGATTGAGTATCTTGTGAAAAGAGGTGTTTTCTTTGCAACCTTGTAGAAAACCTCTGCCGCAGGTGCAACAGCCTTTGCAACACCGTAGGAAAGCGGGATTTTAGGGGCTTTCTTACCACAAGCCTTTGCAGTTGCTTTAATAAATCCGTCAACAGAAATCTGCTCACCGCAAAGAATGTAGCATTCACCCTTGCCGCCCTGCTTTGCCGCCATATACATACCGTGAGCAACGTCACGGATATCAACAAAATTGTATGCACCGAATGAAAGAGTTACGGGGAAAATGCCGTTAACAAACATTCTTACCATTTCACCAACGTTTGAAACCTTAAAGTCATAAGGACCGATGCAAGCACCGGGATGAGTAACAACAGCATCAATTCTGCCGGCTTTTACCTCGTCGAGAACAAACTGTGTTGCAGTTGCCTTTGTTTTTGCGTATGTACCCTCGAGCTCGTCAATGGGGAAAGAGTCAACCTCTTTCATAACCTGATTGTCGGGAAGCGGAACGAAAGCATCAACAGAGGAAGCATAGACAAGTCTTCTTACGCCTTTTTCTTCGCAAGCCTGAACAACGTTCTTTGTGCCGCCGACGTTAACGTTCCAGATCATATCCTCTTGGTCAGCGTTAATGTCAATAATGCCTGCAAGGTGATAAACCACATCAACACCCTCAAATGCTTTGAGAAGTGCATCAAGGTCGGTTACGTCGCCATAGACCTTTTCGCATTCGATTCCGTCAAACTGCTTGGAATCTTTTCTGATGAGAATTCTAACTTTTTCGCCGCTGTCAACAAGCTCTTTCAGAAGAGCGTAGCCTATATGACCGGTTGCGCCCGTTACAAGACTGATTTTATCGCTCATTTCAGGTTATTCTCCTTTCATGCCGAGAAGCTCAACCGTTCCGTCATAAACTGCCTGTGAAACCTTAATTGAATCAAAGATAGCGGCTTTGATATCGTCATCGGTAGCACCGAGCTCCTTTGAGAAACGGTCAGGGATAAAGAGGTTAATACCCATAATATCTGCAAGTCCGTCAACGTCGATACCGCTTTCAATACCCTTTTCAGCGTATTCTTTCTTAACACCGCCGAGACCCATTCGCATCATCCAGGGAGCAACGCTGATGATTTTACGGTTTTCGCCCATACCTCTTGCGGCATAAACGATTTTGAGAAATTCCTTCCATGTAAGGTTATACATACTGATTGGCCAAGCCTTTGCGCCCTTTGATTTTTCAGCGGCGCCGACGATAACCTCACCAACCTGGCGTACTGTGAGCATCGCTGTGCCACCGCCGGGGTACATTGTGAAGGGAAGCTTATCCATTCTCTTAATCTGTTCGATAAGGATAACCCAAACAGGCTTTCTGCCGGGCTGAGTGCCGAAGATATAGGGAAGCTCGAGAACTGCTACATCGAAGTTTTCGTCGGCAAATGAGAAAGCAACATTCTCCTGGTCGATACGGCTTCTGATGTATGGATGCTTTTCTGTGAGCTTCATATCGGGGCGCTCTTTTGCAAGGTATGCAAAATACGAACCGAGAATAACTGCGCTCTTTACGCCAACCTCTTTGCAAAGAGGAAGAATTCTTTCAAGGGGCTGAATGTTGTATTTGTAGTATGCATCGTAAACGGGTGCGGGGAATTCAACTCTTTCGTCAATACCTGCGGCGAAAACGAAGCAGTCGTGACCCTTGAGGAGCTCACGGATTTCGTCATCTGATTTCTCGTAGATATTGCAGAATTCAAGCTTCATTTCCTGGGGAATGGGAGCACCCTCCGGAAGAGGGGGAAGAGCAACGCTTGTTACATCGTGACCTCTTTCAATAAAAATTCTTGCGGCTTCACAGCCAAGAAGACCTGTACCGCCAATCATAAATATTTTCATTCTGTAACCTTCTCCTTAAAGTTATCAAAGATTTCGGGGCCATAAACGTTGTTTTCGCCTTGACGGTCCCAAACCTGTGCAAAGAACGGATTTATTCTTGCTTCCTCGTCATAGTTCCAGGGCCAGGGAAGCTCTGCAGGACACCAATGACCACCCTTAAGAACAAGGTTGGGTGACATTTCAAATTCGTTGCCTCTTGCACTTACCCATTTAACGGGTGTGTACATATCAACGATTTCTGTTGCAAGGCACTTACCGCCTCTGAACTCTGCAGCCTTCTGAAGATCTTCAAGAGTAAGAGAATCAAAGGGCTTTGTTTCATCATAGCCATGGTCGAGAACTACAACGTCATCTGCAGTTGTCTGCTTTGCAGGAATAACGATGTTGAAATCCTCCCACTTTCTGGGGAGCTTCTCATATTCCTCCATGCTGCCGTAGTATGCTGTCATTCTTACGTCAACCTTATTTGCTGCCCACCAAAGTGTGCCGTACTCGGGAGTTTCTGCAATTTTCTTCATCCAGAGCTTTTTAAGAATCGGTGCAAAGGGCTTTGCAAGGAATGCCAATTTATAATAGGATTCAACGTGCTTCATCATACCCTTGAAATAATCCTTAACGGGAACGTTAGCACGGAAATGGCAATATTTTTCGAGCTCATCACCATCGTAATACCATTGACCGTGGAAGTTACGGGTTGTGAACCAATGGGGGTCAAAGAGCTTTTTGGGTGAGCCAAGACCAAGTGTACCGAGAAGAAGCTCTTCAAACTCGTAGTTTGTGATTCTGTATTGTTCACCGGAGCCGATGTTGTAGAAGCGTCTCCAGAATTCTTCGGGGATATCGTCGCCGCAAACGTTTGCAAGAAGACGACCTGAATCTTCAACAGTTGCCCACTCAAGCATACCGTTAATCGGTACGTGGTACATAATGGGCTCAAGGTTTTTAAGAATTGCGGGGTAAAGAATGCCCGACTGACGAAGAGATACCCAATATTTAAGACCTGATTCGGCAAAAACGGCCTCCGCCTTGATTTTACTGATAGCGTAGTGGTCATACACGCTGACTTTAAGGGGGTCACCTGTTCTGCCCCAATGAATAGGAGCGTTTCTGTCGCCTGTCTCAGCAACTGTGCCTATGTAAACAACCTTGATTGCATCCGGGTTCGGCTGAGCTTTAACAGCGTTAACAATGTTCTGAGCTGCAGTAACGTTTGTTTTCTGTGTTTTAACAGGATAGTAGTCAGCCGCAGGAGAAACCATGCCGCCAACGTGAAGAACGTAGTCTGCACCTGTTACCATTGCGAGAACGTCTTCGTAGTTTGTAAGGTCACCCCAGACAAGCTTAACTGAAGGATCGTTTTCATAAGCTGCAAACTTATCACGATTTTTCTGGCTGTCTCTGTTGAGAACAACAATGTTGAACTCGTTTTTTCTTGCATAAAGCTCTTTAAAGCCTGCCCAGCCCATTGTGCCGGATGAACCTGTGAGAGCTACGGTTTTTTTAGACATAAAAAACACCCCATCTTTCCAAAATTTATACATAATAAATTATACATTCAACTTCCACACTTTGTCAATAGTTTGTCAATTTAAAGGTAACTCATTTCAGTATTTTCCAAAGTTTTTTCGCAACAATCGGTATAAAAAATGCGCATCGCTTCAGCAATATGTCGTAAAGGAAAAATACAAGGTTTGCCATTGCCAGCAACACGGGGATTGTAAGAGCGCCGAACTCGCTGTATTCCTCACCCGAAACCCCTAAAAAAGCAACACCCAGCCAGCCGATTGCAACAGCCGCACAGTTGAATAAAGCGAGCTTAATTATCCAAGAAAACGCTTTTTTCGTTTTCTCAACAGATTCCTTTATTAACGGGTAATAGCCGAAAAACAGCACATAGACCAATGCGGTTTCTTTATCTGCAAGAAAAAGGAACGACAGGACGGCAGTTGAAAAAAACACGCCTATAGCCCACCTTTTGCCTGCAATAAAGCTGACAAACAAAACGATAACACCGCAAACAAGGGGCAAAACATACATAAGCACCGGCAGAGCTGTGGTGAAAAGCATAAGAACAACTGACAGAGCCGCCGCAAAGCCGCATATCGCTGTTTTCTTCACTTTTTTCAGTTGCATTTAATCACCGCCTTGTTTTTGGTTTATATTATTTTACCATTTTTATTAATATTTGCAACAATTTGTGGACAAGAAAGATAAAAAGGAGTATAATCCCATAGATATTTAAAGCAAGGTGATTTTATGGAATATTTATTCGAGATGCATGCCCACGTCAAAGAGGTCAGCACCTGCTCGGAAACATATGCAAAGCAATTTGTTGAATACTACACCGACATCGGCTACACGGGCTTAATCGTTACCGACCATATGAATCCAAACACATTTTCCGAGGTCGGTCTTGAAAATGCTTCTTGGGAAGAAAAGGTTGAGCATTTTCTCAAGGGCTACAAAGCGGTTAAAGAAGCTGCAAATGGTAAATTCACGGTGCTTCTCGGTATGGAGCTGAGGTTTTATAACGGTGGCTCAAACGACTACCTTGTTTACGGAGTAACCGAGGAGTTTTTAAAATCCAATGGTGACCTTATGGCACTCAGCCCGAAAGCCTTTTCAAAATTAGCCCACGAAAACGGTCTTTTATTTATTCAGGCACACCCATTCAGAAGGGGTATGAAGATTGAAAACTGGGATTTTCTCGACGGCTACGAGGTTTTCAACGGCAATCCCCGCCACCGGTCAAACAACGATATTGCAGAGATTTGGGCAAAGAAGCATAACAAAGCTGTTATAACCTCCGGCTCTGATTTCCACGAGGTTGACGACATCGGTCACGGCGGAATATATTTCAGCTCCCCCATCAATTCAAACGAAGACCTTGTAAGGGAACTGAAGGTAGGCAATTACAGATTAAAGAAAACAGAATTTGAATTTATAAAATAATTCAAGGTAATTCAAAGGGAACTGTAAAAACGAAATTTTTACAGTTCCTTTTTTTATCTGCAAAGAGAGCCTGCTACACATTAATAAAATGCCGTGCGCAGCACCCGAAGCTTGCCACTTACAATTTGCCACTTGCAACTAAAAAATGTAGGGGACGGTCTTGACCGTCCCGCAAACCGAGTACCAAAACGGGCAGGTCAAGACCTGCCCCTACATTATCTATCCCAACAACAAATTATTACAATCGGCACACAGTGCCCTTAAACTTGCAACCAGTGACTGGCGGCTGGCGGCTTTACAATCGGCGCAAAGCGCCCCGAAACTGGTAGCTGGCGACTGGCGACTGGCAGCTAAGCAATCGCCGCTTGCGCCCCTTAACTTGCCACTCTCAACTTGCAACTTTAAAAAGCGGCTTGGAATTAACCAAACCGCCCTTTGAAATATTAAATTGTTAATCCGGGTCAATCATAGAACCGTCCGCTGTCTTACCTGATTGGTCCAATAATAATACAGAATTTTTAAAATCTTTTTGGGAAAAAGAAAAACTGTATTTTGATATATTATAAAGAGTATTTCCATTTCTCACAAACAAAAGTTGTTCCGTTTCAAAATTCAAAACAGAAAAATCTTTTCTTGAAACAAACACCGTGAATTCATCGGTATTTTCTAAAACAAATCCATCTCGATAATCATCGACGTAATACCAAAAAGCTTCCTCACATTCTGAAGATGTTTTATATATTTTTAAATAAACATCTGTAGTGAAGTCCAATGCGAATGCGACCACAATTGAATTTGAATTTTCATAACAGTCGAAATACAGTTCCCCATATAATTGCTTAATATGATCAATATCAAAACCAGCATAATCAGGGAAAAGAGACTTTTTTGCCAATGGTTTAAATAAACTCTTTGTATATTTCGGACATATAAGACATTGAAATACTATTGCAATTACTATAGAAATGATTATTATTTTCAACAATTTAGATTTTCTACGCAAACACAAATCCATTAAATTGATACTCCTTCTTCGAAAAATATTTTTTATATTTTTTGCTGTAAAGTTCATTTCAAGAAATCAGGGGACGGTTCTGTTATCGACGATTTTTGTTCAAAACCGCCCCTGATTGGTTTATTCAATTACTTCATTTAAGTAATCGACTGTTTGCATAAGAATTTTGTCGTTGTTGGAGCTGTTTTCAAAAGCTAACGTTAAAACATATCCATCCTTGATAATTAAGATTTCACTCAGATAATGTAAATCAAAAATATTGCTGTCATACATATAATCCGAGTCACCGTAGTAAATTACTATCAGTGCATTGTCCTGAATTCTCTTTTCACCCACCAAATGATATCCGGGATCATAAATTCTTTCCTCCATATAATAATTATAGCATGTACCGTTTGGGTCTGTGTCCAAGTGCACCAATATATCTATATTCTCGTAAAGCTCAGGGTCATCGTGTGGCTCCCGCCCTTTTGAAACATAAAACTTCTCTATTTCTGCCAAATCAAGCTGTACAAGTTCATTTATAGTTTCTTGTGATACGGATGTTTTTTTGTATTCTATATCGAACCAAAACGCCGGAATCAGTAAACAAATAACCAATAACACGACAAATCGGATGATATTTTTTCTGGTTTTGGACTTAATTAGCTTAACAAAGGCTATTATTGCAAATATAACAATAGCTACCGGAATAAGAACACGTAAAAAAATCCAGATCCATATATTCAAATCTAAATTTACTATAATCACAAAACCTCTCCTCCGTTCATCCAACAAGTATTTTACAGTTTCTTTCACCTATACCTACCATGAACGTAAAAACATAGAGAATCCCATCATTCTCACAATAAGCAAACAAATTGTAAGAAAGAGTTGTGCCTGTTGCGCCGAGGTAAGACGTGGGGTTACCGATTGGATAAACTATTATTTGTATAAAAACAAATTTGCCGTTTTTTAATCTTGTCAATTATTATCCCCCTCTCCTCAGAAAGGTTATATTTGTCATTTCTTTAAACTGACAAATTTCGACAATTAAATTATCTTGATATGGTAAGTTTATTACAGTTGAATCTTGCGATTCAACGACGTTCGGCTCTCACGTCGAGAATCCTCCACCATCGCAAGCGATGGTCCCCCTCCTTTCGAAAGGAGGTAAAAAAACATTGCATGCCCCCTCTCTCCACGAGAGAGGTAAAGGGCGGTTTAACAGCGATTGAAAAACCGCCCTTTGAAATATTAAATTGTAAATCGGACTTTTTCAGTGGTTTCGAACCGTCAACTGATTGGTTTATCAAAACCGCCCCTGAATGAACCTTATTCCTCTAACCAATCTTCCCAATTTGATTCAAAAATGATGTTGTCTGAAATATCTTGTGAAACAATTTCTTTTTTGTAGATTATTTCAGGATTTGTTATAAACCAAAAAAAAGTTGCAAAGTTTTTATCTTCGTACCAATAATAAATATCAATTATTTTCTTGTCATCTTGAATCAGAATTGTACCGTTCGCACTTTCCGGCTGCCACAAATGAGACAATCGAACATCTTTAGGGCACCTAAGCCAAGATATCGAACACGTTGTTTCGTCGCCCAAGTCATAGGTTTTTATTATTCCGTCTGTGAACAAATCTTCTGACCCATCATTATGATACACCTGAATTTGACCTCTCACATGTTCAGCTTCAAATTCATAATAACCTAAATCCAAAGAAAGAAATTGCTCTTTATTCTCTCTGAACGAATCGATGTCAATTCTTGGCTTTACTACAAAAGAACCAAGGGCTAAATAACCAAGAACACCAACCAACAGCAAAGAAAGCACGCTAATTAGAATACCCTTGCGTCGTTTAGAAGCTATCGAAGAAAATAAATTCACCAAAATAATTATTGGAAGAACGACCAAAGCAAGAATAAATAAACATCTCAAAACACAAAGAATCTGTAGCATTACAATTTCAGATGTACTCATACCCTCACCCCACTATCTTTGGATAGAATTGAATTGTAGCTTTTCACAAACTCATTTAAGATTGCTTTTGTTCTTTTTTCTGTTTTTTCTACTTGCTTTAGCCTTTTTTGTACATTATCTGCGCCGCTTCCCAGATGTGACCATCCTAAAACTACAGTAACTCTTGCTTCAATTTGTCCGTAAAGATTTTTAATATATATTGTCTTTGGAACAGGAAATCTATAACACATATCGCTTGTGTGTGCATACATATCCTGTATCGGGTGAAGTGCATAACCTAACGCTATCAAACCCTTTTCTACTGCTGTTTTATATTTTTTTGTACCCTTTTTATAACTCAAAGCCTCTTCAAAATAACTATGTGCTTCTATGCACATAACAAGTGATATTATAATCCTGCTATCACTTGTGTCATTTTCGTTCGTATTAAAATGCCACGATTGGTATTCACCTAAAATAGGACTATACTGTCTATCCACATCATTGCAATAATACGCTATTGCCTTCGCATTATTTACATTAACACCACATTTTACTGCCCAATAATAAGTTCCATAATAAATTGGGGTTTCATCCTTACCTTTACCGCTGATATAATATGGTATTAATTTTCCATTCATTCCCTTGACGTAACGAAGTTTCACCTTAGCTTTATCCTTTTGACTTGGCTCATAATACCCTGCATGCACATCATAAGCCCACGTACCGGTTGCATCAACATAATTCACCCCATCATTCTCACAATAAGCGAATAAATTGTAAGAAAGAGTTGTGCCTGTTGCGCCGAGGTAATCCGTGCTGTCTGCGTTGATGAATCTGCAAATATCGGGGTCATAGTATCTTGACTGTAGGTAATACATACCGATATCGTAGTCATAGCAATAGCCACGGTACGTAAAGGGGTTGACGTTGGAAAGGGTTGCCGCAAGTGCCATACTTTCCATATCAGTTGCGCTGTAGGTTACCTTGCCCCAAGCGGTGTAGGAATACGTGAGAATAATGCTACCGCTTTCGTCAACAATACCGGTTATATCCCCCTGGCCGTTCTTCAGGTAAAGATACGCTGCGGTGTTGTCAAGAATAAATCCCCTTATTTCACCCAAAGAATCATAAATGAATCTTGCCGTATTGGAGGCTCCGTTTGACGTGTAGGTGAGAAGAATCAATCTGCCCTCAGAATAAACGTAGTCATAGCGGGCTGTTTCAACACCGTTGGTTTTAACAACCTTGCGGTATCTCATTCCGTCAACGTCGTAGCTGTAGGAAATCTCTTTGTTTCCCTTTTCGTATTTAACGAGCTCTCTGCCACGCCAACTGAGATTTGCCCCGAGGTAAGATGTGGGGTTGCCGATTTCATCATAAGAAATGGTTTTGTTATTCAAGCCCGTTAACCTGTCCTCCCAGGTGTCTGCCCCATAAACGAAGCTGTCTGTTGAAACAAGCGTTTCGCCTGTGAGCATTTTTCGGGTAACGATGTTGCCCTTTGAATCATAGGTGTATTCATAGGTATTTGAGCCCGACACTTCTCTTATAAGCTGCCCTGCTTCATCATAGACATATTGACTTGAACCGTTTAGGCTCTGAACACCTGAAACGGCAGAAGCGTTTATTATTCTTCCGTTTGAATCATAGGTGTAGCTATAGTTTACTGTGCCCGAATTTTCTCCGCCGATTGTGTTGTTAAAGGAAGAAACAAGGTTTGTTGTTATATCACCCGTTGCTTTATAACCGTATTGCGAAGAAATTGAAGCATAATCGGTAACAAGAGAATCCTTGGGATTCTTCATCATAACCGTTACGGATTCCGTTCTGCCGAACCAGTCTGTTACCGTTTGGGTGCCTATTGTTTTGCCGCCCACAACGGCTTCATATTCAGTTGTTTTGCCGGTTTCTGCATTGTAATCGCTTTCATAAACGTTGTGAGTATATGAAACGCCGTTTGCGGTTTCTTCGGTTATGCTGATGGGCTGTTCGCTACCATCTTCAGAAGAAGCGTCCACTTCAACGTCGGCAATTTGGTAAATTATCTGATTTGTTGAAGCATCGGTAATTACGAGACCGTTTTCGGTATAGGTTATTTTGTGACCTGTGCCGTTGTCACGAATGCTTCTTAAATTGCCGAGATTGTCATACTCGTAGCTGTAGGTTATTGAGTCACGCTCGCCCTGAACCACGATGTATTTTTCAACCGCTGTAACCTCGCCGGTTTTGCCGCTGTATGAATATTTCACCGTGAAATCTTCGTTGGCTGTGTCGCCGAAAACAACGGATAAAACTCTGCCTCGGTTTTGCTTTGTACCGTAATTGTAGCTTATTAACGGATTTCCGTCAACAAGAATCTTTTTCACCTGACCCCAGCCGTCGTATTCATAGGTATATTCAACGTTGCCCTGTTGAACCTTTTCCAACAAATCGCCGTCATAGACGTAGCTTATCGCAAGCTCCGTTGCGTTGTTTGCCAAGCCCGTTGCGTTTATTTTTGCAAGTGTCAGGTAACCCATAGCATTTGACTGATAGGTTGTTGTTTTTTGTGCTGCATCTGTTACGGTTGCCAACGTTCCGTCGATGTTGTAGGAATAGCCGGTTGAAACGTTGTTTTCATCCGTTTCGGATACAACAAAGTTAAAATCATCCGAATATGTCACCGACGACTGCATATAGCTTTCACCGTCAAAGCTTTTTGTGGTTTCTGTTTTGCCGTCGTCGCTGAGAGAAACTGTGCCGCTTTGTCTTTTGCACTCAACGCACTCACAGCTTTCTTCACTTTCGCAAGTGCAGGGGCAATCAATTTCTTCGCACTGTTCGCACACGCAAATGTCTGTGGGCTCAGTTTCGTCAGTGTCGGGTGTTTGTTCATCTGCGGCAGATTTCATATCTTCCAAAGAAAAGCTGACAGCATCTGTTGCCAACGTCAGCTCCACTCCCGTTACAAATGAATCCTCGGGAACGTTTTTGGCAATTACTGTAACGTCAACGGCCTCAACGTCTGCCTTCAAAGCAAAGGATTCCACCGCATACTGCCAGCCGTGGCTTTCGGGTGCAAAATCAACAACAAAATTTTCTGTAACGCTCTGTTGTGTTGTTTCGGTTAAGCCCGTCGCTTCGTCAACTGCTTCAACATCCTTTGTGTAGGTGTAGGTGACCTTTATCTGTGCGGCGCCGTTTGTTAGCTGTTGGTTAACCGATGCATACTGCGCCTGTGCCTCGGAATGAATAAGGTTGTCGTCAAACCAGCCCTTATACCAACCGCCGATGCTGTAAACATCACCCTTTTTGCCATTGATTTTAACATTCTGGGTTATTGCCGAAACATTGTCGGAAACTGTGTGGCTGTCGCCTGTCTGCACCAACACGGCAGAGCCGCCGCCAAGAGCTGATGCATAAACTTTTTTGCCGTTTATTGTTTCGCTGACTACTTCCGTTTCATTCCAGGCGCTGTCAAGATTAAAGCTGCCGTTTTCAATGAAGTTGTAGCAAGCTGTGCCGTTGCCTGTTTCAAGCTGGGCACAATCCACATAATAGGAGCCGCTACCGTCTGCAAAGCCGATTTCAACCTTTATGCTTTGCGGCACAAAGCCTGACCTCGGAATATATGTAACGGATGCCTGTGTCCAATCCTCGGCTGAAACTACGGTTTCGCTTGCGCTGTAGCCAATGTTTTGGGTAGCCTCGTCTGTGTTGCCGGATTCGTCCTTTGCGGTTATACGCAAGGTTAAAGACCCTTCGGTAACACTCTTAACGTAAGCCGAAAACGTATAGGCTGCTGTGTTTTCAACCTCAACCTCTTGGCTAACAAAGTTAGTTTGGTTGCCCGCACTTGACACAAGGCAAGCGTAATCGCCAAAGCAAGAGTTATCAAACCCGATTACGTTACCCTCAGAATCCTTTGACGGCTCGGGGGCTGTTGTTCGCTCAAAGGTTCCTGACCAATTTTTCGCCTTTGTGCTGTCGATAAACGAAGCCTCTTCAAAGCTGCCGTTTGCCAACAGGTTTTCTGACGCTATCCGCCATTTGCTGACGCTGAAAACGCTTTCGTCGTTTTCAAGACCGTTATCTGCCTTATAGTAGTTGCCGGCATCGTCAAAGGTATATGCCAAAAGTCCGTTTTTAGCAAATTGGTATGTCTGAGTTCCGTTAAACTCATCTGCAATTTTAACCTGTGAATTTCCCAAATCGGTTAACTGAATGGTGTTTCCCAAGGTTGTGCCCGCATACTCCGAAGCTGCCGTGACCTTGCCTAAGCTGTCATAGGTGTAATTGATTTTGTAATCATCTATGCTGTTAACACTTGTAAGGTTGCCTGCAGAATCGTATGTGTAGGCTACACTTTCGCCGTCGGGATACGTAACACCTGTGAGATTATTGTTTGAATCATAGGCATAGCTGACCTTGAGCGGTGTATTTGTTGTGCCGCCCGTTATTTGCCCGTTTGTTGCAGAAAGACAGTTGATTTCACTCAACAAGCCCGTTGTTTCACTGTAAACAAAATCATATTTTCTGCCTATGCCGTCTGTAATATAATCAATTTTAAAATCATCTGTATAATGGATATCTATTCTTTCTGAATTTTCGCCGTCTTCTGTTTCGCTTTCACGAATAGCCGTGGCAATTCCCATTTCGTTGAAATAGGTTGCATATCCACCCGGGGATATGAGCCTGATATTTTCAAAGGATGGGTCAGAATCGGAATCGACCAATTCAAGCATATATCCGCTGTTTTGGTTTTCGGGTTCCTCGAATTCGTAGACTGTTTCGTCGTCTTCGGTTGTGGTTGTCAAATTGAAATCCAAAACCGTGCCCTCGCCTGTGTAAACCTGGTAAGAAGTGTCAGAAAAAGCCAATACCGCTTGTATATATGACGGAACCCATTTGTTGCCGTAGCAAAGATTTACAGAATACTCTTCAAGATCATATATATTTACTAAAATCTCTTTGAGCCTGTTGTAGGCGGCGTCATAATTAAACGAAATATCAACAGGCAATATTCTGCCGCCGAGGGTTAAATCACTTCTGTAAAGCGACAAGCCCCGTGAAAACTTGTTTATATTTACCATGCCCGCTCTGCCCACATCCTGAGCCAAATTCTCTTGTGAAGCGGAGCTACCGCCTGTGTCAACATAATTCACACAACAAACTGTGTTGAATGTGTATGTTGTAATTCCCTGTGTTCTTGTGGCATCTAACAACACAGCAACGTTGGTTTCTGTGTTTTCATCGGGCAAAAGGGTAAATCCGTTATTTTCTTCGCCAGAAAGCCAACCCTTGAAAAGCTCGGTTATGTTAAAATACATAGCTATTTGCTCTGTGCTTTCAAGACCAATGAAGCTATCTATTATTTCGTTACCGTAAAAGCCGTTGTTGCCCGATTCGGAATAGACGCTGTTATATGTAACGGTGTCAACATCCCACGGAGTTGTTATTTCTTTGAGAAGCACATTGCTGCTTGTTTTAAACAAGGCACTGCAAACGTAATCAACGTCGGTTATAACAACACTGGGGGCTTTAAAACAGTCAAATGCATCCATATTAAATTTAACAAGAATCTCTGCATTCTCTTCTGTGTTGCAAACAAAGCCGTTTTCGCTATTCACAAAATTTGTCTCGCTGTTGTCGCCGTTTCGTATAACCGTGTCTTCAATGAAAGCTCCGTTTGAAGAGGGCACGCAAATAACCGGGTCAATAGTTACCGGGTACGCCCTTTCGGAAGCTTCAAGCCACTCCTGCGATGGAGTGTAGGTTAAGGTTAAAACTTCTTTTTCCGTGTTTTCTGCGGTTACTGTAATATCATAAGAATCCGCCCCCGAAGCATCGGTCATAACCGGTGCGGGAATTTCAAAAACCTTTTCGTTTTTGCTGTTTGTAAAAAGAAGATTATTGTTGCTGTCAAACGTTGCAACAAGGTCGCCTTTTTCAATATCAAACGAATATGTTTCTTTTAAGCTTTCTTTGTTGTGAACTATAATGTTCTCTTTTATAAATTGCGGTGTAACGATATATTCTACGTCTGTATCGGGATTTATTTCTTCATAAGTGATTCCCGAAACTGTCTGTGCCAAATCTTCGGCAATTTCGTCTGTGGCTTGAGATTCCTCTACCACAGCGGTGCTGTTTTCGACACCGTTAACGCTGAACGCCAATGACTCGCCACCGTTAACGACGGTGATTTTTTCATCCTCCGCCATCGTCTGCGGAAACAGGACGTCAAATGTGCCATCAACGTTTTTTATCGTTTCATCCGTTGCTTCAAGTGTATTGTTTATTTCTTTCCATTCGCCATTTTCATATGAATGAAGTGGCATTTGTGAAATCACGGTGGTGAAGGAGCCATCGACGAGTTTATAGGTTTTTGAAAATTCATCTCTTTTTTCATATACTTCGCCAATGACGCCGGTGGGTAAAGAATCTGTTTCTACTGTTTCACCAAGTAGCTTATCTTCGTACTCTTTTTGTGTGTTTTGTTCGTTTACCTCTGCGGCAAAAACAGGGGTTGAAACTGAAAAAACGCTGATTAACATCAAAACAACTAAAAAAACCGATAAATATTTTTTAATTATTTTCATTCTCTTACCTCCTGACTTTTTACGTGCCTACATTCTACCGTGTTATTTTCTTGCCGTTTCACCCGCCTTTCTGATTCACTCTGTTTTTAGCTTTCACTTATATATGAAAAAAATTTCAATATTACTACAATTTTTTTGAAAAAAATTTTTATTTTTTGCAGATTTGTATGGTTGCACAAATACGCACACCGAGAATTGTGCAAAACATAAAAGCGGGACGGTCAAGACCCGCCCCATTTTTAGTTGCCACTTGCAATTTGCCACTTGCAACTTATATGAAAAATGACTTCTGCGCTGAAGCAAGGAAAAAGTTCACCATTTGTGGTGAACTTTTTCGTGAAATCCTATAACGTTTTCAATTTTAAGAACAGTTCCGTCATCAAGGGTAACGGTGCCGTTAAGAACGCCGAAAAGCTTATCTGCCTTTTCGCAGATAACGCCGGCGCTTATGTTGGTGTGGTCGTTAAAGAAAGGCTTGAAGGTCATATTCCAACGGTTGTCATTGGAGGTAAGCTTCCATTCATCCATTGGGTTTGTGTCGGGCATACCGAAATCAACCAAATCAAGCTTGCGACATTTGCCGTCATAAAAAATCATATTTTCGCTTGCGTTTGAGGTGTCACCAAAGCCGTAGCCGATATTATAGCCAAAGGGCTTGCCGTCAACATAGCCGCAGCCGATGCCCCAAAACCAGGTGTTGTCATATGTCCACACTCCTCTGCCCCAGTCAAGGATGCCGAAATCCCTTGAGGCATCGAAGGTGTATGTTCTGCCCTTGACCTTGACGTAACCGCTTGCATTCATACAAGTGATTTTTTGGTTATAGTAGAAGGATTTTTTATCCTCCCGCCAAGGGGTTGCAATAACCATTGTATCCATCGGAGGCTGAGTGAGAAAAACGTCTGCCTCAAGCTCGGTGTGGTTAAAGCATTTGTCGTATTTACAGTAAAGACGTCTGCCGTCCTGTGTGCGGTCGATATGATAATCGCAGGTTTTGGATTTAAAAGAAATGTCGCCTGTTTCACTTGTTAAGGGAAGATTCATTTTGCCGTTGGGCATAAGCTGAACCTCGGTGCAATCAAATTTCTCTTTAGTTTCAAAATCGAAAACCGTGCAACAGACAAGCCCCATATAGCGGTTATCGGCAAAGGTGAATGAAAGGGCATATTTACCCTCGCTGTTCATTATGAGGTAATAATCCCACTCTTTGAGGCGCTTCCTTTTGCTTTTGGCAACCATTTCGGGTGCATAGTCAAACACAAGAGAATTTGCCCAACCGGGCTCACGAAGAACACCGTCTTTGTCAAGAAGGGGTCCGTTGCCTGTAATTTTATGATTTTTGTTCATAATCAGATGCCCTTTTCGTCATAAAGGAATACGGTTTCAAGAGCGAATTTAACGCCTGTGTCAACAGCCTGAGGTGAAAGCACGCTGACGTCATCAAGTCTTGTGTGATAATATCTTGCGGGGGCGGGGTCCATGGCAACAAAGGCAGCCGCAGGGACACCTGCCTGTGACATTGCCGCCGCATCGGTTGAACCAAGCTCAATGGGTCCGACTTTAACATCAAGACCGATGTTGTCAGCAGCATTTTTCATAAGAGCTACAACACGCTTATCGTTTTTGACCATACCTGTCATATCTTTTTCATAGATTTTTGCAAATTCAAGCTGGCATATAGTATCTATGCATACGAAAACAGTTTCAACACTTTTATCGTTCAGCATATCAGCATATTGTTTTGCAAAAGCCTTTGAGCCTCTCAGACCTGCCTCCTCACCACCTGCGAGAAGAACCGCGACCTCAGTGTTTTCAAAACGAATGTCGTTATCTGCAAGAAATTTAACAGCCGCACTTGAAATAAAGCAGCCTGTAAGGTTATCTGTAACACCGGGAACAGGTAATTTGTAGTTAACGAATTTGAATGCCATGGCAAGAACGGGAACTGTGATATACATAAGCACAGCGAGGATTTTGAGAACGAGGTTGCCCTCTTCACCCCATACGATTCCACCTGTGACACCGCTGAAATGAATCATCGCATAAATATTGGAGCCAAGGCCGAGAAGAATTGAAATAACTGCTGTGACAATTATGAGCGCAACAACGGGTCTGCCGCCTTTGTATGTATAGGTCCACTCGAAAGCAGAGTCGGTGTGACCGCAAAGGATAATGCGTTTTTTTGTTTCACCGCCTGCTTTTCTCACGCCATAGACGTTACCGCTTGTTACCTTGGGGAAGAACACGTCAAGAACGGGCTTATAGAAAATAAACTCACCCAAAATAAAGAAGAGGGTTATTGCGGAAAGCGCAAGTCCTGCAACAGGAATGCCGAGAGTAAACATAATAACATTTAATATCATAAGAACAGAGCCGATTTTCACCCAGGACATAAATGCCTTGTCACTGCATTTATACTCCTTGCGCTCAACCGTGTCGCAGAATTTTTCAAGGTCTGCCTGCATATACTCCTGTGCTTTTGTCTCAGCCTCACTTCCAACGGGACGGGGTCCGAAATTTTTGCACACATTCTTTATGCTTTTTATTGCATAGTTAGTGTATTCTCTGACTTTAATGTCAAAATTAGGTATGCTTTCGTTTGATTTCATCTCATTCACTCTTTTCTTAAAGTAATCCATTTTAACAATTATATAACATCTCGAAAGATATTACAACAACGGTTTCAAATATTTTCCCGTGTATGATTTTTTGCATTTTGCAACCTCCTCGGGTGTGCCCTCGGCGACAATTTCACCGCCACCGCTACCGCCCTCGGGTCCGAGGTCGATTATATAGTCGGCGGTTTTGATAACGTCAAGGTTATGCTCAATTACAACAACAGAATTGTTGGCATCAACGAGCTTGTTGATAACCTCGAGAAGCTTTTCAACATCGGCGGTGTGAAGCCCCGTTGTGGGCTCGTCAAGAATATATATGGTTTTGCCCGTTGATTTTTTTGAAAGCTCGGTTGCCAGCTTCACTCGCTGAGCCTCACCGCCCGAAAGAGTTGTTGCTGACTGGCCGAGAGTTATATAGCCAAGACCAACATCGAAAATAGTTTCAAGCTTCTTTCTTATTTTCGGAACATTGCCGAAGAAATCAACAGCTTCTTCAACGGTCATATTAAGAACATCGCTGATGCTTTTACCTTTGTATTTAACGTCGAGAGTTTCTCTGTTGTATCTTGCACCACGGCAGACCTCACAGGGCACGTAAACATCTGAAAGAAAGTTCATTTCGATTTTTATAATGCCGTCACCCTCGCAGGCTTCACAACGACCGCCCTTGACATTGAATGAAAAACGGCTCATATCGTAGCCCTTAGTCTTTGCATCCTGAGTCGATGCGAACAAGGCTCTTATATCATTGAAAACACCAGTGTAGGTAGCTGTATTGGAGCGTGGTGTTCTGCCGATTGGTGATTGGTCAATATTTATGACCTTGTCAAGGTGCTCCATACCCTTTATTTCTTCGTGCTTGCCCGCAAACTTTCTTGCATTGTTAAGCTCGGTTGCAAGCTTTTTATAGAGTATTTCGTTAATGAGCGAGGATTTGCCCGAGCCCGAAACACCTGTTATTGCAACAAATTTTCCAAGCGGTATTTTAACGTCAATATTTTTCAGATTATTCTGCTGTGCACCGATTATTTCAAGGTATTTTCCGCTGCCCTCTCTGCGCTTTTCGGGCACGGCTATTTTACGCTTGCCGCTGAGGAACTGACCTGTGAGAGATTTCTCACATTTTTTGATTTCATCAACAGTTCCCGAAAAGACTATTTCACCGCCGTGAACACCCGCACCGGGGCCAACGTCAACAATATAATCCGCCGCATTCATTGTGTCCTCATCGTGTTCAACAACAATAAGGGTGTTTCCCAAATCACGAAGATTTTTCAATGATTTGAGGAGCTTTTCGTTGTCACGCTGGTGAAGACCGATGCTGGGCTCATCAAGAATATACAAAACACCCATAAGAGATGAGCCGATTTGTGTTGCAAGACGTATTCGCTGACTTTCACCGCCCGAAAGAGTGCCCGATGAACGTGAAAGTGTGAGATAATCAAGACCGACATTGCAAAGGAAGCTGAGCCTTGAACGTATTTCTTTAATTATCTGCTTGCCGATTATCTGCTCTTTTTCATTAAGCTCAAGAGACTCTATAAACGCAAGCTCATCACGGATTGACATATCCGTAAGCTCCTGAATATTTTTGCCGCCCACGGTTACGGCAAGTGATGCGGGCTTCAGCCTTGCACCCTTGCAATCCGGACACGGGCAAGCGGTCATATACTGTTCAATATCGTTTCTTGACCAATCACTTGTTGTTTCACGGTAACGGCGTTCAAGGTTATTGATTACGCCCTCAAATTCTGTCATATAGGTGCCGCTTCCATATTCGTTTTCACGCACCATTTTTATGCGTTCGCCGTTTGTTCCGTAGAAGATGGCATTTTGCCCCTCTTTCGATATTTTGTTGAAGGGTGTATCGAGAGTGAAATTATATTTTTCTGCAAGGGCATTATAATACATGCCTGTTATTGTGCCGGAATCTGTTTTGCCCCAACCGCTACCCTTTATTGCACCTTCGTTTATTGACAGCTTTCTGTTAGGAACAAGCAAATCCTCGGAAACACGCATAAACACGCTGAGCCCCGAGCAGGTGGGACAAGCACCGAAGGGGTTATTGAACGAAAACATTCTTGGCTCAAGCTCATCCATACAGGAGCCGTGCTCGGGACAGGCAAAATTCTGTGAAAAGAGAATTTCCTCACCGCCGATGACATCAACAATAACGTTACCCTGTGTAAGGGCGAAAGCTGATTCCAAAGAATCCGTAAGACGTGAGCCGATACCGTCTTTCATTATAAGACGGTCAACGATAACCTCAATGTTATGCTTTATATTCTTTTCGAGCTTTATTTTTTCAGAAAGGTCATAGACTATGCCGTCAACACGTACCCTTGAAAAGCCCGATTTTGCAATGCTTTCAAATTCTTTCTGAAACTCACCCTTTTTGCCCTTGGCAATGGGGGCAAGAATCTGAAACTTCGTGCCCTCGGGCAGAAGAAGAACCTTGTCAACCACCTGGTCGATTGATTGCTTTGCAATCTCCTTGCCGCAAACGGGACAATGGGGCACACCTATTCTTGCATAAAGCAAGCGGAGATAGTCATATATTTCAGTAACCGTGCCAACAGTGGAGCGCGGATTTTTCGAGGTTGTTTTCTGGTCTATGGATATAGCGGGTGAAAGCCCGTCTATGCTGTCAACATCGGGCTTTTCCATAATACCGAGAAACTGGCGGGCATAGGAGGAAAGACTCTCCATATACCTTCTTTGACCCTCAGCATAGATGGTGTCAAAGGCAAGGGATGATTTGCCCGAGCCCGAAAGACCGGTGAATACAACCAATTTATCACGAGGAATTTCAACGCTGACATTTTTCAGGTTGTGCTCCCTTGCACCTTTTACAATCAGATTTTTTTCCATAAACGATTATTTTTCGCCTTTCAGTTTTTGAATTTCATCTCTTAAATATGCCGCGTGCTCAAATTCAAGAAGCTTTGCGGCAACTCGCATTTCTTTTGTGAGCTTTTCAATAAGCTCGTTTTTCTCCTTCTGTGAAAGCCTGCGTTTTGCAATTTTTTCCTGAACGTTGTCCTTGGAGCTTATTTCGAGGATTTCACGAACATCTTTTTTGATGGTTTCGGGAACAATGCCGTGAGCCTCATTGTATTTCATTTGTTTTTCTCGTCTGCGGTAGGTTTCGGTTATCGCCCTTTCCATTGAGCCTGTAACCTCATCGGCATACATAATGACCTGTCCACCTGCGTTTCGGGCGGCTCTGCCGATCGTCTGAATAAGCGAGGTTTCGCTTCTGAGGAAGCCCTCTTTATCTGCATCCAGAATTGCAACAAGAGAAACCTCGGGGATATCAAGACCCTCTCTTAAAAGGTTGATTCCCACAAGCACGTCGTATTCGCCAAGACGCAAATCACGGATAAGCTCCATTCGCTCAATGGTGTCAACATCAAAATGCATATACCTGACCTTTATGCCGAATTTGTTGAGGTAATCGGTTAAATCCTCTGCCATTTTACGGGTGAGAGTTGTGACGAGAACTCTCTCTTTTTTCTCAACACGCTTGTTGATTTCGGAAATGAGGTCGTCTATCTGCCCGTCTGTGGGGCGCACGCTGACCTCGGGGTCAAGAAGACCTGTGGGGCGTATAACCTGCTCGGCAATTTGTGCACTTTTTTCTTTTTCAAGGTCGCCCGGTGTTGCGCTGACAAATATTTTCTGATGGGTTTTATCATAGAATTCGTTGAATTTCAACGGTCTGTTATCAAAGGCAGAGGGAAGTCTGAAGCCAAATTCCACAAGATTTTCTTTTCGCGAACGGTCACCGCCGTACATTCCCCTCACTTGCGGTAGTGTTACGTGGGATTCATCTACAAAAAGAACAAAATCATCGGGGAAATAGTCAAGAAGCGTAAAAGGAGCGGAGCCTGCTTCACGCCCCGACATAACACGTGAATAGTTTTCAATGCCCTTGCAGAAGCCCGTTTCACGAAGCATTTCAATATCATAAAGTGTTCTTTGCTGAATCCTTTGCGCTTCAAGAAGCTTGCCCTGCGAGGTAAACTCCTCTACCCTGTTTTCCATTTCAGAATAAATATTTTCAAGGGCTTTTTCCATTTTGTCGTGCTCAACAACGTAATGGGAGGCGGGGTAAATCGCCACGTGGGAGCGAGTGCATTTCACCTCACCGGTAAGGGGATGTATTTCTGAAATACGATCTATTTCATCGCCGAAAAACTCAATTCTGTATGCCGTTTCAGAAGAATAAACAGGGAAAATTTCAACCGTGTCACCCTTGACTCTGAACTTATTTCGGGTGAAGCTGACGTCGTTTCGTTCATATTGAATTTCTACAAGCTTTTTTATGAGCTCGTCTCTGTCCTTTTGCATACCCGTACGAAGCGAGATAACCATACTACGGTAATCAATAGGGTCGCCCAGAGTGTAGATGCAGGAAACGCTGGCAACGATAATTACGTCGCGCCTTTCGGAAAGGGCAGATGTGGCAGAATGGCGCAGCTTGTCTATTTCATCATTAACGGCGCTGTCTTTTTCGATGTAGGTATCAGTGGTGGGTATATATGCCTCCGGCTGATAATAGTCGTAATAGGATACAAAATACTCAACTGCATTTTCAGGGAAAAACTCCTTAAATTCGGAGCAAAGCTGTGCGGCAAGAGTTTTATTGTGAGCGAGAACAAGCGTTGGTCGGTTAAGCCTTTCGATAACGTTTGCCATTGTAAAGGTTTTGCCCGAGCCCGTTACGCCGAGAAGTGTCTGCTCCATATAGCCCTTGTTGACGCCGTCAACAAGCCTTTCGATTGCCTCGGGCTGGTCACCCATAGGCTTGTAGTCTGAATGAAGAATAAACCTGTCTGCCATAATTCCACTCCTCTCGCCAAAGCTGTTTAATCACTAAATACCGGTATTATATTATACCATAAAAATTTTTATAAGTAAACAAAATATAAGAGTTGTTTTGCCCATTTTAAACCCAAGTAAACGCAAAAAGCATAATCCACCGTAATTTCGTCAAAATATATTGCTTTTCGAGAAATTTAGTGATATTATCGCATTATCAAAATATGAAAAGAGGTATTCTTTATGTTTAGTAATATCGGTAAAAAGCTTCAGTCCCTCGCTCTCGTAATCTTCTGGTTGGGCACAATCGCCAGCGTTATATCTTTCGGTTGGCTGTTCATAGACTGGAGCGAGTTTATTTTCCTTCTCGGCATTCCTGTAGGTATTTTCGCTTCATGGCTCACAACCTGCGGTCTTTACGCTTTCGGCAGATTGGTTGAAAACAGCGATAAATTAGTTGAAATCGCTTCACTTCAGAACAGCATTACACCCGTTGCGGTTCCTGTTGCTCCCCAGCCTGCTGTTAACTACGCACCTGCTGCTCCCGTTCAGGCTGCTCCCGCAGGTAAGGTTTGCCCCAACTGCAGCAACGTTGGTGAAGGCTCCTTCTGCTTATATTGCGGCACAGCATTGAAATAATTTAAGAATTCCTATAAAAGGGGCTGTAAACGAACGTTTTTACAGCCCCTTTTTGTTGTTTTCTACCGAATTTAGCAGATAAATTTTTACATTTCGAATACCTCAAAACAACTATAAAACTATTGTCTGATACTAATAGATTATGTTATCATTAGTGTATATCGGAAATTTCAGGAGTGATATTATGAAAACACCTAAGCAAGGCGTTTTATTCGATATGCTGGAGCAGTTGAATAAATACTGCATCAAAGAGAAGGTTGACCTGCCCGTTTGGGAAACCTACGACGGCGACTATCTCGGCGGGGGCCGGCACAAGTTTTACCCCGAAACGAAAGAAACCCTGAAGCTTGGCGACCATTGGATTGCCCGCTACGACTGTGCAAGAATTTTCAAAACACAGGTTACCCTACCCGAAAGCTTCAAGGGCAAAAAGGTTTATCTCAACCTTGATTTCGGCGGTGAAATTCTTATAAGAATCAACGGCAAAATCGCAAACTCCGTTTCCTCAAGAGAAAAGAGCGGTTGGGTCGGCAGAGAAACCGTTAACATCACCGAAAGCTTTCTTGTTTTCGGCGAGCCGATGGATATTGAATTGGAGGCTTGCGTTGACTCAGCAGGCTTCTGTGATGCCGCTATGGCAGGGAAAAAAGAATGTGAATACACTCTTAAATTTGCAAACCTTGTGGTAGTTGACGAAATCTGCGAAAAATTTTATCTCAACTGCGTTACGGCGTGGGACGCGCTCCCCTGCATTAAGGATGAATTCATAAAAGAAAGCGTTTACAAGGTGCTTGACGATTCGCTTCACCTTGTTGACTTCGACTTTCCGGAGGAAGAAACAAGAAAGTCTATCGCTGTTGCCTGCGAGCATTTTGATAAAAAGCTTGCAGAGATTGAATACACGGCGTCCTCAGAGGTTATTTTCGACGGTCACTCACATATTGACATTGCGTGGCTGTGGAGAGTTCAGGAAACAGAAAGAAAGAGTGCAAGAACCTTTGCAAACAACCTTGCACTTATGGATGTTTATCCCGAATTCACCTTTACACAAAGCCAGGCTATTGCCTATGATATGATTAAAAAGAACTACCCCGAGCTTTATGAAAGAATCAAAGAAAAGGTTAAAAACGGTCAATGGAACATCGTCGGCAACACCTGGGTTGAGTGCGACACAAATATCGCATCGGGCGAAAGTATGATTCGCCAGCTTCTTTACGGAAGAGAGTTTTTCCTTAAAGAATTCGGCGTTTCGTCCGATACATACTGGCTCCCCGACTGCTTCGGCTTCTCCTACGCCTTGCCGCAGATTATCAAAAAAAGCGGTATGAAATATTTCATTACCACAAAGCTTCTCAACCAGGATACAAACCGTTTTCCCCACACGGTTTTCAAGTGGAAGGGTGCAGACGGTTCTGAAATTCTTGCACTTAACCAGCGCTCACATTACCAGGGTAATTACGACCCCAAGCAGGTTTGTGCCGCCTCCTTTAACAATGACTTAAAGCACGTTCTCAAAACGGGCTTCGGTATGTTCGGCTACGGTGACGGCGGTGGCGGAAGCACCTACAGAATGCTTGAAAACGCGAAAAGATTAAAAAACTTCCCCGGTCTTCCCAGAACACGAATGGGTCATCCGTCGGAATTCTTTGCAGAGGCTGAAAAAATCCGTGAAGAGCTGCCCACATATTGCGATGAGCTTTATTATGAAAACCACCGCGGAACATACACAAGCCAGGGATTTATAAAAAAAGGTAACCGCAAAAACGAATTTCTTCTGAGCCGTTGCGAAATGGCAGGGGTTTTCGGTGGCGGTTATGATATTGAAAGATTGCAGAATCTCTGGCTCTTATTCCTTAAAAATCAGTTCCACGACATTCTCCCCGGCACATCAATCCACGAGGCAATGGAGGATTGCCGTCCCGACTTTGCAAAGCTTGAAAAAGACGGTACGGAAATTTTCTGTTCTGCACTTGAAGGCATCACTGCAAACATCACCGCCGAAAAAGACGGTGTGGTGGTATGGAATATGATTTCAACTGAGGTTACCGCACCCGTTACGGTTAAGGGCAACAAGAAAATCGGTGCACTTTCGAGAGTGTTCACAAAAAACGGTGAGGAATACACCGAATTCATTGCCGACAACGTTCCGCCTATGGGCTACAAATTCTTTGCCTTTGAAGGAAAAGAAGAAAAAGAAAACATTAAAATCGGCAACGGCATTATTGAAAATGAAATTCTAAAAGTTTCTTATGATGAAAACGGTATTCTTACATCAATATTTGACAAAGAAAACAACCGCGAAACCCTCGACGGCAGGGGTAACGTTATTTCGGTTTTCGTTGACAAATGCGTTCACGAAACAGCGTGGAACCTTGAGCAGAACTATGAAAAGAAAAAATGGGTTCTTGAAAAATCAGAAAGTGTTGAAATCACGGAATGCTCACCTGTGAGAGCAGTTCTCAGAGTTGTGAAAAAATTCAACAAATCCACCATTTCACAGAACATTATTCTTTACGCAGGCAGCAGACAATTAATGTTTGAAACAGAGGTGGATTGGCAGGAGCGCGACAAGGTTATGAAGGCCGCTTTCGACGTTAACGTTCTTAACACCGAGGCAACCTTTGAGGCGGCACACGGCGCAATCAAGCGCCCCACCCACCGCAACTCTTCATTTGATGCGGCTCGCTTTGAGCAATGCGCCCACAAATGGGCGGACCTTTCTGAGGGTGACTACGGTGTAAGTATTCTCAACGACTGTAAATACGGCTACGATATACTTAACAGCAGAATGAGAATCACGCTGCTTCGTGCACCCACAACTCCCGACAGATACGGCGATTTGGGTCACCACAGCTTTACTTATTCCTACTACCCCCACTCAGGCACATGGCAGACAGGCGGTACTGTTCAGGAGGCATTCAAGCTCAACTTCGCACTCAAGGGTATTGCCGTTAACGCTAAAAACGGCACCTTGCCCGAATGCTTCAGCTATATTAACTGCGACAATGATGACATTGTTATCGATGCAATAAAGCAGGCGCAGGACGGCAACGGCATTATTGTGCGTGTATATCAGAGCAGACGTGTACGTGGTGAAAGAACGCTCACAATCAATCTGCCCTTCAAGAAGGCTTATGAATGTAATCTTATGGAAGTTGATGAAAAAGAAATCAGCTTCAAGGATAACAAAATCACATTCAACGTCACACCCTTTGAGGTCAAGACGTTCAGACTTGTTTAATTTTATTTCTAAGGTGATATATAATGGCTAATTTTACAAACCCTTATTCGGCAGGTACAGGAAACAGCAAGCTGTTTAGAATCCCCTCAATACTCACCCTGAAAAACGGCAGAGTTCTTGCCGGCGGTGACATTCGCTACGGTAACGGAACGGACGACCCCGCAAACATTGAAACAGTCATACGCTATTCCGACGACAACTGCAAAACCTGGTCGGAAATTGTGTGGGTAAACCACTTCAATGATATGGAGGATGCCGACCACAACAAAGCAATCCCCACATCTGCCTCATTTTGCGATGCGGCTATGTGCCAGGATAAAAACGGCGTTGTTTATCACGCCTGTGATGCCTGCCCCGCATATATGGGACTCTGGAGTGCGGGCACATACGGCAAGGGTAGCGGCTTTATTGACGGCAGACTTGTTCTTTGCGACAAAACAAGCCACGAAAAGGCAGAAAGCACCACCCTCGATAAAGCACATTACCCCTACTACGTTGGTGATTTTAACGACGATGGTTATGCTCCCGTTCTGAAATTCAAAGACGATGAAGGCTACAACAATTATTTTGTGGATAGATTTTATAACATCTATCAAAAAAACGGTGACGAACTCACACCTGTTCTTATAAAGCAGATGAACAAGGACGGCTCCTTGAATAATAATGACATCATCGCAAATATTTTCTATGCCTATGCACCTATTAAAATTTACCCCACCTATTACCTTTGGGTAAGAAAAAGCTATGACAACGGCGAAACCTGGGCAGACGGAAAAATCCTTAACACCCAAATCGGTTCAAAGGGCTTCACGGGCTTCTCACCGGGTGTTGGCATCTGCATTGAAAAAAACGGCAAGCAGAGAGTTATTTTCTCAATTTACGACAACAACGGCGGCAGAGAATACACAAGCGTTATTTACACAGACGATGGCGAAACCTGGCACCGCTCTGAAAAGGCAAATCAGGTTGGTATGGCGGGCAAAAGCTCCGAAAGCCAATTTGCACTTCTCAACAACGGTGTTCTGAGGATGTATTCAAGAAACATTGCCGGCTTTATAAGCTACACCGACTCGACAGACGGCGGTGAAACCTGGGGTAAATACACTGTTGACAAGGGTCTTTCATATTGCTCAAACTGTATGTTCTCTGTTATAAACTACAGCAAAAAAATCGACGGTAAGGACGCAATAATCCTGGCCTGCCCCGAAAAGAAAACCAGAAAGCTGGGCGTTATCAGAATCGGTCTTTACGGCGATGATAACGTTGTTGAGTGGAAATACGTGAAGAAGGTAACCAACAGCCTTAACCCCTTCTCCTACGTGTATTCCTGCATAACAGAGCTTTCAGACGGCAGCGTTGTTGACCTTTACGAAAGTGATAAGGCGGAGTTTTCATTAAAGGGCTACACCATTGAAGAATTAAAGGTTCGTGAAAACACAAGGCTTTCGCTTGTTGATTCAATTAAATCAAAGATTTATAATAAGACAAGAAAATAAAACAAAAGGGACAGTAAAAAAAGCGCAGACCGCACAAAACTATATAAATAAAGGGACTTTTATAGGTTTAAAGCCTATAAAAGTCCTATTTTTTAATAAAGAACGAAATTCTTGTGTTTTGTGCTACAAACAAACCTCGCCACTCGACGTACCTTTGTACGCCTTCGGGCAAACAAAAACAAGTCTGAAGCCTTGTTTTTGCTCGGTTTTTTGTTCTGCATCTTTTTTTCCTATCCCCTGAAAAGGAGCTGTAAAAAAACGTTCGTTTTTTTACAGCTCCTTTTTCTATGCGAGTTTTGTTCCGCCTTTTCGCACTAAAATTGTGTCGTCGCCGATTACGACGATATCCTTCCAGCAAATCACTATTTCTTCACCACGCCCGCAGAAGCCAAGGACACCTCTGCCGCAAAAAACAGTTATGCTCACAAGGCAACCCGTGCAGGTATCAAACTCAACGTCAGTCACGCAACCCAGACGGCAGCCGTTATCAACGTTTATAACCTCTTTTGCCCTTAAATCTGTTATTGTACATTTCATATTTTATCTCCCTTTTATCAAAAATAGTGCTGTATATAGACGGTGCTATGGACAATTTTTAAAAGCCAAAATCGTTGTCTATGAATGAACAGCGTGTTATTGTGCCCAAGCCATACTTGTGACGTATGTTATCCTTGGCACATTCAAGACGGTGTTCTTTTTCTCGTTTTATATGGTATTCAAGGTCCATCAGGGAAATCTGCTCGCAGACCTCGTCACCGTTTAAAAGCTTCATACCCGTCACCGTCAAAGAGCGAATCGGCTCTTTTTCAACGTCGATATTGGATTCAATAAGCGAAAGCGCCGCATTTCGCAAATCATAGGATAAATCCGTCGGTGAGGGTAACTGTGACGAACGTTGTATTGTTTTAAAATGCGTATCCTTTATGCCCACCTGCAGGGCAGAGCACTCGTAATTATGCTTTCTGAGCCTTGCGGCGACCTTGTCGCAAAGAAAGAAAACGCAGGTGCGCACGTCGTGTGAATCCACCAAATCTCTTTTAAAGGTTGCGCCGTTGCCGATTGATTTATAAGCCTCACGATAATCGAAACGCAAAACGGGTGAATAATCGTAGCCGTTGGCATATTGCCACAGAGTTCTGCCGTTTTCGCCGAGCAGACCATAGAGCAGGTGTTCTTCCATTTGTGCCGCATCACCGATTCGCTTCACCCCGATGCTTCGTAGCCTTTCGGCAGTTTTTCTGCCCACCATAAACAAGTCGCCTATAGGCAAGGGGTACAAAAGCTCTTTAAAATTTTCCGGGGTTATTTCGGTTGTGGCATCGGGCTTTTTATAGTCGCTCCCCATTTTTGCAAAAATTTTATTAAACGAAACACCCACAGAAATCGTCACGCCGATTTCGTTTCTTATGACATCCCGCAATTCATCGGCAATCTCTCTGCCGCTACCAAAAAGATGCACGCTACCCGTAACGTCAAGCCAGCACTCGTCAATGCCGAAGGGCTCCACTAAATCGGTATAGCGACAATAAATGTCAAAAATTCTTTTAGAAAAATCCTTATATTCCTTATAATGGGGTTTAACGGTAACAAGCTTGGGGCATTTTGCCTTTGCCTGCCAGATTGCCTCACCCGTCTGCACGCCGTATTTTTTCGCCCTTTCGTTTTTTGCAAGAACTATGCCGTGGCGAAACTCGGGGTCACCGCAAACGGCAAAGGCGTAGTTATTAAGCTCCGGATTCAATGCCGCTTCAACAGAGGCAAAAAAACAGTTGCAGTCACAATGCAGAATTACTCTTTCCATTTCTCTCTTCCTTCACAAGATACAGAACATTTGTTCGCGTTTTGTATTATAACAGAACATTTGTTCTTTGTAAAGAGAAAATCTTAAAAAATATTTGTGTTAATATTTCGTTTCATCAACGAAGAAAACAGGGATGATAGCTTCGCACCCCACAACAAATTAATACAATCGGCGCAAAGTGCCCCGAAACCTTCCACTCTCAACTTGCAACTTAAACCATCATTCCAACAACCATCATACCTTCAAGTGTTTCGTAAATTTTGTCTATATCCTCAAGGGGCAACGGGTTTTTTCCTTTACCGATTTCTATTGTGAAGGCGGGTCTGCCGAACTCCTCAATGAACCAATCCTTCAAGCCGCCGCTTGAGGCAAGACCCTCGTTTTTAACAAGGGTATATCCGCTGAGGGCAGAAAAAATCTTTGCAATAGTCAGACTTTTTTCCGGGGTATTGTTGCCGTATTCATAATAAATTTCTTCACCCTGGGAGTGAAAGGTCAAAAGTGACGAAACCTCCACGTTGCGGCAAAGCTTCACAATAGCCGCTGTTTCGGGCTCGCTTTCGGGGTAAAGCCCGCCGTATTTCCCAACGGCGGGTGCGTTAATGCCCGCCTTTTTTTCTGCTTCACGCAGGGTGTACCAATCGGCATTGAAGTTGTGATTGATGTCAACGCCCCTTGCATTTGCGCTCCAGCGACTGAAATCGCCCTTTGATATTTCAAAATTCATCTCTTTATATTTACCGCAGACAGAGGCACCCCGCAAGGCTATTTCGATGCCGTCGGGGTTCAGCTCGGGTATTATAATAAGCTTCACTCTTTCCAATAAATCCGTAGCCTCAAAGCCTTTTATTGTTTTTTTGCTTAACAGCTTTTCGGTAAATTTCAGCAATAAAAGCGACGTGAGCCATTCAACACCGTGGGTGCCCCCCACAAAGACAATATTTCTGTCGCCCTTGCCGAGAACAAGCGAATAAATATCACGCCCCAAAAGTGTTTTGCCGCAGGATGCCACCTGCAAGCCGTCGTATGAGTGATAAAGTCGGTTAACGTAATCCGTCAACAATGAATATGTAAGATTTTTGTTTTCAATAATATTATTCATAATCCATCCTCGCTTTTTCTAACAGTATATGCGGGAAATATTTACAAATAACCCTTTTTGTGGTTTAATGTAAATATATTGAAATCAAGGAGATTTTTATGATAATTCTGTTAATAACAGCGCTGATTTTATTCTCGGCGTTATCTGTTTTTGTTTATAAAAAATCAAAGAAAGAGCCAAGGAGCGACAAAGCCTTTGTAATTGCCGCTGTAGCCTTTCTGATTTTTGCCATAGGGCTTGAAATAAGCATTTTCAACGTCAACTTCTACACCTCTTATTCAGAAGAAGAAAAGTCTCTTTCGCACTATATGGAGCTTTATAAAGCTGAGGATGGCACCTACACTCTTCCGTCTGAGTTCACGGTTGAATTCCCGGAGCTCGGTGAAGAAATAAGTAATATAAAAATTGACCTGAGCGATTATAATGTTGGCACGGTGAATGCCGAAATATATCTCACGGACGAGGCTAACAAAAATTATTTCATCGCGGGTGAGCGTGACGTTTACACCGCTGTGGAAAAAAGCCGTTATATGAACGTTCACACGGCAGGCAAAACGGAGCATCTTGCCATAAGGCTCGACTCCGAGTATGAAGAAATTAAGATTGACGATATTTCAATAAACGCAAACAGGCCTTTTGAATTTTCACTTCTGCGTGTTGTGATTGTTTGGGGCATATTGTGTCTTTTCTATATTTTCAAGCCCTCATCCATTCTCTATAAAAGAAAGCTTTGCGAATCAAAATCCTTGAAATCATCGCTGATTATGGGATTTTTCTGCCTGCAATGTGCAATTATAATTGTTCTCGGCTCAATTAACCCCACATTTATGGGCATTGCCGCAAAGGGCTATAACACCCATAAATGGGATGGCGACGGCATTGATTTTGTTGAGCTTAGTATGGAGCACCACAATCAATATGATGAACTGGCGCAGGCAATTCTGAACGGCAAGACCTATATTGACAACGACGACGTTCCGGAATCCTTGAAGAATATGGAAAATCCTTACGACACGGCGTTGCGTTCAAAAACTGCACTTCTTACAGGCGACACATACCGTTGGGACGTTGCGTATTTTGACGGTCACTACTACGTTTATTTCGGCATAGTTCCGCTTCTTGTAATGTATCTGCCCTTCAGAGCAATAACAGGCTCACCGTTTCCGTCGGCTGTGGGAATTATGATTTTTGCCGCAATTTTTGCGCTGGGCGTATTCAAGCTTCTTGATTTTATATGTCAGAAGAAATTCAAAAGCATATCCGTGGGAACGTTTCTTGTAACAGCTCTTACCTTTGTGAACTGTTGCGGGGCGATGTTCCTTGTGAAGCGACCCGATTTTTATTCTGTTCCCATAATGACATCTATGGCATTTGTTGTGTGGGGAATTTATTTCTGGCTAAAGGGTCTTGAAAATGAAAGGGGCAGAATAATTTCATTTTTCCTCGGCTCGCTCTTTATGGCACTTTCGGTTGGTTGCCGCCCGCAAGCGGTTCTTATATGCGCCGTTGCGCTCCCCTTGTTCCTTGGCTATATGCTCAAAGACAAATTCATTTTCAGAAAAGACGGCATAAAACAGCTTGTGACATTGGCTGTTCCCTTTGTTGTCGTGGCGGCGGGAATAATGTATTACAACTTCATTCGCTTCGGCTCGCCCTTTGATTTCGGCTCCGCCTACAACCTGACAACAAACGACGTAACACGTCGCGGCTTTGAAATATCAAGAACGTTCACGGGGCTGTTCACCTATCTTTTCCAACCGCCGCAGTTCACGGGAGTTTTCCCCTATATACAACCGGTTGAAATAGAAACAAACTACCTGGGCAAAACAATTTATGAATATTGCTTTGGCGGTATCATAACAAGCGTGCCTATGCTGTGGTTCATTTTCGGCTTGAATAAAGCAAAAGAAACGCTCAAAGAAAAGAAGCTTTTCGGGGTAACTCTGACCCTTGTTTTAGTTGGTATTGCCCTTGTTGTTGCCGACACGCAGGCAGGCGGCTTGTTGCAGCGCTATTTCAGCGATTTCGGCTATATTTTCTTTATGGCGGTAAGTTTCGTGATTTTTGCGCTCTGTGAACAAGAAAATATGGAAAATAATGCAAATTCACTAAATAAAGCAATAATTTTTTCTGCCGTTTTAAGCATTTTTTACTCATTTGCTCTTGCATTTTCTGTGGCAGATGTTACAATAGATACACAGAATCCAACTTTATTCGGCACAATTTTACATCTTGTGCAGTTCTGGATTTAATAAACACAAAGGACAGAAAAAATGAAACATCTCAAAAACTCAAAAATCACAAAAACACTTTCCCTTGTGCTTGCCCTCGTTTTCATAATCGGCAGCTTTGCAGGCTGTGGCGGCGACAAGGAAGAGCCAACAACCACAACACCGCCCACAACAAAGGCGCCCGCAACAGAGCCCCCCGTTACGGTTATTAAAAATCCTCTTACGGGTGAAGGCCCTTATGATGAAGCCCTTTTAGGTAACAGACCCGTTCTTATCTCTGTTGAAAACCACAAGGATGCCAGACCCCAATGGGGACTCACCTCCTCAGACATCGTTTGGGAGATGGAGGCTGAGGGTGGCATCACAAGAATGCTTCTTATGTATGCCGACGCTTCAAGAATCCCCGCAAAGGTGGGCCCCGTCAGAAGTGCAAGACACTATTTCGTTGACCTTGCAGAGGGCTTCGACGCCATTTTTGTTCATTTCGGCTTCAGCCCACAGGCAAAAAGTCAGATTGCAAACCACGGTGTAAACAACATCAACGGCTTGTATGACAACTACTTCTACCGTGACAAATCAAGAAACGTTGACTCTGAGCACACAGCCTACACAACAGACGAGGCAATTGCAAAAGCAATCGCAAACAAGGATTACAGAACAACTCTTGAAGAGGATTACAAAAACCCCTTTAAATTCAACGACAAGGCTGTTAAGCTTGCAGACGGCGAATGCACCGCTGTAACGGTTTATTTCTCAAACTACTGCCCCTACAGCTACACCTACGACGAAGCAAAGAACGTTTACCTGAGCAGTCTTAACGGTAAGCCTTTCGCAGACAGCGAGGGCACACAGCAGAATTTTGAGAACATCATTATGTGCTTTGCAGACGTTTCCCGCATTGCAGGCGACGATAAAAGCAGAAATAACATTGACCTTTCCGAAGGTGAAGGCACATACATCTCCAACGGAACATATGAAAAAATCACCTGGAAAAAAGGCGACTCTGCTGATATGATGAAGTTCTATAACGCAAAGGGTGAAGAGCTCTCGCTCAACCCCGGCAGAACTCACATCGCAATCATCGACGAAGGTAATGAAGACCTTTGCAAAATTTCATAATTAAAAGAACCCCGAGGCAACAGTGAGTTACCTCGGGGATTTTTTAGTTTCTTGCAGGGTGGATTTTAGTTGCAAGTGGCAGGTGGCAAGTTGCAAGTTTCGGGGCGCAAGCGCCGATTTTAAGTAAAAAATGTTAAAACAGAAGTGCTAAGTATGATACTACAAAAGCAAAACCTCTTTGCCGATTAGAGCAAAGAGGTTACTTTGTTTATAAATTATCTTATTCCGTAATTTTCGATTATATAGTCCATATCCTTGTCGCCTCTGCCTGAGAGGTTGATGAGGATTGAGCCGTGGTCCATTGTTTTGGCAAGCTTCATACCGTATGCAACGGCGTGTGAGCTTTCGATTGCGGGGATGATACCCTCAAGGCGAGAAAGCTTGAAAAATGCATCGATTGTTTCCTCGTCATCGATAACGTCATATTTAACTCTGCCGATTTCCTGAAGGAAGGCGTGCTCGGGACCTGATGAGGGGTAATCAAGACCGCTTGCAACTGAATAAACGGGAGCGGGCTCGCCGTTTTCATCCTTGAGCATAATGCTGTTAAAGCCGTGCATAATACCCTCTGTGCCGTATTTGAGGCTTGCAGCGTGGTCACCAAGCTTGGGACCTCTGCCGAGAGGCTCAATACCGTAAATATCAACAGGGTCGTTAAGGAAGCCTGCGAAAAGACCCGCCGCATTGGAGCCGCCGCCCACACAAGCAACGATAGATGTGGGCAGGTGACCTGTCATTTCAACGAACTGCTCCCTTGCTTCGATGCCGACAACGCTTTGGAAATCACGAACCATCATAGGGAACGGATGGGGGCCGAGAACAGAGCCGATGCAATAAATTGAATGCTCATACTCCTTGCTGTATGCATCGAAAGCGGCGTCAACAGCCTCTTTAAGAGTCTGAAGACCGTGAGTTACCTCAACAACATTTGCACCGAGAATCTTCATTCTTGCAACGTTTGGAGCCTGTTTTTTAATGTCAACAGAGCCCATATATATGTCGCACTCAAGCCCGAAATACGCCGCCGCTGTTGCAAGGGCAACGCCGTGCTGACCTGCACCCGTTTCGGCAATAACCTTTTTCTTGCCCATATATTTTGCGAGAAGTGCCTCGCCCATACAGTGATTGAGCTTGTGTGCACCGGAATGGTTAAGATCCTCACGCTTTGCGTAAAGCTGAACCTTGCCGCCCAATGCATCTGAAAGCCTTTCAAGGTGTGTCACGGGAGTTGGTCTGCCCTGAAATTCCTTTCTGATTCTGCGAAGCTCTGCAATAAATTTTCTTGATTGGCAGATTGAATAATATGCTTCTGTAATTTCTGCCATTGCATTTTTGAGCTTATCGTCAATATAAACTCCGCCGTATTTTCCGAAATAACCCTCTTTATCGGGATAGTTGTTAAAATACGTATCAAAATTAACGCCGTTTAATTCCATTATAAAAACCTCCGTAAAATATGATAAATACTAAAAAATCAGTTTTATAAAGAGCTACGCCATCGTTTTGTTAACAACATAAAAACCTCTTTCTTCTGACAAAAGAAAAGCCCTTGACAGAATTTTCTGCCAAGGACGAATAAAAGCTTATCCGTGGTGCCACCTTGATTCACGGGGTTACCGTGCACTTTAAGGGTACTATCATACCCCGGCAACTAACGTATGCCCTCACGTTGCAGAATACTCTGTGAAAAACACATTTGACTGCACCCTCAGCGGCCCATTTGACAATCTGTTTCTTACCCTTTCACAGCAACAGGGCTCTCTGAAAAGTCATAACTGCCTTTATCCCCGCATCAACGGTTTAGTTAATTTTTATTAATTCTATCACGCACAAAAAAACTTGTCAAGTGTTTTTTACCACTCGAATTCAGGGCGATTACTGTCCACATAGCTTGCCGCTTTCATAAGGAACATCCGTAAGGGCTCCATAGCCCTGACGTAGCCCCTTAAAAGAATGCAGAAATCCTCAAAGGTGTCAATATCCTCATCGGGGATATAAAACATCATTTGCCAGTTTCGCATTTTCAGATATTCTGCGGCGGGGTCATCCGCAGAGAAGCCTCTGGGAACTGTTTTCATTTTGTCGCCGGTTATTGTAATTTTGCTTTTCTTCAAAAGCATTTCAAGTTCAGAATAATTTTTGGAAATATACGCCCTGACGCTGTTCATCTGTGCTGTTGAGCTGCACCAAAGCCCGGTACCGAAAATAGTCGAAGCGGGAAAAAGGTGGATATAATAGCCGTTGGGCTTCCAGGATTTTCTATCCGGTGAAATATAGGCTCTGAAGGCAGGGTTATACGGAGGGCCGTTTTTGTGAAAACGCATATCCTTTGCGATTCTGTACATCCAATCCTTTGGCTCCATATACATTACAGATTTTGCAATTTCGGGTGATTCTTTGCTGATAGCAAATCTCAGCATATCAAGAAAGCCGAGAAAATCCTTTCGGACTTTTTCGTATCGGGTGTGGTTTTCGTGAAACCACGTTCTGTTGTTGTTCACGCTCAAATCGTGAGAATATTTTAGAATGTCATTAAAATCCATTGAAATATCTTACCTTTAAATACATTGATTTCATAATAAAATCTGCTTTGTTGTGTATAATTTACATAAAAAATACCATACCAAAATCTAAAATGCAATAACATATTGACAATAAATATATAAATAAAGTAAAATTGATATATAGATATATTTATTACGGAGGTTTTATCGATGGCAATTTTCAAGCCTTTTAAAGCGTTGCGACCCGTTCCCGAATTCGCTTCAAGAGTTGCGGCACTCCCCTATGACGTTATGAACAGCGAAGAAGCGAAAGAGATGGTCAAGGGTAACCCCTACTCGTTTCTTCATGTTGACAAGGCTGAAATAGATTTAGAGAATTGCACCGATATTTATTGCCCCGAGGTTTATAAAAAAGCGGCTGAAAACTTAAAAAAGCTGGAGGATGACGGAATCTGCAAAACCGACGAAGCCCCTTGCTTTTACGTTTACCGCCAGATAATGAACGGCAGAGAGCAGACAGGTCTTGTGGGCTGTGCCTGTGTTGACGATTACATCAACAACATCATCAAAAAGCACGAGCTGACAAGGGCAGACAAGGAGGCGGACAGAATCCGCCACGTTGACACCTGCGACGCTAACACCGGCCCCATTTTTCTTTGCTACAAGGACAGTGAAAAAATTAACTCAATTATCGAAGAACAGAAAAAGAACGAACCCGTTTACGATTTTGTAACCGATGACGGTATCACTAACACCGTGTGGGTAATTGATAATTCATCTGTCTGCACAGAGCTTTCAGCACTTTTTGAAAAGGCGGGCGATTTTTATATTGCAGACGGTCACCACCGCTGTGCATCGGCTGTGAACGTTGCAAAAATGCGCCGTGAACAAAACCCCGATTTTGACGGTAGCGAGGAATTCAACTTCTTCCTTGCTGTATTATTCCCCGCAAGCAACCTTGAAATTATGGATTACAACAGAGTTGTGAAAGACCTCAACGGCAACACTGAAGAAGAATTCATTGAAAAAATCGGTGAAAAATTCGTTGTTGAGGCTACCGGTTGCGACGGTGCATATCACCCCGAAAAGAAGCACACCTTCGGTATGTATCTTGACAAAAAGTGGTATAAGCTTACCGCAAAGGAAAACACCTTTGACGAAAATAACCCTGTTGAACAGCTTGACGTTTCAATACTCCAGAACAATCTGCTCACACCCGTGCTCGGCATCGGTGACCCGAGAACAGACAAAAGAATTGACTTTATCGGCGGAATACGCGGTCTCGGCGAATTGGAAAGACTTGTTGACGGCGGTATGAAGGTTGCTTTCTCTATGTTCCCCACCACGCTGGAGGATTTAATGAGCATTGCCGATGCAGGTCTCATTATGCCCCCGAAATCAACCTGGTTTGAGCCAAAGCTTCTCAGCGGATTATTTATTCACAAATTAAAATAGATTGGATTTTATTATGTTAATTATAGGTTGCCATTTATCAAGCTCCGGCGGTTACCTTGCAATGGGCAAGGAAGCCGTAAGAATCGGTGCTAACGATTTTCAGTTTTTCACACGTAACCCCAGAGGCGGTGCGGCAAAACCCCTTGACCTTGAGGATATAAGGGCGTTTGAGGAATACCGCAAAGAAAACGGTATAGTCAGCGTGCTGGCACACGCACCATACACAATGAACGCCTGCTCAAAGGATGCGGGGCTTCGTGAATTTGCAAAAAACACAATGCTTGACGACATTTTCAGGCTCGATAACATTGAGGGCGCGCTTTACAACTTCCACCCCGGCAGCCACGTGGGTCAGGGTGAGGACGTCGGAATTCAGCTTATTGCCGATATGCTCAACTCCGTGCTCAAACCGGAGCAGAAAACAACCATACTCCTTGAAACCATGGCGGGTAAAGGCAGCGAGGTTGGCAGAAGCTTTGAGGAAATCAGAGCAATTATAGACAAGGTTGAGTTGGACGAAAAGCTGGGTGTTTGCCTTGACACCTGCCACGTTTTCGACGGCGGCTACGACATTGTGAACAACCTTGACGGAGTTCTCGATGAATTTGACAGAGTCATCGGTCTTGAAAGATTAAAAGCAATCCACCTTAACGACAGTTTGAACTTTTTAGGTTGCCACAAGGATCGCCACGCAAAAATAGGCGAAGGCGGAATCGGGCTTCAGGCGATAACAAAAATCATCAACCACCCGAAGCTCAGAAATCTCCCCTTCTTTCTTGAAACCCCCAACGACATTGACGGATACCAAAGAGAAATTGAACTTCTGAAATCTTGTTACAAATAAAAAAGAGGTGTTAGCTATGAAACGCATAAGTGTATTTTTAAGATTCGCTTTTTGTGTTTTATGTTTGTTTATTTTCTCAATATCCGCCGCCGCAATTAACGGCGACGTTAACAACGACGGCGATGTTACCGTGCTTGATTCGAAAGCCGTTCTTGAATTTGCCTCCGGAACAAAAACACCATCGACAGAAGAATTTCTTTTAGCAGACACAAACCACGACGGCTATGTTACAACAGAGGATGCACGAGAAATTCTGCAAGCCGCCTCGGCAATCATTACCCTGCCGGAGCACCAATACACAGAGTGGGTGACCGTGCAAAAGGTCACCTGCACCGAGAATGGCATAGAAACCTCCACCTGCACCGCTTGTAACAAGGAATTTGTTAAAATCACCGAGCCCACCGGTCACAAGCCTGAAAATGGTGTGTGCGTTAACTGCAACAAGCTCCTTACCAACAAATATATTGAATACAACGGCAAGAAGCTCCCCTTTGAGTGCACCGATACCCAAATGATTGAGTTGATTGGTGAACCGCAGGACACAATAAAGGATAAATACTTCAAAAAATCTGCAGATATTTACGTTTATTACACAGACTACACGGATTTAGTAATTTTCACCTTTATTGACGGTGCTTTAACACAGTTTGTGTCATATGATATCAATGCACGGGTTATTTATGAAGAAAAGAACTTCTATGTTAAAAACCTCTCTGACGAAGCTGTAGAATACGATAATCTGACAATCACAGGGTATTTCGACCGAACAGGAAAGATACCGGAAGCCTACGCTATGGGCGTTGTGTTCAACGAGAGCTATGCCTACGAGGTAAATAAGCTGAACAATTCGGCTTCTGAAAAAATAATCCTTCACCTTACAAACGGCTTGAGGGCAATCAATGGATTGAAGCCACTTGAATTATGCACGGTTGCCGCCGACGTGGCGAGAAGCCACAGCAAGGATATGGCTGAAAACGGCTATTTTGACCACGTAAATCTTGACGGCAAAACAAGTGCCGACAGAATGCGTGACGGCGGAATCAACTGGTGGATATGCGGTGAAAACATTGCTGCAGGCTACCTTGACCCCTACTCCGTTTGCGAAGGCTGGTATAACTCCCCCGGGCACAGAACTAACATTCTTGAAGAAAGGTTTGAAAGGCTCGGTGTTGGCGTAGTTTACAACTATTTCTCAGACTACCGCGTGTATATGACGCAAAACTTTTACTCAAGCTTTTAATTTATATATGCCAAAAGGCTGAAAAAACTTTTGTTTTTTCAGCCTTTTTTCTATTGATTATCCAACAAATGTATGATAAACTATATTAAGACGTTATCTGACAGATGATGTATATACTATTATTGTAGGAAGTGTAATTTTGGCTACTCAGAAAAGACGAATCAATAATACAGACAGACGTGTTAAAAGAACAAAAAAAGCTCTCAGGGATGCTCTTTTTCAGCTTCTTGAAACAAAATCAATAAACGAAATCAGCGTTACGGAGCTCACTACCCTTGCAGATATCAACAGAGCGACATTTTATTTTTACTACACAGACCTTATAGATATGCTTCAACAAATTCAGAATGAAGCGTACGAGGATTTTCGCTGCGTTATCGAAGAGGCTTCACCCTCGGTTGGTACTATCGAGGGCTTTACCGCTTATGCTGAAACCCTTTTCAATTTCTGCAAGGAGCACGAAACGTTGTGCCGTTTTATTATCAACAACGACATCAACAACCAGCTTTATACATACATCCGTTCTCTTATGCTTACAAATATCCCGAACACAAAAGAGATTTTTGACCAGAACAACCCCGCAAGATACCTTTCAAACTACGTCATTAACGCTATGATTGGTATTCTGATTGACTGGATGGATGAGGGTATGAAAATCCCCGCCCACGAGCTTTCTGAATTCTGTGCAAACGTTTATATTAACGGCTCTTTCAAAACAAAGCAGGTTTATGCAGGCTACACTCCCCCGGTTATTGAAGAAGAAAAAAACGAAGAAAACTGAATCAATTCTAACAAAATCCCGTCACAGCTTTTGCTGTGACGGGTTTTTTATGTGTTTTGAGTTGCATTCGGAATCTTGTACGTTTCACCAACAAAGGATATTGGTTAGGGGGCGACCCACCACCAAAAGCGCAGCTTTTGGTCCCCCTCCCTATTTTGCTACGCAAAACAGGGATGATAGCTTCGCAACATCCTAAAGCTGAGCAAGATACGTCGAGTGTGGTCAGAAAAATGACATCTGCGCCAAATATGCCGTTATTCTACTGATTTGAGGGATTCGACCATGCTTATCTTTTTAAGTTTAAAGTGCATCATCACGTTGACAAGAATCGCAAAGATTATTGTGAGAGCTATTGCAAAGACAAAGCTTAATGGCTCAAGCTGTGTGTTAAATGTCAGCGTATCAATATCGACAATGCCGACAACGGCAACATTCAAGGGAATTCCGAGAATTATACCGAAAACAACACCAAAGAGAGTCAGGAAAATATTTTCACGGTAGATATATGCTGAAACCTCGCCGTTGTAGAAGCCGAGAACCTTAAGGGTTGCAAGCTCCCTTATACGCTCATTGACGTTGATGTTGTTAAGGTTATAAAGAACAACAATCGCCAGAGCAACAGCGGCAAAAATGAATAACAATATAACAAGGTTAAGTGTTTCAACAATGTTGTTGAAGTTATCAATTACAACTGTTGTGAATACTGAACCGTTTACACCTCGTATATCATTTACATCTTTTTCAAGCTGTGCCTTTTCTTCAACAGTCATACCGTCAGGTATCTGGCAGAAAAGATAGTTATAAGAAAGAGCTTTACCTGTCACCTCATTGTAGCAATAGGGTGTCATATAAACGTAGTGGAAGGTGTAGTTATCTGTGATGCCCGTAACCTTGACGGAGTACTCAACATCCTGCGAGCCCTCAGTCCAGGAAACCTTTATTGTGTCACCGATTTTTGTTTTTGTTTTGTCAGCAAGCTTTTTAGTAATAACTGCACCCTCGTCAGTTATAGGAATATCCTCCCCGTTATATCTGAGGTCAATGAAATTCTGAAGCCCTGCGGGATTTTCTGCCACAAGAACGTCAACTTCCATTTCGTTATCACTTCTGTCTGAATAGCCACGGCAAACTTTAAGATAGCCGAGCATTGAATGCTCAATTCCGTTAACTGCATTTATCTCAGAGACAATGGGTGCATCATAAGACGTCTGCCCATCTTCAAGAACGACCTGCAAATCATACTGAGCGATACCGTCGGGACCGTACTGGTTATCAATAACACCACCGATAGCATCTTTAAGACCGAATGCTGCAAGGATAAGTGCCGTACAGCCTGCGATACCCAGAACGGTAACGGCAAATCGTTTTTTGTTTCTGAAAAGGTTTCTGACAGTAACCTTGGAGGTGAAGCTGAGCTTGCCCCAAATTGAAGGAAACTTTTCAAGGAATACTCTCTTACCCGCTTTAGGAGCCTTAGGTCGCATAAGAACAGCAGGAACGCTGTTGAGCTCTTTTCGGCAAGCAAGGTGTGCCGCAAGAACGGTTGAGCCGATTGAAATAACCGTGCCCAGGACAATGTAAAGAGGCATAAACTGAATAGTTACCGAGGGCAACTCATACATTATTCCCCAAGCACCGCAAATTGCCAACGGTATCCCTGTGAAGCCTGCAAGAACGCCGATAATAACACCTATGACGCTGGCAATAACTGCATAGAGGATGTATTTGCCGCTAATCATTTTGTTTGAATAGCCGAGGGCCTTGAGAGTACCGAGCTGAGTTCTTTCTTCTTCAACCATTCTTGTCATAGTGGTCAAACAAACAAGTGTTGAAACAACAAAGAAGAAGGTGGGGAAAATATATGCAAGGCGCACCATATTTTCTGCCGCCTGGCCATAGCCTGTGTAACCGGGAGAATCGTGACGGTCATAGACCATCCAACCCACACCGTTTTTGATATTTTTGAGAAGGCTTTCACCCTTCTGATATTCTGTTTTGTGAATACCGATTTTTGCGTTGACCTCTTCTTCAGCCTTGGAATAATTAATTTCCGCCTGCTTGATAGTAGCCTGAATATTCTGATACTGAGTCATACTCAATGCCAATTCAGCCTGAGCGGTCATATATTTTGTTTGTGCGTCCATTGAGCCGTACTGAAGCTCATCGCCGCTTGATTCGATTTTTGTTTTGTATTCAGCAAGCTGTTTTTCAGCCTTTGCAACCTCTACATCTGCCGCATCAAGCTGCAGCTTTGCATCCTTAAGCTGTTTGTCGGCTGATTCCCATTCGGAATATTTGGAGTCGTACTCTGCCTGACCCAAATCCTTTTGATGCTTGGCAACTGCCAGCTCTGTTTCGTATTGGTCAAGAAGCTGCTGTGTTTCCTTTATGGCATCTGCCGCCGTACCCTGAGCGGTAAGGTTTGATGCATTTTTGAGAATTTCTGCCAGCTCGGGATTGGTTTCCTCAAGCCTGTCCGCAATCTGGTCAAGATGAAGGTTGTCCTGCGAAACATTTTGATTCTGAGTAAGCTTATCAAGAGTGGTCTTGGTGCTTGTGATAAGCGTAGTCATAACATTTATCTCGGTTTCGGTAAGGGCTAATTCTGCTTTTGCCGCATCAAGCTTATCCTTAGCGGTATCTGCCTCCATTTTTTTTGCATTGTATTCCGTACGCTTGTTGGCAAGGTCAATCTTTGTATCTGAAACCTTTGTTATTTTTTCGTTGTATTCATTGACAGCAGCGATATATTCGGTATTACCGCTCTGAAGAAGCTCCTGTGCCTTTTTATACTCTTCTTCCATAGTTTTCTGGGCTTCTGCCAGAAGAGTTTCGCCCTCTTTTTCAAGCTTATAGAGCCTGTCAAGCTGTGCTTTACCGTCCTTCAGCTTTTGACCGACAGTTTTTTCAGCACTGTCAATTTTAATTTTTGCATCTGCAAGCTTGCGCTCAAGCCCGATGTTGAGCTTTGCTCTTCTCAATGCGGCAATCGGCTCGCTTGCTTCAAGAAGCTCAAGGCGTTTTTCTTCAACGAATTCATCGTACTCGTCGCTGTAAACGTCAAATTCATCGGCACCGTCAAGTGTTACGTATGCTTCACTGTAGTAGTTAATTTTATCGGTAAACGCTTTGTTATTAACGTAAATGAAGTCACCCAGCTTACCACTACCTGCAGTTGTAACACCACGCTCGTAGGATACCCAGTAAGGGGTCTGCACTATGCCGACAACGGTAAACACATTGTTATTGAGATAATATGAAATCTCCTCATCGTCGCCCACAACCTTGATTGTGTTACCGATAACAAACTGTTCGGGGGTTGTAAGATCACTACAGGTTACAACACACTCGTTGGGTGATTCGGGATATCTGCCCTCAACAAGCTCAAGACGGTTTATGTAATCGGGGTTGTCAAGACCATCGTAAAAATCGATTGCCTTGTCCACGTCAACACCCATAACTCTGATGGTCATTTCGGAGCCGTCGATATCAACTATACCTTCATAAAGTGAGCCGTCCTCTGTGGGAACCTGAACGTAGCCGTCAACAAACTTGACGCCCTGAACAGCCTCAACACCATCCATCTGACGGATTTGCTCAAGGTCCTCCTCATACAGACCGATATATGACTGCAGCCTGAGATCCATCAGATTATATGTATGATAATATTCTTCTGCAGTGTCACGCATATCGGGACCGACAGCATTCAAACCGCAAAACAGACCGCTACCCAAAGCCACAATAGCAATAATCGAAACAAATCTGCTGAAGCTTCGGCTTATGGAACGGAAACTGTCTGTAATATAAGCTTTACTCATTTCTCAAGTTCCTTTACCACTCAATATCTTCCACGGACATGGGATTTTCGTTAACCTCCATGCTGACAACTCGTCCGCTCTTCATAGAGATAACTCTGTCTGCCATGGGTGTCAACGCCTGGTTATGGGTGATAACGATAACTGTCATACCCGTTTCACGGCTCGTATCCTGCAAAAGTTTGAGAATCTGTTTACCTGTGTTATAGTCAAGAGCACCTGTGGGCTCGTCGCACAAGAGAAGCTTCGGGTTTTTGGCAAGGGCACGTGCTATTGAAACACGCTGCTGCTCACCACCTGAAAGCTGTGCGGGGAAGTTGTCCATTCTTTCGCCCAAGCCGACTCTTTCAAGCACCTTTGCGGGGTTGAGAGCCTTTGAGCCGATCTGTGTTGCAAGCTCAACGTTTTCAAGGGCTGTAAGGTTGGGAACAAGGTTATAAAACTGGAACACGAAGCCAACGTCATAGCGTCTGTATTCAATAAGACGTTTGCTGTCGTATTCATTGATAAGCTCGCCTGCAACCCGAACCTTACCGTCGTCACAATCGTCCATACCGCCGAGAATGTTGAGAACGGTTGTTTTACCCGCACCGCTGGCACCGACAATAACGCAGAACTCACCTTGCTCCACGTTGAAGGTAACACCGTCGGCGGCGTTAATAACAATTTCGCCCATTTTGTATCTTTTGTAAACAGAATCAAATTCGATAAAACTCATTTATTTCAGCCTTTCGGTTAATAATATTCAGCAATTTCTTTACAAAAAGCCTGAGCTTATATTTTACAATAAACCCACGCACAAGTCAACCGTATAAAAGTTAATTATCTTTTAATTTACGATAGGGATTTATATATGCTGTTCATTACGGTTGAAGCAACAGGCAAAGCCTCCTGCGAACCCCAACCGCCGTTTTCAACAACAACCACAATAGCCACGGGGCAAGAGGGCTTCTGCGAAAAGCCGACGAACCACGAATGGGGCTCGGCATCGTCGCCCACCTCGGCAGTACCCGTTTTGCCACACATTGAAAGCCCCGAAAAACGGTTGTCGCCGTATTTTTCAACAACATTATTTCTCATCAGCTCACCAACCAGGTTGGCAACGTTCGCGGAAATATATTCTTCCTCAGCTTTTTCGGTTTTCTCCAGAACCTTACCCGAGGGGCTTGATACATTATCCACCACGTAGGGCATAACTGCTTTACCCTCGTTGGCAATAGAGCCGAGCACGGTCAGCATATGGTATGGGTTAACAAGCGTGGTGTATTGCCCCACACCTGCCCAGGCAAGGTCACCCGATGAAGCATCGGATACGTCAAAGCGACTGGCGGCAGTTTTTGAAACGCCGAAGTCAAAGGATTTGCCGAAGCCGAATTCCTGTGCCGTTTTATTCAGAGCAACAGCTCCCAATTCATCAGCCAGGGTGGCATAGGCACCGTTACAGGAGTTTGCAAAGGCAGCTTTGAAATCAAGCTTGCCGTGACTGTGGGGGCAGGTTACCTTGACACCGCCCACCGTGTCCTCACCCTTGCATTCATAAGACCAGCCGTTGACGTCAACATTATTTTCAAGAGCGCACGCTGTTGTTATTATTTTAAAAACAGAGCCGGGGGTATATAAGCCATCGATAAGACGGTTGAGATAAATTCCCTCATACTCCCCGTTTTTATTTTCAAGTATAACGGATTCGTCGGGTTTGCTTCGCACATCGTAGTTTGGTGCAGAAACCGAGCAGATTATTTCACCGGTTTTGTAGTTATAAGCCGTAACAACACCTTTTTTACCTTTAAGTGCATCATATGCAACGGCTGAAACCTCACTGTCGATAGTTAACTTAACGTCATTACCTCTGCCGTGCTTTTTCAGGGAATATATACCTGTTACGGGATTGTAGCCGATAAGCTCGGTCTTATAGGCTGTCTGCACACCGGAGGAAATGTAGCCCTCTGTATCACCGACAATGTGCAACGTTGAGCGTCTTATTCTTTCGGAATCGTTATAGACTCTTTGATTATTTTCTGTTTTCGCAAGCACAACACCGTTTCTGTCAACAATGTTGCCCGCCGCAATAAAGCTACCGTTCTCTGTAAGGTGCTCGTTTGCTCTCAGAGTAGTCCATCTTTCGCCGTTAATTGCAAAACGCACACCCAAGATACCGAAACCGCTCACAACAACCGCAACAAGTAAAAACACTATAAAGCTTCGTTTAGCTATTGTCTTCAACAGCATCGCCTCCTTCCTCAAGAGGTTTGAAGCTTGCGTAGGTTCTTGTGTCGATAGTTTTCATAAACGCAAGCAACAAAAAGCAACTGATTATGCTGGAACCGCCCTTGCTGACAAACGGCAACGTAACACCCGTCAACGGTAAAAGGTCGGTTATGCCGAAAACGCTGAGCATTGTCTGGAAAAGCATCATAGCCCCCGCGGCAACACCCGCTATTGAATAAAATGATGATTTTGCTTTCGAGGCGTTAAGAACGCACCACACAGCAAGAACGGCGTAGGACAGCGGAATAAAGAAGCCCATTATCAAACCGAATTCTTCACACACCACGCCGAAAACCAAGTCCTCGGCAGATGCGAAGATATGCCTCAATTCGCCATTACCGAGCCCAAGCCCGAAAAGACCGCCGCTTGCGGAATAAATAAGTGTCCGTGTTTGCTGATAGCCGCCTTCGTCCATAAATTCCCACACGTGGAGATAGGTCGAAAATCTGCCCGCAACGTACGGCTTAAGAATAAGAATCACAACTGCACCGACTGCCGCCGCAAAGCAAACCACTGAAAGTGTTTTCACGTCGCCCGAGCGCATAAACGCAATAACAACAAAGGTGAAGAAGAAAATAAGAGCCGCACCGAAGTCATACATAAGGAACAGTTCAAGAACACATATTGCGGCAAAGACAATATATGCCGTAAGGTTTTTAATGGATTGAAGCTTTTCGAGTGTAACCGCCCCGACGAAAATAAAAGCTACCTTAACAAGCTCGGAGGGTTGAATCGAAACCCCGCCGATGCTCAGCCAGCTGAGAGCACCGTTTGTGGGCTCAGCAAGAATAAGGGTTGCACCAAGAGCACCGATTGCACCAAAGGCAACAATCAGGCGAAACACCTTGACCGTTTCAACAAAACGCAAAAATGCCACAAGGGCACAGAAGCCTGCAACGCCGATAACAACGGCAATAAGCTGCTTTATAACAGTTGAGGGGTAAATACTGCCCGTGATTGCAAGACCCACCGAGGTGAACATAAACGCCAGCATTTCAAGCTCGAAGTTGTTTATTCGCATAACGAACGAGGCAAAGGCATAATAAAGCCAATGGGTTGCAATAAATCCCAGATAAACAACAAGAATCTGCCCGCTGAATTTACCCTCAGGATAAAGATTGAGCATCATAGAGCAGATATTGAAAAGAGCAAGAAGCAGAAGAATCACACCATAAGAGGGCTTACCCGCAAGTCCGCTTTTGTCTTTTATAAATTTATATTTTGCCTCACGCAGAACGTATTCTATACCGCCGATGCCAATAACATCACCGTCGTGAATAATACGTTTTTTGTCTATTTTTTCACCGTTTACCATTACACCGGATTTTGAAAAGGTATCAAACACCACAAAGCCCTTGTTACGGTAAGCGATAACTGCATGAAGGCGCGAAACTGTTTCAAAGGGTAAGGCAATATCACACTTTTTATTTCTGCCCAAAGACATTTCCCTGTCGTAAAGCTGGATGCCCGCGCCGGTGATAGTGTTGACAAGCTTACCTCTTACGGGGTCGCTGACTTTCTTTGAAAACAAAGCAATAATAAGGCGGACAGTTACAAAAAGAACTATCCCAAGCATAACAAATCTTAATGCCGGACTCATCAAAGAAATTACACCTTCCAAAGCCTTGCACCCCTTTCCCGTTACCACGGTAAATATTTTGCCAATATACAATAATAATACCATAAATAAACAGAATAATCAACGCACACAGCCAAATGATTTGTTAAGTATTTGATAATTTTCTGTTAATTTATCTCAATTCGTCGTTTTCTGCCTCATCCTCTCTTGACTTTGGGTTTTACAAAGGGTATATTTATTTAGAAGAAAACGGAGGTATTAATTATGTCTGTAACTAAAAATGTTTACGGTGTTCTTAACGGCACAAGCGTCCACTCTTTTGTTATTGAAAACAAAAATGGCACCCGTGTACAGCTTCTTGAAAAAGGCGCTACACTCGACAAGCTCTTTATTAAAAACCGCGACGGCGAGTTAATCGACGTAATAGTTGGCCACGACACTCTTGAGGGTCACGTTGAAAGAGGCGACTACCAGGGTGTTGTTGTCGGTCAGTATGCCAACAGAATCAAAGACGGCAAATTCTCTGTTGACGGCGTTGAATACAGCGTCACCTGCAACGAAAATGGTGTAACAAGTCTTCACGGTGGCGGTGAATATTCATCTGCAATATGGAACAGTGAAATTCTCGGTGATAACGCTGTTAAATTTACATACCACAGCCCCGACGGCACAGAGGGATTCCCCGGTAACGTTGACGTAAGCGTTGTTTATGAGCTTTCTGAGGATAATGACCTTACCCTCACATACGCCGCAACTTCAGACAAAAAAACCATAATCAACCTTACAAATCACGCATATTTCAACCTCAACGGCACAGGTAGCGGAGATATTCTCAGCCACACAATGAAAATCAACGCAAAGCGCTACACACCAATTGACGAAATCAGCATCCCCACAGGTGAGCTTGCTTCTGTTGCGGGTACCCCATTTGACTTTACAGAGCCCAAAGCAATCGGCAGAGATATCGGTGCAGACCACCTTCAGCTCAAAAACGGCAACGGCTATGACCACAACTTCTGCATTGCAGATTATGACGGCACCTTAAAGGAAGCCGCTGTGGCTGTTGCAGACAAAAGCGGTATTTCAATGACGGTTAAAACAACTCTCCCCGGTATCCAGCTTTACACCGGCAACTTCCTTAACGGCTCTGTTGAGGGTAAAAACGGTATCCCTATGACACAGCGCTGTGCATTCTGCCTTGAAACTCAGGTGTTCCCCGACACACCCAACCACCCGTTGTGGCCCACCTGCACATATGACGCAGGCGAAGAATACACCTCACAGACAGTATTTTCTTTTGATATTATTTGACTATAACTCTATTATTTGGTATAATGAACAGGTTATGTGAAAGGAGGCGGATGTTTATGAACATCGGCAAAAGAATAACAGCGTTGCTTCTGACGGTTATAACTGTCGCTTGTGTAATGGCTCCGTCTGTTTTCGCAAAAGAGTTTGCCCCGGTTATTGACACAAACGTAGGTGTCAACACCCAATACGCCTACGATGAAAACGACCCATCCTGGCTCAGACAGCTCACAATAAAGGAGGATATGCTTTCAACAAGCGGTATTATAAATGCACTTGTGCTTCACCCCCTTGCAGAGTACCCATATATTACTGATGCCTCCACCTTCAAAAAAACCGTGGAGGAAAACGTGAGGATTTACACACTCGATGAAGATTCACGACGTGCGGCATACCTTCTTCTCATTGAGCAAATCGGTGCTTTGAGCATCATTTCAGACCCCTCTGCAACAGATGAATCCAAGGCAGAATGGTTACGCAGTCAAGGTATCATCATAACAGAGGAAGAAGAAGCTGACCCCGAAAAGATTCTTATGATAAGTGCCCTTTACGCTTTAATGAAAAACGATTTCTATTATGTAATAAAGGGTGAAAGAATCACAATCCCGCAGGGCAGCACTCTTGAGGAGGCAATGGTTTTATACCTCACCTCTTTTTCCGATCAGGATGGCACATTGATGCCATTTATAAAAAAATTCTTTAAAATAACAACAATCGCAAGTCTTGAGGACTATATCTATTACACATCCCTTATGACGCTTTACACAAGGGGGTACGTTTCACCTCTTGAAATAACAACGCTTTCAAGAGAAGAGGTTTACAGAAGAACTGCGATTATGACTATCAGCGCATACGGTATTGCCATTGATGCTGAAACCGCAACTACTGAAGAAATTCAGCAAAAATACCTTACCGCCATGCTTGGCACTCAATACAAATTAACACTTGACCCCACAGCTCTTGTGAAGGCTCAGAAGAAAAAGAAAATACCCTACTATCTTCTCCAGAAAATGGCTTATGAGGATGCTAACCTGACCATTTCACAGACACAATACGATTACAAGGCCTGCTTCGAGCTGGTTTGCCGGAAAACTCAACGCTTCGACTTAGAGGATGAGTTTTATTCCGACATTTACGAATACGACGTGCATCTCGGCAGTAAAAGAAAGGATATTTCAATCTGCCCCACCCCCATTAACAGCAGCGGTGTTAAAATATACGTAAACGACACGGAAATGCCCGCAGATTCTTACACAGCCGTCAAGCTCAACGGCCAGGCAAAAGAAACGCTGGAGCTTGTTTGCGAGTACGTATCCGGCAAAACGAAAAAAACCACAACGTATAAAATAAACGTGCACCAAGGCACATCTGTCGCTCCCGACAGCGACCTGACAGGTATCATTCCCACAATCGGAAGCATTCTGAACTCAACGCTCTCCCCCTCTGAGACGGTAGCGTTGCCGCCCCTTATGACAGTTGTTGACAAAATCAACAATGCCGCAGGTAACCTTGTTACGGGAATCCTTTCCTTTAACGACAAGGGTCAGCTGGTTGACCAGAACGGCAATGTAGTAAGCAACAACTCTTATGAGCAGCTCCCCGACAACTATAAATATGTTTTAGGTGAAGACGGCGTAATTTCCATCGTGCTTATAACAGACGTCACAACCGAGCCCACCACCGAAGAGGGCGGCGAGCTTGATAAAAAGGATATCAAGAAAATAGTTGTGATTGTCGCAGGCGTCAGCCTTGCTCTGCTTGCAATACTTGCATTGGTAATTTTCAAATTAACCGGCAGTAAAAAAAGTGACGCCGAGAAAATGAAAAAACGCCGTGCCAAGGAGAAAGCAAAAAAAGCAAAAAAAGAAGGTTTTAAATAAATTAAACGGCAGAGAAATCTGCCGTTTTGTTTTCAATTAAATATAATTTTATAATTTGTTCATAAATTTGCCAATAATATGATATATAATGATTTTATAGAAAATTCCGAAGGAGGGATTTATATGGCAAACGAAAAAATCCTTATCATTGATGATGACGTTAACATTTGCGATTTGTTGCGACTTTATCTTGAAAAAGAAGGCTTCGAAACCGAAATTGTAACCGACGGCTTAAAAGCAATGGAAGTATTCAACGAAACAAATCCCAATCTCGTGTTGCTTGATATTATGCTCCCCGGTATCGACGGGTGGCAGATTTGCCGTGAAATACGAAAAACAAGCCAAACCCCGATTATTATGCTCACGGCAAAGGGTGAGCTTTTCGACAAGGTTCTCGGTCTTGAGCTTGGCGCTGACGACTACATCACAAAGCCCTTTGAAACAAAAGAGGTTATTGCACGAATTAAGGCGGTTATGCGCCGTTCAGCCTCACCTGCTGTGTCAGCACCCGAGAAAAAACAGGTTGAATACGACAACCTCTATATCAGCATCACAAATTATGAGCTCAAGGTAAAGGGTGAGCCTGTTGACACACCCCCCAAGGAGCTTGAGCTTATATTCCACCTGGCAAGCAACCCAAACAAGGTTTACACAAGAAACCAACTTCTTGACGAGGTATGGGGCTTTGAATACTACGGCGACTCAAGAACTGTTGACGTGCATGTCAAACGTCTGAGAGAGAAGCTGGACGGTGTTTCAGACAAATGGGAGCTCAAAACCGTCTGGGGCGTCGGCTACAAATTTGAAACAAAGTAAGTTATGAGTAAAATGGCACGTTTTCATTCAAAAAAGGGTGCATTCTTTTTTAAATATTTCTTTATTTTTTCAGCAATAGTGTTGGTGGGCTTGATTATAGTCGGCACTTCGCTTATGGTGTTTTTGTCAGGCTTTCTGAGAGAACAGACTCTTGATAACACTGTTCTCAACGCCCGCGAGATGGCTTCTATGACGTCTGAGCTTTTGGAATCCTCCACAACCGAAAGTAACCCACAGGGTGCTGTTCTTGTTGTGCTCAACTCTATTGATATTGTTTCTGAATGCACCGGTAGCGAAATTTTTCTATGCAATTCACAAGGAATGCTGACTGCTTGCGGCGATGTTCTTGACGGCTTCAGCCTTAACCACGAAATATGTCAAAAGCACAAGGATTTCAAGCTATCACAGGCAGACATGCAAAAAGCGTCAAGCAACGGTCTTTCCGAGTACTCTACTTATGATAACTTTTTTCAGAGTGTTCATTCCATCGCTGTTGAACCGATTTTTGCAAAAAACGAGCTTGCAGGCTTCATTGTTGTTGCAACACCAATTTCAGACGGTGTCATAAATAACCTTACAATGGTGTGGCGTCTGTTTATTTTTGCGGCGGCGCTGACTCTTATCCTTATAACAATTGCCGTTTATCTTCTCACCGAGAAAATTGCAAAACCAATACGAAACCTTGAAAATGCCACACGGTGTTATGCCGCAGGCGACTTTTCATATCGTGTGCCCGAGCTCAACTCAAAGGATGAGCTCGCAGACCTTATCACCAAATTCAATTCAATGGCAACTGCTCTTTCTTATCTTGAGGAATCAAGAAGAAGCTTTGTTGCCAACGTTTCACACGAATTCAAAACGCCGATGACAACAATCCGCGGTTTTATCGACGGCATTCTTGACGGCACTATACCCCAAGAAAAGCATGAATACTATCTCACCATTGTTTCCTCGGAAATCAAACGACTTTCCCGAATGGTCAATATGATGCTTAACATTTCAAACATTGAATCGGGAAATGCAAACTTGAAATTCGAGCATTTCAATATGAGTGAAAAAATACTTTCAACCTTCCTCGGCTTTGAACAGCTGATTTCAAACAAAAGCATCACAGTTGAAGGTTTAGAGGATTTATCGGAAGCACCTGTAAACTGCGACAGCGCAATGATTGACCAGGTGATTTATAACCTTGTTGACAACGCTGTTAAATTCACCGATAATTCAGGCAAAATAACCGTAAAGGTCACAAGTGATAAGAAATATTCATATTTTTCAATTACAAATACAGGCAAAGGGATACCTGAAAAAGACCTTATAAAAATCTTTGACAGATTTTATAAGGTTGACGAATCACGAAGCACAGATGTAAAAAATACAGGTCTTGGTCTTTTCCTTGTAAAAAGCATTGTTGACCTTCACGCAGGTAAAATAACCGTTGAAAGCGAAGTTAACAAGTTTACGCGCTTCACACTAAAATTACCCAGATAACAATACTCTTCCCACGGAGGTTTTCTTTTATGGACGACAATTTCAACACACCAATTAAGCCGGAGGGCGTAACAGAAGCACCCTCTGTGCAACCGCAAAGCGCTGCACCTATGATGGGTACAAATCCCGCTCATAATGCACCGTTATACCCCGGCCAGCCCACATTCAACAACAATTACCCCCCTGTTGCACCGAACACCGGCTTCAATAACTACCCTCACCCCAATATTCCCCCGCAGAACAACCAGCCTGCCCCTAAAAAGAAGAAAAAAACAGGTAAATCTGTTTTTGCAATACTTCTTTGCATCTGCATTGTTGTGGCTTCTGTTGCAATCGGCGTTTCTTTCAAGGGCGAAATTGGTGGAATGGGTGAAGAAAGCTCACAACCGGCGGACACCAACACTACAAACAATGATGCCGCCGCACCTAACGTTGAGGACTCACCCGTCGATTACTCTGAATATTCAGGCGAAGGCATTATGACGCCCGAACAGATTTATGATTCGGTTAAGGATATAAACGTTGCTATTATAGTTTATTCACAAAACCAGAAAACCGGTGAAGGCTCAGGTATAATTGTAGGCGAGGACGCAACAAAGAAATACACCTACATCATCACCTGTGCACACGTAATAGCAGACAAGGGTGTTGACATTCAGGTTCAGCTCATTGACGGCACTGAAATTGATGCAGACATCGTCGGTCTTGATAACAAAACCGATGTGGGAGTTATTAAAATTAAAAAGACAGGCTTAAAGGCCGCAATCTTCGGCGACTCCGACAAATTGATGGTAGGTCAAGCAATTTACGCCATCGGTAACCCCGGCGGCACCGAGTTTTTCGGCTCATTCACAAACGGTATTATCAGCGCCATTGACCGCCCCATCGCTTCATCTGCTTCAGCATACGACCTGCCCTGTATCCAGCACAATGCAGCAATCAACCCCGGCAACTCCGGCGGTGCATTGGTTAACGCTTACGGTCAGGTTATCGGTCTTAACTCTTCAAAAATCACAAGCACAGAATACGAAGGAATGGGCTTCTCTGTTCCAAGCAACACAATGCTTGAAATCTATAATTCAATCGTTAAGCACGGTTATGTTACAAACAGACCTATGCTTGGCATAACCTATTATGCCGTTGCTAACGACTACAATTACTCCGCTATTGCATGGAAAAACAATCTTCCCTACGGTTCAATTGTTATAGCATCCATAAGCGAGGGAAGCGGTGTTGCAAGCAGCGGAATTCAGATTGGTGACATCATAACGGGAGTTAACGGCAAACCCCTCACCTCAACCGACATTTTGCTTGAGGTTATTGAAAACGCCTCTGTCGGCGATACAATCACCTTAACATACTGCAGGCTGAATAACAACGGAAGCATCGCATCAACCTCAACCGCAAAGGTCAAGCTGGTTGAAGACAAGGGCAACAACACCACGCCGGCCACATCAGTCCCCGAAACAGACCCCTTCAGCAATTATTTCGGATATTGATAATATTTTAAAAACAATAAAGGAGCTGTAAAACTCTCGTATTTTACAGCTCCTTTATATTTTTGCATTATTATTTTACTTCCCCCAACGGTCAATGTTGGCTCGTTGAATTGCGCCCACGATTTTTTCGGGCACGTCGCCATATTCCTCCGAAAGGCTTTTGAGAAGATTTTTTGCATCCTCACGCTTTGTGTTTTCATTAGCAGGGCATTTGCTTTCAACAACAGGCAAGGAAAGACGCTCAGCTACCCTTTCCACCTCACGCTCTCTTACGTATATAAGGGGACGAATCATTGTTATGTCACGCCTTGAAAGGTAAGTTACGGGAGCAAAGCACCCAACCCTACTTTCAATAAGCAGATTCATCATAAACGTTTCTGCAGCATCGTCAAGGTGGTGACCCAAAGCAATTTTGTTGCACCCAAGCTCCTTTGCAGTGTCGTGAAGTATGCCGCGACGCATTCTTGCACAAAGGCTGCAAGGAGATTTTTCTTTTCTTATATTAAAAATAATTTCATATAGGTCGGTTGACTTGATGACGTATTCAACGTCATTTTCACGGCAGAATTCCCTAATCCTTGAAAAATCGCCATCCTCATTGCCGAAGCGCATATCAAGAGTTAGGGCAATTATTTCGAATTTCGCGGGGTAAAACCGCCGCAGCTCGCAAAGAGCCTTGAGAAGCATCAGCGAATCCTTGCCGCCGGAAATACCCACGGCAATTCTGTCGCCCTCTTCAATCATTTTATAGTCATCAACAGCCGCTCTTACGTGGCTCAGAATTCTTCTCATTGTTGGTCCTTTTCGTCTTTTTTATCTTTATCGCCGATAGTAATATCCTTTTCCTTAGGCACCCTTTTAAGGCAAACCACAAGAACAATAACAGCTATCACAAGGGCAACCGAAAGAATTGCTATATAGGTATTTCTTTTGGTTGTTTTTTCTTTTTCCTCCTGCTGACGGTAACCAAAAAGATCCTGCCCCTCGACTGTGTCGGATATATCGGTATATCTTTCGTTTACGTCAATAGTAAGCTGAAAATCCGCCTCATTCGCCGCAACTGTGCAGGGAGCACAAAGGCTAAGAAAAGCCACAAGCGACATAACAAAGCATAACAACTTTCTCATAATTTTACACCCTCTCTATCTGCGAAATAAGTGTTTCTATTGCTTTTTTCAAAACAGCCTTCGGGCAAGCAACGTTGAGCCTTGTAAAGCCCTTGCCACCCTCACCGAACCAATGGCCCGGGTCCTGAATGATGCCACATTTGTTGTTGAGAAATTCGTCAAGCTCCGAATCAGTCATAGAAAGCCCGTTCATATCAAGCCACATAAGGTAGGTTCCCTGACATTTATGGACCTTGATTTTATCGGTGGCGCCGAGCATTCTCTCCACCATTTCAATATTGGAGTCGATATATTCGTTCACCTTATCTATCCAATAATCGCATTTCGTATATGCAGCAATTGTTGCAGGGCGTGAAACACAGTTTATTGAGCTGTAGCCGTCGGCTGAAAGCTGAGCCTGAAATTTATCACGGAGCTCTTTATTTTTTATTATGATATTGGAAGTGCCAAGACCCGCAAGGTTAAAGGTTTTGCTGACAGCGGTGCAGATAACGGTATTCTGCGCTATTTGGGGGTCAACATTATTTATTACCGTGTGCTCAACGTTTTTTCTGAGAATATCAAAATGTATTTCATCGCTGAGAAGCACAACGTTATTTTTTAGACATATCTCGCCGACCTTCTGCAACTCTGCCTTTGTCCAGACACGCCCAACCGGGTTATGAGGACTGCACAGAAGCATAAGCTTCACATCGTCTTCGGATGCGATTTTTTGAAGCTCTTCAAAATTCATCCGATATTCACCATCAGTAAATTGAAGCGGATTATCAGCAATAACTCGCCCGTTGTTGAGTATCGAGGTTGAAAAGGGGTAATAAACAGGTGTCTGAATTATCACCTTGTCGCCCTTTTGGGTAAAGGCTCTTATAGCTGTATTTATGGCAAAAACAACGCCGCCGACGGTTGTTATCCAATCGTTTTCAATTTCAAAGCTGTGGCGACGAAGCAAGAATTCACGAACACAATCACGATAGGCTTCATCACTGCTTGTATAGCAGAAAAAACCGTTCTCACAAAACGAAGACAGAGCCTTACGCACCTCGGGCGGAGCTTGAAACTCCATATCTGCAACAGAAAACGGATATGCACCCTTTTCTATTAAACCATCAGAAACGATTGTATCCCATTTATATGAACCGCTGTTTTTGCGGTTAAAAACCTTGTCAAACATAATGCACCTTTACGCGTTAATAAACAGAATTGATGAAGCCAGCATCACCTGACCCCAGAAATATGTAAGAATGTTAAATATCTTCAACGGATAATTTTTCTTTTGACCGCCGAAAGAAAGAATCCCCAACGTTGCGTCAGAAAGAAGGAAGAAAACCGCACCGCAAGTAAGAAGAAGGAATGCTATAAAGCCGTGCTCTGCACCGGTTTTATAATATGACCAGCCAAGAACAGTTGCCCTGACAAGCATCGTGTTTATTACAAGAAGGTAAACCGCAATAGCGTAACCGACTATTTTGGGGGCAAATTTTACTTTTATGAGTTTTGATAAAGCCAATAAAAATATGACTACGCCTATTATTATGAGTACTTCTGTCAAATTAAACATTTTGTAACCGGGGTTAAGCCTTGGTGTGGCTTTGACAAAAGCTACAATATAAACCACGTGACCGATAAGAAAGCTCACGAAACCCGTGGCAAAATATACATTAGTGGGCTTTGCGTGGAGAAAATAATCACCGATCCACCCAAATATTGCACCGATAAACATAATTATGGCAAACTGCGAGAAGTTGCCTGCAATATGCATTGAAACTGCACCTATGCCCACAAACCCTGTTGCACACACCATTTTTAATATCAAGGATTTTCTGCATTTTTCGGGCCAAAGGGCTTTGAGATACCATGGCACAAAAAATACCTCAACAAGTAAAAGTAAGCCGAAAATAATCCAAAGAGTCAAGTATATCACCCATTAAACATTTGTTGTATATATTTTACCATACAAGCATAAAAAAGGCAATAATTAAAAGAGGTATATAATTTTTTCAGCGTATGAAGATACGCCGAGTGAGATAAAAAAACTAACCCCGAGCAAAATGCTCGGGGTGTTCTGCGCTAAAAGAAACACACACCATCAAGATGACTGTTTATTTTAGATGCAGAAGTTTATTTTATTGAGCGACGGCGTATGAAGATACGCCGAGCGAGATAAAAAAACTAACCCCGAGCAAAATGCTCGGGGTGTTCTGCGCTAAAAGAAACAGTCAGATTAATATTTGAGGTCAGTAATCAGAATTGTATTAAAGAGCTCCTGCTTATCAATAACGATTTCAGAAATACCAAAAATCTTACCGCCGCCCTGAATAGCAACGTTCATATACTGCTCAAGCTTAATAATCTCGTTTGTTTTTGTGTTGTATTCAAGAATAGCTGTGCAATCGTGGTATGTGAGGTTGTATGTAACATTTTTGATAACAGCCTGAACTACGCCACCGTTAAGAGTGTTGTCGATATCAGCTTTTGAAAGGGGTGAGAAGATACCACCTGTGTAGCTGGGAGATTTGTCACCGCCGTCGGGAAGGGGCTCGGGGTTCTTTTCGTCGTTAAGAACGATTGTGATTCTTGCTTTATCGCCGCCGAGATCTTCATACTTAGCAGATTTGATGGCGCTTACATCTGTAAGATAGCAACCTTTAGCACCCTTGTAAACAGGGAACCATCTCATATCTGAGCCTTTTTCAACAACCTCGGGATTTGCGGTTGCAGTTTCTTTAGTTGTCATAATATCGAGCTTGTCAACAAGGTCAAGAAGAGTACCTACAAGACCTGAACCCTTTGAGATTACACGGTTGTTTGCATCGGCGGGAAGCTCCTGGTATTCAACCTTTGTGTAGCCGGGTTTGTCTGTTTTAGCTTTGTTCATAACCTTTGTGTAGATAGCAAGAACTTCTGCGGGTGTTTTGCCACCTGTTGTGTTAGCACCTGCGTTGCCACCTGCGTTACCGCCTGCGTTGCCACCTGCGTTACCGCCTGCGTTGCCACCAGCATTGCCGCCTGCGTTGCCAGCTGCATTACCGCCAGCGTTGCCGCCAACGTTACCTGTTGCATCGCCGCCTGCGTTGCCGCCAACGTTACCTGTTGCATCTCCGCCTGTGCTGCCGCCAACATTACCGCCGGCGTTGGGATCATAGTATGAACCGCCACCCTGGGCATTGTTATTATTGTTGTTTGTTGCATCGCCGCCTGCGCCGTCTGCACCATCAGTTGCCTCAGTTTTAGTGAGGAACATAACAGAAGCAATTGAAACAGCGTTGCTTGTGATAACTGTGAAGAGAAGAGCTATTGTGAGAATAATAGCAATCAACTTCATATCTGATCTTTTCATTGGTATGAAACCCCTTTCGTTTACTGATTTAAAATTAACATTTTAATCAATTACTAGATTACAACAATTCTGCGAAAAAGTCAATAGTAAAAAGGGTCGATTTACTTTCGTAAACCGACCCTTGGGTTAATTATTCAAATTAATATTTGAAATCCCAGAATCTTGCGTGGAATGCAAGAACACCGTCACCTGAGAGAGAACCAACAAGAAGCTTAGCTTCTGCTTTCAATTCAGCGTGGCATTCGTGAGTGATTTCAACGAACTTGCCGTCTTTAGTCATTGTAGCCGTGATTGTGAAAGCTTTGTAGTTGAGCTCTGCAGTTTTGAGTTCCTTAACGATAGCTTTGATAGCACCGTTGTTCTGGATTTCGTTAGTGATTGCTGTCATATAGAGAAGGTCTCTTGACATAAGAGCAACACCGTCTTTATCCTCTTCTGTGGGGTTAATCTGGTCTTTCATAACGATTGTGATAACAACGTTAGAACCGGAATCCTTCTTTGAGCAGCTTGCAACAGCGTTAGCTGTACAGTTGCTTGCAGGCATACGATTCATTGAATCTTCGCCTTTAGCATTGTCTTTAACGGAAGCATCTTCTTCAGATGTAACGAAGCCCTTAATGATTCCTTCAAGAACGGAGTTACCGATGTTGATTTCTTCGATAACCTGCCATGCTTTGCATTTGTATGCAGCGTGACCCTTTGTTTTGATAGCTGTTGCAGCATCCTGGAACATTTTGAGAGCTGCAGCATCAACGGGAGAGCCTGTGTTGCCCTGAGGCTGGTTGCCCTGGGGCTGGTTGCCCTGAGGCTGGTTACCCTGGGGCTGGTTGCCCTGCTGTGCACCCTGCTGAGCGTTGCCCTGAGCCTGGTTGTTGCCGGCATCTGTGCTGCCCTGCTGAGTTGCATTGCCAGCACCGTCGTTTGTGCTACCGGAGTTGTCAACAGTACCGCCGTTAGGATCATAGTAGCTGTTATTGTTGCTCTGGTAATTGTTGTTGCTGTTATTGTTGTTTGCGTCAGCTGCGCCGTCGCCTGTTGCAGCGTCTGTAGCCTCAGCCTTTGTGAGGAACAAAACAGAAGCAATTGAAACAGCGTTGCTTGTAACAACTGTGAAAAGAAGTGCTATAGTAAGGATTATAGCAATAATTTTCATATCTGAATTTTTCATTGGTATAGAACCCCTTTCAAATTTTTAGTATTGCTGAGCCGAAAGGGGCTCAAAATACAATACCACATTATTTTTCAGTATCTAAAGATTAACCTAAAATTCACAAAAAGTCAAGAAGAAATTATTCCAAACATTACCTAACATATAATTTTCGGCAAAAAGCCCAAAATGTGTTAGATTTTTTGTGTATTCCATATATTGCGAGCATATTCGTTGATTGCCCGGTCTGCGGCAAATCTTCCTGAATAAGCGATATTGAGGAGTGACATCTGATTCCATTTCTTTTTATCAAGGAATGTCTCCCTCACCTTTTTCTGTGCTCTCTGATAATCAGCAAAATCTGCAAGCACCATAAAGGGATCGTGGTGAATAATTGTACCGGATATATCAGAGAAATCCTTGCCGTCGATACCTCCGCGGCTGATAAAATCAAGCACCTTACGGATTTCGGGGTTATTATTGTAATAGCTCTGAGGATTGTAGCCGCTTTTTCTGAGTTCTGAAACCTCATCGGCACGCATACCGAAAAGGAACATATTACCATCACCCACTGCCTCGTGAATCTCAACGTTTGCACCGTCGAGAGTGCCGATTGTAAGAGCACCGTTCATCATAAGCTTCATATTACCTGTTCCGCTTGCCTCTTTACCTGCAAGAGAAATCTGCTCTGAAACGTCTGCTGCGGGCATAAGCCTTTCGGCATTTGTTACATTATAATCCTCGACATACAAAACCTTGAGCCTGCCTTTTACGTCGGGATCCTTATCAATCATTTCGCCCAATGCAAGAATCATACTTATAATACGCTGTGCAACATAGTAACCGGGGGCAGCCTTTGCACCGAAAATGTATGTTTTGGGAACAAAATCACCATCGGGATTTTCTTTAATCGCAAGGTATTCGGAAACGATGTTGAAAGCATTGAGGTGCTGACGCTTATATTCGTGAAGTCGTTTAACCTGAACGTCGAAAATAGAATCGGTGTTGAGCTTGACGCCGGTCTTTTTCTGAATATGCTTTGCAAATGCTTCCTTGTTTGCCTTTTTGATTTCACCGATTTTTTCAAGAACAGCTTCATCATCCTTGAAATCGGCAAGCTTTGAAAGGTGCTCTGCATCGTAAACGAATTTATCGTTACCGAGAAGCTCTGTAATATATGAGGTAAGCTTGGGGTTAGCCTGGCAGAGCCAGCGTCTGTGAGCGATACCGTTGGTTACGTTTGTGAACTTGTCGGGTGTGAGTCTGTAGAAATCGTTGAAAAGTGAATCCTTGAGAATCTGGCTGTGGAGCGCAGAAACGCCATTCACCTTGTGGCTTGCGGCAACACAGAGGTTAGCCATGCGAACTGCACCGCCGGAAATGATTGCCGTTCTTTCAACATAGTCTGCATCGTGTGTACTCTCCCACACGTAGGAACGGAATCTGTTATCAATCTCTTTGATAATTGCATAAATTCTGGGGATAAGGCGTTTTACAAGCTCCTCACTCCAGCACTCAAGAGCCTCGCTCATAACTGTGTGGTTTGTGTATGCAACTGTGTTTGTTACAAGTCGCCAAGCATCATCCCAGCCGTAGCCGCACTCATCAAGAAGAATTCTCATAAGCTCGGGGATTGCCATTGTGGGATGGGTATCGTTGATGTGAACCGCAATTTTTTCAGGGAGATTGTCAACCGTGCCGTATTCACGAAGATGGTGGCGGATAATGTCCTGAATTGATGCAGAAACAAGGAAATACTGCTGACGGAGTCTGAGTGATTTACCCTCGGGGTGGTTATCCATAGGATAAAGAACCTTGCTGATAACCTCTGCCATAGCCTGACGCTCCATTGAGCGAAGGAAGTTGCCCTGGTTAAATGACTTCATATCAAACTCGGGGGCTTTCGCACTCCACAGACGAAGACAGCTGATGCCCTTGCCGTCTTTACCGGCAACAAACATATCGTAGGGAACAGCCTGAATCACGTTGCCGTCAACAACCTCAACGCTGTGATAATCGTCATACCAGCATTCGTTGAGAGTACCCTCGAAGCAGACGTTTACAGAGCTGCTCTCACGCGGAACAAGCCACACCTCACCGCCGGGGAGCCAGTTATCAGGGAGCTCTGTCTGCCTGCCCTCAATAAGCTTCTGACGGAAAATGCCGTATTCATAAAGTATAGAGTAACCTCTTGCGGGGTAGCCCTGTGTTGCAAGAGCATCAAGGTAGCAGGCGGCAAGTCTGCCGAGACCGCCGTTTCCAAGACCCGCATCGGGCTCGCACTCAAAAAGATTATCAAGCTTAACTCCGTAATCTTTGAGAACACTTGTGAAAGTATTTGTGAGATTAAGATTGAAAAGAGTGTTTTTGAGCGAGCGACCCATAAGAAACTCCATTGAAAGGTAATAAACACGTTTTTTACCCTCAGCGTCTGCTTTTTTGGAAAGCTCTGCCCTGCCCTCAACCATCATATCACGCACAATCATGGTGATTGCTTTATAAAACTGTTCATCCGTTGCATTTTCGGTTGAAATGCCGAAAAAGTGGAGAAGTTTATTTTCAAGCATCTCTTTTGCTTGCTTCTTTGTAAGCTTATAATTCATACAAATCCTCCAAAAAAAATCTAAAAAAGTGGTTTTTTAGTTATCTGATTATACATATTACACTAAAATCACGACAAAATCAACTGTAATAAAAGGAAAATATGTATAATATATTATGCTCATTTTTAGACAATATTTTACCCATAAGCGACAACCGAGAAAAATAAATTGAATAAAAAAGCGCTTATCAGGGCATAACATCAGAGAATTTTAAAAAATGATTAAAAAATCGGTTGACAATTTCGATTTGGTGTGATAATATATCAAGGCTAACATATGCAGAGATACCGAAGTGGTTATAACGGAACGGTCTTGAAAACCGTCGTACGGCAACGTACCGTGGGTTCGAATCCCACTCTCTGCGCCACCTCTTTTGAGGACAATTTAATAACCGTTTCCGGTTACCAATGCAGAAGTACTCAAGTTGGTGACGAGGCGCCCCTGCTAAGGGCGTAGGTCGGGAAACCGGCGCGAGAGTTCGAGTCTCTCCTTCTGCGCCAAGTAAAAAGGATATCCGCTAGGGTATCCTTTTTGCTTTGTTTGTAGTTTGAGAGAGACTCGAACTCCCCTCGGCGAAGCCGAACACAATCGGGTAAACGAGCGTAGCGAGTGCGAAGGGCAAAGCCCTTCGAGTCTCTCCTTCTGCGCCAAGTAAAAAGGATATCCGCTAGGGTATCCTTTTTGCTTTGTTTGTAGTTTGAGAGAGACTCGAACTCCCCTCGGCGAAGCCGAACACAATCGGGTCAACGAGCGTAGCGAGTGCGAAGGGCAAAGCCCTTCGAGTCTCTCCTTCTGCGCCAAGTAAAAAGGATACCCTTCAGGGTATCCTTTTTGCTTTGTTTGTAGTTTCAAGAGAGACTCGAACTCCCCTCGGCGAAGCCGAACACAATCGGGTCAACGAGCGTAGCGAGTGCGAAGGGCAAAGCCCTTCGAGTCTCTCCTTCTGCGCCAAGTAAAAAGGATACCCTTCAGGGTATCCTTTTTGCTTTGTTTGTAGTTTCAAGAGAGACTCGAACTCCCCTCGGCGAAGCCGAACAGGGATGATAGGCTTTGCAATGCATCTGCGAAGGAAAGAGGAAACGGGGCGACCCACCACCCCGCCTGCGTTACACTTCGGCGGTGTCCCCCTCCCTATTCGGCAAAGCCGAACAGGGATGATAGCTTCGCACCCAACAACAAATTAATACAATCGGCGCTTGCGCCCCGAAACTTGCAAGTTGCCACTTGCAACTTGCAACTAAAACGTAGGGGACGGTCTTGACCGTCCATAAATTATTCGTTTAATCAGCGAAGAGTGACCGTAAGGGGGCGACCCACCACCTCGTCAGCACGAAGTTTCGCTTATCATTTTTTTGCTACGCAAAAAAATTCAACGCTACACTGTGCTTCCTCTCCCCTAAAAAGCTACGCTTTTTGGGGACCCCGAAAGAAGGCGGTGTCCCCCTCCCTATTTGCCGTTGGCAAACAGGGATGATAAGTTTCACGCAATAAACTCGTTATTTACGTTTTCCTTTAAAAATTGTGACAACTCACTTTTTGAGAGATTCATTGAAACGCCGAGAAGGGTTTTCACATAAGTCATTTCGGAGGTCATTCCGTAAACTGCGATTGCTCCGCTTTCAAGAGCTTCTTTTGTTGATTCGTATTTATATGCAGCCTCACTGCAAGGCTCAATTATAACAGGAATGCCCTTTTCCGAGCATTTTTTTATAAAGCTCTGCAAGGCAGACTCCCCCGCCGAGCCTGTCTGAGTGCTCACGCAGACACTCTGGCTGTGATATGTGCCGTGGACAACTGCTTTTATATTTTCAAGATTGAATGCATTATAATCCAAGCCAACGTAAGGGGTAATTTTCAGCACCCCGCCGCTGATTGTGTCAAACCCATTCAGTATATCGGATTTTTTATATTCAACACCCTCAAAAACAGGTTCTTCTTCAATAACTTCCGTCTGAGTTTTGCTGAAGAAATCATCGGAATAACAGGCACATTGCTGAAGATGTGCACCATAGTGCACAAAGCACCTGCCGTCTGAGTTTTTATAAACTGCATAAACATTGGGTTTTATTGATTTCATAATAAGCTCAACAGCAGCCTTGAAATTCAGATTGCCGTTTGCCCCACTCTGTGACAAATCAAGCTGACTGGAAACGAGCATCACGGGGATGCCGATATTCGCCAAGGTCAGCGACAGCAAGGCAGAGGTGAACGCCAGCGTATCAGTTCCGTGAAGAATGATTACACCGTCGTATTCGTTAAACCTTTTGAAATCACGAAAGAAGCCCAAAAGAACATTCCATTTTTCAACAGTCATATTCTCGCTGAGGGTGTTAAGCGGCATTTCTTCATCAAAATGAACACCCGCAAACCTTGAACCGCTGTTTCTGAAATTTTCAACAATAACTCTGTTGGCTTTTTTTACATCTGCGCCCAATTTATCGGTTTTTTCGTTTTTGAAGGAACAGATTGTTCCCCCTGTGAAAACGAGAAGGATTTTATTTTTCATAATTTCTCACTTAATACTTCAGTGTGGCAAGAAAGCTCCTGCCACACTGATTTTTTAATTATTCAGATAATTTTTCTGCAAGCAGTCTGTTGATTGTTGCAGGGTCACCCGTGCCTCTGAGTTCACGCATAACACCGCCGAAAAGAGCCTGCATAGCTTTTGTTTTGCCACCCTTGTAGTCTGCGACTGCCTGGGGATTTTCAGCAATAACCTTATCAATAACAGCCTCGATAGCGGAGGAATCCGTCTGGGCGTTGAGGTTATTCTTTTCGCAATATTCAACAGGGTCAACATCCTCGCTGAGAACGGCTGCAAGAACCTTTTTACCTGCATTTCTTGTGATTTCACCGTTGTTGGTGAGTTCGATGATTTTCGCCAATTTTTCGGGCGCAATTTCAAGGTCCTTTGCAAGCTTGCCGTTTTTGCGAAGAATACCCATACAATCTGTGAGAATCCAGCCTGCGCCGACCTTGGCATCGATACCCAATTTTATGATAGCATCAAGAGTTGTGCTGAGCCTGAGCTCTGCAACGAGGGCAGAAGCCTCCTTCTCCTGAATGCCGAGTGATTTATATTTTTCAATCTGCTCGGAGCTTGTTGCGGGCATACTTGCCTTGATTTCGTTGAGCCATTCGTCATCGATGATAACGGGCATAACGTTAGGGTCGGGGAAATAGCGGTAATCTGCCGCTGTTTCCTTGTTACGCATCGGGAATGTTCTCTTTTTAACATCGTCCCAACGGCGTGTTTCCTGAACAAGAACCTCGGTGTGACGCTCGAGGGCATCTATGTGGCGGATAGCTTCTTTGTTGATTGCTTCCTCAATAGATGTTAATGAACTCATATTTTTGATTTCTGCACGAACGCCGAGAACATCGGAGCCCTCGGGGCGGACAGAAATGTTGATATCGCAACGCATTGCACCCTCTTCACACTCTGAAATGCCTGCAAACTGAAGCTTTGCTTTGAGTGTTTTGAGGTAGGTTATAACCTCTTCCGCACTGCGGAAATCGGGCTTTGAAACAATCTCAATAAGGGGCACGCTTGTTCTGTTATAGTCAACAAGTGATGAATCGTTTGTGTGAACAAGCTTACCTGCGTCCTCTTCAACGTGAATCTGCTTTATACCAATCTGGCGGACACCTGCGCTTGTTTCAACGTCAACAAGACCCTCAACGCAGATGGGATGGAACCACTGTGTTGTCTGGTAAGCGGCAGGAAGGTCGGGGTAATAATAGCTCTTTTTATCGAATGTTGTGTATTGATTGATTTTGCAGTTAAGCATAAGACCGGCTTTAACCGCAAGCTCTATTGCGTGCTTGTTTGTAACGGGAAGCATACCGGGCATACCACAGCAAGCAGGGCAAACGCAATCATTGGGTTCGTCTGCGCTGGAGTGACCGCCGCAAGAGCAGAAAAGCTTTGAATTTGTTGAAAGCTCAACGTGAGTTTCAAGACCGATTACTACTTCGTATCCCATTTATTTCGCCTCCTCTACGCTGTGAGCAATACTGAGAAGTGTGCTCTCTTTAAAGGAATCAGCAACAAGCTGAACTCCTTTTGTTACAACTGCAGGCATACCTGTAAGAGAAGGTATTGCAGTATAAAGACTTTCGCCGAAAACCTTGCCGAAGGAATCCTTCAAATCGTATTCGGGGAAGGTGCTGACGCTTGCAACAGGTGTGAGAATTGCATCATAGGATGCAAGAAGCTTTTTAACCTCGTCTGTTACAACACGACGGATTCGCATAGCCTTGTCGTAGCAGATTTCATACCTGCCCTTTGAAAGAACGTCTGAGCCGTAGAGAATTGTTGCCTTTGCAAGGAAGCCCATTCCCTCGGTTCTTGTGTTCATATAAAGGTCGTCAATATTTTTATATGTGGGTGTGCGGTAGCCATACTTCACACCGTCGAATTTTGAAACGTTGTTGCAGGTTTCAGCCGCAAGAAGAATCTGCCAGGCTGTCTGAGCCTGTGAAACGAGTGCAAATGAAACGCTTTCAACTGTTGCGCCCTGTTTCTTGAGCTCTTCTGCATAGTCGTTAACGGCATTTTTAACACCATCGCTTGCAGAATCAAGAAGCTCTTTGATGATGCAGATTTTTTTGCCTTTAACATCTTCGTTTACGGAATAATCGTATTTTTCTGCTTTATCGCTTGTGCCGTCTTTTGAGTCGTGGCCCGCAATAACGCCGAGAATTTCTGCAAGCTTTTCGGCATTTTTTGCTGTTACGCCAATCTGCTCGCCCGAGCAAGCGCAAGCAATCACGCCGTATCTTGAAACTGTGCTGTAGGTGGGCTTTATGAAATCCACACCGCAAACAGCGGCACCACGGCGAGGAGCACCGTTAAGGTCAACGCTGAGAGAAGCCTCAACCTCACCATTTGCAACAAGTGAAGCGGCGGCGCCAACAAGGTTGCCGTTTTCTGTGGTTGCACCATAGTATGAGGTTTCGCCCAGAAGGTCAAGACCGAACTCACCGACATTTGATTTACCCGCAACTACATAGCCGTTTTTCTCAAGTCTTTCAACAGCCTCGGCGCTGAAAAGAGGCTTGAAGCCATCAAGAATATGTGAGCCTGCAGATGCAAGAACGTCTTTGACAAGAATGTTATCGTCAACGGCGATTTTGCCTGTTTTATTAATTTCAGTAATATATTTCAATCTTAACACCTCACTTTACAACCTTCGGCACAATCCAACTGTCTTCGTTGCTTTCGGGGGCGCCTTTGAGAAGGTCTGCCCTTGCGAAGGGTTGTTTGCGCACGTCTTCACGCAGAACGTTGAACATAGGTGCAACGTATATCATCGGCTCAACCTCATCGGTATTGACAGCACTGAGGCTATCCTCTGCCGATTTCATATCGCCGAAAATTGCTTTCATTGTTTTTTCTTCGTCATCTGTGAGCTTGATTTCGTTCACAGACTGAAGGTCTTTGAGCTTCTGCTCAAGGGTAACTACCCTTTCGCCCTTTGCTTTGCCCTCGCTCTGAATTGCTGCAGAGGAGGTGCCCACAACTGACTGAGCAGCCTCGGTGCCTCTGATAGCAACGTTTGCCTCAAAGAGCTGCATTTCGCTGACAGGTGACGGAGCCCCGAGCATCTGATCCTGTGCATTACCATCAAGGGGGAACACAATAACGTCACGGATTGTTTCGGTGTCTTCAAGAAGCATAATCATTCTGTCAACACCGGGAGCCATACCTGCGTGGGGCGGAGCACCGTACTGGAATGCTTCATAAAGAGCGCTGAAGCGTGCGGCAAGCTCCTCCTCGCTGTAGCCTGCGATTTCGAAGGCCTTTCTCATAATCTCAACGTCGTGGTTTCTGACAGCACCCGATGCAAGCTCAATACCGTTACAAACAAGGTCATACTGATAAGCGAGAACCTCTGTGGGGTCTTTTGTGAGAAGTGCCTCAAGACCGCCCTGGGGCATTGAGAAGGGGTTATGAGTGAATATTGTTTTACCTGTGCTGTCGTCGATTTCATACATGGGGAAATCAACAACAAAGCAGAATTCAAATCTGTTTTTATTTATGAGCTCAAGCTCGTTACCGAGCCAATCACGCACACCGCCCGCATTTTTTGCGGCAACGTCCTCTGCCATATCGCAGATGAAGAAGATTGTTTCGCCCTCTTTAAGACCTGTGAGCTCAACAATTTCTTTTTTCTGTGCATCGTCAAGCTTTTTAACGATGGGGTCATCCTTGAACTCGCATTTTTCTGCGTCAAGAAGAGTGATGTGTGCAAGACCCTGCATACCCAGCTTTTTCTGTGCAAATGCAAGAGATTTGTCAAAGAACCATCTTTCGTTTTTACAAGGTGCAACAATAGCTCTTACAACCTTACCCTTGAACACGGGGAAGTTAACTGTTTTGAAGAATTCTGTCAAATCACAGATTTCAAGGGGGTTTCTGAGGTCGGGCTTGTCGGAGCCGTATCTGAGCATTGCCTCTTTAAAGGTGATGTGTCTGAAGGGCTCAGCGCTTACAGGCTCGTGATGGCCCTGAAACTCCTTGAAGATTGCTCTGATTACTCTTTCGCAAACTGCAAGAACCTCTTCCTGAGTGGCGAAAGCCATTTCAAAGTCAAGCTGATAGAATTCGCCGGGTGAACGGTCTGCACGTGCGTCCTCATCACGGAAGCAGGGCGCAATCTGGAAATATCTGTCAAAGCCCGAAACCATAAGAAGCTGCTTGAACTGCTGAGGTGCCTGGGGAAGAGCATAGAATTTGCCGGGGTGCTTACGGCTGGGAACAAGGAAGTCTCTTGCGCCCTCGGGTGATGAAGCTGTGAGAATAGGTGTCTGAATCTCAAGGAAGCCCTCATCCTCCATAAGCCTTCTCATATATCTGATAATCTGAGAACGGCGAACAATGCTTGCGCTGACCTTGGGATTTCTGAGGTCAAGGAAGCGGTTTTTAAGGCGAAGATTTTCATTTGAGGTTTTTGATGAGAAAATCTCAAAGGGAAGATCCTTTACACACTTGCCGAGAACAGCGAAGCTGTTAACGATAAGCTCAACCTTACCTGTGTCGATATTATTATTGACTGTTTCCTCATCCCTGAGAGAAACAGTGCCTTTGACGGAGATAACTGTTTCGATTTTGTTGCTGTCGAGCTTTTCAATCATTTCAGGGTCGTTGACAACAAGCTGTGTGATGCCCGTGTAATCACGAAGGTCGATAAACAAAACGCCGCCGTGGTCACGCTTGGAATGAATCCAGCCTGCAAGTTCAATTTCCTGACCGACATGAGCTTCTCTTATGTCGTTACAAAAATGACTTCTGTACATCGTTTGCCTCCTATATAAATGAAAATTATAGTAAAATAAAAAGCCCCGAGAATTCCGAAGAATTCTCGGGACGAGTAAATGAATTAACCCGCGGTGCCACCCGTTTTGAAGCATTAAAAAATGCAACCACTTTTATATTAAGTTTTGACGCCGAGGGAGTGTTCCCGAGTTTACTACTCATTCGAAGTGCGCTTTCAGTCCGTGACGCACTATCCCTACCGAACTTTCCAAGAAAACTGAGTCTCCGTGTAAGATTATATCATTTGTTTTTTTGTTGTCAAGATTTTTTTATCTTTTTCCAAAATATTTATACTATTATTATATTCAGAGCATTTTTTAATATACAGCAATAATTTCCTGAAAATTAAAATTTTTTGAATTTTTCCCTTGACATTTGCAAAAACTGATAGTATAATAACGTACGTTCTTAGCGGGATAGTGTAACGGTAGCACGACAGACTCTGACTCTGTTTGTTGGGGTTCGAATCCCTATCCCGCTGCCAGAAAACGACAGATTCCGACAGGAATCTGTCGTTTTCAACTTAATCCACCCTTGTGGGTGGGTGAAATCGTCTTCGACGATGAAATCCAACTTCGTTGGATGAAATCCGCCTCGACGGCGGATGGGTGGATTTAATTTCATCTGAGGCAAAGCCGAAGATTTCATCAGCTTTAGCTGATTTCATCCTTGCGTCAGCAAGGATTTCATTTTCTGTATGGGTTCGAATTCATATGTAAACTGCCGAAAATATCTTTTTCGTAGCCCATAGACAGAAAACAGAAACCACCCAACAGGGTGGTTTTTTGTTTTTCTTGTTATTTTTGGTTACTTGGGATTCGCACCCAACAATAAATTAATACAATCGGCGCTTGCGCCCCGAAACTTGCCACTTGCCACTTGCAACCTGCAACTAAAAAACACCTGCCAAGGCAGGTGTTTTTTCATACCACTTGGAATATATAAAATTTAAGGTAATCTGTCTCGGGCACGTTCCAAAGAATCGGGTGGTCGGCGCTTTGCTGACGGCACTCAATCTGGCGAAGGCTCACGCCTGCATCCGCAGAAGCGTCAGAAAGCATTTTTCTGAACAAATCATCCGGCATAAAGTGTGAGCAGGAGCAGGTTGCAAGGTAACCGCCACGGGGCAACAGCTTCATTGCCTTCATATTAATTTCTTTATAGCCACGGTATGCACTTTTTACCGTTGCACTGCTTTTTGTGAATGCGGGCGGGTCAAGAATAATAAAATCATAGTCACAGGATTTATTTTCTTTCATTTCGGTTAACAAATCAAATACGTTGGCACATTTAAACTCCATATTCTCAAATTTGTTAAGCTCCGCATTACCCTTTGCTGTTTTCAGAGCATCCTCTGAAATGTCAACGGCTGTAACAAGAGCAGCCTCGCCTGCCGCCGCATTGAGGGCAAATGCCCCCGTATGGGTGAAGCAATCAAGCACCCTTCTGCCTTTTGCGATTTTTCTGATTGCCATTCTGTTGTATTTCTGGTCAAGGAAAAAGCCCGTTTTCTGACCGTTGATATAGTCAACGTTATAGAGAATACCGTTTTCACAAATCCGGGTGATGCCATCGAGGTCTGTTCTGAGCCCATCGCCAACAAAAAAGCCCTTGTACTGCCCCATTCCCTCACGCTCACGGATGCTCACGTCGTTTCTTTCGTAAACAGCGTCAATAACCTCACCCTGCTCACGAAGCACCTTGACAATCATCGGAATGAGAAAATGCTTGATTCTTTCGACGCCGAGAGAGAGCACCTGAACAACTATCACGTTATTGAACCTGTCAACGGTAAGCCCCGGAAAAGAATCCGCCTCGCCGAAAATAAGGCGACAGCATTTAAAATCCTCGTCGCCCATAACTGTGCGGCGATAATCTATTGCATACCTTACACGTCTTTCATAAAATGCTTCGTCGAATTTGTCGTTTGCATTGCGGGAAATTATGCGCACCCTTATTTTAGAGTTGTCGTTTATGTAGCCCGAGCCGAGATACCTGTTTTTGCCCGAATACACATCAACCACGTCACCGTTTTCATAGCTACCCGAAACCTCTGTTATTTCCTCAGCGAAAACCCACGGATGGCCGCCTTTTATATGTTTTTCGCCCTTGGGGGTTATTGTTACTTTTGTGAATTCTCTTGCCATTGTAAACCTCACAGAAAATTTTTAACAGAAAAAGTATATACTTTTTTACCGGTTTAGGCAAGATATTAAAACAAAAATGTTTGTCCCAGAAGAAGGATTATCACACCCGGCACGGAGAAAAGACTGCTGAATATTATAGTATAGATGTTTATACCGAGACTCAGCGGCACAAAATAGCCCACAGCGCCAACTGCACAAAGAGCACCCACGCCACCGAGAGCACTTGTAAATAACGATTTAAAAAAGCATCCGCTTTTTTTAAAAACAAACAGCATCAGGCACAGCAAAAAAGCACCTGCAAAATATATCATTTTTTATTCTGCTCCTTTTTCAGTTTATTGAGAAGATATCCATGCTTTATTTCAAGACTTCTCAGCTCAAGCACCGCTGACTCCACAAGCTCCTTTTCCGTGGCTTCGGAAAGCTTGAAATACGCCATTTTAATTAAAAAACGCACCTGTCCGATTTCTTTTAAAAGCATTTCCTCTTCGGTTAATTTTTTTATTCTTGAATATAAATGAGTGTTATAAATCGCCGTCACCTCTGTAATATTATATTAGGGATTATTATTTATAATTACTCGCATACAATATATATGCGTATATTTTTAAATCAGAGGTGCTTATGGACAGACATTCTTTTACCTACGAGCAATTTTGCAACGTAGTCGGAAAAAACGTTATTATTGAAGAGCTGACCTTTCACAACGGCAGAAAAAAGGTGCGTTGCCTTCACTCATACAGGTGCAAGGACCAGGGCGGTTGCACCAACAAATATGTTTTGCGACGTATTGAGAAGGCTGTTGAAAAAAGCAAAGAGGAATAGTATAATATCACCATACTTTATAAAAGGGGTGGTATTTTGTCGGGCGTTTATATTCACATTCCGTTCTGCAAATCGAAATGTCCTTATTGCGATTTTTACTCTTACCCAAAGGGCGACAAGGAAAAAGCCGAGTATGTTGACGCCCTTGTTGACGAAATAAGAAGCAAAAGACGTGTTGCCACTTTTGTCCCCCACAGCTTCAAGGCAGATTCGCTGTATCTTGGCGGCGGAACCCCGTCGGTGCTTTCGGGCGAAGCGCTTTTCAGAATAATCACCGCCGCAAGGGAGCAGTTTCTCACCGATGAAAATGCAGAAATAACCGTTGAATGCAACCCCAACTCCGATATCGAGGGGATTTTGCCACACCTGAAAAAAGCGGGTGTAAACAGAATATCTCTGGGTATGCAATCCTGCGTTGAGAAGGAGCGAAGGCTTCTTGGCAGGGCATCTGACAAAGCGAGAATTATGCAGGTTATTGACCTTTTCAGAAAAAGCGGAATAGATAACATTTCTCTTGATATTATGCTCGGCATCCCCTGCCAGACAAAAGAAAGCCTGCAGGAAACGTTGAATTTTATAAAAGAAACCGGCGTGCCCCATGTCAGCGCATATATTCTAAAAATTGAAGAAAACACCCATTTTTATAAAAACCGTGACAAATACGATTTCCCCGATGAGGACAGCGTATGCGATCTTTACAAGCAATGCTCGGATTTTCTTACCCAAAACGGCTACGAGCATTACGAAATTTCCAACTTCGCCAAAAAGGGCTTTGAAAGCAGGCACAACACAAAATACTGGCTTCTTGAGGATTATCTCGGAATCGGCCCCGGCGCACATTCTTTTGTTGACGGCAAAAGGTTTTATTTTGAAAGCGACACCGAAAAGTTTATTTCGGGCAGCCCCCCGATTTATGACGGCGACGGCGGTGACGCTGAGGAATTCATTATGCTGTCGCTCCGCCTGAAAAAAGGGCTTGACATTGACGAGCTTTGTGAAAGATACGGCGAAAGCTACCTTTCACCAATAAAGAAAAAAGCCCCCCTCCTTGCGGAGAAAGGCTTGATTAATTTTGACGGTAATGCTTTGTCGCTGACAGAAAGCGGAATGCTCCTGTCAAACAGCATCATCGCTGAGTTTATTTATTTTTAAATCAGACGTGGGATTTTTAACCCCATCGGAGCAAATTATTTCATTATCTGTGGTAATAAGAACATATTCAAAGTCGTTGTTTTCTTTTATGAATTCAACGGCTTTGTTTTTACCCATAACAAAAAGCGAGGTAGAATATGCATCGCACAATGCACCGTTTTTGCCGATAACGGTAACGCTTTTAAGGTCGCTCTCAGCAGGTTTACCCGTTTCAGGGTCGATAATATGGTGATAAGCTTTGCCCTCAAATTCAAAATATCTCTCGTACGCACCCGAGGTTACAACCGAAAGGTTGCCGCCACATTCAAATGAGCAGGCAATTTCAGAATTGTTATCGGGGTCCTTTACGCCAACGCTCCAATAACCCTTTTTTTCATTCTCGCCACAGAGCACAATGTTACCACCCAGAGAAACTATGCCGCATATTCCGTTTTCTTTTGCAATTTCGAGGAGCCTGCCACCGAGATAACCCTTGGCAACGCCACCGAAAGAAATCTGAGTGCCCTTTTCTTTTTTCACACTGGTGCCGTCAAGAGTTATTCTGTCAATGCCCACAAGGGTTAAAGCACTTTCCAATGCCTTCTCCTTCGGCACTCCGTAGTTACCGTTATCAAAGCCCCACAGCCTCAAAACAGGCATAACGGTTATATCAAATGCACCATCTGTTTTTTCAAAGGCAGCTTTGGAAATTTTTATTATTTCGGCAGTATCACGGGATATTTCACATTCCGTTTCACAGCTGTTTATGCGGGAAGCGTCGCTTTCGGGAGCATTCGCATCAAAAAGCTTTTCAAGTCGCCTGATTTCATTTTCAAGAAGCGTTACCGCTTCTGTTTCGTCGCATAAACTACTGAACACTCTTATTTGCATAAGAGTGTTCATAGCTGTTAGATTAGTTGTTTGCTCCTGTGGGGCTGCACAAGAGCACAAGCCCGTGAGAATAACTGCACACATCAGAAGAGCTACAGCTTTTTTCATATCAATAAAGACCTGCCTCACGCTTGTTTGCCTCGTGCTCGGCGTCGGTGTTAGCGTAGTAAACCTTGCCTGTTTCCGTATTGTGACAGAAGAACAAATAGCTTACATCCGAGGGCTTCAATGCCGCTCTGATTGCCGCATCACCGGGGTTTGCGATAGCGCCGACGGGCAGACCCTTGCGGTGCTCGTAGGTGTCGTAATCGTATGTGAACTGGATACGCTTTTCAACATCCTCGGTTGAAGAGGTCAAGGTGGGAAGAATTGTTTCTGTATAATAATCCATTGTTGAGTCGCATTCAATAAAGGGGAATGAGGAGGGTCTTGCAAGACGGTTATAAAGAACCTTTGAAATATCCGCCATCTGGTCGTTTGAGCCCGCCTCCTTCTGTATAACGGAAGCCATAACGATTACCTCGTCAATGCTCACACCTCTTTCGTCTGCAAGCTTCTGATATTCATCAGTCCACCTGTTTTCGAAGTTATCAAGGAATCTGCGAACTACGCTTGCGGCATTTTCGCCCTTATAGAACTCGTAGGTGTCGGGGTACATATAGCCCTCAAGAGTGCGGAAGCGTCTGTCCTTGTTGGGGATTGCTTTCAAGAAATCGTAATCCTCGGAAAAGTCAATGGTTTGCAGGGTATTTATGAAGCTTGCCGCCGTGCACACCTCGTTAGCCTCAAGCTTTTCGGCTATCTGGTCAATTGTCCAGCCCTCGGGGAATGTGAGGGAAACGGTTTCGTAAAGAGTAATCTCAGCCTTCATCGTTGAAAGCATTTTTTCAAGGCCGTCTTTTTTATTGAGGGTATAAACGCCCGAAACGTATGAACGCTTTGTGCCGTCACCGGTGATGTCGAGAAGCTTTACAAAAAGCTTACAGAAAAGCTCGTTATTGATGAGATCTTCATCGCCGAGGATATCAATAACCTCAGAATCCGTCATATTTTCCGAAACCGTTACGTCAACAAAGGTATCCTCTTTTTCGTCAAGCGCAAGAATATCGTTGATACAGCCCACGCCATATACGCAGAAAATAACGCTGAAAAATACGATAATTGCAAATGTAAAGGCTGTTCTCGAAAGCCTGTCGGATGTAAAGAGCTTGCCCCAGAACGTGTTGGAGCGCTGTTCATCCTTAGCCTTTTTAAGAGCCATTATTTTTCTTTGCTTTTCGGTTGTGGGGGGTGCAGAAACAGTCAGCTTTTTGTCGGTTGTGTTTTTAGCGGGCGCTTTTTTCAACCTATCCTGAATGTTCCGGGGCGGATTTGAAAAATACACACCCTTATTCTGGGCGGGCTTTTCCTCCCCATCCGAAGAACTGATGTTGACTTTAAAATCGTCAACCTTTCTTTGTCTTTCATTCTGAATTTCGCTGAAGCTTCTGATTTCATAATCATCCGCCGCAGGCGACTCTTTTTTCAAGGGTTTATCACCGCTGTATTCTTTTAAGAGCTCATCATAATCGAAATCCATCTTTAGACCTCCTTCTTTTCCACGGTGATGATTTGTTTTTCTGTTAAAACAAAATCAACAGCTCTGTCGTATTTTCCGTGGAATAATTCGTCTGTTATATTTTCATCGTAGCAAATGCCGATTGTTGAGCCTTTGTAACGAGATAAATATCTGTCGTAATAGCCTTTGCCGTAGCCGAGCCTGAAGCCGTTTTTATCGAACATAAAGGCGGGCACAATGCAAATTGTGTTCTCGGTTTCTGTGAGAAGCTTTTCATCATCTGCCACGGGCTCAAGCACACCGAATGAACCGGGCAAAAGCTCATCGAGAGAATTGATAAAGAAAAAATTCATCTCACTTTTACCTTCAACACAACGGGGCACAGCTACCCGTTTGCCGCTTGCAAGCAGAGCGTTTATGAACATTTTCGTGTCAACCTCAATGGCTGTTGACACGTAGCACAGAAAGGTTTCGGTTTCTCTGACAGCCCACAGATTCAAAAGCTTGTTGCATATTTTTTTGTCAAAGGATGCTTTCAGCTCAGCGGGCATAGACTGCCTTTTTTCTTTCACATCTCTACGCATCTGTTTTTTTATGGGTCTTATATCTACTATTTTCTCCATTGAATACCTCTGAGTATCTGTTGGGCTTTTTCCTCACCCATTAATACGGAGCAGATTGCCGCACCGAACTCCCAGGCAACACCGGCGCCCTTTGCGGTAACTATTGTACCGTCGGTAACAACGCCCGATTCCGAAAGGCTCGCACCCTTTAATTCGCCCTCAAAGCCGGGGAAGCAGGTTGCGTTTTTGCCCTCTAAAAGACCTTTTCTGCCCAAAACAAAGGGGGCGGCACAAATTGCACCGATTATTTTACCGTTTTCTGCACAATAGTCTATGGCTTTCTGAACGTCATCTGAATTATTAAGATTTTCTGCGCCGGGCATACCACCGGGGAGAATGATTCCCTGAAGATTGTCGCCGAGAACAACGTCACCGGGGAGAATATCTGCTTCAACGTTTATTCCGTGAGCACCACGGCAAAATTTGCCGCTGATACCAACTGTTTTAACGTTAACGCCCGCTCTCAACAAAAAATCAACGGGGGCAAGCGCCTCTATTTCTTCAAAGCCGTTGGCAAGAAATACATAAATCATAACTCTACCTCAATTCGAGTACGGCAGACCGAAAAAGCCGTTTCGGATTTCGGGTGCGCCGTTTAAAATATAATACATTCCGTAGGGAACGGGGTTTTCGTTTGCAGCTTTTCTTAATATTGCACTTTGCTTTTCGGTAACCCCGAAAACCTTGCTCAGCAAAAGATTTTCGTCGCCGAAAAGCTCAAATATCACAAGACTCTTTTCATTTTCTTCAAAAAGGGCATAGCCCCCGTTTTCGCAAAAAACTGTTTTAATTTCACCGCTTTGAGAATTAAAAAACGAGTTAAAGGTGCTCTCGCGAAGGGTTGCCACGGGCACGTTTTTTTTGTGCACCGAAACACATTTTCTGTAATCCTCATAGGTGAGCTCGCCGTTTTTTGACGAGAGTTTTTCGTAATCACTTTTATAAACCTCTTTTTCGGAATAATAAAAGCCGATTTTAAAGCCCAATTTTTCATAAACACCGAAAAGGTATTCTTGCTCGGGCACAAGAAAAAGGTAATCAATTCCCCTGCCTGCCGCCACCTTGAAAAGCTCGCTGAAAAGGCTTTTCATCAGCCCCTTGCCACGATAGCGGGGATGGGTGCAGACGGCATAGATATAGTAGGCTGAATAAGCTTTTCCCTTTGCCGCAATCTCGCTTTCAAGCATATATAACACGCTGACGGGCTCGCCACCGTCAAAAGCCGCCAACACCCTTTCGGAAGAAACGGTGTTTCTGAAAAAGAAATCAAGGCTTTCCTTTGTGTCGTCAAAGGCGGTTTGCCACAAAGCCTTCAGGCTTTCATATTCGCTCACACGGGGATGGCGTATTTCAAAGGATTTTTCCATAGTATTTTTTAACGAGCTGCTCGGGATGATAAGAGGTTTTTGCTTTTCGCAGGTTCTCTGCCCCCGCGTCATCCTCACGGTTTATATATTGAAAATCCCCAAGAGAATTTTCTGCAAACAATTTATTGATTACCGCATAGGCGGTAAGGTATTCGGGCGAGGCTTTCTCAAAATGGGTGCAATAGGTTTTGCCGTCAGGCATTGCCTCACCCAAAGCGTAAGCAACGATTTTGCCGTCCACCCTAAGAATTGCACCGGACAATCGGAGCTCTTTGAAATATCGGAAAGCCTTGTCGATAACAAGCCTTTCTTCGTCCAGCTTAGGATTTCTTTCGCCGCTTTTATGCCAGCGGTGTGAAAATTCAAGACACTCTGAAAGGTTGCTTTCATTAAGCTCTTCATAAGAAAAGCTATTCTTTTTGCAAAATGAGTTAACGTGATTTTTCTTCGAGTGGTATTTTCTGCCGCTGAGGGTTGCAAGGCTTTCTCTTAAATAAACGTAATCAAAAAAGTCACGTTGCTCCTCAAGAACAAGTCTGTCGCTGTAAAGGTCTTTGAGTACACCTGCCTGCTCCTCGCTGAGACAATAAAAGCTAAGGTCGGCGTTACGCTCCTTTGAGTCTGCCTCAATAATGCTGAGGGCTGTTTTTATGTCGCCCTTGCCCCAAGGAAAGGCGTAGCTTTTAACACCGTTAAAGCGTGAACGGAGGAACACAAAGCCATCCCTTTGTGCAACACGGGTATTCTCCCCCACACTCCAGCAAAAAATATTTCCGAATGAGAAATCGCACATCTGAGCCGCACATTCGGGGATATTTGCGAGAATGAGCTCTCTGTCTTCAATTTTTACAGGTTGAAATTCTAACATAATATCACAGAATAATTTTGTACACAGTATCGTTTATTTCCTGAATGGATAAGGGCTCGCCATTTTCAGAGCAAGGCACAACATACCATCCGCATTTTTCAGCGGCATAGAGCGCCGCTTCACGGCAGGCATTGAGAAAATCAACGTTAGCCTCGTGAACATCCTTTTTGTTTTCGTCGCCCTCATACCGCTGAGTCATAAGCTTTTGAGAAACCTCAACGGGCATATCGAGGAAAATGACTTTATCGGGCTCGGGGATTCCGATTTTGTTATATTCGAAATCGAACAGCCAATCAAGGTATTCATCCCACTCATCTTTGGGGAGCTTTGTCATTTGATATATTGCGTTGGCGGGGGTGTATCTGTCGGCAAAAATCAGCTTGCCTGCAAGGTAGTCACCCTTCCATTTTTCGGTATATGAAGCGAAGCGGTCAGCGGCATAGAGCACAGATGTTGCATATGCATTGACGTCCCCCGCATTTTTGCCGAAATCACCAGCAAGATATTTTCGCACAAGGATGCTTGAATCACTTTCGTAATCGGGGAGCTTGATTTTTTTAAAATCAACACCGTCACTTTCAAGACGGCGGCAGACAAGCTCTGTCTGAGTGGTTTTGCCACAACCGTCAAGACCTTCTAAAACAATAAACATAACATTTCACCATATTATTCCAATTATACTCATAAATAATACTATAAATATGCGCAACTGTCAAATAATCAATGACAATTGTAACAAATATGTAATAAAAAAAGACTGCCGTAACACACGACAGTCAGGAGTTTTATAATCAACCGAGGAGCTCAAGAAGCTGTGTCTTTGAGCGAAGCCCCACAGCCTTGCCCGTAACCTCGCCACCCTTGAAAACAAGGAGTGTGGGAATGCTTGAAATGCCGAACCGCATAGCAAGAGCAGGCTCCTCGTCAACATTTACCTTGCCGACGACGATATCCCCACGTTCTTCTGAAATTTCGTGGATGGTGGGTGCAATCATCTGACAGGGACCGCACCAGACCGCCCAGAAATCAAGCAAAACGGGTTTTTCGCTTTTTAAAACCAGCTCTTCAAAATTCTGACTTGTGATTGTTAATTCTGCCATTTTTATTCTCCTCTCAATCTTTTGATTTGTAGTAAAGCATACAGTGACAATATCCCTCAAAATCGGGGTCGGCAATTTGCTCACGGAACTCCTTGCAGATGCATTTATTTTCTTCTGTCCGTTCTAATCTGCAGGGGCAATAGCCACCTTTCATCTTAAGACCCTCTTTTATTCTTGCAACTACCTCTTTATCCTCGTTGAATTTAACTGCCATTGTAGCACCTCTTTAAACGCTTTTTTACTATTTTAGCAAAAAATTATTAACATATCAATAATAAGACTTTACTTTTTTGAAAATTATAGTAAAATACAAGGGTAATAACGCATAAAGGCAGATTGATTTTATGGATTCTATAAAAAAGCAGGCGTATTGCGCCGCAAAAGAGATAATAGAAGAAGCAAAGCTCAGAAAGGGGCAGATTCTTGTTATCGGCTGCTCCACAAGTGAGGTTATCGGTGACAAAATCGGCACCAACTCCTCACCCGAAACGGCAAACGCTGTTTTCGAGGGCATTTATGAAGCCGCCGCCGAGCACGGCGTTTTTGTTGCGGCACAATGCTGTGAGCACCTTAACAGGGCGATTATTATTGAAGAGGAAGCGGTTCCCAACGGTGAATTTGTTAACGTTGTTCCCCAACCAAAAGCGGGGGGGTCCTTTGCCACCGCCGCATACAACACCTTTAAAAGCCCCGTTGCGCTTGAAGAAATTAAAGCAGATGCCGGGCTTGATATCGGCTCAACCTTGATTGGTATGCACCTGAAAAAGGTTGCGGTGCCCGTAAGGCTTCAGAACAATAAAATCGGCAACGCCACTCTTACCGCCGCAAGGGTAAGGCCGAAATTCATCGGTGGCGAAAGAGCCCGTTACAACGAAAACTTAATGTAAAAAATTCCACTCGATTGAATTTCAACCTGAATTCAACCGAGTGGTTTTATTATTTATTATTTATTATTTATTTTTTGATTTATTTTTGCCGTCGTCCATACCGCTGACGTCAAAGCCCTCCAGTATTTCGCCCTCGCTGAGAATAAACAGCACAACAATTGATATCATCACAAATGCGCCGAAGCTGCCAAATGAGATATCCCTTAAAACATTTCTTCTATTGCTCGCTGTGACGCCCATCACACAAAGGGAAAAAACCGAAAGCAACACAGCGAAAAAGCCGAAGCTGAAAAGCACGCCGCCCTGTCTTATCCAGAAAACAAGCAACGCCACAAGGGCTACACAGCACACAATCACCGCAGAAATGCAGACCACTTTTTTTGATTTTGGGAAAAGCTGCACTATAAGATAAACCAAAAACAGTATCAGCACCGGCAACAGGCTGGCTTTGAGCATTTCACCCACACTCACGGCTATACTTTTTGAAACATAATATGCCGAAACAGAAAAGCCGTTGGCAACGGAGTTAACAAGAAAGCTGAGCACATAGAAAAGCTTTGATTTTTTGCCCCGACAATGGATGGGAATGGCAACAAGCATAAGCACTATGCCCACACACAAGCCATACCATTTCGCGCAGACAGAGGTCGCAAACAGGGTTGATAAAATAAAAATCCCCATAGCCGCAAGAGCAGAAAGAAAAACAATAGCAGGCTTTAATCTGATATCAATTTGTTTTGATTTTGTCATAGAAATCTCCTGTTATTATCGTAGCATCGTTTTTACTTTTTCGTTGGAATTTTTTAGCCATCTTACACATTAACCCAAAGCCCACCAAATCCTTTGAAGCGGTAAAAATCTTTTTGTTTTTTTCGTCCTTCACAATCAATAATCCGTCCTCTTTATGATTGCGCTGTTTTAATTCTGTAATATCCACATTAAAAAACTTTTCTTTTGGTATAAACCTTTTTAAAACAAAAAATTTTCTAACTGTAAAGCCTGTTTCATCAACGTGACAACGGTAAGTAAGCATATATACCGCAACTAAAAAAATCAATACGGATAGAATACCGGAAACCGCCAGCAATACAGTATTTTCTTTATTAACGACATACACGCCGATTGTTGCACACAAAGATAATACAAGCTGCACAAAACAGATGGCAATTCTTATAGGATGGTGATATGCCACAAAGTCATATCTGTCAAAGTTTTTTTCTTTTTCTTCGGACTTTTTTAAAATAAAAGAATTTATGGGCTTTTCAAATAAAAAATCGAATATCTCACGAATTAAATATTTCATCTTTACACCTTCTCTTTTTCATGCGACACAACAACAGGATGATAGGCTTCGCATCACCGCAAACACAGATAACGGCAACCAATGACTAATTGAATTTATTTTTCAAAAACAACTTCAATCACAATCGGGCAATGGTCACTTGTGCAGTCGCCGTTCCGCATACCGGGAAGAACGTTATAGGAGTTAACAGTTATTCCGCTTTTTGAAATCATAAAATAGTCGATTCGTTTAAACTTTTCGGGGTTGTTCCAGCCGTTATATGTGTGGGAATCGCTTGTGTTTTTGGTTGCGTGTTTAGCATCAAGAAAGCTTTCTGTTACGCTGTTATATGTAACAGAGCCTTCTTCTGCGTTAAAGTCGCCCATAATCACTGCGGGGAGTGAACCGAACTCGCTGATTTTTTGAAGAACGACCTCAATACCGTTGATTCTTGCTTCGTCGCTGACATGGCTGAGATGTGTATTAAAAACAACAAAATCCTGTTCCGTTGCTTTTTCGGTAAGAATCACGTAGCTGCAAACACGGTTATATTGCGCACCCCAGGATTTGCTGGGAACGTCGGGTGTTTCCGAAAGCCAGAAGGAGCCCTTATCAACAAGGGTGTAAAGCTCTGTGTTATAGAATATGGGGCAACCCTCGGAGTTAAAGGCATCGTCACGATATGTGATGACGGAATCGTAGCCCTTTAAGGATTCAACCAGGTAGGAATAATGCCATTTTGTTGATTCCTGAAAGCCTATTATACCGGGCTTTTCTTCGACGATGTCATCAATGATTAAATCTGCACGGTAAAACCAGCCCTTTTTGCCCCAGTCGGTGGGGCTTATGCAACGCAGGTTGTAGCTCATCATTTTCACATTGTCTTTTTCGGGCTCGATGCTGACCGACTGCTTATTCTCTTTATAGTGGGGGTAATACAAGAATGTGTTGCCCGCAAGAACAATCGCCGCAACAAGAACAATCGCCAACACACTACCGAGAATTATTAAAATCTTTTTCTTCATTTTCATCACCGATAATATAGTAGCATATATTTTGGGAAAACACAAATGAAAGATGACAGATTCAAGTTGCAAGTTGGAAGTGGCAGGTGGCAGGTTTCGGGTGCTGCGCACGGCATTGTAAAGATGCTAGTCGTTAGTCGCCAGCCGCCAGTTTTTAACATCTAACAGCGTTGCGAAGCCTATCATCCCTGTGCACGCAAGTGCATAGGGATGATAGGCTTCGCAAGCATCTGCATCAAGGCTTCGCCGAGGGTGGGTTCGAATCCCAATTCTTTTCATAAAAAAAGCACAGAGCACTACACAATGGTAATGCTCTGTATTTTTTGGCGGAGAGCATGGGATTCGATGGGCTCTGCCCATCGTTTGCTTCGCAAACACCCGATTTTGTTCGGCTTCGCCGAGGGTGGGTTCGAATCCCAATTCTTTTCATAAAAAAACACAGAGCACTACACTAACGGTAATGCTCTGTATTTCTTGGCGGAGAGCATGGGATTCGAACCCACGAAACGGTTTTGGCCGTTTACACGATTTCCAATCGTGCTCCTTCGACCAGCTCGGACAACTCTCCATCTGTTCAAAGAATTTGGTGTATAAAATTCTGCACTTCGTTAAAGTGCCCTGCTATTATACATAAATGGTTTTAAAAAATCAAGAGGTAAAGCATATTTTTTTATACACGCTATGATATAAAATACCACTTTTTCCAAAACATTGTATTTTCCCGAGTTTTTGCTATAATGGTTGTGGGAGGGATATATATGAAAATTAAAGAACGTGTTACTGCCCGCAAAATTATAGCGCTGACTTTATCAAGTCTCTTGCCCTTGGGTGCAATCGTTGTGGGTATTATTTTTATCTTTTCTAATATAATTTTTGACACAGCATTTGTTCTGGGATTTTTTGTAATCCCTTTACTCACTATGCTGTTAAGTTTTCTTTTGATTTTTTCTAAAAGAAAACGTTCCGTAAAACTGATTCTGAACACACTGCTGCTGATTATATTCGTTTTTATTTTCCTCGTTACATATTTAATGTTCAAACACGAAATGTTGGATAAATACACCAACGACGACGTAGCTGAGCATTATACTGAAATTGCAATCAATTTCAAGCCTATGCCCGGACTTAACGAGATCGGCTCCCCTGAAAACATAAGTTATTACGACTATTTTTCACAGGAATTTATTTTTGATGAATACGCATTTCATTTAATATGTAAATACGACGAAGCGGAATATAAAGAGCAAAAAGCTCTTATTGAAGATAATTACATTTTCCAAGTAGAAACCATCAGCGACGATCGCTCTTCCATAGACCCTACGGTAGAAATTGGTGGCTACGTTTTTCGTGCGTTATCCGTTAACGATGACTACGGCAATGAGATAAACTACCCCAAAAGATTGATTTTTATTGCAACAAATGATGAAACAAGCGAAATTGTTTATATGGCGTTTTATGACGATGACCTTGATTATATCAAATCATTGAAGGATTTCATAAACGACAATTGCGGATGGAAACACATCAGATAAACAAATTTATTAAAACGACGGATACCCTTTTGGCGGTATCCGTCGTTTTTTGAATAACAGGCAAACAAAATTGTGAAAAAATAAACAAAGTTTCTGTTTTTGTATTGACCTGCAAATTCTTTTGTTATAAAATATAGTCAAGATTTTTAATCTAATAAAATCAAAGGAGTTCTCACAATGGCAAACAGATTTGTTCTTAACGAAACATCTTATCACGGCAAGGGTGCAATCGCTGAGATTGCAACAGAAATCAAGGCAAGAGCATTTAAAAAGGCTTTTGTTTGTTCTGACCCCGACCTTATCAAATTCGGCGTTACAAAAAAGGTAACAGATATTCTTGACGGTGCTGAAATCCCCTATGAAATTTACAGCAACATCAAGCCCAACCCCACAATTGAAAACGTTCAGACAGGTGTTGAAGCATTCAAGGCAAGCGGCGCTGACTGCATCGTTGCTATCGGTGGCGGCTCTTCAATGGACACAGCAAAGGCTATCGGTATTATTATCGAAAACCCCGAATTTGCAGACGTTCGCTCCCTCGAGGGCGTTGCACCCACAAAAAATAAATGCACACCCATCATCGCTGTTCCCACAACTGCGGGCACAGCCGCTGAGGTTACAATCAACTACGTTATAACCGATGCCGAGAAAAACAGAAAAATGGTTTGCGTTGACGTTCACGACATCCCCGTTGTTGCAGTTGTTGACCCCGATATGATGGCTTCAATGCCCAAGGGTCTTACCGCCGCAACAGGTATGGATGCACTCACCCACGCTATTGAGGGCTACATCACAAAGGGCGCTTGGGAAATGAGCGATATGTTCCACATCAAGGCTATTGAAATCATTGCAAAATCTCTTCGTGGCGCTGTTGAAAACACAGCAGACGGCAGAGAGGGCATGGCTCTTGGCCAGTACATCGCAGGTATGGGCTTCTCAAACGTTGGTCTTGGCATTGTTCATTCAATGGCTCACCCCCTCGGCGCTGTTTATGACACACCCCACGGCGTTGCAAACGCAATCATTCTCCCCACGGTTATGGAATACAATGCACCTGCAACAGGCGAAAAATACAGAGATATTGCAAAGGCTATGGGCGTTGAAAACGTTGACGCTATGAGCCTTGAGGATGCAAGAAAAGCGGCTATCGACGCTGTTAAGCAGCTTTCTCTTGACGTTGGTATCCCCGCTGACCTCAAAGAAATCGTTAAAGCAGAAGACCTCGACTTCCTTTCACAGTCCGCCTTTGACGACGCTTGCCGCCCCGGTAACCCCAGAGACACAAGCGTTGAAGAAATCAAAGAGCTTTATCTCAAGCTTATGTAATTCCACTTCTTATCCCTTACGTTCAAAGCGTAAGGGATTTTTTATTTTTACAAAAAACGCATTGTATATAGCTGCTGTATATGATATATTATGTATATTAATACATACGGAGTAAAGATATGATTTTCACGAGAGATGACGTTCCCTTTTTCATTAAAAAGGTTGAGCCAACCGGCAACACGGGGCGAAAAATTGTCGCCTTTCCCAAGGATTACACGGTAATCGACCTTGAAACCACGGGGCTTTGCGCCGGGCGTGACCTTATAATTGAATTTGCGGCGGTAAGGGTTCGTGATTTTCAGGCTGTTGACACCTTTCAGAGCCTTTGTGACCCGGGCTTTCCAATTCCGCCGGCTATTGAAGCCATCACGGGAATCACCACTGAAATGGTGCGTTTTGCCCCCAACCCCCGAAGCGTTCTGCCAGATTTTCTTGACTTTGTGGGCGATGATTTCGTTGTTGGCCACAACGTGAATTTTGATGTGCGCTTTGTTGCCGCCTCGGCGGATTTTTTCAGAAACGACTACATTGACACAATGGCAATTTTCAGAAAGCTTCACCCCGCTCTTCCCCACCACCGACTTTCTGATATGGTGGATTTTTACGGCAAGAAGAACGACAGCGCCCACCGAGCCCTTTCGGACTGCTTCGCAACGCAAAGCTGCTTTGAAGCTATGCGTGACGAGGTCTGCTGTCTGCACGGCGACACCTATGAATTTTTAACAATGCTGAAATAAACTCGGAAAGAGGTTTAAATATGAAATTCAAGCAATACCACAAAAGCCTTGAGCATCTGCACATAGGCACCGAAAAACCAAGGGCATATTTTATACCCTACGACAGTCTTGAAGCTGCCCTTTCGGGCGACCGCAACGAGTCATATTACCTGACAAACCTTTGCGGCGAATGGAGCTTTAAATATTTCAAGAGCTTTGAGGACATCGACGAAAGCTTATATGAAGAAGGCTGCAGCATAGCAGACCTTCACAAGGTTCCCGTGCCCGGAAACTTTCAGCTTTATGACATCGAAGGAATCGACAAGCCTCTTTATTCTAACCTGATGTACCCGTTTCCCACAGACCCGCCCCACGTGCCGGAGGAAAACCCCTGTGCATTTTATATCAGAGATTTTGAGGTCAGCGATGAAATGCTGGAAAGAGATTCCATCATCACCTTTGAGGGCGTTTCATCCTGCTTTTATCTGTGGGTAAACGGCAGCTTTGTGGGCTACAGCCAGGTTTCGCACTGCACAAGCGAATTTAATATTTCACAATATGTTAAAAAGGGCACAAACAAAATCGCCGTTCTCAACGTAAAATGGTGCGACGGCTCATATCTTGAAGACCAGGATTATTTCCGCCTTTCGGGCATTTTCAGAGAGGTTTACATCCTTTCGAGAAACAAGACTCGTCTTGAGGACGTTTTTGTAAGACAAGCCTTTAACGAGGATTATTCACTTTGCACACTTACTGTTGAGTGCACTCTCACAGGTGACGCTCCTGTGCTTTACGGCGTTGCTTCACCAAAGGGTGAGCTTATTTCACAGGGCGAGAGTGCCGACAGCACCTTTAAAATTGAAATCGCAAATCCCCTTCTTTGGAACGACGAAAAACCTTATGTTTACAACCTTTTCCTCACAGTTGAGGATGAAATCATACCCCTTCAGCTTGCCCTCAGAGAGGTTAAAATTGAAAACAAGGTGCTTCTTGTAAACGGCAAGGGTGTTAAGCTCAGAGGTATCAATCGCCACGATTCAACAGAAAACGGCTACGTTGTGACGGTTGAACAGATGAAGGAGGATTTGCTTCTTTTAAAGCGCGCAAACGTTAACGCTATCAGAACATCTCACTACCCCAACGACCCACGTTTTTACGAGCTTGCAGAGGCTCTTGGCTTCTATTTCATTGACGAGGCAGATATCGAAACCCACGGTATGGGCTACAACACCGCCTCCGACTGGGATTGGACGCGTTGGTCAATGCTTTCAACAGTTGACGAGTGGGAGCCGGCTTACGTTGACCGTGCGGCAAGGCTTTTCGAAAGAGATAAAAACCACGGTGCGGTTATTATGTGGTCACTGGGTAATGAGAGTGGCTGTGGCAAAAACCACCGTGCTATGAGAAAATACATAAAATCACGTGACGAAAAAGCAATCGTGCACTATGAAAACTCACACCTTGAATTCAAGGCTGTTCCCGAGGGCGAATGCTTCAAGGATATTTCCGACGTTGAAAGCAGAATGTATGCAAGCGTGCCCTATATCGATGATTACTGCAACAATGAGGAATACACAAAGCCCTTTTATATGTGCGAATACGTTTGCTCAATGTCAACGGGCGACGTTTACGATTATTGGGAGCTTGTTGACAAACACGACAACTTCTGCGGCGGCTGTATCTGGGAGCTTACCGACCACGCTCTCAACATCCCCGATGAAAACGGCAATGCACGCTACTACTACGGTGGTGATTTCGGCGACTTCCCCAACGACGGAATCTGTTGTATAGACGGTCTTGTTTTCCCCGACAGAAGTCCACGCCCCGGCTACTATGATATGAAAAAGGTTTACGAGCCCTTCAGGGGAAGCTATGAAAACGGCGCTCTCACCGTTAAGAGTGTACGCTATTTTGCAGACCTTTCAGACCTTTCACTTAAATGGAAGCTCACCTGTGACGAAAAGCTTATTGCCGAGGGTGAAATTGACACCCTTGATATCGCACCTCAGAGTGAAAGGACCTTTAAAATCCTTGACGAGAGTGAATACACTCTTTCGGGCGACTGCTTCGTGAGTGCTTCAATTTGCCAGAAGAATGACACGCCCTGGGCAGAAAAGGGCTATGAGGTTGGCTTCCTGCAATTTGAGATTGCCACCGAAAAAGCGGAAATCAGCAAGGATGGCAACGTCGTTGAGCTTGACAACGGCGACAGATATGCTGTTATTACCTGCGGGGACACTGAATTCACCTTTGACAAGCCCTATGGCAGAATTTGTTCATTGAAGAAAAACGGCAAGGAGCTTCTCGAAGCCCCTGCAAAATTCAAAATGTGGCACGCACCCGCCTACAACAGGGGCTCTGTTGACGAGTGGATTGCAAACCACCTGCACCACGTAGCGCAGAAAACCTACAAAACCGAGGTTGAAAAAACAGAAGCAAACAAGGTTGTAATCAGCACCGAAATTGCTTTGGGCGGTCCCGCAAATCCCCCCATACTCAAGGGCAGGGTTGCATATATTTTCCACGGTGACGGCTCTGTTGACGTTGAATTCTTCGGCGACATACGTGAAAATGCACCTCTCATCCCCAGGCTGGGAATAGAGCTTCTTATGAAGGAAGAAAACGAGGATATTGTTTATTTCGGTCTTGGTGAAACAGAAACCTATCCCGACCGTTACAAGGCCGCAAGATACGGTAGCTATGAGCTTTCTGTCAGCGACAACTTCGTTCACTACATAAGACCGCAGGAAAACTCAAGCCACTTTAAAACCCGCCGTGTTGCGGTTGGTAAAAAGGGCGAAAGCGGTATTCTTGTTACAGGCTTTATGGGTGCCGAGGAATTTTCATTTAACGCTTCACACTATTCTGCCGAGCAGTTAACTGAAAAGAAGCACGACTTTGAGCTTGAAAAAGAGCCCTACACAATATTTAACATTGATGCCCGATTCAATGCTCTCAGCGAGGACAGCTCCCTCAACAACGACGAAAACAACCGTCTTTTCGATGAAAAAACCGTAAAATTCGGCTTTAACATCAAGGCTGTTGAAATGTAAAAAAGAAAAGCTCTCCACGGATTTCATTCTGTGGAGAGTTTTGTTGTTTCGCCATAGGTGATACATAGTGATACTACTTAGTATCACTTTTGAATTTGAAGAAAATAATTATTGCCAACATCTTACATAGTTGATATAATTTACATATAAACTTTCGGAGGATTGCTATGAAAAAGGGAAAAATCAAAAATATGTTCTCCTACGGCATCGGGGCTGTGGGTCTTGACCTGAGCTACGGTCTTTTCTATTCATTTCTTTCAAAATACCTGACAGACATTCTGCACCTTAATAAAAAATTCCTTTTATTCCTCACCCCTGTTGCCCGAATCTGGGATGGAATAAACGACCCGTTGATGGGCACAATCGTTGACAACACAAGAACAAAAATGGGTAAATACCGCCCTTGGATTCTTATCGGCTCAACCTGTAACGCCATTGTTCTGTCGCTTCTTTTCACGAACCCCGGCTTTGAGCTGGGCGGCTTGCCGATATACATATACGTTGCCTTTCTTTACGTTGCCTGGGGAATGACAAACACAATGGCGGATATCCCCTACTGGTCAATGGTGCCGTCGTTTACAACCGACCCCAAGGAGCGCAGCCTTATTGCAACGGTTGCCCGCAGCTTTTCGGGCATCGGCCAGGGAATTATCTCTATTTTCACCCCTATGGTTCTGCCCATACTCAGCGAAACAATGCAAAACGGCGAAAAGGTTGCAGACGCAAGGGGCTTCAGCCTGTGGGCGATTATCTGCGCACTGTGTCTTGTTGGCTTTTCTTCAATAAGCGTGCTTAACACAAAGGAGCACCACCTGACAACGCCGAAGGAAAAATTCTCCTTCAAAAAAATGTTTTCAATCGCAAAAAACAACGACCAGCTTCTTATATTTATGCTTTTTGCCATGCTTTCAAACGCAGGCTGGTATATGGTTTCGGGCGTTGGCGTTTATTATTTCGACGTTGTTGTGGGCGACCCCGGAAAGCAAAGTGCCTTTAACCTTTTCGGCGCTGTGGGTTCAATTCTCGGTCTTGGTGTTATACCGATAATGATGAAATTCACAACACGCAGAAGAACCTATCAGACCTCACTCGGTCTTGCTATTGCGGGCTTTTTCGGAATGATGCTTTCGGTAAAGCTTGCATCCTCATATCTTCTTATGAACATCTGCTACACGGTTGCTTCAATCGGTATTGCCTCAATGTTTGTTTCGCAGACGGTATTTCTTGCAGATATTGTTGACTACGGTGAATATAAGCAGGGCTTCCGTTCAGAGAGCATCACCTTCTCTATGAAGGGCTTTTTGCAGAAAATGGCATACACCATTCAGACAATTATCCTTTTTGCGGGTCTTGACGCTTCAAAATACAACGAAAATCTTCACGCCGCAAACACCCCGCAGGTTAAAGGGGCAATCAGCTTTATGATGCTTTGGGCACCTGTTATTTTGCTTGTTCTTTCGTTGCTTGTTTTCACCTTTAAATTCAAGCTTCACGGTGAGTATATGGAAAAGGTCACCGCAGAGGTCAATAAAATGCACGAAAATTATTAATTTTTTCATATTTTGGTAATTATCTGTTATAAATTTTCAGTTAAAATATATTTGGTGAATATAAATGAAAACAATAAAAAACAAATTTTCCAAAAAGCTCCCCCGCCTTGCGCAGGGCATAGGCTTTGTGATTCTGGGCATCATTCTTTTGGCTATGCCCGGAATGACGGTTGTGGGCGTCAGCATTGCGGCGGGCGCCGTGTGCCTTATTGCGGGCATTATAAGAATTGCACGCTATGTTGGCACAAGAGATGACAGCAGCGGCTCCGTTAAAGACATTGTCAGCGGCGGCGGTTTGCTGATTTGTGCATTTCTTCTGCTTCTGCACCCGAAATTTTTGCTTTCAATTCTGCCGTTTTTTATGGGCGTTTGCATTCTTATTTACGGGGTAACATCGTTTTTCACAGGCGGTTTTCTCAGGGGTCCGTTTAAAATCATCGGCTCGGTGCTGTCCTTTATCTGGGGACTTTCGCTGATTTTCAACCCCTTCAAGGGCACAACGACCATCGTTTCACTCATCGGCTTTGGCTGCCTTGCCTGGGGAATTATTCTTATACTTTCACAAACAATTTACAAAAACAAAAAGCTTCTCCCCACCGACACCGACGGCGACGGCTACAGAGAAGTTGATTTCACGGATGTTGATTAAGATGTTGATCAATATTATAGGAGCAGTAAAAACTTTCGTTTTTACTGCTCCTTGTTTTTATAGCATATCAAGTGTCTGTTCGTATGCAGGAAGAAATTCTTCCATAAAAACGTTGGCTTCGGGCACATGCGAGTCGATAATGCGCTGTCTTGTTGCACTTTCGGCTTCGCGGAATTCGGTGTTGCCCGCCTTGCGCTCCTCAATGCATTTTATGAGGGCGCTGATTTTATCCGCCGCCTTTACAAGGGGCTTCAACTCTTCATCGTAAGCCTCATCAAGAACAAGAGAAAACTCATCTCTCAAATCCTCGGGCAATTTGCTGAGGAGCTTTTGATTTGCAGATTCCTCAACTGCCTTGAAAGCAACAAGAATATCGTCGTTCTGATATTTAACGGGTGTGGGCATATCGCCGGTTATTATTTCGTGGGCATCGTGATAAAGCCCGAGAACCGCCGCACGGTCTGCATTATAGCCTTTGCCGAAGCGCTTGTTGCCGATAATCGCCAGAGCGTGTGCGATGACAGCCACCTCTTTAGAGTGACTGTCAAGGCTTTCGCGGTCGGTATTTCGCATTAATGCCCAGCGGTCGATGTATTTCATTCTTGAAATCATCGCAAAAAAACTGTAGTTCATAATTATTCCTTATTTGAATTTTATTTTAAATGTTTTGATTTCGAAGGGCTTGAAAACTGTTGTAAGTGCATTGCCTGCAAACTCAACGGCTTCATCCTCTTCCTCCATAAGGTTACATTCTGTTGCAGAAAGAATTTCGTCGCAGAACGTAAGCACAGCGGGAGTTTTGCTGTTCCACGTTTCGTATGCACGAACAATGATAGCGTCACTATCCTCTGCAATCTTAACGGTTTCAATAACAACATTTTCCTTGTCACACTCAACAAGTGAATACTCGCTGTTCTTTGTGCCCGCCTGTGCTTTAACGGGTACGGCATAAAGCGGATAGTTCACATTATATGCCTCTTTAACAACAGAGGAGTTGTGAACGCTGTTTTCGTGGGGATAGATTGAGAAGGTGAAGGAATGGAATTCCCTGTCCTGAATTGTGTTGGGTCTTGTTGCGCAACGGAAAAGTGTGGGACGGATTCTGCCGTTTTTCACATCACAGCCATATTTGCAATCGTTGAGGATTGAAAGACCGAAGCTGTTGTCTGAAAGGTCAACCCATTTATGCATTGATTCTTCAAACTGCGCAAATTCCCAGGTGGTGTTGGTTGTTGTTGAACGCTCAACGTTACCGAACTGAATATCGAAGGTTGCTTTTGTGGTGTTTACGTCAACGGGGTAATCCGCCTTGAGAACAACGTGGTCCTCGTGCCAGTCTGCCTCGTAATCAACGTCGATTCTTTCAAGCTCGTTATAAACGCAATAGTATTCTGTAAAGGTTGAATCACGGAATTCTCTTTCAACCTTATAGACGGCTCTGACTGCGCCCAACTCAATAAGCTCCGCTTTTTTGAAATCAAGCTCCCAGCTCTTTTCGTCAAAATAGCATTTGATATCCCACGCCTCGTGATTGTGGGGTCTGTCCTGGTAAGCGATAACCTTGCCCACAGTCTGCCCGTCCGGGGCAACGCTTCTGCCGGATTTTTTGTGAACGAGCTTCTGAATGTTGAAGTCGCTGTTGAATTCAATATCGAAATATGGTGTTGAAGCCCTGTCACGCTCTGCATTGACGCTGTCGAAAACAGAGGGAAGACACTTTCTTACGGTGTAGCTTGCATAGCCCTTTGAGGGAACGTCTGCAACAAACACCATTTTGCCGTCAAAGGTGCGCTGATATGCAACCTCCTTGCCATCCTTTGTAAACAAAGCAAATGCTTCGTCGCAGGGGATGTCGCAGATTACGGCATCGTGACGGTTGAAGCCTGTTGTGTTGAAAACGACAATGCTGTCTTCACTGAGATTGATTTCACTGATAAGAGCACCCTGTGCCTCACCTGCCATTTTGCAGCCCGCTTCAAGAACCTTCTCGTAATCCGCCTTGCTATCCTCATAAACCTGAGCAATAGATGAGCCGGGAAGAATATCGTGGAACTGGTTGAGAAGAATCAGCTTCCAGTTTTCGAGAAGCTCGTCCTTGGGATATTTAAAGCCGATTTCTTTATTTGCAATAGCCGAAAGAGTTTCAACGTCGTGGTAAAGACATTCGCTCTTGCGGTTATATTTTTTGTTTCTCGCCTGGCTTGTGAGTGTGCCGCGGTGGAATTCAAGGTACAATTCACCGCACCAGGTAGGAAGACGCTTGTTACCTGTTACCTTTTTATCTAAATCCTCAAAGAAATCTCTTGAGAATGCCTGCTTAACAACGGGACAGCCCTGAATACCCTTTTCCATTCGTCTGCCATATTCAAGCATTTCAACCGTGGGGCCGCCGCCACCGTCACCCCAACCGTAGGACATAAGGTAATCCTTGTTGAGGTCCTTTTGTGAATAGCGCTTGTAGCCACCAAGAACGTAAAGAGGTCTGAGCTTGCTGTTGTAGGTGGTCTGCCAATTTTTTCTTTCGTCAACCGTAACGTGGCAGGAGGGCGGGAAGTGTGAGAGCACCTCTGTGCCGTCGATGCCGCGCCACATAAATGTATCATAAGGGAATTTGTTATATTCATTCCAACTGATTTTTGTTGTCATAAAATATTTCATTCCGCTTTTTTTGATAAGCTGCGGAATAGCCGCAGAATAGCCGAATACATCGGGCAGCCACATAATTTTGTTATCAACGCCGAACTCATCACGGAAGAAGCGTTTGCCAACCATAAACTGTCTTACAAGGGCTTCACCGGAGGCAACGTTTGTATCCGCCTCAACCCACATTGCGCCCTCGGGCTCCCATCTGCCCTCTTTGACACGTTTTTTGATTTCTTCAAAAACCTCGGGGTAATCCTGCTTGACGTAGTCATAAAGCTGAGCCTGTGAGGACATAAATTTATACTCGGGGTATTCCTCCATAAGCTTGAGAACAGTTGAGAATGAACGGCAAGCCTTTTCTCTTGACTGACGAAGACGCCACAGCCAGGCAACGTCGATATGGGTGTGGCCGATTGCCCAACAGGTTGCCTCCTCAAACCTGCCGTAGAGGTTTTTATCAAGGTATTCTGACGCCGCAACAGCGGATTTATGGAAAGCATCACGGTCGTTTGTGTCAATATCAAGAATGTTGCAGGCCTCGTTAAGGGCTTTGATTATGTTAACACGTGCATCGCTGTCCTCACCGTGATATTTTGCAACCTTGAGAGGTGTGAGAATATCAAAATATGTAGCAAAAGCAATGTCGTCGAAAGCCTGCAGGCTTGCACCGAGCTGAATCTGACCCTTCCACTCCCAATCGTCGGAATAGGCGTTTATGTAGATTTCAAGCTCCTCACCACCCTCTGCACAGGGTGTAACGGTTACGTATTGGTGGTTGCTGTCGCCACCCTGAACAACCTTGCCGTTTATATAGATAATAAACTGCGGGTTAACCTCGTTATTCCACGCTCTTGCATAGGGTCTGAGGGTGTAGATAACGTGCTGACCCTTGAACTCCTCGGGGATTGTAACAGTCTGCTTAAACCAGCAATAGCACTCACGGTAGCCCCAAAAATCCTTGTTGGCTTTGAAGGGCACCCACTCGCCCTCATCCTTTTGGTCAAAGGTATATTGACCGTCTTTGAACATAAAGTCGCCGGTATCAACGCTGTCGATAATAACGAATTTTGAATACATATCGTTAAGAATCTGATTGATGCGACCGCTCAGCATATATCTTTCACTGTTTTTGTCGTGAAAATCAATTTCAAAATGAGCCATAAACTTAACCTCGCTGAAAACTTTTGAATAGGTCAATAATATCACACTATATGTTGTTTTACAATAATTTAATTGAAAAAACAAGGTCGAAAATAGTTACTTTTTATAGTTGACAACCGGTGAAATAAAGAATAAAATAAAGGGTAATAATTTACACAAAGGAGCGAATAATATGGCACATTATTGTAACGAGCCTTCAAGAACATTCAGCGAATATTTGCTTATCCCCGGTTACACAGGTCCCGATTGCATCCCCGCAAACGTCAGCCTCAAAACCCCTCTTTGCAAATTTAAAAAGGGTGAAGAATCACCTATCACATTGAACATCCCCATGGTTTCTGCTATTATGCAGTCCGTTTCAAACGACACACTCGCTATTGCTCTTGCGAAGGAAGGCGGCATTTCTTTCATCTATGGCTCACAGTCTATCGAAGATGAGGCAGCTATGGTAGCAAGGGTCAAAAGCTACAAAGCAGGCTTCGTGCTCAGCGATTCAAACCTTTGTCCCGATAACACTCTTTCAGACGTTGTTGAGCTTTACGACCGTCTCGGTCACTCCACAATGGCTGTTACAGACGACGGCTCAGCAAACGGCAAGCTTCTCGGCGTTGTTACAAGCCGCGATTACAGAATCAGCCGTATGCCCCTTGACCTCAAGGTTTCTGAATTTATGACTCCTTTGGACAAGCTCATTACAGCCCCCGCTTCAACATCTCTTAAAGAAGCCAACGACATCATCTGGGAAAACAAGCTCAACTCCCTCCCCATTGTTGATGACAACGGCAAGCTTATGTATTTTGTTTTCCGCAAGGACTATTCTCAGCACAAGGAAAATCCCCAGGAAATCCTCGATGAGCACAAGCGCTATATGGTAGGTGCAGGTATCAACACCCGTGACTACGCTGAGCGTGTTCCCGCACTTGTTGACGCCGGTGCAGACGTTCTTTGCATCGACTCCTCCGAGGGCTACACAGAATGGCAGAAGCGAACAATCGCTTTTATACGTGAAAAATACGGCGACACAGTCAAGGTCGGCGCAGGCAACGTTGTTGACCGTGACGGCTTCCGTTTCCTTGCTGAGGCAGGTGCAGACTTCGTCAAGGTCGGTATCGGTGGCGGTTCAATCTGCATCACCCGTGAAACAAAGGGTATCGGCAGAGGCCAGGCAACCGCTCTTATTGAGGTTGCTGCAGCACGTGATGAATACTTTGAGGAAACAGGCGTTTACGTTCCGATTTGCTCCGACGGCGGTATCGTTCACGACTACCATATGACTCTCGCTCTTGCAATGGGTGCAGACTTTATGATGCTCGGCAGATATTTTGCAAGATTCGACGAAAGCCCCACACCCAAGCTCAACATCAACGGCACATACGTTAAAGAATATTGGGGTGAAGGCTCCAACAGAGCAAGAAACTGGCAGAGATATGACCTTGGCGGTTCTTCAAAGCTCTCCTTTGAGGAGGGTGTTGACTCTTACGTAACATATGCAGGCTCACTCCACGACAACGTTACAAAGAGCCTTTACAAGGTTAAATCAACAATGTGCAACTGCGGCGTTGTTACAATCCCCGACCTTCAGAGAGATGCAAAGCTCACTCTCGTTTCTGCAACAAGTATTGTTGAGGGCGGCGCACACGACGTTACACTTAAAACAAGCACAGGAAACATCAGATAATTTTAAAAAGAACGGTCTCTTGACCGTTCTTTTTTTAGTTGCAAGTGGCAAATGGCAAGTGGCAAGTTTCGGGGCACTGCGTGCCGATTATATTAATTTGTTGCGGCATTGCGAAGCCTATCATCCCTGTTTGCCAACGGCAAATAGGGAGGGGGCAAGGAACACGACCGCCGCCAGTGGCGGATGAAGGGAGTGTGAGTTGGCGTAGCGGTCAAAATTCTGTGAAGCGAACAGCGAACAAAGAATTTTGGGCACCGCAAGAGGACACATAACATTGTTTTCTATAAGAATAAAGTTTCAAGCGTGGATTAAAATCAAATTGCGGGGTGGTGGGTCGCCCCCTTACGGTCACTCTTCGCTGATTAAACGAATATTTTAGGGACGGTCTTGACCCGCCCGTTTGTGTATTCGATTTCTGCGGGACGGTCAAGACCGTCCCCTACTTCTTCACTATTCACTCTTACCGCTTCATTAAAAAAGGCATCTGCTAAGCAGATGCCTTTTTTCACACTTCAACTGTTTCTTCTGCGAAGAGTGTTTCAAGAAATGCGGCGGATTTCGCCATACATTCTTTTGCATATTTGTTTATTGTTGGTGTAAGGTGGAAGCAATGGTTATTTGTTATGCCTTTTACATGGTAATCGTCGTAATATGGCACAACAGCCTTGAGCTTTTCTGCCATAGGCTCGCCCTGACCCTGGCAGACGATATCATCATCTGCCCAGCAGATAAATGTTGAACACCATTTCTCGTTAACGAAGCTTGCCGGTGAAAGATACGGAAAATATTCATACTCGCTGATATTTGACATATCTTTTTTCAAGTCAAAATCGATAAGCATTTTTGCCGTTGTTGGTATGACGCCGAAAAGCGTTGTTCCTTTAAGAAGAACGTCAAGGTCATAAATACCGCACATCAGCATGAGCCCCTTGAAATTAACCTTTACCGCAGGGCAACCGACAGCCTCACGCATTGCGTCATCAAAACGCACAGCCGCAAGATATGCACAAACAAAGCCCCCCGCAGAGTCGCCTGTTAAAACGATGCTGTCAAGGTCAATGTTATATTCTTCAGCAAGAGTGGGCAGGAAATTCACCGCAAGAACAGGGTCAACCATCATCTCGGGATACTGTTTCTCCGGCGGCATTCTGTAGTTTGCACAGAATACAAAATAGCCCTTTTCAGCATAATATTCGCTGATTGAAACACGGTATTTTTTATCGCCCATAATAAAGCCGCCGCCGTGGAAATAAACAATAACGGGGTGCTTTTTGCCGTCGTTTAAAATTGATTTGTCAAAATAAAGGTCCCCTTTTGTGGTGGGGTGGTCTGAATAAGAAATGTCTTTAACGCAAGACACGTTTTTAAAATGCACAGAATTTTGCAAGGGGTAACCGATAACATCGATAGCCTTGAAAACAAATTGCGCTTTATTCATAAAATCCCTTCTTTTCCATATTTAACCATATATCCATTCTAGTACAATATATGGAAAATTTCAAGGACTTTTTCTTTTTCAGAATTATTTTGGTGCAGTTTGTTTTTCGATGTCACGCTTCAGCTTCACTATTATCCTTTTTTCAAGGCGTGAAATGTAGCTTTGCGAAATACCAAGGGAGTCTGCCACCTCCTTCTGTGTGTGCTCCTTTTCGCCGTTCATACCAAAGCGCATACTCATAATGAGCCTTTCTCTTTCCGACAGCTCCGCCATACAGGAATAAAGCACCCGCTTTTCATCCTCATATTCAAGATTATCGTTTATTTCAAGCCCGTCGCTCCCCATAACATCGGAGAGAAGAAGCTCGTTACCATCCCAATCAATGTTCAGCGGCTCGTCAAGAGAAATGTCAAGCCGTTGCTGATTCACCTTCCGAAGGTGCATCAGTATTTCGTTTTCGATACAGCGTGAAGCATAGGTTGCAAGCTTTATGTTTTTTTCGGGGTTAAAGGTGTTGACGGCTTTTATGAGCCCTATTGTACCGATAGAAACCAAATCCTCAATATTCACCCCCGAGGATTCAAATTTTTTTGCAATATAAACCACAAGGCGAAGATTGTGCTCAATCAATTTATCTCTTGCTTTTTTTGAGCCGCCTTGCAAATCAAGGGTCATACTCTCCTCTTCATCCTTTGAAAGGGGCGGCGGTAAAATTTGCGGGCTGTTTATGTAGTGTATTCTGTTCAGCTTTCCAGTCAGCTTTATTCTGAAAAGCATTAATCTTAGCTTCATTTTATTTCTCATAAGCACTCTCCTTCATAAGTATTCTGCTGTTTATTATTGCTTCATATTCCCCGGTTGACAGCTTTTTCGGAGTCACCGCCACAAGGCAAAAAGCATTTTTTACATCTGTTTTATCTGAAAAAATATCCACCCTGTCGGGCAAAAACGCTTTAAGCATACCGTCGCCCGTTGCCGTTGAGCAGGGTATTATGCGGATTTTTCCCGAAAGGCTTTGGGGAACAAATGAAAAATCACCTGACCCGAAAAACTCCGCCTCCTCGGGCGACAAAAGCGGCTTCACCGCCGAAAGCTCCGCAAGGATAACGGCTCTGCCGGTTACGGCATCACTCATAACGTTGCCGGTATCCGAAAAGCCGAAGAACTCTGTTTTTATTTTTCTGAATTCAACACGCACCCGAAAAAGCTCGTTTTTAAAAGCACGCTTTTCAAGAATATAGCTCGCTCCAAGAAACACGCCATAGATACTCACAACGCTACCGAGAAGATAAGAAAGACTGATGTCAAAATAAACAGTTCCGTTAACGAAAAGAATGTTTGACGGCTCAACAAGGCAAAGTGCCAGCATCGCACCGCCGAAAAGGAGCGTCACACCGAAAAATAAAACACAGCATTTTAAATATGTGCGGATGTTTTTGGGCATAAAAGCGATTGCAACAATTATAAGCGCCGTTATAATTTTATAAAAAACAGAAAATACCGCACCACCGTCAAAAAAAACCACCAAGGAAAAAATTCCGCCAAAAAAAGACGACAGTGCCACAAAATATTTATTTGTGGGTACCTTGCAAGCAACCCTTGTCGCAATAAGTGTTATGTACGTAACAAGAATATTGACCGACACAAGCACGTCGGCATAAATCACCATCTCTTCACCCCCCTGTATCCATATTATACATAAGGCAGAGTGAGAGGTTTGTCGTTTAAAGTCGGCAGTTGACAACTTTTTTATATATGTTAAAATTATATATATATATTTCATTTACGGAGTGACTTTATGACAGCTTTTATAAATGCAAAAATAGTGTTCCCCGACAAAATTACAGAGGGCGCACTACTCATCGAAAACGGCAAAATCAAAGATATTGCAGCAACCTATGATGTTAAAGAATGCGACAAGGTTGTGGATTGCGGCGGCAGCTACCTTGCCCCCGGCTTTATTGACGCCCACGTTCACGGTGGCGGAAACAAAAGTGCCATGAGCGAAAACCCGCAGGACATTGTGGATATGGCAGAGGCACATCTGAAATTCGGCACAACATCAATTGTGCCAACCACTCTCGCCGCACCTATTGAACAGCTCAAAAAGGTTGTGCAGTCCATAAAAACAGCTTCAGAAAGAAGCAAGAGGGCAAACATTCTCGGCGTTCACCTTGAGGGTCCCTATCTCAACCTCAAATACAAGGGTGCCCAAAGCCCCGAAAACATTCTCAACCCCGAAAAGGACTCCCCCGATGAGCTTCTTGATTTGTGGGATAAAATACTTATTATGGGTGCCGCACCTGAGGAGGAGGGCTGTCTTAGCCTTGGCGAAAAATTAAAGGAGCGTGGCATTGTGGCATCTGTCGCCCACTCCGCCGCATCCTTCGAGCAAGTGGAGGAGGCTGTGAAGCACGGCTACAGCGACGTTACCCACATCTACAACGCTTGCACGTCGTGCTTTAAAACGGGTGTTTTCAGAACCGCGGGTGTTGTTGAGGCGGGGCTTGTGCTCGACGAATTGACAACGCAGACTATTGCAGATTTACGTCACCTGCCCGCAGGTGTTCTCAGGCTCATTTACAAATCAAAGGGCGACAAGAAAATGTACCTTATAACAGACGGGCTTGAGTTTTCTGCAAGTGACGTCAAAGAAAACACAGTTTACACTCAGGAAAACGGCATGGCTGTTATTTATGAAGACGGCGTCATGAAGCTCGCCGACAGAAGCGCTCTTGCCGGAAGCGCCGCAACTCTCAGAGATTGCGTCAGAAATATGTATAAAGAAATCGGCGTGCCGCTTTACAGCGCTGTGAGAATGGCTACGCTCACCCCCGCCGAGGTTCTTGGCGTTGACAACCGAAAGGGCAAAATCGAAAAAGGCTACGATGCAGACCTCGTTATTTTCGATGATGATTTAAACATAAAATCGGTTACAACAAACGGAAACGTAATATTTTAAAAGCAAAAAAGGTATCTCACAAATGAGATACCTTTAATTTTTTATTGTTCATTCACATAACTGACAATTCCGTCGAAAATGCCCTTTGCTATGTATTTCTGCCCGCTTGCAGAGTTCTGAATTCTGAAATCCGAGGAATTGGATATAAACCCGCATTCCACAAGAACCGACGGGCAATTTTCAACCCTTGTCACCCTGAACGGATAAAAATGACTACCCTTATTTTTCATATTGTAGCCAATATTATCCTTGAGAGCTTTCGGCAGGCTTTGCGAAATACTTTCTGCCAGCTCGCCCGAATAGCTTGTGTAATAATAGACCGAGGAGCCGTTTGCCGACCTGTCGCTGAGAGAATCAAGGTGAATTGAAATCAGCATATCGGGGTCGTTTTTTATTGTGCTGAGCCGTCGTTCTTCAATTTCGGGCACGGTGCTGCCGTTATCCCTCGAGAACACAACGGTTGTGCCCGCATCCTCAAGATAATTTTTTAATTGGCTTGCAATTTTATAGGTTATGTCTTTTTCATAGACGCCTGTACCCGAGCCTGCGCCGGGCTCCTTACCGCCGTGACCGGGGTCAAGCTCAATAACCATCCCATTAAGACTGTCTGCCGGCTCCTTGAAGGAAATCACAAGGTAATTATCCTTGTCGTAATATGTAGTGTAGCCGTAAAAATCACCCTGCTCCCTGAGATACACTCTGAGGGTGGCAGTTTTATCGTCGTTTATTATCCATTTGCAGGATTTCACAACATCGCTGTCGGGGAATGCAGGTGCACCGCTTGCAGCCTTTGTATAGTAAAAGGTGAAATCAATATATTTGGGTGTGAAGCCGCCGCTGATATTAAACTCACGCCCATCGTAGCCCTTTTCGTAGCTCTGTGGCTTCAGCACGGCGTTAAACGGGACTCGCCAATCAAGGGCAAGAAACATTTTTGTTGAACCGCCCTTTGTTTTTACAAGGGTCATAGCCTCAATTTTGTTATAGGGCATTTTGTAGCCCGTAAAGGTTTTGACCTCGTTGGCATAGACACGTCTGCCAGATTTCAGATTATAAAACTGTTTACCGCTTCCGCTGTCTGTGAGAAGCTCTGAATCCAGCATATCAAAGGTGCCCTTCGGCAGAGTTGTGAACAAGGGGCTCGATTTATCATTGAGAACCGTTGAGGGAAAGGTTTCAGCACAATACTCTGTCACCTTACAGAATTTAACACGGGTATCGCTGCCTTGATTTTTTGTGGGTGTTATTTGCTCCACAGGGGACAAAACCCGCACCGAGTCAATATCCACGCTTTTTTCGAGAATCACCCTCACATCGTCGAGAGTGATTGCGCCGTCAGAATCCATATCACCGGAAACAAGCTGTGCGCCGGTGGGCGTTTTTACGGATGAAGCAAATTTCAATGCAATTCGTGCATCCTTAAGACTGATTTTTCCATCGCTGTTTATGTCGCCTTTTATACCCGCCGCCTGTGCGGAAACGGTGAACACAAAAGCACCGAAAAGGCAAAAACAGGTCAACAATATTTTCTTTAAATGCTTTTTCATTTTATGAACCGTACGCCTCTTTCATCGCCGCCCGTGACATTGAGCCAACGAGACCGTCTGTGTCGAGCTTGTAATCGGTCTGAAATTCGATAACTGCAGAATATGTAGTGGGACCAAACTGACCGTCTATTCCGCTTTCTGACAAATATCCCAGCTTCCAGAGATACCATTGAACCCATTTTACCGGCTCGCCGGAGTCATTCTGCCTTACGGTGGCGGTGGGCTCAGCGTATGGGCAGGTCTCCTTTGTCTGTGTCACCTTTACGTATTGAGCGTAGGCATAGCCTGTGTATTCCTTGCCGTCCTTTGTGACCTTGATTTTATACCAATCGCCGGTTTCGCCCAGTATTGTGACCTTGTCACCGTTATACAGCTCGACAACAACCGCGCCGTCAGTGCTTGCACTTTCTCTTACGTTGAGATAGCCGTCGGTAAGCGTAACAACGCCGCTTTTTGTAACCGCTTCACCTGTTGTTTTTGCCGAAACCGCCGCAGAATACTCTGAATAGAAGCTCCTGCTGTCGGTTGTTATATATGCACGGATTTTATATTTATAGGTTGTTCCGCTTGAAACTGTTGAATCGGTATATGTATTTGATGAGGTTTTGCCGACCTCGGTGTATTTAGCCGTTACACTATCGTACCTGTAAACAACGTATTTAACACCGTCAACAGCAGTCCATTTAAGCTTAACCGTATCATCGGTTTTCGAAGCAACGGCAACACCCGTTGGGGCTTTGGGGGCAAGCGCACCATAGAAAACGGAGCTGTATTTTGAATAAACCGTTTCGCCCTCGTCGTTGACGTAATATGCCCTGACCTTATATTTTGCCGTCTCACCTGCTTTAAGAGCTGAATCGGTATAAGAAAGGTCTGTTGTGGTTTTAACACGAACGTATTCCTTTGCGGTGGTGTCGTATTTATAAACCTGGTATTTTTCAGCAAGCTGTAAAGACTCCCATTTAAGTGTGAGCGCTGATGCCGTTGAGGAGGAATCGCCCAAATCGGGCTTTGACTGTTTGAAGGCCTCCTCCCTTGTAAGGTCTGCATTCGGCATATTTTCAAAAACCGGAATACAGAATTCTTTTGCGGTTGCCGTTATTCCCGCATCCTTGTATGCCTCATACGTATGCTCGGATTCAAACGCCGCAGCCCTCACGTTTGCCATATATTCGTGGAAATGAATATTTTCGGAGTTGGGGTTGACGTTGAATTTCTGCAAATAGCCTGTGAACTGAAACTCGGAGAATGATTCGTAAATATATTTTGCGCCGTAGTAGATTGATTTATAGGGGTTGTCCCACGGTCTGCCGTATGAGGTTTCGGCAGAAATTTTTGATTTGAGAATGAATCCCTTATAGGTTGTACCGCCTACAATAGCTTTGACCTTATAAAAATCGCCGCTTTTACCCATATAGTAAAGCTCCGTGCCCGAGGGAACGGTAACAACAACCGTTGCATCGGTGGAAGCTGATTTATACATCGACACCTTTGCAGCTGCCTTCATTTCACCGTTTGCCCACTTGAGCCCATCTGCCGCACCTGTATAGGCACGGATGTTATAGTAGTTATAAATGCCGTTATAGGGTGAGTTTTCACCGCTTGCTCCGCCCGCATTTGATGGCGAGGTTGAGCCAACCTCCTGCACAATTTTTGATGCAAGGTAATATGCGCTGATGTTGTTTTTTTCCGCCGAATAAAGTATTGCTTCGGAATATTTCATTGTTTTATCGTCTTTTTTATATGTTTTTTCGTTACCGTTTGCGTCAAGATATTTAATTGAGCTGTCGTGCATCCAGGTGCCGTCAAGAATAGCTTCGATACCCGTGATAGTTTGATTTTCATTAAAAGCCGTGCTTTCAAATTGGAAAATCTGCTTCTCGTTAAGGAAGTTTCGGGGATCCATATAATATTTAACAGCTTGCTCAGAAGCACTGACCCAGCTTGGCTTTTCCTGAACAACGCCCTTACATTTGCTGCAGGTACATTTGAATTCTGCTTTGACGTCATTTTCAATAAGCTGTTTGTTGTGGGGATCTCTTTCGCCGTTTACCGCTGTCTGCCAATCAAGCCCCGTCATAAAAGGAACAAACTGCCAATTAGGGTATTTTTCGTGAAGATCCACGAGATACTCAACATAAGAAACGGGGAAGCCCGCCTGAAGCATCTGCTCCTCAAAAGAAAGCAAATCAACCGCCATCATCAATACACCACGCACGTCGTCTATAGTGATTTCACCGTCGTGGTTTATGTCTGCCGTTTTTTCTTCATTTGCTGTGGGTGTCTCTATGCCCGAAGCGAAACGAAGCACAAGCCTTGCGTCGGCTGTTGTTATTTTGCCGTCCCTGTCAACGTCACCGCTGATTTCAACCGCCGATACCACAGGGGCTATTATGAAACATGAAATTATAACAAGCAGAATTGCTGTAAGCTTAACGCCTTTTTTCATAGTAACCTCCTTCGCCTTTCAATAAATTCGAGTACATTCATATTCATTTTACCATATTGAACGGGTTTTTTATTTCTTTTTTAGAACATAAGCCTGTTTTGACCAAATCAACCTATGCATAAATATGACATAACCCCATATCAAGAATTGACAATCGGCACGAAATACCCCGACAATTATGCATTACGAATTTATAATCGCCGTGCGCAGCACCCGAAACTTGCCACTTCCAACCTGCCACTAAAACGTAGGGGACGGTCTTGACCGTCCCGCAAAAATCGAATCACAAACGGGCGGGTCAAGACCCGCCCCTACAATATCTATCCCAACAACAAATTAATACAATCGGCGCAAAGCGCCCCGAAACCTGCCACTTGC